>NZ_JAJUJJ010000010.1 GCF_029265375.1 Nesterenkonia sp.
AACCAAGGCGCTGCTGGAGGGGCTGGGCCTGATCGACCGGTCCCAGGTGATCTCACTGACCGCGGCAGCGCTCAGCGTGGTGGATGTGCCCCTGCACGGGGGCCCGCTCTCCAGCTCGCTGCCGGCCGGCGGCACCCAGATTGAGGGCGGCCCGCAGGCGGAGGCGGAGATCATCCGCAGCATGAGCGATGGCCAGATCCGCGCCTGGGCCAAACTGCGGATGTACAACCTCTCACCCGAGGTCCTCGCCGCCCTCTGAGCTCGCCTCCCTCGGAACCGCGTGGATCCGGAGGCAGGCGACCGGGAGGCCGCTCCGCGGTCCCAAGTGCGTGACCCGTCCAGCACCAACGGATCCTGAACGCCCCACCAGGAAACGAGCCCTACACTGTCCTCGGCCGTGCCGAAGCCCCGCGCCGAGACGTAGAGGAGAGTGGTCAATGGGCGTGCGCCGTCGTCGTGCTTTCTCCACCCTGACAGCTGCCGGCCTGACCGCAGCACTGCTCGCCCCCTCGGCGGCTCCCGCGCACGCCTACTCCTCACCGGCAGAGGTGCCCAACCCCTTTCAGGACTACTCCGCCCAGGACTACGCCGACGCGCTGTGGAACCTGGAGACCACCACCTATGTGCGCACCTACGAACGCGAAAGCCACGAGGACTGCGATACCAAGACCTACGAGGTCTCCCACCCGCTGGGGCTGGAGCCCACACGCACCTACGCGCACGTGGTCAGCGAGGACGGCACCTGGTGCCACGGTTCAGAAGGTGACGAGCTGCGCGAGGCCTTCGACGAGCGCGAAGACGAGGACGAACACTTCTACCACGGCGTCCCGTATGAGAACACCGCCCAGCGCGAGCCCTACTTCGGCACCTGGGCCGATGTGACCGGCAACGGGGTGACCTCCCGCACCGAGATCCATGCCCGGGACACCGGAAGCTCGACCTTCAGCGTCTCCGGGACCTATTACGACCACTACAACGGTGAGCACGTCAACATCGCCACCACCGAGACCCACGGCGAACACATGATCCCGGTGGGCCACACCTGGCCGGAGATGCAGGAGCGCAGCCGGGAGGACCGCGTGGCCTACTACAACGACCCGATGAACCTCACCAGCACAATGGGGCCGACCAACCGGGAGAAGTCCGGCCACCCGCCCTCGGAATGGATGCCGGAGAATGAGGAGTCCTGGTGCGCCTACGCGATGACCTGGACGCATATCGCCAATAAGCACCGCATCTCCCTCTACGGCTCCGATATCGACCATTTGCGTGAGCAGCTCTACAGCTGCCTGGAGGAGGAGCTGGGCGACGACGGCACACTGGACCCAGATCAGCGCAGCGATGACCTTGACTGGCAGTCCCTTCCGCCGCAGAGCGACCCGGACTCCACCGAGGACGTCGCCGGGGTGGGACCGCGGACCGAGACCAGCGGCCGTGATCTTCTGGACGCCATCTGGAACCTGGAGCGGACAGTGCGGACCCGCAGCGTGGAGCGGGAATCCGGGGAGGACTGCGACCTGCAGACCTACACCACCACCGACCCACAGGGCGGACCCACCCTGACCTATGCCCGCGCCATCTCCCCGGAGAACACGGTCTGCTCCGGGAAGGAGGGGCGCGAGCTGCGCGAAGAGCTGGAGGAGAAGGCCGAGGAGGACGAGCACTTCTTCCACATTCGCCCCATGGACGGCAATGCGCGCGGAGTCTTCGGGTACTGGCAGGTGCGCGGGAAGCAGGAGCTCAATACCCGCAACCGGGTGCTGAAGCGGGACCTGAACGACGTCGAGCTCAACTCCGCCGGCACTGCAGTGCTCTCCGGGACGTTCTACGACCCCTACACCAGTGAGCAGGAGCAGCTGCAGGGCGCCTCAGCCGCCGTCGACCACATACTTCCCGAAGAGCACGCCTGGATTGAGATCCAGACCCGCGACGCCGACCAGCGCCGGGCCTACTACAACGACCGAAGGAACCTGCTGGCCACTACTGAGGAATCCCAGCAGGAGAAGGGCTCCCAGGCGCCGCGGGACTGGATGCCCCCGCATGAGGGCTTCCACTGCCGCTACGCCGCCGCGTGGGTGCACACCGCCGCCCGGCACAGCATCTCCCTGTACTCCTCCGATGTGCGCCAGCTGCGCGAGACGCTCTACCGCTGCCTGGTGGAGCAGACCGACGGCGAGGCCGTCCAGGAGACTCGGCGGGCAGGATTCGACTGGCCCAGCCTGCCGCCCTACTGAGGCCCGGCAGGCACCGGCGCGCAGAGGCCGGCGCGCCAGGGGCCGGCTCAGCGGCGTTCGCGGTGCCGCGCAGCCCGGTCCGTGATGCCGCTCAGCCGCGTTCGCGGCCCGGCGAGGGAGGGAAGCGGCTCTCCGGCTCGCTGCTGAGCGCTCGCAGGCGTGCAGTGCTGGGCACCGGGTTGTGCCTGCCGGGGGTCTCCGGCTGGGCGCGCTGCTCGTCCTGACGCTTGTATTCGATCGCCTCAAACAGCAGGTCGCGGCGGATCTGGCTGGTGGAGGTCCCTTCGGTGCGCGGCAGGTAGATCACTTCGCAGTGCTCACGCAGGTACTCGAACCGTGGGGAGCCCTCCCAGTCGGAGCCCATCACCACTACGTCGATCTCATGCTCGGCCACATCCAGCCGCTTCTGCTCCCAGGAGGTCTCCGGGATCACCAGGTCCACATAGCGGATGGACTCCAGCATCATCTTCCGCACCGGATACGGGTGGTAGCTGGGCTGCTTGCCGGGCTTGGCCTCGTTGAACTCGTCGGTGCTCAGCCCCACCACTAGGTAGTCGCCCAGTGCCTTGGCGCGCTTGAGCAGCCGGATATGTCCCCAGTGCAGCAGGTCGAAGGTGCCGTAGGTGAGGATCCGTTTCATCAGGTGGGTCGGCGGTCCTATGCGGAGCGACGCAGCTGCGTCAGCTGGCTGGTCACAGGCGGTGGCTCATGCTCGGAGCCGGTGGTCAGCGTCACGGCTTCGGCCAGCAGATCGCGTCGGATCTGGCTGGTGGAGACGCCGTCGGTCCGCGGCAGGTAGACCACCTCGCAGTAGTCGCGCAGGTACTCGAACCGCGGGGAGCCTTCCCAATCGGAGCCCATCACCACAGTGTCCACGTGGTAGCGGTTGATATCGGCCAGCTTCTGGTCCCAGCTGGCCTCCGGTATCACCAGATCCACGTAGCGGACCGCCTCGAGCATGTCGCAGCGGGTCTCGTGATCGTGATACGGGCGGCGATTGCCCTTGCCGAACTGAACGAACTCATCGGTGCTGGCCGCGACGATCAGATAGTCGCCCAGCGCCTTGGCCCGCTTCAGGAGACGGATATGTCCCCAGTGCAGCAGGTCAAAGGTTCCGTATGTCAGGACCCTCTTCATCGGTCGTGCAGCCTTCCCCTTCAGGCGGGAGAGTATCGCTTGTCGTTCCGGATGCGGTCATTCACTGTTTTCGCATGATAACAATGCAAAGAGAAGAGCATGTTTCAAGCTCAGGTTCAGGCTGGCCGGACCGGTTCTCGCCAGGTGTCAGCACCTTAGCTTACTCTGGAATGCGTGTCTGAGACTCACTTTGCCGAAGAACACACTGCGGAACGTCCCCGCCGCGGCCGCCGTGTGGCCCTGATTGTGCTCTCCTCTGCGGTGGTGCTGATGCTGGTGGGCGTCACCGCAGCGGTGCTGTACCTGAACTCCCTGCGCGGGACCTACCAGGAGGCGGTCAATGTCATCCCGGAGGCTGAGACCTTCCCGGAGGAGGCGGAGCGTCCCGAACGGCCCACCCGCACCACCGAGGACGGCGAGGAGGCGGAGGACGAGCAGCTGAACATTCTGCTCATCGGCTCCGACTCCGGAGGCGGATCCGGTGAGTTCGAGAATGTGCCCTGGCTGCCCAACGCCGGGCGCGCTGACACCATCATGTGGATGCACATCCCGCATGAGCGGGATTCGGTGCAGCTGATGTCCATCATGCGCGACACCTGGGTGCCGATCCCCGGACATGGGGAGGCGAAGATCAATGCCTCGTTGAGCCTGGGCGGATCGGCCGCCACTGTGGCCACCCTGGAGCAGCTCACCGGTGTGCGGATCGACCACGTGGCCGCCGTGGACATGATCGGGTTCCAGAACCTGGTCGGAGCTATGGGCGGGGTGACCGTAGATGTGCCGGTGCCGTTCACCTCCCGGGATGGCTACAGCTTCCACGGCGGACCGCAGCACCTGAACCCCCGCGAGTCCATGAGCTTTGTACGTGAGCGCCGCGCCTTTGACGGCGGCGATTATCAGAGGGTTGCCAATCAGCAGGCCTTCATGCGCGGGGTGCTCAGCAGCGTGCTGACGCCTTCCACCCTGGGCAACCCGGCCACTGTGCACAATATGGTCTCCAGCTTCGCCCCGCATATGGCGGTGGACTCCCAGCTGGCAGACGCGGACTATGTGGCTGAGCTCGGCTGGTCCATGCGAGATGTGCGTGGCAGCGACATCGACATGTTCACCATCAATAATCTGGGGCTGGGCTCGGCAGGGTCGCAGTCCATCGTGGTGCCTGACTACGATGCCTTCGCCGCCGCCGGGCAAGCCATGCGCGAAGGCACTTTCGAGGAGTACGCCGCCCAGCACTGACCTGCCGCTGCGGTGCTGAGCCGCCGGCTGCGGCGTCCAGCTGAGATTCGGCATGCGTCCGAGGCTCAACATATGCTGGACAATCATGACCGAGAATGACGACGCAGCGGAGCTGGAGGCTCTGGCCGCCAACCCGCGCACCGACTGGGACGTACTGCACTGGATCGCAGAGAACCATCCGGAGCTGCGCCCCACTATCGCGGCGAATCCCGGCACCTATCAGGAGCTGGTCGACGCACTGGGCCAGCTGGGGGATCCTGCCATTGATGCGGCCATCGCCATGCGCCACCGCGGCCGCGACGTCTCCTCGGCTGCTGCCGCCACCAATCCGCTGGCCGGCATGTATGACACCTATACCCAGGGCATCCCCGCCTACCAGGACGAGGGCTACGAGGACTACTACCAGGAGTCCGAGCCCGGCTACAGCGACCAGGACTACAGCGTTCAGGACGATGCCGCCCAGCACGACGCCGCCCAGGACTACGCGGCCCAGGACTACGCGGCCGACGAGTACGCGGCCCAGCCGCCCCACTACGGGCCCGACGAGTACGGGATCTCGGAGGACGAGGCCCCGGCTCACGATGCCCAGGCCCACGCTTCCCCGGCCCACGCGGCCGGTCCCTCCGCGGACCACGGCCCGGAGGACCCAACTCCCACTGACGAACATCAAGCAACGCATGCACGGCCGGAGGACGCCACTCCGGCCAGCGAGCATGAGGCAGCCGAACCGGAGCCGCAGGACGAGCCCGACCCCGCGGTGCTCAGCCCCGCCGCCGACCCGGCAGTCTACGGCGAGCCCGCCGACGCCGCCCCGGCCAGCAGCGACGGCGAAGACGCATACCCAGAGAGCGAACCCTACGGAACGCCCGAAGGCACAGCCCCCGCCGGGGCCGCCGCGGCGGCCCGGCCCGAAGAGGACGAGCAGAAGGAGCAGCAGCGGGCATCTCTGCTGCTGGTGGGCGCGGCCATCGCCGCAGTGGTCGGCATCGGCCTGGTCATGGTCCTGCTGATCTCGCTGCTCGGCGGAGAGGACGAGACCCCGCCGGTGGCCGAACCCACCACCAGCCCCACCCAGGAGCCGACAGAGCAGGAGACCGAACCTGCTCAGGAGGAACCCACCGAGGAAGAAGAGCCGGCCGAAGAGGACAGCGTGGACGAGGAGGCGCTGGCCGAAGCACGGGCCGCCGTCGCCGAGCTGCCTGATGCCACCACCTGCGAAACCTCAGAAGATGCCGGCACGGTGGCCGAGTTCATCGCCGCCGGGGCCGCGGCCGAGGATTTCCCCGGCGGTGACGACGCCGACCTGCTGGAGGAGACCTTCAGCTCCCTGCAGTCCGAATGCTCAGCCACCCACGCCGCGGGCGTTTTCGAGGCCGCGCGCAGCGGTGACCAGGCGCCGGAGAACGGCGCTGAGGCGCTGACCGCAGTGGGCACCGACTGGGTCAACCGGTATATGCCCGCCGGGGATGCGGAGCAGATGAGCAGCTTCGAGATCCATGACGGCAATATCCAGTGCGAGTTCGACGACGGGCTGCGCTGCACGGTCTACGACCACAACTACGCCGCGCCGGAGGGCTGCGAGGACGGCACCACCTACCGCATGCAGGTCGACGGCGGCGGCGCGGAGGTCGACTGCGACAACCCGGTGGAAGAGGCCGACCGGGAGGCTTTGGCTGAAGAGAGCAGCGCCACTGATGGCTTCCTGGTCTGCCTGAACACCTCCAACCGGATCAGCTGCTACAACAGCGTCGACGGCAGCGGATTCGAGCTCTCCGAGACCGGCCACTACTCGCTGAACTACTGAGCTGGGCCAGAAGGAAGCTGGCTGGGAAGCTGCAGTGCTTCAACAATCCGGTCTGCGCACTGCGTGGGGCTCTCCGGCAGCGAGCCGTCGTCGTTGGTGACGAAGTTCAGATGCTTGGAGCGGAAATCCCGGTAGTCCGGGGTGCCGATGCTCAGGGCGGTCTCCACCGCCTCGGTGGCTGAGCTGACAATCGGGCCGGGCACCTCGGCCTCATAGTCCACCGCCAGGCCCCGGGCCTCGATGTACTCGTCCATGTCATAGGGCCAGAACACCAGCGGAATATCGCGCAGGGCGGCCTCATAGGTCACCGCTGAGTAGTCGGTGATCACCACATCGGCCACCGCCAGCCAGTCCAGCACGCCGAAGTCAGTGCCGATGATGGTGCGGCCGCCCTCGGGCAGGGGAGACTTGTCGATCGGGTGCGGCAGCAGCACCAGCGTGCTGCTCTCATCAGAGAACGCCGCAGCCACCTGGGTGTAGGGAATCTGCTTGCCGCGCCGGAAGGTCGGGATGTATAGCACTGTGCGCCCGCCGGCCTCACGAGCCTGAGCCAGCTGCGGATACCGCCGCAGCACCTTCGCCCGCCGGGCCGCCATCTTCTCTTCGTCCAGCAGGTAGTCGATCCGCGGCATACCCAGCGGCCACACCTTCTCCGCCGGAATGCCGAAGGCCGCGGTGTAGATCGAGGCCGGCACCTCACCGGATGCGCAGACGAAGGTGTAGTTCTGGTGCATCCGCATAGTTGCCGCCACCCGCGGATGCGGGCCCTCCCGGGTGCCGGAGGCCAGATGGCCGAACTTCTTGATCGCCCCCAGGGCATGCCAGATCTGGCCGATGCGCAGATCCTGGCGGTGGTTGAGGATGCTCACCGGAATGATGTAGCCGTCCACCAGGCAGCCGGCGCAGGTGGCCAGGTGGAACATCTCCCGGAACGCCTTGGGGATATAGGAGGGGGAGAGCTTCTTGTGCTTGATCACCACGATCCGGTGATCAGGATGCCGACGGCGGATCGCATCCTTCAGCAGCGCGAAGTCCACACTGATCTGACGCGGCTCCCGGGTGATGAGCACCACCTTGCGCTGGGCCGGCAGCAGCTTCATCACTGCATAGATCGCCCGGGCCCCTCCGATGAGGAAGCCCAGTGCGTGAGGAACGAATCGTCGATTCAGGTGCCCCAGATCCTTCCCTCACTCAGGCACGCAGAAAGCCGAGTCATCCCCCTGCGCGCGTTGCCGCGTTACCAAGGACACCCTAACTCACCCTGAGCGCGAAACCAGGACCGGCGCCGCGCCGTCGCCGTGGACGCCATCGAGTACCGTGGAAAGCTATGCGTGTCACCATCACCCCAGAGACCGAAGGAGTGCTCAACGCCGACGCCGGCTCCACCGTCCGGCGCACAGTGCTTCCCTGCGGAGTCCGCGTGCTCACCGAGCAGATGCCCGGAGTCCGCTCAGCCGCCATCGGGTACTGGATCGCCGTCGGATCCCGCCACGAGGCCGACCACCAGTACGGCTCCACCCACTTCTTGGAGCACCTGCTGTTCAAAGGCACCCAGCGGCGCTCCGCCATGGACATCGCCGCAGCCTTCGACGCCGTCGGCGGGGAGTCCAATGCCATGACCGGCAAGGAATCCACCTGCTACTACGCCCGGGTGTTGGACACAGACCTGCCGATGGCGGTGGACGTGCTCACCGATATGGTCACCTCAGCCGTCATCGACCCCGAAGAGATGGAGGTCGAACGCGGGGTGATCCTGGAGGAGCTCGCCATGGCTGAGGATGACCCCACTGACGTGGTGCAGGAGCGCTTCGCCGCGCAGGTGCTGGACGGGCACCCGCTGGGCCGACCCATCGGTGGCACGCCGGAGGCGATCCGCGCGGCAGACCGCGACGACGTCTGGGACCACTATCAGCGCTGGTACCGCCCGGAGGAGCTGGTGATCACCGCTGCCGGAGGGCTCGACCATGACCAGCTGTGCCAGCTGGTCACCGAGGCGCTGGAGGCCTCCAGCTGGGACATCTCCAGCCCTGCATCGCCGGCTCAGGTGCACACCCGGCAGGCGGCCGATATTCCGGTGCGGGCCGGCACCGAGCGGATCAGCAAGCCGGTGGAGCAGGCCCAGGTGATCATCGGCGGCCGGGGATTCCGCGCCGGAGACGAGGACCGGTTCGCCCTCAGCCTGCTGCACTCGATCCTCGGCGGGGGAATGAGCTCCCGGCTGTTCCAGGAGATCCGCGAACGCCGCGGCCTGGCCTACTCCACCTTCTCCTTCTCCGCATCCTTCACCGACGCCGGCTACTACGGGCTCTACGCCGGGTGTCTGCCGCAGAAGGTGGAGGAGGTCACCGCCGTGATGCAGGGCGAGCTGGAGCGGGTGGCCTCCGAGCCGGTCAGCGCTGAGGAGCTGGAGCGTGCCAAAGGCCAGATGCGCGGCGGCACCGTGCTGGGGATGGAGGAGACCTCATCCCGAATGAGCCGGCTGGGCCGGGCCGAGCTGGTGCGCGGAGAGTTTGTGGACATCTCCGACACGCTGCGTCAGGTGGAGCAGGTCAGCGCCGAGGACATTCAGCGGGTGGCCGCCCGGCTGGCCGGGAGCGAACGCGCCGTGACTGTCGTCGCGCCCTGATACCTGCCGGGGCGGGTCTGCCCGCTGGGACTGCCCGGCCGGGCGCCCGCCGGCCCGTTGGGCGGTGAACCTGCCCGCTGGGAGTGCCCGTTGGGCGGTGGACCTGCCCGGCGGGACTGCCCGTACCCGCGCCCGGGGCGTAATGTGGACCCTATGGCACAGGCATCTGAGGTCCAGCCCGAGTACGACCCCGAGGCGCGAGTGATCGCGCCGGTGATCGTCTCCACGCGGGCGGCCACCGGGCAGCGAGAGGACCTCTCGGCCCCCGTGATCGCCGAATTCGCCGAGACCATCGGGTTCGTCTGCCGACCGCCGGTGATCATTCCCGACGGCGAGGGCGTGCTGGCTGCGCTGTCCGAACTGCTGGTGCAGGTGGCCCCGGCGGTGATCATCACCTCCGGCGGGACAGGCCTGACCTCCGACGACCTGACCCCGGAATACACCAAGCCGCTGTTGGACAAGGAGATGCCCGGAGTGGTGGAGGCCGTGCGCACCCACGCGCGGGCCACCAATCCGCTGGCCGCGCTGAACCGCGGAGTGGCCGGCGTCACCGAAGGCACCGTGATCATCAACCTTCCGGGATCGCCCCACGCGGTGCGGCAGGGGATGGAGGTCATCACCGGGCTGCTGCCGGCACTGTGCGACCAGGTGGCCGATATCCGGGCCGCAGACCAGTGGGGATCGCCCGGAGAGCAGGCTTAGGCGCGGAACATACCTGGGTGCAGAGCAGATTAGGCGCCCAGCGGATCCAGCAGCTGCCACTGCCAGTCGCCCACCAGCCAGCCCAGTCCCAGCAGCGCGGCCACGGCCGCAGCGCACAGCGCCAGCACCCAGACCGGCACCTGGGGAGGCAGCTCCGGGGCCAGCGGCTCAGGGACCTCCAGCCCGGCCTCCAGCAGCGTGTGACCGGTCTCCGGCTTCTCGAAGTAAGTGACGTGCTCCATCCACCACGGCCGCCCCGCGTGCCGGGGGACATAGCGCACCGCCACCGCCTCCGGCCGGTGAGCCGGCCCACGGACCGCGGCACTGCCGTAGGAGACCGGATCCAGGATGGATTGCACATACCAGCTCAGCCCGCCGGGCAGCTGCCCCATATCCCGCGGGGGCCGGCTGATCAGCCGAGTCATCAGGACACCGGCCACGAAGTAGACCGCCAGCGCGAGCACCGCAGCGCCCAACCTGCCGGCCGGCTGCATCCCCGGCCACAGCGGGGAGGCGGGGCTGAGCATCACGTGCACCAGCAGCGGCCAGCCCAGCAGATACGGCCAGAACACCAGCGGCAGATACCGGGTGCGGGCCAGCGCACGGACCGTATTGAGCTGGTTCTCCCCTGAGCCGACCCACACAAAGCGGAAGCCGCCGTCGTCGGGGTGGTGGCGGGTCAGCCGCAGACCAGCGCGGCGGGTGAGCTCCGCGCCCTGGGAATGGCCCACCAGCACCACCGTGTCTGCGAGGCTGCGGGCAGTGCGGGCCAGCGAGGTCAGATGCGGCAGCACGCTGTGATCCAGCTCGTCGGACCGGTAGAGCCAGGCATCGCCGATGAAATCCACCACCACCGTCTGGGCCCGGCTCCGCAGGGCCGGGATCGCCGCCGTCAGCCCCAGCAGCACCGGCAGCAGCAGCACGGAGGCTGCGGCCAAGAGGGCGAAGAGCGCCGCCGGCAGCAGCGCGGTGAGCAGGCCGCGGGAGGACCGGCCCCGGGAGAAGACCCGGTCCCGGAACCACAGGGAGGCGGTGTTCAGCAGAGTCAGCGGGGCGATGCGCAGAGTCCACAGCAGCACCGTCCAGAAGCGGGGGCGGCGCACGCGGCGGGTCCACCATCCATCGTAGAACTCGGCGATGAACGGCTCGCGCTGCGGGAGATTGATCTGCGCGCGGTGCACCAGTTCGGCGGGGGCGTCCGGCTCGGCGGGAAGCGGCTCTGCGCTGCCACCCAGCTCCTCGGCCGCGGTGGTTATGCAGGCGGCCACGTCTTCGGCCAGCGCGCCGGAGTCATGAACCCCGATGCCGTGGACACAGAGATAGGCCGCCGTCCTCACACGTCAACCCTATGCGAGGGGTCGGACCACAGTCAGGGGCGACCCCTGCGGCGCCCTGGGGCCGCAACGCCACGAGCGGCGTCGCTCTCGCCGCCCCGGGGCCGCAACACCACATGCGACGTTGGGCCAGGGTCAGCGGCGGCGCTCTCGGCACCCGGTCCCCAACCTCGCTGCGAGGGATCGGCGCTGGCGCTAGGACTCTGTGCCGGCGGCCCGGTGCATGTCGATGGCCTTCTTCATGGTCTGCCGGGCGCGGGCGCGGTCGCCGGCGACGTCGTAGGCATAGGCGAGCCGGTACCAGCTGCGCCAGTCCTCCGGTGCGGCCTCGGCCTCAGCCTTGTACCGGGCGAACTGCTCATCCGCCTGCTCGCGGTTGGGACGCCCGGCCGGGGAGCGCTCCACCGTGTCCTCCGGCAGTCCGCCCTCCTGCTCCAGGATACGGCCGAGTCGCTCAGTGCGGATTCCGAAACTGATGGCGTGGTACATGAACCACGCGCCCAGGCACACCAGCAGCAGCGTCCCGGCTCCCAGCGCCCGGGCGACGCCGTCGTCGACCCGCAGGAACCGCACGGCCGAGACCAGCGCGCCGGTCATCACGATCGCCACCAGCACGATCATCACCCAGGTCCAGATCTTGCTGCTCACCGCGCCTCCTCCGCGTCAGCCGCCCAAAAGCGCGCCCTCACCCCATCGAGTGGCCGATTCACTGCACCAAATCGGCAAAAATCCTCCGATAGCGGTAGTAGATCCGCCAATCGATGGGGAGGGGGAGTGATCTGGGGATGCCGGAGTGCGTTCACAGGCCCAGGTCCAGGTAGCCGTCCAGCCCGTGGGTCAGCCCCGGACGGGAAGCGACAGTGCGCAGCCCCAGCAGCACACCGGGCATGAAGCTGGCGCGGTCGAAGGAATCGTGGCGGATGGTGAGCTGCTCGCCGGCCGAACCGAGCAGCACCTCCTGGTGGGCTACCAGGCCGCGCAGCCGCACCGAATGCACGTGGATCCCGTCCACCTCCGCGCCGCGGGCGCCCTCCAGCTGGGTCTCGGTGGCATCGGGGGAGGGGGCAACCCCAGCCTCACGGCGGGCGGCACCCATCAGCTCGGCGGTGCGCACCGCTGTGCCGGAGGGGGCATCCACCTTCTTCGGATGGTGCAGCTCCACGATCTCGGCGGATTCGAAGTACTGCGCGGCCTTGGCCGCGAAAGCGGTGGCCAGCACGGAGCCCAGGGCGAAGTTCGGCGCGATCAGCACCCCGACCTCGGGGTGCAGGTGCAGGCTCTCCTCCAGGCGCTGCAGGCGCTCGCCGTCCCACCCGGTGGTGCCCACCACAGCGTGGAGGCCGTGCTCCACGGCGAAGGCCACGTTGCCCTCGGTGGCATCCGGGACTGTCAGGTCCACCACGTGGGTGGCGCCAGCCTCGATGAGGCGCTCCAACGAGTCCTCGCGGCCCAGTGCGGCCACCAGCTGCATATCCTCGGCATTCTCCACCGCTTGGACGGCCTCCGAGCCCATCCGGCCCGAGGCGCCCAGCACGGCCACACGGATCTGATCAGTCATGGGGCAAGCCTATCGGCCGCTGAGGTCGCAGACCGGTCACACAGAGTTGAACGGTCAAAGTGCAGCGTCCTACGGCCGCGGGCCGGCCACCGCAGTGCCGGCCGCATACGTCACCGCCTCCAGAGGACCACGACGGCGCAGCAGCACCTTCACCAGCCCCAGCAGTAGCGCGGCCGCGGCCAGGACGACCGCCATCGTCTCCGGGCTCAGCGCGCGGAAGGCCTCCGGGGCTGGCCACGGCGTCCCGTCCTCGCGGGTGCCGCGCCAGAACGCCAACACCACCAGATGTCCCACGTACAGGCTCAGCGGCATCGACCCGGCCCCGGCCAGCGGCGCGATCAGCCACCGCAGCCAGCCCGCGGCCAGCAGACAGAGACCCACCACCGCGGCCGCCGCCCCGATGGTGTGCACCAGATCCACCGTCGAACCCTGATGCGGGGTGCCCATCAGGAACCAGCCCGGCTCGGTGACCAGCGGCAGATAGTGGGTCCCGGTCAGCAGCTCCCCGCGGATCTGGGTGTCCGGCCATCCGGAGATCTCGCTCATCCGCGCATGCACAGCCGAGTGCTCCAGCCACAGCCGCCCGGCAGCCCAGGTGGCCGCCGCCGTCGTGCCCCCTGTAGCCAGCAGCACCACGGCGGTGTGGGTGCGGCGCAGATTCAACCGGCCGATCGCCATCCCGGCGAACAGATACGCCGGCCACAGCAGCAGCGGATAGTAGCCGGTGATCGCCAGGTCCAAACCCAGCAGCCACGGGTCGGCCAGGTCGCCGAAGGCCGGGGAGCTCCACAGCCGTTCGGCCGGGTCCATGGTGCCGGCGCCGGGCTCGCCGGGGCGCAGCGCATTCTGCAGGTACCAGTAGACCGGCGGAGCGGCAGCCGTCCAGAGCGCCGCCAGGGCGGCCAGCGACCGGAAGCCCAGTCGCAGGAACGGCAGCGCCAGCAGGAACAGCACCCCGTAGTGCACCAGGATGATCGCCACCCCGGTCGGCAGCTCCGCCACCGCGAAGCCGGCAGCGGCAATGATCAGCGCCCGCACCGCGATCACCTTCCGGTCCCAACTGACCCGGGCGGCCGGGCGGTCGGGGTCGGTGCCGCCGGTCAGCAGGGCCAGTCCGACGCCGGCCAGCACCGCGAACAGGGCGGCCGAGCGGCCTGCGAACACCTCGCCCGACCAGGTCGCCTGCCCGGTGAGCGGATCCACATTCGGGATCACATGAACAGTCATCATGCCCAGCAGGGCGATGCCCCGGGCGGCGTCGACCCCCCAGAGGCGGCCGCCGCGCACAGCGGACCGGGACGAAGTATGGGTGCGGGAACTCACAAACGGTAGGCTACGTGGTATGGCCGAGCAGAACGAGACCGCCCACGAGTTCGATCCCTACCTCGCCGAGGGCCAGGTCAAGCACCCGGATCAGACCGATCCATACTTCGGGCACCTCATCACGGCCATGGTCACCCCCTTCACCAAGGACGACCGGGTCGACTTCAAGGCGTTCGAAGCGCTCGCCGCCAAGCTGGTGGATGAGGGCAACGACTCCCTGGTGGTCTCCGGCACCACCGGTGAGACCTCCACCCTGGAGGACTATGAGAAGGCCGACCTGGTGCGGGCGGCCAAGTCCGCGGTGGGGGACAGGGCCAAGATCATCGCCGGCACCTCCACCAACCACACCAGTCATGACCTGGAGATGGCGGCCCGGGCTGAGCGCGCCGGCGCCGACGGGCAGCTGGTGGTCACCCCCTACTACAACAAGCCCTCGCAGGACGGGGTGTACGCGCACTTCACCGCTGTGGCCGAGGCCGCTGATATGCCGCTGATGATCTATGACATCCCCGGCCGCACCGGCATCCCGATCGCCACTGAAACCATCCTGAAGCTCGCCGAGCACCCGCGGATTATGAGCCTGAAGGATGCCAAGAATGACATCACCGCCACCACCGAGGTGCTCACCAAGACTGACCTGGAGATCTACTCCGGCGACGACCAGAACGTGCTGGCATGGATGGCCATGGGGGCGGCCGGCGTCGTCTCGGTCACCTCACATGTGGCAGCACCGACGTTCCGGCGGATGGTCGACGCCGTGCTGAACTATGACCTGAAAGAGGCGCGCATCGCCCACAGCGAGCTGGGCCCGGTGATCCGCGCGATCATGACCCGCGTGCAGGGCGCCGTGGCCTCCAAGCTGGTGCTGAACTGGATGGGATTCCCCATCAACACAGACGTTCGCCTGCCCCTGGTGCAGGCCAATGAGGCCGAGCAGGAGCTCGTCCTTACCGACCTGCGAGAGGCAGGCTGGACACTCTAGAAAGGAACTTCACCCACGTGTCACCCGAAAAGCTCACCACCCCACCGGCGCTGAAGAACGGCACTCTGCGGATCGTGCCCCTCGGCGGACTCGGGGAGGTCGGGCGGAATATGGCCGTCTTTGAGATCGACGGCAAACTGCTCGTCGTCGACTGCGGCGTGCTCTTCCCCGAGGAGGAGCAGCCCGGCGTTGATCTGATCCTGCCCGACTTCAGCTACATCGAAGACCGCCTGGACGACATCGTCGGTGTCGTGCTCACCCACGGGCACGAGGACCACATCGGCGCAGTGCCCTATCTGCTGCGCAAGAAGGAAGACATCCCGATCATCGGGTCCAAGCTGACCCTGGCCCTGGTGGAGGCCAAGCTGGCCGAGCACCGGATCAACGCCTACACGCTCACGGTGCGCGAAGGCGACGTCGAGAACTTCGGTCCCTTCGAATGCGAGTTCATCGCGGTCAACCACTCCATCCCGGATTCACTGGCCGTGTTCATCCGCACTGCGGCCGGCACCGTGCTGCACACCGGCGACTTCAAGATGGACCAGCTGCCGCTGGACGGACGGATCACCGATCTGCGCCACTTCGCCCGCCTGGGTGAGGAGGGCGTGGACCTCTACATGTCCGACTCCACCAACGCCCACATCCCCGGGTTCACCACCCCGGAGAAGGAGATCGGGCCGGTGATCGACCAGGTGATCTCCCGGGCCGAGCGCCGGGTGATCGTGGCCTCCTTCGCTTCCCATATGCACCGCGTGCAGCAGGTGCTCGACGCCGCCGCCGCCCACGGGCGCAAGGTGGCGTTCGTGGGGCGCTCAATGGTGCGGAACATGTCCATCGCCGCGAAGCTCGGGTACCTGACCATCCCGGAGAACATCCTGATCGATGTGAAGAAGATCGATCAGCTGCCCGACCACAAGGTGGTGCTGATGTCCACCGGGTCCCAGGGGGAGCCGATGGCGGCACTGTCCCGGATGGCCAACGGCGACCACCAGGTCCAGGTGGGCGAGGGCGACACCATCATCCTGGCCTCCTCGCTGATCCCGGGCAACGAGAACTCGGTCTACCGGGTGATCAACGGCCTGATGAAGCTCGGCGCCGATGTGATCCACAAGGACAACGCGAAGGTGCACGTCTCCGGCCACGCCTCCGCCGGCGAGCTGCTCTACAGCTACAACATCCTCTCCCCGCGCAATGCTATGCCGGTCCACGGTGAGCACCGGCACCTGATCGCCAACGGCAAGCTGGCCGAGGCCACCGGTGTGGACCCGGAGCGGGTGCTGCTGTGCGAGGACGGCTCCGTGGTGGACATGCGCGAGGGCCAGGCCCGCATCACCGGACAGATCGAGGCCGGCTACGTCTACGTGGACGGCTCCTCGGTCGGCGAGATCACCGAATCCGAGCTGAAGGACCGCAGGGTGCTGGGCGAGGAAGGCTTCATCTCGGTGATCACTGTGGTCAACCGGCAGACCGGCACCATCATCTCCGGTCCGGACATCCACGCCCGCGGCGTGGCCGAGGAGGACGAGGTCTTCAAGAGCATCAAGCCCAAGATCGCCAAGGCGCTGACCGAGGCGATCGAGGACAACAAGGAGCACACCACTCACCAGCTGCAGCAGATCGTCCGGCGCACCATCGGCTCCTGGGTCAACCGGAAGCTGCGGCGCAAGCCGATGATCGTCCCCGTCGTCGTCGAAACCTGAACAACGCCGCCGGCCCGCCGCTGCGCGCCCGGTGCCCAGAAACCAGCTCCGCACCGACGTTACGTGTCGAAAGGGCCCAAACTGGTCCTCAAAAGACCCGAGCTTGGGCCCTTCTGACACGTTGAATCCTGGTGCCTTGTCACGCAGGGACTATCCGGTGGCTTAGTCGGCCGCGGAGGGCGATTGCCGCGCGGGGGAGCGACAGCCGTGTCGCTTTTCTGGCACAAACCGAGGCAGTGTTTCGGTGGCGCTAAGCCTATGTTGAGGTTGGATGGCTAGGTATGAAGCGAGTCTCGTATCGGCGCAAGGGGGCCGGTCATGAAATCATCAGCCCGCTCTGCGGCACCGATGGTCGTCTTTGCTTTCGTCGTGACCGGATTGGCCGCGATAACAGGCATCCCGGTAGATGACACTGCCGCGTTTCCCATAATGGCACTATTCGCCTCGGGCATCTTAGCCCTGGTAGCTGCGGTTCAGCATTGGGCAGCACTTCCGTGGCTTCCTTGGATTGCGCTCGTTGCAGCGGCCGGGGGGTACCTGGCAAATGACGCGCTGTGGATGAATAGTGCTTTCTTTGCGCTTGGGGTTATGGCCATCTGGCATGCGCATCAGCGCGAACTTCGTCGGCCTAGGCCAGCCTCACCCGCCTAGAGCACACTCGCCCTCCGCGCACGGCTATCTGCACCACGTTGACAGTCCCTGCAGTGTGAATGCCAATTCGTGAAACCGGAACTCGAAGTCAAAATCAGACTGTCGAACGGTGTGCGTTTCATCAGTGCGGGGCGGCCAGCGTTCATCCATCGGAACCCGCTCGCGCCCATGGCAGCTGCGTCTTTGGGGGCAGCCGCCCAGATCCCGCCCGTAAAGGCGGGATGCCCGCCGCTGCGCGCCCGTGCCCAGAAACCACCTCGCACCGACGTTACGTGTCGAAAGGGCCCAAACTGGTCCTCAAAAGACCCGAGTTTGGGCCCTTCTGACACGTTGAATCCCGGTGGGGTGGCGGACTCGCCGGCACAGCGCCCACAGCCACCTACCGGCTGAGACCGGGCTGCGGGCGCGTTGATGCGGCGACACGCCGGTCCTGGCGGCTAAGTTAGCACCTATGGCGACACGTACTTCCCCCTCGCGGTCGGCCAGCAAGAAGAGCACTTCTGGCAAAGGCCGCGCGACGACGTCGAAAAAGAGCTCCACCCCGGAGCGCGGCAATCTGCTGTTCCTTGCCGCCCGGGGAATCTGGCTCGCCCTGGCCACCCCGGTGGGCGGAGCTGTCCGCAGCCTCGGCCGGCAGGTGAAGATCCACCCCGATGACCGCCGCGACGGCGCCGGCCTGGTCTTCTTCCTGCTGGCCGGCCTCACCGCCGTGGTCGACTGGTGGGGAGCGCGCAACTGGGACCACTGGATCTCTGACGTGGTCCACCGCACCACCGCGGGCACCTTCGGCTGGGCCTCGGTGATCCTGCCGCTGGTGCTGCTGATCACCGCCTTCCGCTACTTCCGCACCCCGCAGGAGCACGAAGCCAACGGCCGCGTCGCCATCGGCCTGAGCATCGTGCTGGCCTCCGCCGCCGGAATGGCCCATCTGGCCGCGGGAATGCCGACCATCAACGAGATCTTCGACGCCGGGGAGACCGGTGGCTTCGAATCCATGCTCACCTCCGGAGGCATCCTCGGCTACCTGGTGGTGGTCCCCATGGCCTCCCTTGTCACCCAGTACCCGGTCTGGGCCATCCTCGGAGTGACCCTGGCCGCCGGCCTGCTGGTGCTCACCGACACCCCGGTCCGCCGCATCCCCGAACGCATCACCGTGGCCCGGGACTACATCATCGGCGAACCCGCAGAGCGTCCCGCCCCGCAGCACCGGGAGATCCCGCACGGAGGAGCCGCTCAGCAGCCGGATGCTGAGTACACCGACGACGCCGGCTCCGCCGCACGTGCCCCACGGCCCAAGCGCGCCAAGGGCGCAGAGAAGTCCCAGCGGCCCAGCTTCTTCGCCCGCATCTCCGAGTCCGCAGGACTCAGCGGCGGCGCTGATGAGCCGGCTGCCGAGACCGCGCCGACCGAGGTCTTCAACCACGACGACGCCGCCCGCGCCGCCGAAGGTGCCTACGACTCCCCAGTCTTCAGCGAGCCCGGGCAGGACGAGCCCCGCCCCAAGCCGGGCCAGAAGCGTCCCACCAAGCAGGAGAAGGAGATCGCCGCCGCCAAGCGCGCAGCCGGCATCGAGGACCAGGAGAGCTCCGCCACCGGCCCGCAGTCCCGCGCGGAAGCACGCTCCCAGACCAGCTCCCGCAGCGAGGCGTCCACGCCGAAGCCCACCACGGTGCCCGAGGCCCCGGCCCCGGCCAGCGATCTGCCGGTGCGCAGCGAGCAGCTGGAGCTCTCCGGAGACGTCACCTACACCCTGCCTGAACAGTCGCTGCTGCCCGCCGGCCCCCCGCCCAAGGAGAGCTCGGACGCCAACGCGGAGATCGTCGCCGCGCTGGACAAGACGTTCAGCCAATTCAAGGTCGACGCCGAAGTCACCGGCTTCTCCCGCGGCCCCACAGTCACCCGGTACGAGATCGAGCTGGCCCCGGGAACCAAGGTGGAGAAGGTCACCTCCCTGGAGAAGAACATCGCCTATGCGGTGGCCTCCAATGAGGTGCGCATCCTCTCGCCGATCCCCGGAAAGTCCGCCATCGGCATCGAGATCCCCAACCGGGACAAGGAAGTCGTGGCACTCGGCGATGTGCTGCGCTCCAACGCCGCGCGCAAGACCGACCACCCCATGGTGATGGGCGTGGGCAAGGACGTCGAAGGCGGCTACGTCATCGCCAACCTCGCCAAGATGCCCCACCTGCTGGTGGCCGGCGCCACCGGCGCAGGCAAGTCAGCCTTCATCAACTCGATGATCACCTCGGTGCTCATGCGCGCCACCCCGGACGAGGTGCGCATGGTCATGGTGGACCCCAAGCGCGTGGAGCTCACCGCCTATGAGGGCATCCCGCACCTGGTGACCCCCATCATCACCGAGCCGAAGAAGGCCGCCGAAGCGCTCGAATGGGTCGTCAAGGAGATGGACAACCGCTACGACGACCTCTCCCACTTCGGATTCAAGCACGTCAACGACTTCAACAAGGCCGTGCGCGCCGGCAAGATCCAACTGCCCCCGGACTCCAAGCGGGTGCTGCGGCCCTACCCGTACCTGCTGGTGATCGTCGACGAGCTGGCCGACCTGATGATGGTCGCCCCGCGGGACGTGGAGGACTCGATCGTCCGCATCACCCAGCTGGCCCGTGCCGCCGGCATCCACCTGGTGCTGGCCACCCAGCGGCCCAGCGTGAACGTGGTCACCGGCCTGATCAAGGCCAATGTGCCCTCCCGCATGGCGTTCGCCACCTCCTCGGCCACCGACTCCCGCGTGGTGCTGGACTCGGTGGGCGCAGAGAAGCTGCTGGGCCAGGGTGATGCGCTGTTCCTGCCGATGGGCAGCGCCAAACCGATGCGCGTCCAGGGCGCCTGGGTCAACGAGTCCGAGGTCGAAGCCGTCGTCGCACACGTGAAGTCCCAGCTGCAGGCCCAGTACCGCGAGGACGCAGTGGCGGCCATGGAGCCGAAGAAGAAGCAGATCGACGAGGACATCGGAGACGACCTGGAGCTGCTGCTGGCGGCCACCGAGCTGGTGGTCACCACTCAGTTCGGCTCCACCTCCATGCTGCAGCGCAAGCTGCGCGTCGGCTTCGCCAAGGCCGGCCGGCTCATGGACCTCATGGAGTCCCGCGGCGTGGTCGGACCCTCCGAAGGCTCCAAGGCCCGCGATGTGCTGGTCGCCCCGGACGAGCTCCCCGAGGTGCTGGCCACCATCAAGGGGGAGGACGCGCCCAAGCCCTATGAGGAGGCCGTGGTCACCGAGGAGAACGACCAGGTCCAGCCCGTGGCCGAGGCGCCCCCAGGTGCCCCGGCGCAGAGCCAGCCCTCATCACACCCCGACCCGCAGGCAGCCCCGGGGTCTGACACCGGTCAGCCGACGTCGTCGGTTCCCTCCCAGCCGGGGGCACCGGAACCCGGGTACGACGACGCCGCCGCGGGGCACCCGCAGCCCACCGAGGACTACGGGGCCGACTTGATCGCACGGGATATGGCCGAGCGCACCCGGGGACTGCCGGAGGCCGGCGAGTACTACGACGGTCACGACACCACCAGCTCCGAGGACGCCTGGCAGCTCACCGGACGCTGAGCCTTCCACCCGCCTGCGGCATACGAGGTCTCCGCGCCCCGGCGCTCTCCGGATGATGAGGCCGCCGGCGCCGGCGGTGTGCGCCCTGCCGCGCCCCGTCCGCCGGCGCCGGCGGCTCAGGTAGAGTCTGACCCTGATGAACACCCCCGCCACCCCGCCTGAGAAGCCGGTTCCGCTGCTGAACATCGCCAATGTGCTCACCATGCTGCGCATTGCGCTGGTGCCGGTCTTCGTGCTGCTGCTGGTGCTCGACGCTGACCCCTCCCGCCAGGGAGCGCTGACCCCGCTGGAGGCCGGCAACGGAGCCTGGCGCTGGGCGGCGGCCGGAGTGTTCCTCGTCGCGATGATCACCGACAAGATCGACGGCGACCTGGCCCGCTCCCGCGGGCTGGTGACCGACTTCGGCAAGATCGCCGACCCGATCGCCGACAAGCTGCTCATCGGCGCCGCGCTGGTGATGCTCTCCCTGCTGGCGGAGCTGCCCTGGTGGGTCACAGTGCTGATCCTGGTGCGCGAGCTCGGGATCACCGCGCTGCGCATGGCCATGCTGCGCACCCAGGTGATGCCGGCCTCCCGCGGCGGCAAGCTGAAGACCGCGCTGCAGTCGGCCGGCCTGCAGCTGATGCTGCTGCCGCTGGTGGTCATCGCCGAATGGCTGGCAGCCGTGGGATTCTGGATCATGATCGCCGCGCTGGTGGTCACCCTGGTCACCGGCGTGGACTACCTCATCAACGCCGTGAAACTCAGGAGAGCCGCCGATGGCCGTTGAGGGAGACGCAGAACAGGTAGCCCGCACCGCGGAGCAGAACACCGACCCGGTGGATGTGGTCCAACGCTGCGCCCACCGTGAGCTGACCCTGGGCACCGCCGAATCGCTGACCGCCGGGGCGCTGTCCTCACGGATCGCTGAAGTGCCCGGAGCCTCCGCGGTGCTGCTGGGCGGAGTGGTCGCCTACAGCAACCAGGTCAAGTACCAGGTGCTGGAGGTCTCCGAGCGGCTGCTGGAGGACAACGGGGCAGTGGACCCGGATGTGGCGGCATCGATGGCGGTCGGGACAGCTGAGCGCTGCGGCACTGACATCGGGATCGCCACCAC
Source organism: Nesterenkonia sp. (assembly GCF_029265375.1). Classification (GTDB taxonomy): domain Bacteria; phylum Actinomycetota; class Actinomycetes; order Actinomycetales; family Micrococcaceae; genus Nesterenkonia. The sequence goes on from NZ_JAJUJJ010000010.1 coordinate 21,949, forward strand.
CGGCGTGGCCGGGCCCGAGCCCCACCAGGGGAAGGACGTGGGCACGGTCTACCTGGGCCTGGCCTGCCGAACGGAGGCGGCCGAACGGCTGGGACTCTCCCTGCCGGAGGGCTGTGCTGCATGTGAGAAGGACGTGCACACCGAACAGTGGCTGGCCGGATCGCTGCTGCTGGACCTCGACGGCGACCGGGCCGGAATCCGCGCCGCCGCGGTGGAAGCGGCCCTGAAGCTGCTGGAGGACTTCCTGCTCACCGAGCCCGCCGGACTCGACACCGACTCTTAGGCCGGGCCCCACCCGCCGGGCCCGTGGCCCGTGGCACCCACCGGCGTGGCAGCCGCCGTCGTCGTTTCCCGCGCGGGCGCCGCAGGGCGCCTGTCCCGCAGCCGCCGTCGTCATCCTGATGCGGAGCTGGACGGCTCCTGGGGTGTTGCCCTGACCTGCTCCCGGCTGCTGTGCCGGGGGAGCGAATGCCGTTAGAGTGGGGCTACCGGGGAACAAACCCAGCCCCTGCCGGGTTGTTCCTTTGGTAAGAACAGCCATTGTGAAGGAGTTCCTCATGGTGCGACAGCCAGTCACCGTCAACGGCGTGACCCGTTGGAAGGACACTGAGACCGCGGCAGCACCAAGTGTTGAATCCCGTGAGTCCAAGGGCGTGGTCCTGCGCCAGGAGATCGGTGATGTGCTGCGCAGCATCCGCCAGTCTGAAGGCCGGACCCTGCGTGATGTTTCTCACGACGCCCGCGTCTCGTTGGGCTACCTCTCTGAGGTGGAACGGGGCCAGAAGGAAGCCTCCTCCGAGCTGCTGGCCAGCATCTGCACCGCACTGAACGTTCCGCTGGCGGCCATGCTCTTCCAGGTCGCCGAGCGCATCGCCAGCGCGGAAGGCTTCGATATTCCGGACACTGTGCCCACCGAGCTGCAGCGTGAGTTCGGCACCGGGCAGATGGACACCGGAGAGATCGACACCACCGAGCTCGTCTCCTACTGACTCTCTCCGGGTTCGGGACCGCGCCGCGCGGCCTGCCGCGGCCCAGCGCATAGACTGACAGCCATGACATCGTCCGACCGACGTGCCCACGTCGAGGAGCTGCAGCACGAGTTCTACCGGCTCTTCGTCCGGCGCCGCCACAACGCCATCCAGCTGGCGCAGACCATCGACCCGGAGATTGAGCCGGCAGCCTACTCCGTGCTCTTCACCCTCCAGCGCGAAGGCCCCCAGCGGATGACGACGATCTCCAAGCATCTGGGCATCGGCAAACCGACCCTTTCGCGGCAGCTGAGCACCCTGGCCGAGCGCGGCTTCATCACCAAGAAGGCGGACCCCGGCGACGGGCGCGCCCTGGTGATCTCCCTGACTGAGGAGGGCCTGCAGCGGCTGGAGGCCGCGCAGAAGGACCGCTCCGAGCGGTATCTGCATATGCTCGAGCCCTGGACCGAGGAGGAGATCGTGACCCTTTCCGGGCTGCTGCATAAGCTGAACCAGACCTACGCGGAGTACGACGCCGTCCACGGCGCTGGAAACGCGCCGCCGCCCTCGGCTCAGCAGGAGACCTCCTAACCCTCATGCGCGAATCCCAGTTCTGGCAGCTGATGAGAGACGAGTTCGGCCCCGGCTACGCGCCCGTACTGGCCGACCAGCTGGTGATCACCCGGTTCCAGCTCACCGCCGCCGACGCCCTGGCCTGCGGTGTGCGCCCCCGCGAGGTATGGGAGGCCATCTGCGAACAGCAGGAGGTGCCCCCGGAGCGCCGCTGGGGCAAGGACCGCCCGCCCAAGCGGTGAGTCCGCAGGCGCTGAGCTGCGCGTCTCGCAACCGCACAGCCCATTGCCCAGTTCGCTCACCCGCCGGCCCCTGGCACACATCCTGGCCCCTGGGCGATCTGGCCCTTGCCCCTGCGACACGCCCCAAGATGATCGAATCTGTGTTCGATCCGGCGTAGAGTCTTCCCCAGAGCACATGCCAGGTTCGGGACACGCCCAGCCGCCCACAGACTCGACGGTGACAGCCGCAGTGTCAGAGGCTGGACCTAGGCTCAGAACAGCAGGCCAGAACGACGACCACATGAGGTGAATCATGGCAATCAGCCCCGACCGGGAAAAGGCCCTCGAGGCCGCCCTTGCCCAGATCGACAAGCAGTACGGCAAGGGCTCGGTGATGCGCCTGGGCGACGAGACCCGCGCCCCCATTGAGGCCATCCCGACCTCCTCCATCGCGCTGGATGCTGCCCTGGGCATCGGAGGCTTCCCGCGGGGCCGCGTGGTGGAGATCTACGGCCCGGAGTCCTCCGGTAAGACCACGGTGGCGCTGCATGCGGTCGCCAATGCTCAGCGCAACGGCGGCATCGCCGCGTTCATCGACGCCGAGCACGCCCTGGACCCCAGCTACGCCGAGAAGCTCGGCGTGGACACCGATTCCCTGCTGGTCTCCCAGCCGGACACCGGCGAGCAGGCCCTGGAGATCATGGACATGCTGGTCTCCTCCGGCTCGCTGGACGTAGTGGTCATCGACTCGGTGGCAGCCCTGGTGCCGCGCGCCGAGATCGAAGGCGAGATGGGCGACTCCCACGTGGGCCTGCAGGCCCGGCTGATGTCCCAGGCGCTGCGGAAGATCACCGGACGGCTGGGGCAGACCAAGACCACGGCGATCTTCATCAACCAGCTGCGTGAGAAGGTCGGAGTCTTCTTCGGCTCCCCGGAGACCACCTCCGGCGGTAAGGCATTGAAGTTCTATGCCTCCGTGCGTGTGGATGTCCGCCGCATCGAGACCCTCAAGGAGGGCACCAACGCGGTGGGCAACCGGACCCGGGCCAAGATCGTGAAGAACAAGATGGCGCCGCCGTTCAAGCAGGCGGAGTTCGACATCCTCTACGGCGAGGGCATCTCCCGTGAGGGTGGGCTGATCGACGTCGGGGTGGAGAACGGCCTGGTCAAGAAGTCCGGGGCGTGGTTCACCTATGACGGGGACCAGCTGGGGCAGGGCAAGGAGAAGGCCCGCCAGTTCCTCAAAGACAACCCGGATCTGGCCGATGAGATCGAGCTGCGCATCAAGGAGAAGCTCGGCATCATCAAGACCGAGGGTGAGGGCGGCGAACCTAATCTGCAGGCGGTCTGAGACTGACCTATGGCTGAGCAGACCCCTGCCGAGGTCCCGGCCGGCACCCCGGCTGACACTATCGCCCAGTTGCGGGAATCCATGCGCCGGATCGAATCGGATCCGACCGTCAGCGGACCCAGCAGCAGTCCGGGTGACCCGTCCGCGGGAGCCGAGGGCGAAGCGGATCCAAATGCGGCGTCGCAGTCCTCCGGCCGGCCCTCGGCAGGGTCCTCCGATCGTCCCGCAGACTCGGAGTCCGCGCCCACCGCAGACTCCGAGGAGGGGGACTACGCCAAGGCGCGGGCCGTGGTGCTGCGCAAACTCACCGGCTCGGCGAAATCCCGGCACCAGCTGGCCCAGGCGCTGAGCGAACGGGACTTCGCACCGGAGGTCATCGACGCGGTGCTGGACCGGATGGAAGAGGTCCAGCTGATCGACGACGCCGCATTCGCCCGCACCTGGGTGCGCACCAGGCACGAGCTCAAGGGCCTCGGCTCAGCGGCGCTGCGCCGCGAGCTGAAGGACAAAGGAGTCGCCGAGCAGCACATCGAAGCCGCACTCGACCAACTCAGTGCCGAGGACGAGCAGGCCGCCGCCCAGCAGCTCATCGACTCCAAACTGCGCGGTATCACCCTGCCGGCAGGAAACGGACCCGAGGACCGCAAGGAGCGGGACAAGGTCACCCGCCGGCTGGTGAGCATGCTCGGACGCCGCGGCCACAGCCCCTCGTCCGCTCTGCAGCTGGTGCGCGAAGCCATCGACGCCCGCATCCACTGAGCCAGCGGCACCCGTCCGTGGGGGCCATCGCGGCAAGCCGGTAGAATCGGCGGAGCATTCTGCACCGACCCCCGAGAAGAAGCAGCCCCACGAGAGGCAGCACTGAGCCGATATGACCGAGACTGTCCTGGACCGCACCGGCACCTCCGCCGCCGCACGCACCTACGAGGTGCGCACCTTCGGCTGCCAGATGAACGTCCACGACTCCGAACGCATCTCCGGCCTGCTGGAGGAAGCCGGCTACACACCAGCCGAGGAGAACACCACGCCAGATCTGGTGGTCTTCAACACCTGCGCAGTGCGCGAGAACGCAGACAACCGCCTCTACGGCCACCTCGGGCAGCTCAAGCCCGTCAAGGACGCCCACGGCACACAGATCGCCGTCGGAGGATGCCTGGCCCAGAAGGACCAGGACACAGTGCTCAAGCGCGCCCCCTGGGTAGACGTGGTCTTCGGCACCCACAACATCGGCTCACTGCCCACCCTGCTGGAGCGCTCCCGCCACAACCAGGAAGCCTCCATCGAGATCCTCGAAGCCCTGGAGACCTTCCCCTCCACCCTGCCGACCAAACGTGAATCCGTGCACTCCGGCTGGGTCTCCATCTCCGTGGGCTGCAACAACACCTGCACCTTCTGCATCGTGCCCTCCCTGCGCGGCAAAGAACGCGACCGCCGTCCCGGAGAGATCCTCGCCGAAGTCAAAGCCCTGGTCGACGACGGCGCAGTAGAAGTCACCCTGCTGGGTCAGAACGTCAACACCTACGGTGTCGAGTTCCGCGACCGGGCGGCCTTCGCCAAACTGCTGCGCGCATGCGGTGAGATCGACGGGCTCGAGCGGGTCCGGTTCACCAGCCCGCACCCGGCCAGCTTCACCGACGACGTCATCGACGCCATGGCCGAGACCCCGAACATGATGCCCCAGCTGCATATGCCGCTGCAGTCCGGCTCCGACCGGATCCTCAAAGCCATGCGCCGCTCCTACAGGGCCAAGCGCTTCCTGAACATCCTGGACAAGGTCCGCGAACGCATCCCGCACGCGGCAGTGACCACCGACATCATCGTCGGGTTCCCCGGCGAGACAGAGGAGGACTTCGAAGACACCATGCGCGTGGTGGAAGCCTCCCGCTTCTCCTCGGCCTTCACCTTCCAATACTCCCCGCGTCCCGGAACGCCCGCGGCCGAGATGGAGGACCAGATCCCCAAAGAGGTCGTCCAGCGCCGGTTCGAGAGGCTCATCGCCCTGCAGAACCGCATCACCGCAGAGGAGAACGCCCACCAGGTCGGCACCGTGCAGGAGCTGCTGGTCACCGCCGACACCGGCAGCAAAGGTGAACAGACCGGACGGCTGGCAGGCCGCGCCCCGGACAACCGGCTGGTGCACTTCAGCGTCCCCGCCGGCCAGCCCGCCCCGCGCCCCGGCGACTTCGTCACCGTACCCATCACCGAAGCCGGCAGCTTCCACCTGCTCTCCGACCCGCAGCCCGAGCAGTACCAGCTCCGGCGCTCCCGAGCAGGAGACGCCTGGGACCGCTGGCAGGCCGACTCCTGCGGTGTAGGCACCACCCAGGTCGGCGGCTCCGCACCGGGAACAGTCTCGCTGGGCATGCCGACCCTCCGCCCCGCCGGCAGCTGACGTGACGAAGCCGCTGATCGTCGTCGCCGGTCCCACCGCCTCCGGCAAGAGCGGGCTGGCCATCCAGCTGGCCCAGTGGCTCGAGGGTGAAATCATCAGTGCCGATTCCATGCAGCTATACCGCGGCATGGACATCGGCACCGCCAAAGTTACCGCCGCCGAGCAGCAGGGCATCGCCCACCACATGCTCGACGTCCTGGAGGTCACCGAGGAAGCCTCCGTGGCCGACTACCAGCACCAGACCCGCCGGATCATCGACCAGATCCGCAGCCGCGGCCGCACCCCCATCCTGGCCGGCGGCTCCGGGCTCTACATCCGGGCGGTGACCGACGCCATCGAATTCCCACCCACAGACCCGCAGCTGCGAGCCCAGATCACTGCCGAGCTGCAGGCCAGCGGCGCCGCAGCGCTTCGCGACGAACTGCGCCGCAGCGACCCAGAATCAGCCGCCGTCATCGCCGATGTACGCCGGCTGGTGCGTGCCCTGGAAGTGGTGCGGCTGACCGGACGCAGCTTCAGCTCCTATATGCCGCAGCGCAGGTATGAGCCCGCTGTGGAACCGGTGGTGCAGATCGGTCTGCGCGTGGACCGGGCCCTGCTGCACCAGCGCATCGCCGAGCGCGTCCACCAGATGCGCAGCCAGGGGCTTCTGGAGGAAGTCCGGACCCTGGAAGCGGCCGGGCTGCGCGAATCCCGCACCGCCTCCCGCGCCATCGGATACCAGCAGTACCTCCGCGTCATCGACGGCGCCTGGTCCGAAGACCAAGCCGTGGAAGACATCATCACCGCCACCCGCAGATTCGCCCGGCGCCAAGAGACCTGGTTCCGCGCCGACCCGCGCATCCACTGGCTCGAGGCACCCAGCCCGCAGCTGCTCGAGAATGCTGTGGAAGCAATCGGCCCCGCAGATGGTTGACTAGGACCATGCAGTTCACCAAGGTGCACGCCACCGGCAACGACTTTGTGCTCGTAGCCGACCCCGCCGGATCCCAACAGCTCGACGCCGAGCTGGTCGCCGCACTGTGCGACCGCCACCGGGGAATCGGCGCCGACGGGCTGATCCGTGCCGTGCCGGCCCACCTGTTCGACGCCGGTCGCGCCGAACTGGCCGCAACCGGGCTGACCAGCACCGACCAGGCGCCGCTGTGGTTCATGGACTATCGCAACAGTGATGGATCCGTCTCCGAGATGTGCGGCAACGGCGTGCGGGCCTTCGCCCACTACCTGCGTGCCCAAGGACTGGCGAGTTTTGCCGAGGACACCCTGCCCGTCCTCACCCGCGGCGGGCTGAAGACCGTGCGGCAGTCAGAGGAAGGCTACGCGGTCAGCATGGGAGTGTGGTCCTTCATCGACCCCGAGCTCGCCTCCGAACGGGCCAGCGACTCCCTGGTCCGTGCCGCAGGGCTGTCCGAACCGCGCCCGGCCCTGAGCATCTCCATGGGAAACCCGCACACAGTCGTGGCGCTCTCTGAGCCGGCCGCGCTGCAGAACCTGGATCTGCACCGCGCCCCGACCGTGGACCCCACGCCGCCGAACGGCACCAATGTGGAGTTCGTGGTGCCGGCCGAACCGCTGGTCGAGGCAGGTGTGGGCCGGGTGCGCATGCGCGTGCACGAACGCGGCGTGGGGGAGACGCTCTCCTGCGGCACCGGAGCCTGCGCGGCCGCTGCGGCAGTCCGCGTCTGGGCCGCCGGAGACGGGGTGGACACCTGGCGAGTCAGCGTGCCCGGAGGCAAGGTGACCGTGCGGTTCAGCCAACGCAGCGACGGCGCTGAAGAGGTGGAGCTCTCCGGACCCGCCACGCTGGTCTACACCGGGGAACTCACCGCCGAGTACCTCCCGCAGTGACATCCTGCCCCGGAGGCACAAACAGGCGACCAGCCTCGGCCCTGAGAGTGCGCAGCACCAGCGAGGTGAACAGCACCGTCCCCACGGCCAAAGAGCGACGGCGATCCAGCGTCTCAGCCAGCTGAGCCGACCCGGGGGCGGCGTGGACACCGGACTCGCCCAGATCCTCCAACCGCAGCCAGTGCCAGCCCGGAGCATCCGGCCACTGGCCGCGATCCGGCACACCGATATAGGCCCCCGGAAGCTCCACGAACACTTTCGGCCCGGAGAAGTCCTCCAGCTGGTGGACGAAACCATCCAGATCCTTCGACGGCGGCAGGCAGACCAGCACCTGGTCCAGCCCATCCAGCTCGGCGGCGGCGAACCGGCGGGCCCCAGCCAGGCCGTCTGCTGAGACCGCCGAGTCGACCACCACGCGGCCGCCGCTGCCGGCGTCGTGCACCGACAGCCTGCCCGGATAATGCACCGAGCCCACCACAGCCTCCGCCGCGGCCGGCGTCGCACCGGCGGCGGGAACCGGCAGCGCGAAACCTGCCGTCAGACCGGCCGCGGCATTGTCCCGGGCGTAGCCGGCAGGAAGATGCGCAACCAGCGCCGTCGCCTGCGGGGAAGCCGTCAGCAGACGCGCCCCGGCGGAAGTGCAGGCTTCCTGGACGATCTGGTGGACCTGCGCGGACTGCGGAAGGCTGACCACCAGCCCGGTGCCCGGACGGATCACCGCGGCCTTATCGCGGGCCACATCGGCCACCGTGGGGCCCAGTATGTCCAGATGCTCAGCGAAGATCCCGGTGACCACCACCGCAGTCAGCGGCCAGTGCGAAAGATCATCCGAACCGCCCCCGATACCGGCCTCCGCCACCACTGCCTCCACCTGCTCCTCGGCGAAGATCAGCATGGCCATCACAATGAACAGTCCGGTGGGGGCTAAGTACCCGCTCGACGCCGTCGGCTTCGGCAGTCCACGCACAGCCTCAGCAATCCGCAGCAGCGCCCGGCGTCGCGCCCGAGCATCTGCGGCCTGCCCGTCAACGCGGATCCGGTCCGCATTGGAGACCGCCCCCGGGCTCATCACCGTTCCGACCCGCACCCCGCGGGCGGCCAGTGCGGCCGAGGCGTAGGCGGCCGCCGTGCCTTTGCCCTTGGAGCCGACCACCCCCAGGATCGGTGCGGGACTGCGCTGCGGGTCCACCCCCAGGGCCTCCAGCAGCGCGGCGGTGCGCTGCAGCGACCGTGAGCTCACCGCGCGCAGCGCACGCCACTCGGAGAAGATGACCTCTTCCTCCAGCTCCTCCAGCGGCAGGGCATCCAGGCGAGCAGCAGCCGTCATCGCTGTCCCCCGCCGGAAGTCTGCCCGGCGCCGGTCTGTCCGCCTGTCCCGCCGGAGCGCGCCTGCCCGTCAGCCGCATGGCGCGCCACGCGCAGCAGCCGGAACCCTTTCTGACTGGCGGCCCGCTCCACAGTGAAGGCCTCCTGCAATTGCCCGGCCAGCCAGCGCTGCAGCGAGTCGGCCCCCAGGTTCTTCTGCACCACCAGCCAGGCCTCGCCGCCGGGCGCCAGCCGCGGCAGCCAGCGCAGCAGCAGCTCGTGCAGGGCCGGCTTCCCGATGCGGATCGGCGGGTTGGACCAGATGGTGGAGAACTGCAGATCGGCAGGCACCTCCTCGGGCGGGAGAACCAGCACAGTGTCCAAGCCCAAGGCGGCGGCGTTCTCCGCGCACAGCGTGCGGGCCCGCTCATTGACGTCCACCGCCCACACCGTGGCCTGGGGCGCCCGCATCGCCAGGCTCAGCGCAATCGGGCCCCAGCCGCAGCCGATATCCAGCAGATGCCCGCCCTGGGCGGGGTCCGGCACCTCCTGCAGCAGCACCCGGGTCCCCTTGTCCACGCCGTCGGGGGAGAAGATCCCCGGTGCGGTGCTCACCGTCACCGATCGGCCAGCCAGCTGCACCTCGAGGCTGCGCCGCTGGAACGGGCCCTCAGGGGAGGTGAAATAATGCGAAGAGTCCATCGGTTGAATCGTAGTACGATGGACATTATGTGGATTCGCCCGACCCAGTACGCACGGCCCCGCTTCGCAGCCTGAGTACTTCAGCCCGCTCCCGGACACGGCCCTCGCAGCGCCGCCGGTTGAGCCTGCTCGACCATCCACTCGAACAAGACCCGCGCATCGCGCCGCCTGAGGCGACGCCGTCATCGGCGCGGGCAAGGAATATATGACTGAACAGAAGAAATCTTCGCACCCGTCGACGGTCGACGAGACCATCGCCCGCATCCTCGCGGCCGATAAGGCCCGCGTCACCCCGTTCATCGCCGACGAGCAGCACCGCACAGACGCCCCAGACCAGCCCGAGTCCGCTGACCAGGCTGAGTCCGGGGACCAGAACGGTGCCCGGCAGCAGTCCGAGGACCACGACGACGCCGGCCGCGGTGTTCTGGACGGCCGGGCCCGTGAGCTGGCCGAGACCGAGGCCCACACCGTACACGACGGCGACCAGTACGACCTCTTCGAACGCCGCAGCCTGCGGCGCGTGGAGGGACTCTCCACCGAGCTGGAGGACGTCACCGAGGTCGAATACCGGCAGCTGCGCCTGGAGCGTGTGGTGCTGGCCGGCCTCTACACCTCCGGGAACGCGGCAGAGGCCGAATACTCGCTGCGTGAGCTGGCCGCCCTGGCAGAGACCGCAGGATCCACTGTGCTGGACGGCTTCCTGCAGCGCCGCGCGACCCCGGACCCGGGCACCTACTTCGGCTCCGGCAAGGCCCTGGAGATCAAAGATGCGGTGGCCGAACTCGGCGCCGACACCGTGATCGTGGACTCCGAGCTGGCGCCCTCCCAGCGCCGCGGCCTGGAGGACATCGTCAAGGTCAAGGTCATCGACCGCACCGGCCTGATCCTGGACATCTTCGCCCAGCACGCCAAATCCCGCGAGGGCAAGGCCCAGGTGGAGCTGGCGCAGATGGAGTACATGCTCCCGCGCCTGCGCGGCTGGGGCGAGTCGCTCTCCCGCCAGGCCGGCGGCCGTGTGGGTGCCGCTGGCGGCGGCATCGGATCCCGCGGCCCCGGTGAGACCAAGATCGAGCTGGACCGCCGCCGCATCAACCAGCGGATGGCCAAGCTGCGCCGTGAGATCGCCGCCATGAAGCCAGCCCGGGAGGCCAAGCGAGCCAATCGCAGGCGCAACGCGGTGCCCTCGGTGGCCATCGCCGGATACACCAATGCCGGCAAGTCTAGCCTGCTCAACCGCCTCACCGACGCTGGGGTGCTGGTGGAGAACGCACTGTTCGCCACCCTGGATCCCACCACCCGCAAAGCGGTCACCCCGGACGGGATCGGCTACACCCTCTCCGATACTGTCGGCTTCGTCCGTCAGCTGCCCACCCAGCTGGTGGAGGCCTTCCGCTCCACCCTGGAAGAGGTGGCCGATGCGGACCTGATTCTGCATGTGGTCGACGCCTCCCACCCGGAGCCGGAGAGCCAGATCGCCGCAGTGCGCAAAGTGCTGACCGAGGTGGATGCGCACCAGGTGGACGAGATCATCGTGCTGAACAAGGCCGATGCGGCCGAGGACCACGTGATCGACCGGATCCGCCGTCGTGAACCCCATGTGGCGGTGGTCTCAGCGCACACAGGTCAAGGCATCGAGGAGCTGAAGGAACGCATCGCAGCGGCGATCCCGCGGCCCGACGTCGCCCTGGAGCTGCTGGTGCCCTACGCCTACGGTGAGGTGGTGTCCCGGCTGCACGCCGAAGACGCCGAAATCCTCTCCACCAGCTACCAGGAGGAGGGCACTCGGCTCAGCGTGAAGGTCCGTGCGGCGCTGGCTCCGGACCTGGCCGCATACCAGGTGCGAGACTGAGGGTATGACCTCCACCGTCCACTCCGCGCCTGCCACCGCTGACGCGCCGCAGACCGGCGAGCCCACCGGCTCCACGGTGCCGCAGGGCCCGGGGGCTGAACGGGCTGCGCAGCTGCTGGAGACCGCCGTGGCGGCCTTCGGCGGCGCGCAGCGCTCCGGTCAGGCGGAGATGACCCGCCGGGTCGCCCACGCTCTGGAGAAGGAGCGGCACCTGCTGGTCCAGGCCGGCACCGGCACCGGCAAATCCCTGGCCTACCTGGTGCCTGCGGCCGCCCACGCAGTGGAGGCGGGCAAACCGGTGGTGATCTCCACCGCCACCTTGGCGCTGCAGGCACAAATCATGGGCCGCGACTTACCCCGCCTGCTTGAATCGATCACCGAGGAGCTGCCCCGGCCGGCCGAGGTGGCGCTGGTCAAGGGCCGGGCCAACTACCTGTGCCGGCAGAAGCTGGCCGGTGGCTTCCCCGAGGAGGACGACGACCAGGAGGCGCTGTTCGCCGCCGGCATCGAGCCCGGTGGAGGGGTGACCACCTATGAGCCCTCCACCCGGCTGGGCAAAGAGGTGCTCATGCTGCGGGAATGGGCCGAGGAGACCGAGACCGGAGACCGCGACGACCTGCCCGAGGGCGTGACCGACCGCGCCTGGCGGCAGGTCTCGGTCAACGCCGTGGACTGCATCGGCCCGCGGAAATGCCCGATGGCGGAGGAGTGCTTCTCCGAGCTGGCGCGGCAGAAAGCTGCCGAGGCGGATCTGATCGTCACCAATCACGCCATGCTGGCCATTGACGCGTTCGAGGGCCTGGACGTGCTGCCCGAGCATGAGGCCGTGATCATCGACGAGGCGCATGAGCTGGCCGAACGGGTCACCTCCGCGGTCACGGTCCAGCTCTCAGCACAGATGATCCAGGCCGCCGCAAGCTCCGCCCGCAAACACACCGCCATCAATGTGGAGGCACTGCAGAACGCCGCCGCCGGCATCGAGGCGGCTTTCGGCGGCGTGCAGGAGGGTCTGCTTGCCCGCGGGCTGAACCCCCAGCAGGCCGCTGCAGTGCAGGCAGCCCGCGACGCCGCCAAGACAGCTCTTTCAGACTCCAAACCCTCCGGGGACGACGCCGACGCCGGACGCACCACCGCCCGAGCCCGCCTGCAGGCCGTGCTGGATGTGACCAACCGGATGCTGGATGCCGGCGAGACCGCCGACGTCATCTGGCTCTCCCGGCCCGGCACCTTCACCCCCGGCCAGGGATACCAGCCGGCAGACCTCTCCGAGCCGCCGCTGATCTACGTGGGGCCCACCACCGTGGCCGGCCGGCTGCGCGAGGGCCTGTTCGGCGACCGGACCGTGGTGCTGACCTCAGCCACCCTGGCGCTGGGGGACAGCTTCGAGCCGATCGCAGGATCGCTCGGCCTGCTGGGGGAGAAGGCTCCAGCCTGGGACGCCGCCGATGTGGGCAGCCCCTTCGACTACCCAACCCAGGGCGTGCTGTATGTGGCCAAGCATCTTCCGCCGCCGTCGCTGAAGACCCAGGAGGACCAGCGTCAGGAGCTGGCCGAGCTGATCGAGGCCTCCGGCGGGGCGGCTCTGGCACTGTTCTCCTCGCGTCGGGCTGCCGAGGAGGCGGCCGAACAGCTGCGCGAGCAGCTGGATGTGCCCATCCTCTGCCAGGGTGATGCGACCATGTCAGCTCTGGTGCGGCAATTCGCCGAGGAGGAGGAGACCTGCCTGTTCGGCACCATGAGCCTGTGGCAGGGTGTGGACGTCCCCGGACGGTCCTGCCGGCTGGTGGCCATCGACCGGATTCCCTTCCCGCGCCCGGACGACCCGCTGATGAGCGCCCGCACCCAGGAGGTGGCCCGCGCCGGCGGCAACGGGTTCATGACAGTCTCCGCCACCCATGCCGCCATCCGGCTGGCCCAGGGGGCCGGACGGCTGATCCGCACCGCAGAGGACCGCGGAGTCCTGGCCGTGCTGGATTCCCGGCTGGCCACTAAGCAGTACGGCGGCTTCCTGAAGCGCTCTATGCCCGACTTCTGGGCCACCACTGACGGCCGCATCGCCCGCGGGGCGCTGAGCCGGCTGCGCCAGACTTCGTAGCCGCGGCCGCGATAGTTTGCGCGAATACTCTCAGTCTTGCCCCAGGGCGGACTAGAGGGAGCGCAGCACGGTGACGACCTTGCCCATAATGGTGGCCTCATCGCCCAGGATCGGCTCGTACATGCGGTTCTGCGGCAGCAGCCACTGGTGACCGTCGCGCCGCTTGAGCGTCTTGACGGTGGCTTCATCATCCAGCAGCGCAGCAACGATGTCCCCGTTGTCCGCATCAGGCTGGCGGCGCACCACCACCCAGTCGTCCTCGAAGATGCCGGCCTCGATCATCGAATCACCGCGGACCTGAAGCATGAACAGCTCACCCTCACCGGTGAGCTGGCGTGGCAGCGGCATCACATCCTCGACGTTCTGCTCCGCCAGTATCGGTCCGCCGGCGGCGATCCGTCCCACCAGCGGAACATCGGCGGTGCGTGAGTCCGCGCCGGCGCGGTAGGCGTCCAGATCCACTACGGTGCTGTCGGCCTCAGCGGCCGAAGTCTGCTCTGCAGCGGTGGGCTGCTCCTCGGTCAGCAGGCGGCCCGAGGAGTCCCGGATGACCTCCATGGCCCGCGGTTTGCCCGGCACCCGGCGCAGATACCCCAGCTGCTGCAGGCGGGAGAGCTGGTGGGTCACCGAGGAGAGGGAGGCCAGCCCGCAGGCATCGCCGATCTCCCGCATCGAGGGAGGATAGCTGCGCTCCGCCAGTGAGGACTGAATCATGTCCACGATCTTGCGCTGCCGCTCGGTGAGCTTCTTCGGCGGCTGCTGAGTCGCGTCGTCGGCCTGGGTCGCCATCTGCGTGTCTCCTCCTGCTCGGGCCGAGGTGACAGTTCCGGTGTCCTACCCCTCTGCTGGGATAGTCACGACGTCGAACGTCACTTCGAACGGTTGGCATCAGAGTACGCGAAACCGCATACAGATTCCATAGATGTGTGCGAGTGTCGCGACGCAGTTCGAAGATATGTGCTATAAATAGAACACAGGTTCGAAACAGGAGGACTTCCCCATGACTGCCACCGCGAACACTGAGACAGTGCACACCAGCCTCACACAGCACACCGCGGGGCTGCGGCTCACCCGGCGCGGCCGGCTGCTGCTGGTGGGACTGCCGGTGATGATGCTCGCCATCGCGCTGCTGGCAGGAGCGCTGTTCGCCGCGACCTCCGCGTTCAACTCCGTCCAGGCCACCACCGCAGGCCAGCCCGGCGTCGAGGCCGTCGAGGTCACCGTCTCCCCGGGGGACACCCTGTGGACCATCGCCTCCGACGCCCCTGCTGCCGGTGACATCCACCAGGTGATGGGGCAGATCGTGGAGCTCAATGATCTGGACAGCTCGCAGCTGCAGCCCGGCCAGGTCCTGCACGTTCCCGCCGACTGAGGCCGCTCTGCGCAGCGCTCCCGCAGAGTGAGACGACCGCCCGGCGGCGAGCCTGCGTCAGGCCGCCGGCACTACCATGGTCAGGTGACCCAATCACCCCTGGATGCCTTGCCGATCCGCGAGGAGCTGAGGGGACAGCAGCCCTACGGCGCGCCCCAGCTGAACGTTGCGGCCATGCTCAACGTCAACGAGACCACCTACGACGTCCCCACTGAGGTGGTCGAAGCCATCAGCAGTCAGGTGCGCGCTGCCGCCCAGCGGCTCAACCGGTACCCCGACCGCGAATTCACGCTGCTGCGTGAGAAGCTCGCTGCATTCCTCAGCGCCGAATCCGCAGTCCCGGTCACACCCGAGCAGATCTGGGCCGGCAACGGCTCCAATGAGGTGATGCAGCACATCCTGCAGGCCTTCGCCGGCCCGGGCCGCAGCGTCATGGCCTTCCCGCCGACCTATTCGATGTATCCGCTCTACGCCCGCGGGGTCTACAGCGACTACATTCCCGGCACCCGCAGCCCGGATTTCACCCAGTCCGCCCAGGACGTCGCCGATCAGATCCGCCGGCACCGCCCGCATGTGGTGATCCTCTGCTCACCGAACAACCCCACCGGCACCGCGCTGGACCTGGAGGTGGTGGAGGCTGCCTATCGGGCTGCCGAAGAATCCGAGACCATGGTGGTGGTGGACGAGGCCTACGGCGAATTCCGGCAGCCCGGCACCCCCTCAGCCCTGCAGTTGCTGGAGGGGCGGCCGCGACTGATCGTCACCCGCACCATGAGCAAGGCCTTCGCCATGGCCGGGGGCCGGGTGGGCTACATGGCCGCCGCTGCCGCAGTCACCGACGCGCTGCGCCTGGTGCGGCTGCCCTACCATCTCTCAGCCGTCACGCAGGCCGCCGCCTGCGCCGCCCTGGACCACGCAGAGGTCCTGATGGGCAATGTGGAGCGGATCAAAGCCCAGCGGGATCGGATCGTCACCGAGCTGGAGGCCATGGGCCTGACCCCTCACCCCTCGGATGCCAACTTCGTGTTCTTCGGCGGGCTCGACGACGCCCATGCCGCCTGGGAGCACCTGCTCGATGACGGCATCCTCATCCGCGACGTCGGGATCCCCGGACACCTGCGCGTCACCGCCGGCACCCCAGAGGAGACCAGCGCCTTCCTGGACTCCCTGCGCCGCTACCTCAACCGATAGGATGGACCCCTTATGGGAGCAGAAGCAGTCCCCGGGCGCGGTGAACCCTCACGCGCAGCCCAGATGGAACGCACCACCAGCGAATCGCATGTCTCCGTGCGCCTGGACCTCGACGGCACCGGCAGCTCACAGATCAGCACCACTGTGCCGTTCTACGACCACATGCTCACCGCACTGGCCAAGCATTCACTCATCGACCTGACCGTTGAGGCAGAGGGCGACACCCACATCGATGTCCACCACACCGTGGAGGAC
This sequence comes from Nesterenkonia sp., assembly GCF_029265375.1. Classification (GTDB taxonomy): domain Bacteria; phylum Actinomycetota; class Actinomycetes; order Actinomycetales; family Micrococcaceae; genus Nesterenkonia. The sequence goes on from NZ_JAJUJJ010000010.1 coordinate 38,071, forward strand.
ACCGCCATTGTGCTCGGCGAGGTGCTGCGCACCGCCCTGGGCGAGAAGCGCGGGATCCGCCGGTTCGGCGAAGCCACCGTCCCGCTGGACGAGGCCCTGGCCCACGCCGTCGTCGACGTCTCCGGACGGCCCTACCTGGTGCACACCGGAGAGCCTGAAGGCCAGCAGTACCACCTCATCGGCGGACACTTCACCGGGTCCATGACCCGCCACGTGTTCGAATCCATCACCTACCACGCCGGCATCTGCCTGCATATGCGGCTGCTGGCCGGGCGCGACCCCCACCACATCGTCGAAGCCCAGTTCAAGGCCTTCGCCAGGGCGCTGCGCGCTGCCGTGGAGTCCGACCCCCGCACCGACGAGATCCCCTCCACCAAGGGAGCGCTGTGAGCCCGCAGCCCCAGGTGGCAGTGCTGGACTACGGCTCCGGCAATGTGCACTCGGCAGTGCGCGCCCTGCGTCGCGCCGGCGCCGAGGTCGAGCTCACCCAGGACGCCCAGACCATTCTCAACGCCTCCGGACTTGTGGTGCCCGGCGTCGGGGCCTTCGCCGCCGTGATGGAGGCGCTCAACCGGATCGGCGCACCACGCTGGATCGGCCGCCGCATCGCCGGCTCCCGGCCGGTGCTGGGAATCTGCGTGGGCCACCAGGTGCTCTTCGAACGCGGAGTCGAGCACGGCATCGCCGCGGCCGGGCTGGGGGAGTGGCCCGGGGAGGTCACCGCCCTGCCCGAGGACGTGGTGGTCCCCCATATGGGGTGGAACACCGTGCGGCCGCCCGAGGACACCGTGCTCTTCGACGGGCTGGCGGATCAGCGGTTCTACTTCGTGCACTCCTATGCCGTGCAGACCTGGGACTTCGACCAGACCAGTGCCGCCATCGCCCCTCCGAAGGTCACCTGGTCCCACCACGGAACGGACTTCGTGGCCGCGGTGGAGAATGGGCCCCTGTCAGCCACCCAGTTCCATCCCGAAAAATCCGGCGACGCCGGCATGCAGCTGCTGCGCAACTGGATCACCTCACTCTAGACCCGCCGAAAGAGACCCCATGAGCCACACCCCCTCCGCCGAACCGAGCCCCAACGCGCCCTCCCAGGCAGCCTCCACCCAGCGCGCTGAGACCCACAGCGCCCAGAGCGGGCCCGCCGCTGCTCAGGCCGCCGCCCCCAGCACCCGTTCCGGCAGCGTCCCCGCGCTTCAGCTGCTGCCCGCCGTCGACGTCGCCGACGGCCAAGCCGTCCGCCTGGTGCAGGGCGAAGCCGGCTCCGAAACCAGCTACGGCGACCCCCTGGAGGCCGCCCAGACCTGGCAGGACCAGGGGGCCGAATGGATCCACCTGGTGGATCTGGACGCCGCCTTCGGCCGGGGTCACAACCGCGAAGTGCTGGCGCGGGTGGTCGATCAGATCGGCATCAAGATCGAACTCTCCGGCGGAATCCGCGATGACGAGTCCCTGGAACGAGCCCTGGAGATGGGCGCGACCCGGGTGAATCTGGGCACCGCGGCCCTGGAGGACCCGGAATGGACCGCCTCTGCCATCGCCCGCCACGGCGAAGCGATCGCCGTGGGACTGGACGTGCGCGGAGAGACCCTGGCCGCCCGCGGATGGACCAAAGAGGGCGGCAACCTCTGGGAAGTCCTCACCCGGCTGGAGGAGGCCGGCTGCCCCCGCTACGTGGTCACCGACGTGACCAAGGACGGCACCCTGCGCGGTCCCAACACAGAGCTGCTGACAGCGGTCAGCGCGAAGACCAACCGCCCGGTGATCGCCTCAGGCGGCATCTCCTCGCTCGAGGATGTGGCGGCACTGGCCAAGATGGTCTCCTCCGGAGTGGAGGGCGCCATCATGGGCAAGGCCCTCTACGCCGGGCGCTTCACCCTGCCGGAGGCGCTGAAGGTGGCCGCCGACTCCGCATGAGTCCCGCAGCCGAGGGTCGGCAGCTTCCGGCCCATATCGCTCACCTGCTGGCCAGCAGACCCTCCAGCGCCGGCGGAACCACCGGCGGTGAGGACCCTGGGCACGCGGAGGACGCAGCAGCCGCCCACCACGCCGCCGCTGATTCGGCGGGCATCCCGTGGGCGGGCCGTGACCTCAGCGGCGAGGGCAACCCGCTGCACACCTTCGACGGCGACGACGGCCGCACCCCGCCCGCGGTCGCCCAGGCCCGAAGCCGGCTCATAGCCGGGCAGATCAGCGAGGCCGAGTTCGTGGCCGCGCTGGCCGGCCAGCGGCTCTTCGCCCCGGTGCTGGCCACCGGAAGTGCGGACGCCGAATCCGGGGACAAAGAGGCGGAGATCTCCCTGGTCTCGCTCACCACACCAGATGGTCGCCGCGCGCTGCCGGTGTTCACCGACGTGGAGGCGCTGACCTCCTGGCACCGGCAGGCGCGCCCGGTCGCGGCTGAGGCCGAACGCATTATGCTCGCCGCTCTGGCCGAGGAAGCCGACCTGGTGGTGCTGGACCCGGCCCGGCCAGAGACCCCAGCCGAGCTGACCTACACCATCCGCCGGCCCGCGGTCGAAGCCCTGGCCCAAGGACGGGACTGGCGGCCCAGCTACCTCGACGCCGAGCTGGCCGATGCCCTGCAGGGCATCCCGGAGCAGTGCCCCGGAGTCGCGCGGCTTCAGCTGCGGCCTCATCCGGGCATCCTGACCACCAGCAGATCCGGAGAGCGAGTGCTCGGCGGCGGACACGGCCCGGAGCTCAGCATCGGGGTGGAGGTGGAGCCGGACTGCGACCCGGTGGACCAGCGGCTGGCGCTGGCCGCAGTCCAGGCGTCCCTGCAGGAGATCGACCTGCTGCGCCGTCGGGCCGATTCGGTCCACGTGGAACTGGTGCAGACCTGACCGCTCGCCGCTCAGTCCAGGGTGTCGGCCTGCTCCACTGTGGTGTGGATCTGCTCGCAGATAGCGCGCAGATCTTCGGCCTGCGCATCATCCAGCGCGGGGTGAAAGAGTTTCCGGATGTGCTGAGCGTGGACGGCTGAGGCCTCGGCGAAGACGCGCCGGCCCTCCTGCGTCAGCCGCGCTGTCATGCCGCGCCGGTCGTTCTCGTCGGTGCAGCGGTCGATCAGTCCGCGCGCGGCCAGCGACTTCACCTGATAGGACAGCCGAGAGGGCGAGAACACCATCTTCTCCGCCAGCTCACCCATGCGCAGCTGATTGCCGGTGGCCTCGGAGAGCAGCAGCAGCAGGTTGTAGTCGCTGAGCTTCAGGCCGGTGGCGGCGTGCAGCAGCTTCTCCATCCGGTCGGTGATCAGCGCGGAGGTTTCGAAGAACGCCCGCCAGGCCCTGGCTTTGGGGGTGAAGCCCGTGAGATCGCGCCCCGAGGTGGGGGGCGCCTGTGCGCCGTGGTCACCACTCACCGAAGCTTCCCTTCCGTCACACATGTTCCTAACAGCTGCGGGCCCTATAGGGCAGCTCGTTCAGTCTACCCATAGGGCCCGCAGCGCAGTCAGGTGTGGGAGGCGGCTCAGCGGTCGACGTTGACCACCTCTGCGTTGGTGACGTCCACGTAGACCTCGACGTCGTTGGTCAGCTCGATCTGGTAGACCACAGTGCCGTCCTCCTCATCGAGCTCACCGGAGTGGACATCGGCTTCGCCTTCGGTCTCGGCGGCCTCCAGGGCTTCGGCAATGTCGATCTCCACGGCCTGGGCCTTGCGCTGGTCATCCGAGTCGATGCCATCGTCCTCGGTGTCGATGATCTCGAAGGTTTCTGCGTCGACCTCCAACTCCCACTCGGTGCTGCCGTCGAAGACGAAGACCTCCACATAGCTGCCCTCGTCGTCGAACTCGGTGATCACCCCGTCGGGATACTCCGCCAGCACGGCCTCCAGGGCCTGGTGGACAGCAGAGTCGCCGGCCTCACCGGTGGCCTGATCCGTTGCCTCGGCAGTCGGCTCCTCGGTGGCCTCATCAGTCGGCTCGGTCTCCGCCGGTGTGGTCTCCTCTCCGGCGGCGTCGTCGGGAGTCGCTTCTGTCTGGTCTTCGGTCTCCACCTGGCCCTCGGCGTCACCGGCAGGGGCGTCTTCGGTTTCCTCGGGTGCGCAGGCGGCCAGGCCCAGCGCGGCGACGGCGGCCACGGACAGAACGGACAGGTACCGGGGGGTGCGTCAACTCAGTGCTCATACACCCATGATTAGTGAGGCAGGCTCACCGCTGACCGGCAAAACGCTGAAAGGCGGCTGACATGAGAAAAGTCTCATGCGGCACGTCTGCCGGTCTCCGTGCCGGCGGCCGGCTTGGGCTGCTGCGCCCAGCGGTTCTGGTCAGCGCCAGCGGCGGTGTTCTGCCTGTGATCGGGCAGGGCCCACTGCACCAGCACCGGACCTCCTGGGCGAAGGTGAACTGCGCGGCCGGGCACCGGTTGCTCCAGGACTGGCACGACGACGCCCAGGGCTTCACCCTCGCTGCGGCTGACCGGGCTGAGCAGCACGTTGCTGCCCTGGGCGCGGGCGCGGTGGGCCCACGGCAGCTGGGTGAGCACGGCCGGCTGCGGGACGGCGGAGGCCACCACGCGCACTCCCTGGGCCAGGGCCTGCTCGATCTGTGCGTGCTCCTGGTCGGTGCAGCGGTGGGCGTCGTCGATCAGCAGATGATCCGGTCGCTGCTCCAAGGCGCCGATCTGGCCGGTGCCGCCGCGCACCAGCGCCGTGTTCTGCAGCCGGGCTGCCAGAAGCTGCAGGCAGGTGCTCTTCCCGGTTCCGGGAGACCCGAGAATGAGATTGGCCGGCCCGGGGGTGTATACCGCCGGCGACCAGTCGAACTGCTGCACCCCGACCACAGCACCCCCACCCGCCTGCGGAGTCCTCGGCAGCTCCGCGACAGGCAGCAGCCCCGGCAGCGGGCGCACCCGCAGCAGAGGCGCGGCGGCGTCGGGATCGGCGGCTGGAGGTGGGGCAGAGGTGACCAGCTGAACGGTCAATCCCGGCGAACCCACGCTGGGGCTGATCAGCACCCCGCGGCCGGGGAGCGGCTCGCAGGTGCGCAGCTGGGGCCACAGGTAGGTGACCTCCTGGCTGGAGGCGAAGGGCAGGTAGACCTTATGCGGGATGCGGCCCGCCAGCCGGCCGACGGCCAACTCCCGACCGCCGCTGAGCAGCACCGAGATCCCGCCCTGTGGTCCCTCCGCGGCGAGCGTGCCCAGATCATGCTCCCAGCCGGCGGCCGCACTGGACTGAGCCAACGCCGCCCACTGGCTGTAACCGGTCACCACCAGCAGCAGCGGCCGGCCGGCACAGCCAGGATCGAGACGACGTCGTGACAGCTCCTGGCACAGCTGGCGCAGACAATGGGCGGCCTCGGCCGCGTCCTCCTCGGTCAGCCAGGCGCCCACTCGGGGATGGTCGGCCAGGCCCGCCAGGCTGCGGTCGCCGTCGAACAGATACACATCCGCTTCTTCCCGGGCCTGGAAAGCGGCCATGAACTGGGCAGCGGCGGCGGCAGCGGCTGCCGAACCCGAGGCCGGAGCCTCGCCGATGAATGCCCAGCACTGAGGTTCCGCCGGATCAAGCCTCAGGTCACGCTGCTGCTGGGCAGCCGGGTCGTCGATGCGACCCAGCAGGACAGTTCCGGGCATCGGTGTCAGCTCCTCGTGAGCCTCCAGATGGTCGGGAAGCGGCGGAAGCAGCGGCGTGTGCCGGCGCCGCTGGCCGCGTCGGTCAAGCTCCTCTCGCAGCATGGCGACGATCTGGCCGGTGTGCGTGAGTGGGCCGTGCTCGGAGTGCGGGGACTGCGCGTCGGATCCACTCGCTCCCGGGGCGTCTGCGCTGCGGTGCTGCGAGGACCCGGTCGGAAACTTAGGCGCCAGACGCAGCGGAGCCTTGGCGGCCTGCAGCAGCGCCGTCTGAAACTCGGTGACCGGCTCACCGGGACGTCGCAGCAGCGCCCGTCCTGGAAGACGGCGGGAGATCGATGCAGCGGTGGGCTCTCCGATGACGTCGCGGGACTCATCCTCGCTGCGCATCCGCAGCGCGATGCTGGCCCCGATATTCGCCCGAATGTCTGCGGTGACCACTCCCTGCGGGCGCTGCGTGGAAAGCACCAGATGCAGTCCCAGGGAGCGGCCGAGCGTCGCCAGACGCATCAGTTCATCCAGCTGATCGGGCAGTTCGTGGGCGAAGATCCGGAACTCATCGATGACCACCAGCATTCGCGGCAGAGGATCTGAACCGGGCTTTCTGCGGTATTCGCCGTAGTCGCCGGCCCCGGCGGCGAGGAACAGGCGCTCCCGGCGGGTCAGTTCGCTGCGAATGCCTTCCAGAGTGCGTTCGGCCGCTGCCTGAGAAAGGTCAGTCACGACCCCCAGCACATGCTCCAGCTCCGCCATCTGGTGGAAGGCGGCCCCTCCTTTGAAATCGATCAGGACCAGGGCCAGCTCCTCGGGCCCGTAGCGGGCGCACATCGACAGCAGAATCGTCTTCAGCAGCTCAGACTTTCCCGAGCCGGTGGTTCCGGCGATGAGCGTGTGCGGCCCATCTTCAACCAGATCCAGCTGCTGCCCGCCTGTGCGGCCCGGTCCCAGTACCGCCAGGAGGGAGTTGACTGCGCTGCCGCACAGCAGAGGGCCCTGGAGGGGCTGCGCAGCGTGATCGGGCAGCTGGCTGCTGAGGGCGCCCTGACGAAGGTGACGCAGTGCCAGCCGGCTGAGCTGGCGAAAGGTGGAGACGCTGAGACCGTCGAAGCGCAGGGCTTCGGCCTCCGGGCGGTCCAGGTCGCTGGTCTCCGCGGCGGCGGTGCGCCGTCGGATGCGGCGTTCTGCCAGGTCGATGCTCCAGCCCGGCATCCCTGCGCCACGAGCCGGTCCCGCGCCCGGGAGGATCAGATGCCAGCCCGAACGGCGCAGCCGCTCGGTCTCCGTCTGCTCCAGGGGGCGGCTGCTGATCAGCACGGCGCTGCCTGCGACCGGAGGGTCGCCGATCTGCTCGCTGGCGAGGCGCAGGTGGCAGCGATGGGCATCGCGCAGCTCAGGAATCCACAGGCCGTCATCCTCCCTGCTGAGCACCGTGATGTGAGTGGGGACAGGACTCAGCAGCAGCTGCAGCAGAATCCAACGCAGCAGCCGGTGAGTCTCCCGGTCAGGACCGCAGATGAGCGTCACCTCTGCTGCGGTGAGATCCAATCCGGCGGCGGTCTCGACCTCAGTCTCGCGGCCGGCAGAGCTCGCATCGACCAGGGCCTGGAGCCGGCCCCGGCCCGCTCGCACGGCAGGGTGCTCCGCCGCACTGGAACCCAGTGTGACGTTGGCCGATCCGCTGCGCAGAAGTTCGGCAGCCCGGCCGGGAGAGGGAAGGACCTGGTCGTTGGCCGCAGCCCATTCGGAGGCAGCCTGGGCCACTGCCCGTCGGTAGCGGACTCGGCGTCGACGCCCCTGCAGGAAGATGGCCGAGGCCACCAGGGCGCTGGCGGCACTGAACAGCAGGAAGAACCACATGCCGGTCACCACCACCAGGACGATGCCGGCCGCCAACGGTACGAAAGCGAAAGCGAGCATCATGGTGTGGCGCGCTTCCGGTTCGCGTTCGCCCACGCTCACTTCCTCGGGTGGCCAAGCCCCCGGCAGGTGCGGATCGGGCGCCTCGAGGCTGAGCCGGAGGACGCTGTCCCCGCGCTCCAGGGCCTCGCCGGCGGTGATCTCGCACCCGGGGTCCTGAGCGTCCTTCCTCAGCCGGACTTCGCGAACCCCGACATCCAGAAGCGCCTCCTGTCTGGAGAGTGCGGCATCGGCAATCGGCACATCGGTGCGTCCGCGCCCAATCGTGCAGCGGCCCCGGCGCAGCGGAATCAGCCGCCCGGAGTCGGGACCGGCCTCCACGCAGAGCGAGAGACCCGGACTCCGCAGGGGATTCAGCTCAGCACCGGGTCGGCTGAGGAGAACCACCATTCCAGGGTGAATGAGCTCAGAACCGGCAGGCAGCTCGTGAAGAAGGCGTCCGTCCACGCTGAGCTGCAGCTGGGGACATTCAGCACCGAGCACAGTCTCCACCCAGCCGCGCACGGCCGCGGCAAGCTGCCGGCCGGTGATGAGATGGGGCACCGCTGCTGCATCCGCAGTGAGCCGGAGAGCATGTGGGTCCTCGGCGGGCGCGGCGCGCCGAAGTCGGCGCCATTGGGCGGAGCTCACCGCCCCTGGAGCGTGCACGAGGCTCAGCGAGAATCGCACATCCAATCTCCTCATACTCTTGACACTACGACTACATGGCGGGAAACTACATCAAAAGTAACCAAAAGTCAGTGCAAGGTCCCATTTGTGGATAAGGCGAGAACTTTCTCCACAAGTGCTGGGCAGGGGCTACCCGAAGTCTCAACGTGTCGCTAGGGTGGTGAGGCAACAACGCCTCAGCATCGTCCAGCAGTCGGTACATGACACGCGATTGGAAGGAGAGCGCTGGTGGACGCACTTGCCGTCGTCGAAGAACAGGTGCGTGAAACCATCCGTGCTCGCGGGATTGATCCGGCCGAAGACACCGAGACGGTACGAAGCATTGTGGAGGCGGCCGTGGCGGAGTATGACCGGCGCTCTATGGTCTCTTCGCTCCCGCTGCTGGGGGATGTGAATCAGGCGGCTTCGAAGATCTTCGACGCCGTCGCGGGCTTCGGCGAACTGCAGCCGCTGCTGGACGATCCGGAGATCTCAGAGATCTGGTGGAACCAGCCCGGCCAGGTCTTCGTGGAGCGGCGGGGGCATCCGGAGCTGACCTCGGTGTCGCTGAGCCGAGCCATGGTGCGGGATCTGGTGGAGCGCATGCTGAAGTCCTCAGGCCGGCGGCTGGACCTGTCCTCGCCGTTCGTCGATGCCGCACTGCCGGACGGTTCCCGACTTCACGTCGTGATCCCAGACATCACCCGCCGCGAGTGGGCGGTCAATATTCGGAAGTTCATCGCCCGGGCCAGCTCGCTGCAGGACCTGGTGTCCTGGAACTCCCTGACACCCCAGGCCGCGGAGTTCCTGGGGCACTGCGTGGCAGCCGGGCTGAACATTCTGGTCTCCGGGGCCACCGGTGCCGGCAAGACGACGATGCTCAACGCGCTCACCGGGTCGATCGGCCCCCGTGAGCGTGTGGTGACGGTGGAGGAGATCTTCGAGCTGCAGGTGCCACTGCGGGATGTGGTCGGGCTGCAGTGCCGCCAGCCGAATCTTGAAGGCCGCGGAGAGATCCCCCTGCGCCGGCTGGTCAAGGAGGCACTGCGCATGCGGCCGGACAGACTCATCGTCGGGGAGGTGCGCGAGGCCGAGAGCCTGGACATGCTTGTAGCGCTCAATGCCGGGCTTCCGGGGATGTGCAGCCTGCACGCGAACTCTGCCCAGGACGCCCTGACAAAGATCTGCACGCTGCCGCTGATGGCCGGAGAGAACATCTCCCGCAGCTTCATCGTGCCGACGGTGGCCTCCTGCATCGACCTGGTCGTTCACTGCGTACGAGGTGCTCAGGGCCGCTATGTGCAGGAGATCCTCGGGGTCGGCTCCCGCGTAGAGGACGGAACTATTGAGACCACCACGCTGTTCAGCCATGACGGCCAGCAGCTGCGCCCCCGTCCCGGAGCAGTCTTCGAAGACAGGAGGCTCAACGGTCGGGCGCGCTCTCTGCTCCAGGAGGCCGTCACATGATGTGGCTTCCTGCGGCGGCGGCCGGACTCGGCCTGGGAACAGGACTCCTGCTGATCTTCGGATCGCTGACCTCGGAGCGGGCCAGTTCCGCCAGACAGCGCCGCGCGTCGCGCCGGATCCGCACACTCCTGGACCAAGCCGGGCATCAGAACCTGCCTGTCTCGGCTCCGGTGACGGCCACCGCTCTGAGTGCCCTGGCGGGCTTCGCGGCGGTCTATACGCTGACCCGCACCGGGCCGGTAGCGCTGTGCTTCGCGCTCTTCGCCTCTGCTCTGCCGTGGGTGGTGCTGCGCTGGCAGGCCTCACGACGGCGGGAGGCCCTGGCGGAGGTCTGGCCGGATGTGGTGGACCACCTGCGCTCAGCGATCCGCTCGGGGCTCTCCCTGCCGGAGGGTCTGATGGAGCTCGGCCGCGCAGGCCCGGAGCCGCTCCGCGAGCCGTTCGCTGACTTCTCCCGGGATTGGCGGTCCGGGATGGCGATGGGCCCGGCCCTTGCCCGGCTGAAGGACCGCCTCGCCGATCCGGTCGGAGACAGAATCATCATGGCACTGCAGATCACCCGGGAACTGGGCGGCACCGACCTGGGGAGGCTGCTGGGGACCTTGGCGGACGTCCTGCGGGAGAACGCCCGGACCCGCAGTGAGCTCCGCGCCCGGCAGTCCTGGACTGTCAATGGGGCGCGCATCGCGGTGGCAGCTCCGTGGTTCGTGGTCCTGCTGCTGGCGACCCGCCCTGAAGCAGCCGAAGCGTATCGCGGACCTGCCGGGATGGCAGTACTCGGTGCCGGTCTGCTGGTCTCAGTGATCTGCTACCGCATCATGCTGCGCATCGGCGCCCTGCCGCGTGAGGAGCGGGTGCTGGTATGAGTGCACCGCTGATGTGGGCAGCCCTGGCCGATATCGCTGGAGCCGCCGGCCTCCTGCTGGCTATTCGGGCACTGCCCATCCTGAGCCAGCCGCGCATGGTCGAGCGCATTGCGCCCTATGTCCGCTCGTCCCTTCCCCCTGAGGCAGAACTGCGGCCGCCCGCAGCCTCCCTAGGCGCCGCAGCACAGATCCTGACACCGACCCTCAACGTCGCGCTTCGGCAGCTCGACCGGTTCAGCGTCAACCAAGATCAGCTCCGCCGCCGACTGGTCCAGGCCGGCTTGGAGCTCAGCGTGTCCGACTACCGGCTGCAGCAGCTGATCAGTGCCGCCGCGGCGGCCGGCATCGCGCTGCTGGCTGTGCTGGTCTCGGCCGCCGCCGGACGATTCCAGCTGCTGATGGCAGCGGCAGCGGTCACCGCCGCGGCCATCATAGGAATCTTGCTGCGGGACCAGGCGCTGGCCGCCCGGATCCGGCGGCGGCGCGCCCGCATGATTGCAGAGTTTCCTACCATTGCGGAAATGCTCGCCCTGGCCGTCAGCGCGGGTGAGAGCGCCCCGGGAGCCTTTGAGCGGATCAGCCGCACCGCCCGCGGAGAACTCGCCGGCGAGTTCTCGCAGGTCATCCGCCACGTCAAAGCAGGGGAGACCTTCACCGAGGCGCTGCGGGCGCTCAGCAGTCACACTGACGTCCCGCAGATCGCACGCTTCCTTGAAGGTTTGGTGGTCGCCGTTGAGCGCGGCACACCGCTGGCCGAGGTTCTTCGCGCTCAGGCAGCCGATGTGCGGGAAGTCTCCAAGCGTGAACTCATGGAGGCGGCTGGGCGCAAGGAGATCGGGATGCTGGTTCCGGTCGTCTTCGGGATCCTACCGCTGACCATCATCTTCGCCATCTTCCCGGGGCTTTCCCTGCTTCAGATAGGACTGTGACTCACCACTGAAACGAAAGGAAGAACTCATGTCACGCCTGAGGAACCACTTCGCTCAGCTGCTCGCCGAGGACCGCGGCGACGTGCCGGGGTGGGTGATGATCACGCTGATGAGCGCGGTGCTGGTCGCCGGCCTCCTCGCCCTGGCCGCCCCAGCATTCGAAGGCCTGTTCAATCAGGCGATCGACCAAGTCAGCCGGTGAGTCTCCGCGGCCGCCGAGCGCCGGACGAGCGGGGGTCGGCCACTGCTGAATTCAGCATGATCGCCGCCCTGCTGGTGGCACTGTCTTTGGCCGTGGTGCAGATCGCCGGCATGGTCCACGTGCGCAACACCCTCATCGACGCCGCCTCCACCGGTGCCCGGTTCGCCGCCCTGCACGACCGGACTGCAGAAGACGGCCTCGAGCGCACCCGAGCGTTGATCGCCAGTTCGATCTCCGACAGGTATGCCAGAGACATCCGCTACGACTACCGCAGCGCGGAGGATGGGCGCGTCGTCCGGATCACCGTGCGCGCCCAATACCCGGTTCTGGGGATCTTCGGCGGCGTCGGCGAGATGGAGGTGACGGGCAGCGCCTATGAGTATCCGTGACGAATCCGGCTCCGCACTGGTGGAGTTCATCGGCCTGGGCACCCTGCTGCTGATTCCGGCGGTCTGGTTCCTGCTCGCCGTCGCGCAGGTACAAGCCGCCTCCTACGCTGCGGTGGGCGCCGCGGATCAGGCCACCAAGATGTATGTCGCCGCCGGGGTCCCGGAGCCGGAGCGTGCCGCCCGCAGCGAAGCCGCCGTCGCCGCGGCCCTGGACGACTTCGGCCTCAGCACCGAGCAGAGCCAGCTGCACCGCGACTGCAGCCCGAACTGCACCAGCGAGGGCGCGGTGATCAGCCACACCGTGGAGATCCACGTACCGGTGCCGCTGCTGCCGCACCCGCCCGGATTCGAACACCGCCTGGTCACCGTGACCGCCACCGCCTCCGACATCAGGACCGACAGCCCATGACGCGCGCAGTGCACAGCGATGAATCAGGTCAGACGACGGTGCTGATCCTCGGGGTGGTGGCCGTGGTACTGATGCTGACCGCCGCCATCATTTCGGCCACCTCCGTGAATCTGGCCGCCCGCCAGCTGCTGGCTGAGGCCGATGCGGCCGCCTCGGCAGCCGTCTACGCGGCGCAGACCGGCGGCACGGTGCCCCGGGCCAGCTCCGCAGAGGTGCTGGAGGCGGCTGAGGAGCACCTGCTGCGCTCGGGAGCCCACCAGCGGCACACGGAGCTGCAGGTCAGCCGGGCCTGGACCTCCGACTCCGGACAGACGGTGCATGTGGAGCTCACCGCCACAGCGGAGCTTCCTGTGCTGCGGTGGGTGCTGCCGGCCCAGGTAGAGGTGACCGCCGACTCCCACGCTCGGGTCACCGTCCACCGCTGAGCCTGAGCGAATCGAGAAGCTGCGACCGGTATCGTGGTCACGTTATGGCAGACACAGACTTTCCCGCCGAGCTCGCCGAACTGCGCGATACGCTGCGGCGCATCACCGATGTGATCGATATTGAGGCGCTGCAGGCCGAGGTCTCGAGCCTGGAGCAGCAGGCCGCCGATCCGAACCTGTGGGACGACCAGACCAACGCGCAGCGGGTCAACAGCCAGCTCAGCCACAAGCAGGCCCAACTGGATCGGGTCACCAAACTGGGCCAGCGCATTGATGACGCCGAGCTGATGGCAGAGATGGCCGCCGAAGAGGACGACGACGACGTCCTGGCCGAAGCTGCCCAGGAGCTCGGCTCGATCCGCAAGGCGCTGGAGTCCCTGGAGATTGTCACCCTGATGTCGGGGGAGTATGACGAGCACGACGCCGTGGTCACCATCCGCTCCGGCGCCGGAGGGGTCGACGCCGCTGACTTCGCCGAGATGCTGCTGCGCATGTACACCCGCTGGGCCGAGCGCCGCGAATGGGACGTGAAGGTCCTCGACACCTCCTACGCCGAAGAGGCCGGCCTGAAGTCGGCGACCTTCGAGATCAAAGCCCCCTATGCCTTCGGCACCCTCTCGGTGGAGGCCGGCACCCACCGGCTGGTGCGCATCTCCCCGTTCGACAACCAGGGCCGGCGCCAGACCAGCTTCGCCGCCGTGGAAGTCATCCCCCTGCTGGAGGGGACCGAGTCGGTGGACATCGATGAGAACGACCTGAAGATCGACGTCTTCCGCTCCTCCGGACCCGGCGGACAGAGCGTGAACACCACCGACTCCGCAGTGCGGATCACTCACCTGCCCACCGGCATCGTGGTCTCCATGCAGAACGAGAAGTCGCAGATCCAGAACCGGGCGGCTGCCATGCGCGTGCTGGAGGCCCGCCTGCTGCTGCTGAAGAAGGAGGAGGAAGCAGCAGAGAAGAAGGAGCTGGCCGGAGACATCAAGGCCAGCTGGGGGGATCAGATCCGCTCCTATGTGCTGCACCCCTACCAGATGGTCAAAGACCTGCGCACCGGCTACGAGGTGGGCAACACCTCTGCGGTGCTCGACGGCGACCTGGACGGCTTCATCGAAGCCGGTATCCGCTGGCGGGCGCAGGGCAGCGACGGCGAGTAGCGCCCCAGGGGCCATAGCCAATGATCCGCTTCGAGCACGTTACCCGGCACTACGGCGATGCCGACTCCCCGGCGCTGAGCGACATCTCCGTGGAGTTCGGACGCGGGGACTTCGTCTTCCTCATCGGCGCCTCCGGCTCGGGCAAGTCCACCCTGCTGCGCATGATCCTCCGCGAGGGCCTGCCCCAGCAGGGAAAAGTCACCGTCGCCGGGCAGAACCTCAGCCTGATGCTGCCCAAGCGCGTGCCGGAGTACCGGCGCAGCATCGGCATGGTATTTCAGGACTTCCGCCTGCTGCCCGACAAGACGGTCTATGAGAACGTCGCCTTCGCCATGCAGGTCATCGGCGCGCCCCGGCAGGCAATCCGCAAACGGGTGATGAAAGTGCTCTCCCGGGTGAAGCTGGACCATCTGGCGAAGCGGTACCCGCATGAGATCTCCGGCGGCGAGCAGCAGCGGGCCGCCATCGCCCGGGCGATTGTGAACTCCCCGGCGATCCTGCTGGCCGATGAGCCCACCGGAAACCTGGACCCGCGTGCCTCGGCAGAGGTGATGAAGATCCTGCGCTGGATCAACTCCTCCGGAACCACGGTGATCATGGCCACCCACGACCGCGCCATTGTGAACCGGATGCGCCGCCGGGTGGTGCAACTGCACAACGGACGCCTGGTGCGTGACGAGCCCGGGGGGCTCTACGATCCGCCCGAGGGCTCCCAGGCGTGGGAGATCCTGTCTGCCGAGGAGGCCAAGACCGGGCTGCGCGCCTCCGACCCGATGCCCGTGCGCACCGAGCTGAACCCGGTGGTGCCGGCCATGGTCTCCGCGCGGGAGCTGGACGAGGCGGGCGAGTCCGAGACGGAGCCTCAGATGGAGGAGCAGGGCCATCAGGGTCAGGCCGGCGAGCCGGAGAAGGCCGGCGGTCACGCGGAGCCCTCCCGAGCCGCTGCGGCAGCCTCCTCCGGTGCAGGGGCTGCGGCAGCCGGCCTGGATGAGCGGCAGCGGCTGAAGGTCAACACCTACCGGGTGACCTGGCCCGAGGATGAGGACACCTCTGAGACTGAGCAGTCTGCCTCCGCCGTGGATGCTGCGGACATACCGAGCTTTGAGGACGAACCGGACACCGACGCGCTGACCAGCCTGCCCCCGCAGGCCACCGAGGAGAACCAGGCCCCCGAGGCTCAGGAGCCGGAGATTCCGGCTCCTCAGACACCGGCGGGGGAGGCCCCGGAGCCCAAGGCCCCGACTCCCAAGGCTCAGGCCCCCAAGGCTCAGGCCCCCGTGCCCCGCGCGCCCGAGTCTCAGCCCCACGGGTCGTCGGCGCGGGAGGCCCAGACGTCCCAGTCCCCGGCGGGGGAAACCCAGGCTCGGCCACGCCCCCAGCAGCCGACGTCGTCGTCCCGGTTGAGCTGGCTCAGCCAGGCAGCCGAGGACTCTGCCGCTCCGCAGCGCGCCGGCCACCCCGACTCTGCACACCAGAGCCCGGGTCAGAGGCGGGGGCCGGGGGAGGGCCGCGATCGGAGCCAGGAGCGCGCCACATCTCCGGTTCCCGCGGCCGACCGGCCTGAGGCAAGCGCCCAGAAGCCCCAGGCCGCCCCAGCGGAACCGACAGAGACGCAGGCCGAGCCGCCGCGTCCGGTACCGCGCCTAGTGCCGCGCCCGCGGGCCTCGGCCGCTGAGGCCACCTACACAGACTCCCAGCGCACGGCCGAGCAGCTCAGCTCCTCCAAGGGCGGGCTGTTCCGCAGGAAGAGGAGGCGGCGCACATGAGCACGCTGTTCTACCAGCTGGGCGAGACCCTGGGCTCATTGCGGAAGAACGTCGCAATGGTGGCTTCAGTGGTCCTGGTGACATTCATCTCGCTGGGATTCGTCGGCGCCGCGGCGCTGATGCAGATCCAGGTCAACCAGATGACGCAGGACTTCTACGACCGTCTGGAGGTCAGCGTCTTCCTCTGCACCGACGGCTCGCCCGAAACTGCATGCCCCACCGGGGCGGTGACCGATCAGCAGCGCGCCAGCATCGAGCAGATGCTCGACGACGGCGCGGCCAGTCAGTACGTGAGCTCCTGGCGCTACGAGAGCCAGGAAGAGGCGCTGGAGAACTTCCAGCAGGCGCGCGAGGGAAGTGTGCGCGCAGCCAACGTGACCGCCGAGGACATGCCCGAGTCCTTTCGCCTGCTGCTTCACGACCCGGAGGAGTACCCGATCGTGACTGAGCTGTTCGGCTCAGTGCCCGGAGTGGAGAATGTGGCCGACCAGCAGGAGGTGCTGGACCAGATCTTCGGCATTCTCAATGGCCTGACAGTGGTGGCGCTGATTATCGCGGCGGTGATGATCCTGTGCACTGTGCTGCTGGTCTCCACCACCATCCGGCTCTCAGCCTTCAGCCGCCGCAGGGAGACCTCCATCATGCGGATGGTGGGGGCATCGAAGTCGATGATCCGCACCCCGTTCATCTTTGAGGGCATCATCGCCGCCGTCTTGGGGTCGCTGCTGGCGTGCGCGGCCACCTGGGTGATTGCTGAGCTGCTGATCGGCCAATGGCTGGCTGAGCAGGTGACCGGCATTGCGTTCATCACCGGCATGGACGCGTGGATAGTGATGCCCGCACTGGTGGTGATCGCCGTGCTGCTGGCCGGACTCTCCTCCTGGGTGACAGTGCGGAAGTACCTGCAGGTATAGTGGGCACTCGGCTCCACACCGGAGCCGACGTCGTCAGCGCTGTGCAGGGAGGTGACACCGGTGGCGAAGAAGAAGCGTCCAGGGCCGAAGGATCCGAAGAACCACGTGGTGGCGCTGAACCGGCGCGCGCGCCATGACTACACCATTCTGGACACCTATGAGGCAGGCCTGGTGCTTACCGGGACTGAGGTGAAGTCGCTGCGCGAAGGTCAGGCCTCCTTGGTGGACGGGTTCGCCGCCTTCGACCACAGCGGGGAGCTGTGGCTGGAGCAGGTGCATATCCCCGAGTACCTCAACGGCACGTGGACCAACCACTCCACACGGCGGAAGCGGAAGCTGCTGCTCAACCGCAAGGAGCTGGTCAAGATTTCGCGGCAGATCGAGGATCCGGGCCTCACCGTGGTCCCGCTGAGCCTGTACTTCAAGGACGGCCGCGCCAAAGTGGAGATCGGCATCGCCCGGGGTAAGCGGGAGTTCGACAAGCGGCACGCCCTGCGTGAGAAGCAGGACGCCCGCGAGGCGCAGCGCGCTATGCGCATACGCAATCTGCGCTCGGTGTGAGCGCTGCGGCTCAGCCGATGATGCCGGCCATATAGCCCAGGAAGATCAAGCCCACCAGCAGAACCACCACGATCACCGCGACCGTGATGATCACATTGGACTTCGGCGGTTTGGTGGGAGCCGGCGCCGGGGGAGTGGCCGTGGCTGAATTCGACTCCGGCGGCGTCTCGCCGGGATCCAGATCCCCAGAACTGGGCGGGCCGGGGCTTTGCGAACCGGCGTCGGGATCAGAGCTCTGCTGCGGATCTGGGTCGAGATTCGGATTGCGGGCGGACTCATTCCGCCCGTACCGGTCTGAGCTGGGGGCACTGTCGGCCGCCTCGCTGCTGGTCTCCTGGGGCGCGGGACCGGGATTCTCCTGCCGGCGCGGGCCTGCGTCACCACGCTGCGGCTGTGCGTTGCCCGACGTCTCGGTGGATCCCAGGTTTTGAGTGGTCCAGTCGGCGGGGGCCGGGTCTGGGCGATTCTCTTCCGGTGTGCTGGTCATGCCGTTCACCTTCTCGTATCGCATAGACAGCTCGTCACCCACCCTAAACAGCCGAAACTGCAGGTCAGGTCGGCGTCAGCTCAAAGATTCGTCAACGTTTCCCGGCTGCGGTCGTGCAGGCCCGTCGCCTGGCCCGCTGGGCCCTTCCCTGCTGCCATCCCGGGCGTCGACTGGCCGATTTACTGCGGCTAATCGGCGTTATCGGCCGTTTTGCGGTAGTAGATCCGCCAGTCAATGTGGGGAGGAGCCTGGGCGCGAAAAAGGGGCCGACCCCACTTTGTGTGAAGCCGGCCCCTGTCTCGCCTGCGGCGATGGTGATGTGGAGACGCCGGGAATCGAACCCGGGTCCGATCTGGACTTTCGTGGGCTTCTCCGAGCGCAGTCTGCGTCAGCGTGTTGCTCGGTCCCAGGCGTCATGCAGACAAGCGCCTGACGGACCCAGTCGCATCAATTGTCGAGGACCCTCCCTGCGACGAGGAGGGACTCTCCAGTGGCCATCTAGCTGATGCCAGTCACTGAGCCGATGGCTAACTCAGGCTGACAGACTCGCGTCGCTGCAATCAGGCAGCGAGGGCGAAGTCAGTGCGCTTAGATTCGGCACTTATTGGGTTGCACAAGCGGTTTTAACGTGGTCGCTTGGCGTCCACGGCTCGCTTCCCCACGATCACCTCAGATCGTCGAAACCGATCGTCCCCATATGTGTTTGTCAAACAAACTCCCGCCTGCGGCGGGCCTTTCAGTCTATACAACCAGCCAAAGGGCTGCAATGTTCCCGACCTCGGCTCCGCGACCCACAGCAGCTCGACGGCGGCAGTCAGGCTGCTGGAACTGCGGGCACCGAGGGGCAGAAGGGGCGCGGGGCCAGGGTGCTCGGGCAGCGGGGGACGGCGTCAGCCGACCATCCAGCCCAGCCACGCACCCAGCGCCGCCGCCGGCAGGCCCGCGCCCACATGCACCAGCCAAAGCCCGGCAGCGCTGATCCGCTCGCCAGCCACCCACAGCTGCGCGGCACGCAGCGCCAGGGTGGCGAACGTGGTCAGCGCTCCGAAGAATCCGGCAGCGCACAGTCCCAACACCAGAGGATGCCAGCCGGCACCCCCTGCTGCGGCGATCCCCAGCATGACCCCCAGCAGCAACGACCCGGCAGTATTGGCGATCAGCAGCCCACCCGGCAGATAGGTGTCCAACAGGTACCTGGCCACCGCACCGAGGCCACCACCCGCGGCCACTGCGAGCACCACCGGAAGCGAGAGCTCCACAATCATGGCTGCCCCCCGGCCCCGCCAGCGGCATGCTCACAGTCCAGGCCGGTGCAGCCGAAGATCGCCCGGCCCACTGTCACCCCCGCCGCAGCCGCTGCAGTGCAGAACAGCACCGACACGCCCACATACGCCAGGATCTCCCACAAGCCCGGGGGAATGACGTCATCGCCGGCGGTCTGAGCAAACAGGTCGCGCTGCTGAGACGCCACGGCCGCCACCATGACCGCAGAGAACGTGGTGAAGGATCCCAGCAGCCCGGTGCCGAGCACCGGAACGGTCCAGCTGGGAAGCGACCGCCACACATGGGCCACCCCCACCAGCAGCCCGAGGGCCGCCGAGCCGAGTGTGTTGATCAGCAGCGTGGCCCACGGGAACTTCATGAAGTGCTCCTCGAACGGCACCCCGATCACCAGGCGCAGCACCGAGCCGGCGGCTCCTGCCGCTGCGATCCAGACCAGCAGCTTCAGCAGCGGCAGCCCCTCGCGGCGCTGAGGTCCGCCAGCATCGGCGGCGCGGTCTTCAGTGGTGGGCACGAGAACCAGGATAGACCGCAACGCCCCCTATGCGGCGAGACTGACCCGCACGGCGTGGGCCACCTGGTGATTCAGGTCCACGTTGTGGTCCTCCCCGCCGTCGAGCACCACATCCCCGGAGCTCGAGGAGATCACCCGCATCTCGGCGCCGATCGCGATCCGCCGCTCCGCCAGGGCGTGCAGGGCCTCCGGGACAGAGTCGTCCACCTGCTCCACCCGCACCGTGGACTCCTCGGGGACCCGACACAGCAGGGTGGTCTCCGGGTACTGCAGGCTCAGGTCGGCGGCAGGGATGGGATCCCCGTGGGGGTCGGTGGTGGGATGGCTCAGCTTGGCGTCCAGCCGCTCGATGAACGTCTCAGAGACCGCATGCTCCAGCCGCTCGGCCTCGTCGTGGACCTCGTCCCAGCCGTAGCCGAGTTCACGCACCAGCCACGTCTCGATCAGCCGGTGCCGGCGCACCATCGCCAGCGCCAGGCGCCGTCCCGCCTCGGTCAGCCGCACCGGAGCATAGGGCTGGTACTCCACCAGGCCCAGCTCATCCATCTTGCGGATCATCAGCGTGACCGAGGGATTGGAGACGCCCAAGTTCTTGGCCACCGCGCTGGCGGTGACATCGGCCCCCTCCCATTCAGAGAGCCCATAGATGGTCTTGGCATAGTCCTCCACCGACGTGGTGGCCCGCTCCGTGCCGCCGCTCGGCGGCAGGGTGGATCGGCCCTGGGCGGAGGTGCGTGGCATGGCACGTATTCTACGCGGGCCGGGTGCGGGCTCGACGACGACGACGCCGCCGCAGCAGCTGCGCGGCGAGCCCACGCCGGGGTGAGAAGAGGTAGGCGAGGCCGAACAGCGAGGCGGCCACCAGCACGATCGACCCGCCGGTGGAGACGTCCCACCAGTAACTCGTATAGACCCCGATGGTGGCTGCTGCTGCGCCGGCGGAGGTGGCCACGATCAGCATCACCGGGAAGCTGCGGGCCACCAGGAACCCGGTAGCCCCGGGGATCACCAGCATCGCCACCACCAGGATCACTCCCAGAGTCTGCAGGGCGGTGACTGTGGTCAGCGCGAGCAGGCCCAGCAGCGCGGCGGTGAGCACCCCGGTGCGCAGGCCGATGGCCGCCGCATAGGTGGGGTCGAAGGCCAGCAGCGTGAAGTCGCGGCGCTTGACCAGCAGCACCGCCACCGTCACTGCCGCCAGAGCGCCCACCTGGTAGAGGTCGGTCCGGGATGTGCCCAGCACATTGCCGAACAGGATGTGCTGCAGGTGGGTGGAGGTGGTGACCGTCGAGATCAGCACCAGCCCGGCGGCGAACAGGGTGGTGAAGACCACCCCGATGGTGGTTTCTCTCTTCAGGGCGGTGGTCTGGCCCAGCGCTCCGATCAGCGCCACCGCGAGCAGACCGAAGACGAATGCGCCGATCCCCAATGGGATGCCCAGGGCGAAGGCCAGCACCACCCCGGGCAGCACCGAGTGGGCCACCGCCTCGCCCATCAGTGACCAGCCCATCAGCACTAGCCAGCAGGAGAGCATGCCGCACACTGCAGCGGATATCACCGCCACGGCCAGGGCATTCTGCATGAAGTCATACGCCAGAGGCGCCAGCAGCAGCTCGCTCATCGGACCTCCTCCGCCTCGTCGGGTGGCTGGTGGACCCCGCTGGCGCCGTCGTCGGGGGAGTGTCGAGACGGGGCGCCGGAG
Organism: Nesterenkonia sp.; assembly: GCF_029265375.1. Classification (GTDB taxonomy): domain Bacteria; phylum Actinomycetota; class Actinomycetes; order Actinomycetales; family Micrococcaceae; genus Nesterenkonia. The sequence goes on from NZ_JAJUJJ010000010.1 coordinate 59,281, forward strand.
GTGCCGACCTCGGGGGAGAGGCGCGTGACGGCACCTGAGGCGCCGTCGCCGGGAGCAATTCCGGAGGAGGCGGGGTCATGGCGGGCTGCAGGCGCGGGGGTCAGCGCGGATCCGAAGGCGCGGGCCAGCTGCTGCTCGGTGAGGACCTGGCTGGGCGGCCCGGAGGCCAGGACGCGCCGGTGCAGCAGGACGACCTCATCGGCCAGCTGCTCCACGCCTTCCAAATGGTGCGTGGAGATCAGCACGGCAGCCCCGGCATCGCGGAGGGTGTGCAGCACCTCGATGATCAGCGACTCCGAGGTGCGGTCCACTCCTGCGAACGGCTCGTCCAGCAGCATCAGCGGGGCGTCCTGAGCCAGGGCGCGGGCCACGAACGCGCGTTTGCGCTGCCCGCCGGAAAGCTCGCCGATGCTGCGCCGGCGCAGGCTGATCAGTCCGGTGCGCTCCAGCGCGTGGTCCACCGCCCGGCGATCAGTCTGACGAATGCGGCGGAGGAAACCCATATGCGAGTAGCGGCCCATCATCACCACCTGTTCCACGGTCAGCGGAAAGCTGGTGTCCACCTGCTCATGCTGGGGGACGTAGCTGACCTGGTTGGCCCGACGCGCCCGCGCCGGGGGCTGGCCGAAGATGCGCACCGTTCCGCGCAGCGGGGGCCGCAGGCCCAGCAGGGCGGCGAACAGCGTGGACTTGCCCGAGCCGTTGGCGCCCAGCAGGGCGGTGATCCGTCCCCGGTTCAGCTGCAGACTGACGTCCTCCAGGGCGGTCACGCCCGGGTATCCGGCGGTCAGCGACTCGACCCGCACAGGGTCAGCGGCGGTCTTACTCATAGGCGGAGAGCACCGTGTCAATATTGTGCTCCAGCAGATCCAGATAGCTGGGCACATCGCCGTCGGGTTCGGAGAGGGAGTCCACATACAGCGGCGGCCCCAGCTCTGCGCCGGTGGACTCGGCCACCTGCTCCTGCGGACCTGTGGGGACGGTGGATTCGCAGAACACCACCGGCACCTGGTGCTGCTTGACGAAGTCGATCTGCGCCTGCACCTGCTGCGGGGTGCCTTCGTTCTCGGCGTTCAGCGGCCACAGATAGTGCTCTGTCATCCCCAGGTCGTTGGCCAGATAGCTGAACGCCCCCTCGCAGGTGACCAGGAAGATCTCGCCGTCGATCTGCTCGGCCCGGGAGGCGGCGTCGGCGGCGATCTGCCGCAGCTGCTGGCGATACTGCTCAGCATTGGCGCTGAAGTGCTCCGCGTCCTGCGGCCAGCGCTCCGCCAGCGCCGCCTCAATCGTGTCCACATAGCTCATCGCCTGCACCGGTGAGATCCAGGCGTGCGGGTCGGTGGGAAGCTCCCCGCTGTGGGGATGCCCGGGGATGTGGGTGATCCGCTGAGCCTCCACGTCCTCGGTGGCGGTGATGACCTCGGCGTCTCCGTGCTGGATGAACTGCTCGAACCACGTCTCCAGGCCCAGCCCGTTGGCAATGATCAGTTCGGCCTCTGCGGCCGCGGCCACATCCGAGGGCGACGGGTCGTATTCGTGGACCTCCGCGCCGACGGGAGTGATGGTGTCCACAGCGACGCGGTCTCCCGCCACGGCGGAGGCGATATCGGCCAGCACACTGAACGTGGCGACCACCTCGGCGGACTCGCCGCGTTCGGCCGGTGAGCTCTGGCCGCAGGCGGATGCCGAGAGCAGCAGGGCTCCGGCGGCCAGCAGCGGTGCACCGGAGACCGGTGCGGAGATGCGGGGGCGAGGCATGCCAACACCGTAGTGTTAGGCGTGCCTAAAAATCAACCTGATCTGGGTCGGATGCAGGTGCGTCGGAATCGGCGCTCGCGGAGGTGTGTTGCCCGGGACCATCCGGGCCGGAGAGCTGCTCCAGCACGCTGTGGTGCAGCAGACCGTTGGTCGCCAGCGCATTGCCTCCCGAGCAGCCCGGCTCATTGTCCAGGGAGGTGAAGACCCCGCCGGCCTCTTCGACGATCGGCACCAGCGCGGCCATATCGTAGAGCGCCAGCTCAGGCTCGGCAGCGATGTCCACCGCCCCTTCGGCCACCAGGCAGTAGGACCAGAAGTCTCCGAAGGCGCGGGTGCGCCACACCGCCTCGGTCAGCCCCATGAAAGCCTCCTGCCGGCCGATCTCCTTCCACCCCTGCAGCGAGGAGTAGGAGAAGGATGCGTCAGCCAACTGGGAGACCTTGGAGACGTGCAGCTGACGCGCTGCCGAGAGCGACTTGCCGGTGTAGGCCCCGCCGTCCTTCGCCGCCCACCAGCGCCGCCCCAGTGCGGGAGCAGAGACGACGCCGACCACCGGCTGTCCGTGCTCCACCAGCGCGATCAGCGTGGCCCACACCGGGACGCCGCGGATGAAGTTCTTCGTCCCGTCGATCGGGTCGAGCACCCATCGCCGCGGGCCGGACCCGGATTCGCCGAACTCCTCGCCCAGGACCGCGTCCCGTCCCCGGGCGCGGCTGAGCTGCGAGCGGATGAGCTCCTCGGCGGCCCGGTCGGCGACGGTCACCGGAGTCAGGTCCGGTTTGGTCTCCACCTCAAAATCCATGGAGGAGAAGTACTGCATGGTCTGAGCGTCGACGGAGTCGGCGATCATATGGGCCAGACGCAGATCTTCGGTGTAGGGGCTCGAGGCTAAACTCATGCCCCCAGGCTACGGCCACCGAGCGCCGTTCCGGGGTGTTTGCGCCTAGAGGCACCGCCGTTTCTGCCGGTGCGACGGCGCACTGGCGAGCTCAGGGGCTCCCGAGCTTCTTCTCCGCCGCCGATTCCTCGCCGCCGGAAAGCGAGGCCAGCAGACCGCGCAGGCTGGCCAGTCGGGCCGGGCCGTGCTCACCGGCGTGTCCGGCGTGGACGTAGGCGTCCAATGCGCAGCCGCCGGCCGGGGACTCGTGGGCGCAGCCGGGCTCGCAGTCGGCGCTTCCGTCCACCAGGTCCTCGAAAGCGGCCAACACGTCGTCGGGATCCACATGCGCCAGTCCGAAGGTGCGCACCCCCGGGGTATCGATCACCCAGGAGTCCCGGGCCCGGTGGGCGTTCAGCTCGCCAGCCGGCTGCAGATTCAGCGCCACCGCGGAAGAGGACGTGTGCCGTCCGCGGCCGGTGACCGCGTTGACGCCCCCGGTAGCGCGGTCGGCGCCGGTGAGCGCGTTGACCATAGTGGACTTGCCCACCCCCGAATGGCCGATCAGCGCGGTGATCTTATCCGCCAGCATGCCCCGCAGCCGGTACACTGCCTCCGGCTCCAGCTGCTCGGAGCCAGACGCCAGGCCGGAGATCACCGTGGTCAGCTCCAGTTCGGTGTAGTGGGAGACCAGGCCCGCCGGGTCCTGGGGGTCTTCGGCCAAATCCGCCTTGGTGATCAGCAGGATCGGCTCGATGCCGGCGTCATAGGCTGCCACCAGCGCACGGTCGATGAACCCGGTGCGGGGCTCCGGGTCCGCCGCGGCGACGACGATCAGCAGCTGGTCGGCATTGGCCACCACCACACGTTCGGCGTCGTCGGTGTCATCGGCTGAGCGGCGCAGCAGGGTGCTGCGGGGCTCTATGAGCACCAGCCGCGCCAGCGTGCCCTCCGCCCCAGAGGTATCGCCGACCAGCCGCACCATGTCCCCGGGAACCACCGGGGTGCGGCGCAGCGCTTTGGCGCGCACAGCGGTGACCACCCGGTCCGACTCGCCGTGTTCGAGCATCGCGCAGGTGTACCGGCCGCGGTCCACCTGCACCACCCGGGCCAGCTCGGCGTCATGGTAGTCCGGAGACTCCTTGGTGCGCGGCCGCGAGCCTTTCTTATTCGGGCGTACGCGCACCCGGGACTCGTCCCAGGAATCCCAGCGGCTCACCGGTCCACCAGCGCCTGCCAGGCCGCCGGGAAGTCCGGCATCGTCTTGGCGGTGCAGGCGATGTCTTCGACCGCCACGCCGTCCACGCCCAGCCCTACCACCGCGGCGAAGGTCGCCATACGGTGATCGGCGTAGCTGCGCACCACTGCGCCGCGGCGTACCGGAGCCAGTACGCGGAAGCCGTCGTCGGTCTCCTCCGCCGCTCCGCCCAGACGGCGGATCTCAGTCACCAGGGCGGCGATGCGGTCAGTCTCATGCCCACGCAGATGACCCACGGAGGTGAACTTGGTCTCCTGGCTGCAGAGTGCGGCCAGCGCCGCCACCGTGGGGGTCAGTTCCGCGGTGGCGTCCACGGTGCCGGGGGAGACCAGCCGCTCGGGTCCGCGCACACGCAGGGTCGCGGTGGCGGCCGCGCGAGCCTCAGGGTCCCGCGGCGGCTCCTCAGTGAGGGTGACCTCGCAGCCGAAGCTGCGCAGCAGATCCGGCCAGCGGCGCCCGATCTGGGTGGTGGAGACCGGCCAGCCCGGCATAGTGACCTCTCCGCCGGTGACCGCTGCGGCGCAGAGGAAAGGACCAGCATTGGAGAGGTCCGGCTCCACCCGGGCGGTGAAGCCGGGGATCGGCCCGGGGTCCACCTCCCACACATACGGCTCGGGGGACCGCACGCTCACGCCCAGCTCCTGCAGCACGCGCACGGTCATCTCCACATGCTCCAGGGACGGCACCTGCGAGCCGGAATGGCGCAGCCGCAGCGGGCCGGCGAAGCGGGGGGCCGCCAGCAGCAGACCGGAGACGAACTGGCTGGAGGCAGAGGCATCCACAGTGATCTCGCCCCCGCTGAGCCGGCCGGAGCCGCGCAGGGTGAACGGCAGGAACCCGTCGGAGGCGTGCGGTACGACGTCGACTCCGAGTTCGCGCAGGCCGTCCAGCACTGCCCCCATCGGGCGCACCCGGGCCTCCGGGTCGCCGTCGAAGAGCACCTCGCGCCCGGTCAGCGCGGCCACGGCCGGCACGAAGCGCATCACAGTGCCGGCCAGCCCGCAGTCGATGCGCACGGGATCATCCTGCGGTGCAGCATGCTGCGGCGTGGACTTCTGGGGTGCGGCACGCTGCGGTACGGACTCATGCTGCGGTGCAGCACGCCGCGGTACGGACTCATCCCGCGCTGTACCACGCTGCTGCGGCTCGGGGTCGCCCCCGGCGTCGTCGAAAGGGATCGGTGTGATCCGCACCGCCGGTTCGCCGCTGCCGTGGGGGTCACCCAGGTGCTCCACTCCGGCGCCGAGCTGGCGGAGGGCAGCAAGCATCAGCTCGGAGTCCCGGGACTGCAGGGGATTGACCACTGTGCTGGCAGATTCCGCCAGGGCGGCCAGCAGCAGATAGCGGTTGGTCAGCGACTTGGAGGCGGGCACTCGGACGCGCCCATACACTGGTGCTCCCGGTCTCGGAGCCAGCCATGGGGCGTCCGAGTCCGGGGGCACAGCGGTCACAGAACTGTTCAGGGCTCGACCTTCAGGAGGAGACCTTCTTGGCTTCCTTGGCGGCCTGGGAGGCAGCCTTCTTGGCCTGCTTCTCCGCCTGGCGGAAGGCCTTGCGGGCGTCCTTCTCCCAGGCCTTCAGAGTGCCGGTGGCGTCGTCGCCGAGGTCCTCGGCCCACTTCATGGTCTTCTCGCCGAACTTGGCGCCCTTCTTCTGGGCGCGCTTGGAGATGTGCTCGGCACGCCAGGCCAGCGAGGGCCGGCCGTTGAGATCCACCATCGCCAGGCCGAGACCGCCGAGGATGGAGATGTTCTTCAGCAGGGTGGTGCGCTGGGCGGCGACGTCGGCCTCAGAGTCCACCGGGGCTGAGCGGTATTCGGCATAGGAGTTCAGCTTATGCGCACCGGCGAGGGTGAACGCCGCCAGTCGCGGGAACTTGCCCAGTGCCAGCAGGGCCCCTGCACCAACCTGGACACCGCCGAGAACCTGGGCCGCCAGGCGGGGATTGGAGGTCACCGGCTCGGCCTGCGGGACGATAGAGGCGATCTCCTGCAGGGGAGTGCGCAGCTCTTCGGCCGCCTCGTCGGGCCGGCGCAGACGGTCCACGCCGCCGGCGATGAAGCTGGCTCCCAGCAGCGGGCGGGCGACTTTGCGGATCAGAGTCATGCTTCTCCTCCTCGGACGGGCAGGCCGGACGGCCCACGCCGGAATTCGGCTGTGTTCGGGACCAATCTATCAAGCACCGCGGAATGTGGCAGGCCCCGCCGTCGTTGTTCTGCACATGAGTGTGGCAGCGATGGCACCGGCGGCGCCGACGGCGCGGATACGCGTAGACTCGTGGGCAATGAGTGAGCGCCCTACAGTTTCAGATGCCGCGGCGGAGACGGACGTGGCCGCAGAGACCGACGCCGAGCGCCGGGCGCGGTTCGAGCGCGAGGCCCTGCAGTACGTCGACCAGCTCTATTCGGCGGCGATGCGGATGACGCGCAATCCCCAGGATGCCGAGGACCTGGTCCAGGAGGCTTACACCAAGGCCTATTCCGCGTTCCACCAGTACAAGCCCGGCACCAACCTCAAAGCGTGGCTGTACCGGATTCTGACCAACACCTATATCAATATCTACCGCAAGCGGCAGCGGCAGCCGCAGCAGGCCAACACCGAGCAGGTGGAGGACTGGCAGATGGCTCAGGCTGCCGAGCACACCTCCACCGGCCTGCGCTCGGCCGAGGCGGAGGCGCTGGACCACCTGCCGGACTCCGACGTCAAAGAGGCGCTGCAGCAGATTCCGGAGGAGTTCCGTCTGGCGGTCTACTTCTCCGATGTGGAGGGCTTCGCCTATAAGGAGATCGCCGAGATCCTCAACATCCCCATCGGCACTGTCATGTCTCGCCTGCACCGCGGCCGGAAGCTGCTGCGCTCGCTGCTGGCCGACTACGCCCGCGAACGCGGCATCACCCGAGGGGAGGGCCGGGCATGAGCACCGAGAACTGCCGAGACTGTGAGACCAAGGCGGAGGCCGCCGAGCGGCTGGAGCGCATCTACGAATACTTGGACGGTGCGCTCTCGCGGGCGGATCTCCAGGAGGTGCAGGCCCATCTGAACGACTGCCCCGAATGCGCCTCCGACTATGACCTGGAGTGCGTGATCCGCACGGTGGTGCGCCGCTCCTGCGTGGAGCAGGCGCCGGAGACTCTGAAGGTCACCATCATCGAGCGGATCAGCCAGATCAAGACCGACGCCGGCCACTGAGGCCGCGGCCCCGAGCCGGACCGCGTCCGCAGCCGAGCAGCGCCCTCAGCCGAACCGCGGCCACGCCCGAATAGCGGCTACGCCCGAATAGCGGCCCCAGCTTTTCACATCAGCCCCGAATCGGGGCCGCAATGAAAAGTGAGGGACGCGACCGCGCCGGATCCGGGTGGGCGGAGACGTTGGCGGCCCTGTGGCTGGGCACAGCGCCGACCCCCTGCCCGGCATGAAGAAAGCCCCCACGGTGGGTGAAGTCGATGCTTCACACAGCGTGGGGGCTTTGCAGTCTTCTGCTCAGGAGTTCGGCCGCTTGCCGTGGTTGGCCTTGTTCTTGCGGCGGTCCTTACGCTTGCGTCCGCGCTTGCTCATGGCAGACTCCTCTCGTAGGCAACTCGGCCCAGTTTACCGCATTCAGCCGGCGCCGCTGGGCTCGGGCAGCTGCAGCCACTGGTACCAGCCCCGGTGCAGCACCAGCCAGGCGATGAGCCCATAGCCGGACTGCCCGGGCCGGCCTCCGTTGGCCGCCAGATCCTCGCGCCACTGCTGGTGGTCCACCAGCGGGGTGAAGGCATCCACATACGGGTGGCTGCGGCGGGTCGCCACGTCCTCGTAGGCCTTGTTCAGCTGCGCGATGCGCCGGTTGTGGTCGGCATCCAGCCCAGGCAGCGGGCCCACCACCAGGCAGCGGATGCCCTGCTGGGTCGCACGGTCGAGCACATTGGCCAAGTTCAGCCGGGCGCGGGCGGAGGAGGCGCTGATCAGGTCGGCGTCGTTGAGCGCGATGAGCAGAAAGTTCTCCGTCTCCGGGCCGAAGCGGGCTGAGGCCTCAGCCTCCCACCGCTTGGAAAGCGCCTCGGTGCCCTCACCGGGAACCGCCAGCACATACGGCTGCAGCACCAGGTCCTCAGACTGGGTCTTGGAGAGCACACGACCCACCCATCCCAGAGCGCGCGGGTCGCCGACGCCGGTGAGCAGCTCATCGCCGACGACGACCAGGCGAATCTCCCGCTGTGCTGAAGGATCCTCCATACCGCTCACAGATCCAGGTGGGGGAAGGCTTCGCTGATCAGATTCTCCAGCTCCTGGGCGTGCCGCTTGGCCTGACCCACAGAGGTGGCCGCCGACTCAGGGCGAGCCACCAGCGTGATGTCCTGCTTCAGCTGCGGGGCGAAGTTCATCCCGAAGAACGGCCACGGGCCCTGATTCTCCGGTTCGTCCTGGGCGTAGACGAACTGCGCGTCCTCCGGGTAGCGGTCCAGCTCGGCCTGCAGCTGCTCCACCGGCATCGGGTAGAGCTGCTCCAGCCGAACAATGGCGGTGGTGTCGTCGTCGTGCTTGGACCGGGTGGCCAGCAGGTCGTAGTACAGGCGGCCCGAGACCACCAGCACCCGCTTGACCTTGGCCGGGTCCACGCCGTCGTCGCCGATGACCTCCTGGAACGAGCCGGTGGTGAAGTCCTGCACCTGGTTGGCCGCGGCCTTCAGCCGCAGCAGCTGCTTGGGGCTGAAGACGATCAGCGGCCGGCGCGGCCGGGTCACTGCCTGGCGCCGCAGCAGGTGGAAGTAGTTCGCTCCCGAGGAGGGCATCACCACGGTCATATTGTCCTCAGCGCACAGCTGCAGGAACCGCTCCGGGCGCCCCGAGGAGTGGTCCGGGCCCTGGCCCTCGTAGCCGTGGGGGAGCAGCATGACCAGCGAGGAGCGCTGACCCCACTTCTGCTCCGCGGTGGCGATGAACTCGTCGATGATGATCTGGGCACCGTTGACGAAGTCGCCGAACTGGGCCTCCCACAGCACCAGGGAGTTGGGGTTCTCCACGGAGTACCCGTACTCGAAGCCCAGTGCCGCATACTCCGAGAGCAGCGAATCGTAGATGAAGAATCGGGCCTGGTCCTCGGTGAGGTTCTTCAGCGGGTACCACTCGTCCCCGTTGATCCGGTCGTGGAAGACCGCGTGGCGCTGCACGAAGGTGCCGCGGCGGGAGTCCTGGCCGGCCAGGCGGACCTCGGTGCCCTCCATCAGCAGCGAGCCGAAGGCCGCGATCTCTGCAAAGCCCCAGTCGATGCCGCCTTCGCGGGCCATCTTCGCGCGCTTCTCCAGCAGAGACTTCAGCTTCGGGTGAGGAGTGAAGCCCTCGGGGATATTGGTGTGCACCTCCCCGATATGGGCCAGGGTCTCCTCCGAGATGGCGGTGTCCTGCGGCGAACGCTCCGGGGTCTCGTCCTCCGCCTCCGAGGCGGTGGGGGCCACATCGGAGCTGGAAGCGCCGCCGCCGTCCTGAACTGTGGAGACCGGCTGGGTCTGAGCGGCGTGGGTCTCGGTGAACACCCGCTCCAGGCGCTGCCGGTAGTCCTGCAGGGCCTGGTCGGCCTCTTCCTGGGTGATGTCGCCGCGTCCGACCAGCGCCTCGGTGTAGAGCCGGCGGGTGGTGCGCTTGGCTTCGACCAGGTTGTACATCTTCGGCTGGGTCATCGAGGGATCGTCGCCCTCGTTGTGACCGCGGCGGCGGTAGCAGACCAGGTCGATGACCACGTCCTTGTTGAACCGCTGACGGTAGCGGAAGGCCAGCTGCGCCACCCGGGCCACGGACTCGGGATCGTCAGCGTTGACGTGGAAGACCGGTGCCTGAATGGCCTTGGCCATATCCGTGGAGTAGGTCATCGACCGCGCCGAGGACGGCGGGGTGGTGAAGCCCACCTGGTTATTGACCACCACATGAACGGTGCCGCCGGTGCGGTAGCCGCGCAGCTGGGACATGTTCAGCGTCTCGGCCACCACGCCCTGTCCGGCGAAGGCGGCGTCGCCGTGGATCAGCAGCGGCATGACCGAGAAGCTGTTCACATTGTCAGCGCCTTGGTCCAGCCGGTCCTGCATCGCGCGGACCACACCCTCCAGCACCGGGTTGACCGCCTCCAGGTGCGAGGGGTTCGCGGCCAGGTAGACGCGGGTGGTGTTGCCCTTGTCCGAGGTGAAGGAGCCGCGGGTGCCCAGGTGGTACTTCACATCACCGGAGCCCGTGCCGGCCTCGCGGCCTTCGAACTCCCGGAAGACCTGCGCATAGGTCTTGCCGGCGATATTGGTCAGCACGTTCAGCCGTCCGCGGTGGGCCATGCCGATGGCCACCTCGTCCAGCCCTTCGTCGGCGGCTTCGGAGAGCACAGTGTCCAGCAGCGGGATCAGCGACTCGGCGCCCTCCAGGGAGAACCGCTTCTGCCCGACAAACTTGGTCTGCAGGAAGGTTTCGAAAGCCTCGGCGGCATTGAGTCGGCCCAGGATGCGGAACTGCTCGTCCCGGGTGGGCTTCTCATAGGGGTGCTCGATCTCGTTCTGGAACCACTTGCGCTCTTCGGGCGACTGGATGTGCATGTACTCGATGCCGGTGCTGCGGCAGTAGGTGTCCCGCAGCACACCCAGGATGCTGCGCAGCGGCAGCGACTGCTTGCCTCCGAAGCCTCCGGTGGGCCATTCCCGGTCCAGGTCCCACAGGGTCAGACCGTGGTTCTCGATGTCCAGGTCCGGGTGGAAGCGCATCTTGTACTCCAGCGGGTCCACGCTGGCCATCAGATGGCCGCGCACCCGGTAGGAGTGGATCAGCTGCTGGATGCGGGCGACCTTGTTGATCTGCTCCTCAGGGTTGACCTGAATATCGGCAGACCAGTGGATCGGCTCGTACGGGATCCGCAGCGCCTCGAAGATCTCCTCGTAGAACCCGTCCTTGCCCAGCAGCAGCTCGTGGATGGTCTTGAGGAACTCACCGGAGCCGGCGCCCTGGATCACTCGGTGATCGTAGGTGGAGGTCAGGGTGATGATCTTGGAGACCGCCAGGTTGTTCAGCGTCTTCTCGCTGGCACCCTGGAACTCAGCCGGGTACTCCAGGGCACCGACGCCGACGATGACGGCCTGTCCCTTGGACAGCCGCGGCACCGAGTGGACGGTGCCGATGCCGCCGGGGTTGGTCAGCGAGACGGTGGTGCCGGAGTAGTCGGCGGGGGTGAGCTTATTGTCCCGGGCGCGCTTGACCAGATCGTCATAGGCGGCCCACCATTCGGTGAAGCTCAGGTCCTCAGCAGCCTTGACATTGGGCACAATCAGCGCCCGGGTGCCGTCGGGCCGCGGCATGTCGATGGCCAGCCCGAAGTTCACATGCGCAGGCTGGACCGCGGTGGGCTTGCCGTCGATGACGTCGTAGGTGACGTTCATCGAGGGATGCTCGTTGAGCGCCTTGAGCATCGCGTAGCCGATCAGGTGCGTGAAGGACACCTTCCCGCCGCGGGTGCGCTTGAGGTGATTGTTGATCACCGTGCGGTTGTCGATCAGCAGCTTGGCCGGCACCGCCCGCACCGTGGTGGCCGTGGGGACCTCCAGGGAGGCGTCCATATTGGCCGCAATGGCCTTGGAGATGCCCTTCAGGACGGTGTGCTTGTCCTCCTTCTTCTTCTCCGGCCGGGATTCGGGGACCTCCGGCTTGGAGGGTTCGGAGGGGATCGGAGCAGCGGCGGTCTTGGCCTTGCGGGTCACCGGCTGGCTGGGTGCCTGCGGCTTGCCGGCCGGCTTCTCCTTGGCCGGCTTCTGGGAGGCGTCAGGTTCTGCCGGCTTAGCGGTCTCCGGGGTGGTGTCCCCGGAGGGGGCCTTCTGGTTCTGCGCCGAGGCCTGCGAGTCCACCGCAGAGCGTGAGGCCGGCGCCTGCTTCTGCTGCGACTTCTGCGCCGGTCGGCTGTCCGAGCCGGAGGAGCTCTTATCCGCAGTCCCGTCGGATTCGGAGGAGCCGGAGGAGGAGCGTTCGGCGGGCGCCCCGTTGGAGGTTGACTCAGACTCTAGACGCCGGAAGATATCGGCCCACTTGCGGTCGACGGAATCAGGGTTCTGCCTGTATTTGTCGTATATGTCGGCGACCAGCCATTCATTGCCGGGAAATTCCTCCGCGAGACGGCTGGACGTTAGCTCTGGCACTGTGGATACGCCTCTTCCATATGTGATCTGCGTCAGTTGTCTGCGCACTGCGTTGTGCGGTTCGTCGCTGGGGTCTAAGCATAGTGACTTTGGCGCGCCGGTTGCCACCGCTCACGGTATCGTGTCCAGTGATGCATCTGACTCATGAACCCGGCCACGATCTCACCTACGCCGATGTCTTTCTGATCCCCTCGAGGTCCTCGGCGGCCTCCCGTTTCGACGTCGACCTCTCGGCGGAGGACGGGACCGGCTGCACCACGCCGCTGGTGGCGGCGAATATGACAGCGGTGACCGGCCGCCGAATGGTGGAGACGATGGCCCGCCGCGGCGGGCTGGGGGTGCTTCCCCAGGACGTTCCGGTGGAGGTGATCCGCGATGTCACCGCATGGGTGAAGTCCCGCCACACAGTGCTGGAGACCCCGCTGAAGGTCAGCGCGGCGGACACCGTCCTGGATGTGCTGCACCTGCTGGACAAGCGCAACCATGATGCGGTGTGCGTGATCGACGACGACGCGCGGCTGGCCGGGGTGGTCACCGCCGCCGACGGACAGGGGGTGGACCGGTTCTCCTCGGTGGCCTCGGTGATGCGGATGCCGCAGGTGCAGTTCACCGCGGAGGACGTCGACGGCGCGGCGGGACTGGAACGAGCCTTTGAATCCATGGAGGCCTCCGGGACCGACTATGCGCCGGTGACCGACGACGCCGGCACGCTGCTGGGAGTGCTCACCCGCGCCGGCGCCCTGCGTTCGACCATCTACTCGGCCAATACCGACGCCGAGGGCCGGCTGAAGGTCGCCGCCGCTGTGGGAATCAACGGAGACGTCCGCGGCAAGGCGGAGGCGCTGCTGGAGGCCGGGGTGGACGTGCTGGTGGTCGACACCGCCCACGGACATCAGGAGAAGATGCTGCAGGCGCTGGCCGCAGTGCGCTCCGCGGTGGCCAGCACCGGACTGGTGGTGCCGGTGGTGGCCGGAAATGTGGTCACCGCCGACGGCACCCGCGAGCTGATCGAGACTGGAGCCGACATCGTCAAGGTCGGGGTCGGCCCCGGCGCCATGTGCACCACCCGCATGATGACCGCCGTGGGCCGCCCGCAGTTCTCCGCGGTGCTGGAGTGCGCAGAAGCCGCTCGGGACATGGGCCGGCACGTATGGGCAGACGGCGGGGTCCGCTACCCCCGCGATATTGCCCTGGCCTTGGCCGCCGGCGCCTCCCAGGTGATGGTCGGCTCCTGGTTCGCCGGCACCTACGAGTCCCCTGGCGACCTGCTCACCGCCGCCGACGGGCGCCGCTACAAGGAGAGCTACGGGATGGCCTCATCCCGGGCGGTCCAGCACCGCACAGCCGCTGAGAGCGCCTTCTCGCGTGCCCGCAAAGGCCTGTTCGAGGAGGGCATCTCCACCTCCACGATGTTCCTGGACCCGGCTCGCCCGGGGGTGGAGGATCTGATCGACTCGATCGCTGCGGGGGTGCGCTCGGCATTCACCTACGCCGGGGCCCGGACCCAGGCGGAGTTCCGGCAGCGGGCCGTGGTGGGCGTGCAGTCGGCCGCCGGCTACGAAGAGGGCAAGCCGCTGGGATCCTCCTGGTGAGTCTCCGGTAGAATCCGAAGCCTTATGGAGTATCGACAACCCGGCTGCAGCCGGATGACGTCCCCCTTGCCGTGCAGCCGGGGGTGGAGCCGCTAAGTGGATTGGCTCCTCCTCGCCGTCGGATTTCTTCTCATCCTGGGCACAGGCTTCTTCGTCGCCGTCGAGTTCGCACTCGTGGCCCTGGACCAACCCACCGTCCAGCACGCCATCGACCACGGGGACAAGCACGCCGTGCCGCTGATGAAGTGCTTGAAGTCGCTGTCCACCCAGCTGAGCAGCTGCCAGCTGGGCATCACGCTGACCACGCTGCTGATCGGCTACGTCACCGAACCCCCACTGGGGCGGCTGCTGGCCGAACCCATGGCGGCGGTCGGAGTTCCGGAGGCGGCCACCCGGGGTGTGTCCCTGGTCATCGCTATGCTGCTGGCCACTATGGCCACCATGCTGCTGGGAGAGCTGGTGCCGAAGAACCTGGCGGTGGCGGAGGCGTTCCGCGTCGGCCGTGCGCTGGCGCGCGCCCAGCTGATCTTCACCGCCGTGTTCAAGCCGCTGATCATTGTGCTCAACGGCTTCTCCAACAAAGTGCTCAACCGCTTCGGCATGGAGGTTAAGGAGGAGCTCTCCGGAGCCAGAACCCCGGAGGAGCTCTCCGCCATGGTGCGCCGCTCGGCGAGCCTGGGCACCCTGGACGCGCAGGCGGCCACCGTCCTGGACCGGACTCTGCACTTCTCCGAGCAGACGGCTGCTGATGTGATGACCCCGCGGCCCCGCATGGTCACCGTGGATGCGGAGTCTTCCCTGGAGGAGATCATCGACACCGCGCGGCGCACCGGCTACTCGCGGTTCCCTGTGCTGGGGGAGGCCGGTGTGGACGAGGTCCGCGGCGTGGTGCATGTGAAGAAGGCGGTCGCCGTTCCGCGCAGCAAACGGGATCCGCTGGTGGCGGCCACACTGATGAGTGAGGTGACCCGCGTGCCGGAGACCATCCACCTGGATGCGCTGCTGCCGGTGCTGCGCGAGGCTCCCCTGCAGATGGCGATCGTGGAGGACGAGTACGGCGGCACCTCCGGGGCAGTGACCCTGGAGGATCTGGTCGAGGAGATCGTCGGCGAGGTCTCCGATGAGCATGACGCGCTGACCCCCGGTGTGCTGCAGAGCGCCGGCGGCGACTGGTTCTTCCCGGGGCTGATGCGGCCTGATGAGATCAACTCCCAGATCCTGGAGCTGGAGATCCCCGAGGACCCTGCCTATGAGACTGTGGCCGGGTTCATGCTGCTGCAGCTGGGCAGGGTGGCCGCGGTCGGTGACGAGGTGCCCATCGAGTCCGGGCGGCTGGTCGTCGTCGGCGTCGACGGCCGCCGGATCGACCGGATCCAGTTCATCCCCGACCCGGAGGCGCGCCGCGCTGCCCTGCGTGTCGCGGCGGAGCGGGCCCGGCGCTTGGCCGAGGAGCGGGCGGAGCATATGCAGGCGGCCGCGCAGCGCCAGAGAGCAGGTGACCGGTGACCGAGGATCTGATCGGACTCATCTGGCTCGTGGTGCTGCTGGCCGGCAATGCGTTCTTCGTCGCCGGGGAGTTCGCCGTGCTCTCGGCCCGGCGCAGCCAGATCGAACCGAAGGCGGAGACCGGCTCCACCCGGGCACGGACCGCCCTCTACGCCATGGAGCACGTCAGCCAGATGCTGGCGGTCGCCCAGCTGGGCATCACGGTCTGTTCCCTGCTGCTGCTGATCGTAGCGGAACCGGCCGTTCACCACCTGCTGGCAGTGCCCTTCGAAGCCGCCGAGCTTCCGGCCGGGGTGACGCACGCGGTCTCGCTGCTGATCGCCCTGCTGTTCGTCAGCTTCCTGCATGTCACCTTCGGCGAGATGATCCCGAAGAACTATGCGGTCTCCATGGCGGACCGGGCGGTCCTGCTGCTGGCCCCGCCGATGGTGTCCCTCTACAAGCTGCTGATGCCGGTGATCTGGGTGCTGAACTCGGCGGCCAATGTGGTGCTGCGGCTGTTCAGGGTCACCCCGCGCGATGAAGTGATCTCCACATTCACCCTGGAGGAGATGGAGTCGATCCTCGCCGAGTCCAAGCGCGGAGGCACCGTCACCGATGAGGCCGGCATCATCGCCGGGGCGCTGGAGTTCACCGACCGCACCGCGGCCGAGGTGATGGTGCCCACCGACGAGCTGGTGACCGTGCCGCTGGACGTCACCCCCCAGCAGGTGGAGAAGGCGGTGGGCAAGACCGGGTTCTCCCGCTTCGTAGTGGCCGCGCCCGACGGCGGCTACACCGGGTACCTGCACCTGAAGGACATCATGGCCCTGCCGTCGGCAGCCGCCGAGCAGCCGGTTCCGGTCACCGCAGTGCGGTCCCTGGGGAATATGCGCCCGGCCGATGACCTGGAGACCTGCCTGGCGCGTATGCAGGCTTCGGGCTCTCATCTGGCCCGCGTCATCGACGACGACGGCGTCACCCGCGGCATCCTGTTTTTGGAGGATGTGCTGGAGGTGCTGGTGGGCGAGATCAACGACGCGACGCAGGCGCGCGACTCGCGCCGGAAGCACCAGATCTGAGCCGCTTGGCGCGGGTGCGCCGGCCGGCCAGCAGGCACACCACATAGATCAGGAAGCTCAGCGTGGTGATGTAGGGGCTGATCGGCACTGTGCCGGTCAGCGCCAGCATGATCCCCCCGACCGCGGCGGTGACCGCAAATGCGCAGGAGAGCAGCACCACCGTCAGCGGACGGCTGGTGACCTTCAGGGCGGCCGCCGAAGGCACCACCAGCAGGGAGAGCACCAGCAGGGCTCCGACGACCTGCACGCTCATGGCCACTGCCAGGCCCAGCAGCACCATGAACACCAGAGACAGGGCATTGACGCGCACACCGCGCGCGGAGGCCAGCTGAGGGTCCACGGAGGAGAACAGCAGCGGACGCCAGAGCAGGATCATCAGGCAGCTGATCAGCACCGCTGTGGTGACCAGTGTGCGGGTCTGGACATCGTCGACCCCCACGATCTGCCCGGTGAGCAGACCGAACCGGTTGGCGCTGCGACCCTGATACAGGTGCAGGAACAGGATCCCCAGGCCCAGGCCGAAGGGCATCAGCACGGCGGTGACCGCTGAGGTGTCCCGGTCGCGCAGGCTGAGCGCCCCGATCAGCAGGGCCGCGGCCACTGCGCCCACCGCCGAGCCGGCCACCACATCCAGGCCGGCAAGCAGCGCCAGCGCGGCTCCGGCGAAGGAGATCTCCGCAATGCCGTGGACCACCAGCCCGGAGCGGCGCAGCATGACGAAGATGCCGACCACCCCGCCCATCAGGCCCAGCACAGCGGCGGTGATCACCGAGTTGCGCACCAGCCAGAACAGCTCCCAGTAGCCCTCGGTGCTGAAGGAGGAGGTCAGCTGCTCGATCATGGGCGATCCTCCGTGGCGTGGTCGTGATCGTGGTAGCCCTCCAGGTGCTCAGAGAGCACCACGATCCGGCCGCGGTGCTCGATGACCTCCACCGGGGCCTCATAGAGCTCGGAGAGCACCTCGGTGCGCATGACCTCCTCCACGGTGCCCAGACGGTGCTGTCCGCGGGCGAAGTAGAGCACCCGGTCCACGTGCTCGATCACCGGGTTGATCTCATGGGTGACGAACACGACGGCGGAGCCACGCTCCACGGCTTGGCGGCGAATCAGCTGGGAGACGGCGCGCTGATGGTGCAGGTCCAGTGAGTGCAGGGGCTCGTCGCACAGCAGCAGGGCCGGGTTGCCGGCCAGCGCCTGAGCGGCCCGCAGGCGCTGCTGCTCGCCGCCGGAGAGCAGCCCCACCGGGCGCTCGGCATATTCGGCGGCGCCGACCTCCTGAAGCAGCTCATCGACCCGTTCGCGGGTGGCGCGCCGGGCCCAGGGGATGCCGTAGCGGTGCCCGTCCAGCCCCAGGGCCACCAGATCGCGGGCGCGCAGCGGCGTCTCCGGCGCCATATCGTGACTCTGGGGGATATAGCCCACCCGGCTGCCGCCGCGCCGCACCGGCCGTCCCAGGACCTCGGCGGTGCCGGTGGTCAGCCGCCGCAGGCCCAGCAGGACCTTCAGCAGTGTGGATTTGCCGGCACCGTTGGGTCCCAGCACGGCCAGGAACTCCCCGGACTGCAGCGAGAAGCTCAGATCCTCCCAGAGGGTGCGCTCGCCGAAGCGGATGCCCGCCGAGCGCACGCTCAGCGCTGGCTGGCTCACCGGATCTCCTCCGCTGCGGAGGCCAGGCGGTCGATATTGGACTCCATCCACTCCACATAGCCGGTCGAGTCTTCCGGCAGCGTCTCGGTGAATTCCAGCACTGCGGTGCCGGCGTCCTCTGCCGCGGCCCGGATGCGGGCCGACTGCTGTGTTTCAGTCTGGGAGTTGTAGGAGAGCAGGTCGACCTCTTCTGCCGCCTGCAGCGCCTGATGGTAGAGCCGGGGAGAGACGTCGTCGCCGTGCTCCACCGCGGAGAGGAACTCTAAGTCGGTGCGGTTGGTGAACCCGGCGTCCTCCAGCAGATGGCCGGAGACAGCTTCAGTGGCCAGGAAGCTGAGCCCGTCCGCCTCCAAGGCCCGGTTGCGCTCATCGAGCTCATGGATCTCAGCGGCCAGCTGCTCGGCGTTGTCCGCGTAGCGCTCGGCGTTCTCCGGGGCGAGCTCGCTCAGATGATCGGCGACGTCCAGAACGAACTCCTCCATCCGCTCAAGGTCGTACCAGATGTGCTCGTTCTGGTAGCCGGCGTCGTCGGAGCCATGGTCGTGGTTGTCGGCTTCGTGGGAATGGTCGTGCTCGTGCGTACCGTCAGTCTCGCCGGAGTGGTCTTTGTCGCCGGCGCCGTCGGACTCATGCGAATGCTCGTTCTCGCCTTCGATGAGCTGGTAGACCTGGTCCTCCTTCTCCGCGGAGGCGGCCAGCAAGGTGATGAAGGAGTCGTAGCCGCCGCCGTTGGCAATGATCACATCGGCGCCCTCCACGGCGAGCCGGTCCTGCGGCGTGGCCTCATAGGAGTGGGGGTCCACAGAGGTGGAGGAGACCAGAGGCTTCACCTCCACCGTGTCGTCGCCGATGCGGGAGACCAGATCGGCGTAGACGTTGGTCGAGGTCACCACCGTCAGGCCGGTGCCCTCGCGCTCGCCGCCGTCTGCAGCCGGATCCTCAGCGGCCGAGCCGCAGGCGGTGATGATCAGCAGGCCGGCGCAGGCGGCGGCAGTCCAGGGGAGTCTGTGCATGGTCCAGGGGAGTCTGTGCATGGAGAACAGCCTATACTTATTGATAACTATTCTCAAAGTCGGTGGCTGTGCCGCCGCAGCAGCTCCACCGTCTGCTCCGCGACCAGCGGGGCGTCATAGTCCAGGGTTGCCACATGCCGGCTGCGGCGCAGCACCACCTCGGTGACCTGGCCGGGCAGCGCCCGCTTCAGCAGGGCTGCCGAGCGTGACCCGACCACCTTGTCCACCGCGGAGCGCATCAGCAGCACCTCAGTGCCGGCCGCTGCGAGCTGCGGCATCCGGGACCGCGCGGCAGCGAAGAGCCGGTCCAGCTCCACCACGGCGCGCAGCGGCGTGACCGGATAGGCCTCCTCAGTGACTCCGGGGGCAGCGATGTCCCCGGCAAGCGGCTTCCAGGTGGGTGTGAATCGCCCCAGCAGACGGGCCGTGAGCACCGTGCCGGGGGCCAGCCTCAGCCCAGGGTTGATCACCGCTGCCGCCGGGCTGCCGTGCTCAGCGGCGCTCCACAGGGCCAGCGCCCCTCCCATCGAGAGTCCCACGGGGATCACGGTCCCGCAGCGTGCAGCCAGCCGGCGGTGGGCGGCGGCCACTGCCTGCAGAATCTCCTCGGCCCGGGTTGCGGCCAGATCCTCCCACCGGGTGCCGTGGCCGGGAAGCAGCGGCAGTTCGACGTCGAATCCCGCCGCTGTGACGGCATCAGCCACCGGCTGCATTGAGGCGGTGGTGGAGGTGAATCCGTGCAGCACCAGGGCGCCCACCCCAGATGGGGCAACCCCAGCCCCGGTGGGCTCCTGAGGGGCGTGCGAGGATCGGTTCACCACGCGAACATCTTATGCGGCTTCAGCCGAGCATCCCCGGCACAGACCGAAGATCTCCAGGGTGTGGCGGACCTCGGTGAACCCGTTGTCGGCAGCCAGCTGTGCGGTCCAGGACTCCACATCGGGGGCTTCGAACTCCACGGTCAGCCCGCAGGAGCGGCACACCAGATGGTGGTGGTGCTCCTCGGCGGCGCAGAGCCGGAAGATCGCTTCACCGTCGTCGGGACGCAGCACATCCAGCAGGCCCTCCTCCTGATGGGACTGCAGCACCCGGTAGACCGTGGCCAGGGAGACCTTCTCCCCGCGGTCGGTGAGGATGCGGTGCAGCTCCTGGGCGGAGACGAAGTCGTCCAAAGAGTTCAGAGCCGCCCAGACCGCGCGCTTCTGGCGGGTGCTGCGGCCCTTCACCGGGGGAGTGGACTGTGTGGTGGTCATGCTCAATCCAGCCTAACAGGGGGCGATGTGAGCCGTTAGAGTAGTGCCATGAGCACCGTCTTCACCAAGATCATCGACGGCGAGCTGCCCGGCCGGTTCGTCTGGCAGGACGAGACCTGCGTGGGCTTCCTGTCCATCGCGCCGCTGGCCTATGGCCACACTCTGGTGGTTCCGCGCACTGAGGTGGACCGGTGGACCGACGCCGACGCCGAGCTCATCACCCATCTGATGCGGGTGGCCCACCGGATAGGGCAGGCCCAGGTGGACGCGTTCGGATCTCAGCGGGCCGGTCTGGCCATCGCCGGCTATGAGGTGCCGCATCTGCATCTGCACGTGTGGCCGTCGAATTCGATGGCTGACCATGACTTCGCCCAGGCGATGGACAACCCGGACGAGCAGGCCATGGATGAGGCGGCCGAGAAGCTGCGGGTCGCACTGCGGCTGATGGGAGAGGCTGAGCACGTCCCGGCCGAGGAGGACTGAGCCGTGCCCGGCGGGGTGCTGCTGCTGGTCGTGGGGCTCTCCCTGGCGCCTGCTGGTCTGCTCTTCCAGCTGATGGCCTCCCAGGTGAGGGGCGGCGCCATGGACACCGTCAGTCACGTCTGGGGTCTGCGGACCAAGAAGCTCCAGTCCTCCGATGAGGCCTGGCGCGTGGGCCACCGGGCGGCGCTGGGCCACCTGCAGGCGATGGCGTGGTGGACCTGGGGCGCCGTGGCTGCCTGCCTGCTGGGCGCACTGGTCATCCGCAGCGAGGAGCTGGCCGGATACGTGCTGATGCTGGTGGTGGGCGGCTTCACCGTTGCCGTGCTCGGGCACACCTGGCGAGCCGTTGTCACAGCGCACCGGGCAGTGGATGACCGGCTGGAGCTGGCGCAGCAGCTGCTGGGTGAGCCGCGCAGCTGAACCCAGCGCCCAGCGGCGGCCTCAGCCTCTGGCCTGCTTGATCGCCCGCCGGACCCGCTTGGCGCTGACTGTCTGGGCGGTGCCCAGCTGCTGGGCGAAGAGGCTGACGCGCAGCTCCTCGATCATCCATTGAACCGCCGCCAGATCCTCCGGAATCGGCAGCTGCTCGGGCACTGAGTCGACGGCGGCGTCGTACTCATCCTCCAGCGCCTGGACCTGCTGCATATCTGTGGTGTCCTTCGCCACCGACTGGCCGGCCTCCAGCCGGTCCAGCCTCATCAGCATGGCCCGCAGGTACCGTGGGAAGTGCCGCAGCTGGGACACCGGCGCGGCGGTGATGAACTGCGGATGCACCAGCTGGTCGATCTGAGCGCGCATATCCTCTGCCGCCGGCCGCAGCGCCGCTGAGCCGACCTGGTCCAGCCGGGAGCGCACCTCTGTGTTCAGGGTGAGGATCTCGGCGATCACATCAGTCAGCGCCAGGATCTGATCGATCAGCTCGGCCCGGGCGCTGCGAGCGGTGCGCTCAAACCCGTCGGCGGTGAACGGAAGCTGCTCGCCCACCAGGTCATCAAGCACCGCCGTGGTGGCTTCAGCCACGACGTGGTCGACCTCGCCGAACTGTCCGAGGGCCAGGCGCTCGCGCGTGCTGAGACGGTCGACCACATAGCGCTGCGGGGAGGGCAGCACGCAGCGCAGCAGGGCCACCACTCCGGCGCGGTGGGTGCGGCGCTGCTCGGCCTCCGACTGGGTCACCGTCAGCCGGACGCCCTCGGAGTCCGGGGTCAGCGCGGGGTAGCCGGTGACCTCGCGGCCGCCGACGGAGGAGGCGATAGTGCGCGGGATATCCCCGAAGCTCCACCGAGTCTGTCTGCGCGCGGCGAAGATCCCGGAGGTCTGCGACGTCGACCCCTCCGGCGCCGGCGCCTGCCGCTTCGACGCTGCCGAGGGCGCTTCCGCCTTGTCTGAGGCCGTCTGACCTGAATCAGCCGCGCCGGACCCAGCCGCGCTGGACCCCGCCGAGCCAGCGTCGTCGAGCCCGCCCGCGGTGACGGAGCGCTGGATCGCTGCCCGGTTCTCTGCGGCGAAGCGGACCTGCAGCTCTTCGAGGTCCGCGCTGGTGTCCAGCACCCGGCCGCGGTCACTGACCACTGCGAAGGTGAACCGCAGGTGCTCGGGCAGTCCGGCCACGTCCAGCTGGTCGGGCTCCACGACGACGCCGCGCAGCTGCCGCAGCACTGCCGCCAGGGCGGGACGGAATGGGTCGACGCTGGGGGAGTGCTCCGCCTCCAGGGTCTCCCGGGCGGCGGCGGCCACATCCGGGGCCGGCACGAAGTTCTTCCGCAGCTGCTTGGGCATAGCCCGGATCAGCGCGGTGATCATCTCCGTGCGGCGGCCGGGGATGAACCATTCGAAGCGGTGAGGCTGCAGCTGGTTGAGGAACACCACCGGGATCCGCACGGTCACTCCGGCCTCATAGGCGTAGGTGAGGTCCAGCTGCAGGCCGTCATGGTCGAAGCTGGAGGGGTAGGCGTCCAGGTCCACCTGTTCGGCGTCCGGGGCCATCAGCGTGGAGGTGGGAAGATCCAGCAGTTCAGGCGTCTCGTGCCGCTGCTTCTTCCACCAGGCGTCGAAGGCTCGCTGGTCGGTGATGTTCTGCGGCAGACGTTCGTCGAAGAATGCGAGCAGCTGATGGTCCGCCGCCAGCAGGTTGCGGCGCCGGGTGCGCTCCTGGAGCTCCTCAATCTCTGCGAACCGGTCCCTGTTGCGCTTATCGAAGTGGTGGCGGGTGTTCCAGTCGCCGTGGATCAGCGCCTGCCGGATGAACTCCTCGCGGGCGAACTGCGGGTCCACTCGGCCGTAGAGGATGCGCCGGTCGGCCACAATCGGCACCCCGAAGAGCGTGACCCGTTCGGTGGCGACGACGGCGCCCCGTTTGGAGGACCACACCGGATCCGAATAGCTGCGCTTGAGCAGGTGACGGCCCACCTCCTCCGCCCAGGCCGGCTCGATCGCCGCCACAGTGCGGGCCCACAGCCGGGAGGTCTCCACCAGCTCGGCTGCCATCACCAGGTCCGGATTCTTCTTGAACAGACCGGACCCGGGGAAGATGGCGAACCGGGTTCCACGTGCCCCCTGATACTCCCGGGTGCGGGGGTTGAACAGCCCGATGTGACTGAGCAGCCCGGCCAGCAGAGACTGGTGGACGGCGTCGTGCCGGCCCACCGGGTCAATGGTGTCGCGCACCCGGACCCGCCGTTTGGAGAGTTTGGCCTGCTGGCTGAGCTCTCCCAGCTGGTTCACCAGGTCCTGCCATTCGCGGATCCGCAGCCAGTTCAGATGCTCGCGCCGGCACAGCTTGCGGAACTGACTGGAGGAGAGCTCGGCCTGCTGCTCGGTGAGATAGCGCCACAGGTTCAGCAGCGCGGAGAAGTCGGACTTCTCGTCTGCGAAGCGCCGGTGGAGCGCGTCGGCCTCGTCGCGCTTCTCGGTGGGGCGTTCGCGCACATCCTGGATGGACAGGGCGGCCACCAGCACGGTGACCTCCCGCAGGCAGCTGCGCTGGGAGGCCTCCACCATCATGCGCCCCAGCCGGGGATCCACCGGCAGCTGAGCCAGCCGCCGTCCAGTGCGGGTGACCTTCCCCGCCGAGGTCAGCGCGCCCAGTTCGGAGAGCAGCCGCACGGCGTCGTTGACCGCCTTGGCATCAGGCTTCTGCACGAAGGGGAAATCCAGCAGCTGCTGGGGAGTGGAGGTGATGCCCATGGAGGACATCTGCAGCAGCACGCTGGCCAGCGAGGTGCGCAGAATCTCCGGATCGGTGAACTCCGGCCGCGACTCGAAGTCCTCCTGCGAGTAGAGCCGGATGCAGATGCCCTCAGAGGTGCGTCCGCAGCGGCCGGCGCGCTGGTTCGCACTGGCCTGGGAGATCGGCTCGATCGGCAGCCGCTGCACCTTGGTGCGCGTGGAGTACCGCGAGATCCGGGCCGTACCGGTGTCGATCACGTATTTGATGCCGGGCACGGTCAGCGAGGTCTCGGCCACATTGGTGGCCAGCACAATGCGTCGCCGGCCGCCGGGGGTGAAGACCCGGCGCTGCTCGGCCATCGAGAGCCTCCCGAACAGCGGCAACACCTCGGAGCCGGTCAGCCTGCGGTGCCGGGGCAGCATCTCGCCGATCGCCTCGGCGGCATCGCGGATCTCCCGCTCCCCGGGGAAGAAGATGAGGATGTCGCCGTCGGGCTCCTGGGCCAGTTCGGCCACCGCGTCGCAGACGGCGGTGATCTCGTCGCGCTCGCCGTCGTCGTCCTCATCCGCCTCCGGGCCCACCACCGGCCGGTAGCGGATCTCCACCGGATAGGTGCGCCCGGAGACTTCGATGATCGGTGCCGGCCCGGTGGTCTCGGAGGCGAAGTGCTGGCTGAACCTCTCCGGATCGATGGTGGCGGAGGTGACCACCACCTTCAGGTCGGGCCGCTGGGGCAGCAGGCGTTTGAGGTAGCCGAGGATCACATCGATGTTCAGGCTGCGCTCGTGGGCCTCGTCGATGATGATGGCCGAGTACCTCCGCAGCTGAGGGTCGCGCTGAATCTCAGCCAGCAGGATCCCGTCGGTCATCAGCTTCACCGCGGTCTGCTCGCCGACCTCCGCGGTGAAGCGAACCTGGTAGCCCACGTTGCCGCCGAGCTCGGTGCCCAGCTCCTCGGCCAGGCGCTCAGCCACCGATCGGGCCGCGATCCGCCGCGGCTGGGTGTGGCCGATCAGGCCCTCGGTGTGCAAGCCCAGCTCCAGAAGCATCTTCGGCAGCTGGGTGGTCTTGCCGGAACCGGTCTCGCCGGCGATGACGACCACCTGATGCTCCTTCAGGGCGGCGAGTATCTGCTCGCGCTCGCCGGTGACCGGCAGATGCTCCGGGTAGTTCAGAGACTCCGCGGAGAACTCCTGGAGGGGGCGGGAGGCAACAGACATAGCCCCAGGAGTCTATCGGCCCCGCGCGGCCGGACCCCACGCCGCCCGCTCGTCCGACCCCGCCGGTGGGGCGGGCGTCGCATGCTCGCGGGCCTGATCGCCAGGATTAGGAACTTCGGCCGATCTGTGGTTAAGATAGTTCTCGCTGTTTTCAGCACTTCGGAGATCTCCAGGGACCCGGTTCCACCGGGATAACGGAGATCGATGCGCGAGTGGCGGAATTGGTAGACGCGCTGGCTTCAGGTGCCAGTGCCTTCACGGGCGTGGGGGTTCAAGTCCCCCCTCGCGCACGAACAGAAAATGGCCTCTGACCTGGGGTTTAGATCACCGGGTTGGGGGTCATTTTCGTGCCATGTGCTGAGATATGTGCTAAGCCCCACCGAGATGGGCCGCGAAGCGGTCTGCTGCGGCTTTCTGCATCGTCGGGGTGACATGGCTGTAGATGTTCATCGTGGTTGTGATGGTGGAGTGCCCCAGGCGCTCCTGTACTACCTTGGGATGCTCGCCAAGCTCCAGCAGGAGTGTGGCGTGCGTGTGGCGCAGCCCCTTGATCGTCACGCGGGGCAGCGTCGGGTGTGCCTTGGCGAGCCAGTTCATGCGGCGATCCCAGCGGCTCGTCATGGCGTCGGGTGAGCGCAGCTTGCCCTCGTCGTCACCGAACACATACGCATCGGCTTTCGCCAAATCGAACGACACTTCGGCGCGGGCGACCTTGTAGGAGGCGAGCACTTTGAGGGTCGCGGCGTCCACGTCGATCACGCGGGCGGTGCCCGTTTTCGTGGTCTTGGTGGTCGTCCAGTCCTCGGTGTTCACCGCTCGCCGGATGCTGATGCGCCCGGTCTTGGTGTTGATGTCGTTCCATCTGAGCGCGAGAGCTTCGGAGCGTCGCATCCCGGTGTAGGCGATCAGTCGCCACAGTGGGAACAGTTCGTCTTGCAGTTCCTTCTCGTTCCAAGTGAGGAACGTCTGTAGCTGCTCGCCCGTCCAGGTCACGATTTCCGGTTTCTGCGCTCGAACCTGTGACGACTTCGGGGCGTTCACGGTGCGCTTCTTCTTTGCCGGGTTGACTTGGATCAGCCCATCGTCGATTGCGGCGTCGAGGATCGCGCCGAGGACGACGTGCACCTTGTGGATGCTGTTGGCCGAGAGTGGTTTGCCTTTGCCGTACTCGTCCTTGCGCCCGCTCTTTTCCAACTCCCGGTAGTGGGAGCCGATGCGGGTGGCGGTGAGCTTGTCGATCCTGATGCGACCCAGGTCGGGGGTGATGTGGTTACGGATGATCTTCCGATACCCCTTGATCGTGGAATCGGCCAGCCGCAAGCTCGACATCCAATGCTCGGCGTACACACCGACCGTGGGGGTCTTGCCCTGGAACTTCTCGTTCCTCGCTTTCTTTCGTAGCGCCTCGGTGAGCGCGGCCTGTGCTTCTTCGAGGTCGGTGAACCCGCCACGGGTGAGCCGCTTCTCGCCCAGCTCGGGCTTCTCCGGGTCGATCAGCACATAGATTTGGAACTTCCACCGTCGCCCCTTGCGGGTCTGGTAGTCGCCCAGCGATCCCTGATGCCGCGACCGGGAACGTCGCTGCTGCTTCTGCTTCACCCCCTCAACGCTGCTCGGTGCCGCCTCGTCCGGCGGCGGGTGACTGGCTGGTGCCATAGACCTTGCTCCTTTCTCTCGTGGTGGTTCGTTACTCGAACGCGAGTGAGGCGTTCGGGTCGAGTTGCAACAGCCTGCCGGTGGCGTGTTCCTCGCGGGCGGTCTGCACGTCGTAGCGTTCCTGGTACACCTCGCGCGGAGTGATACCAACCTGGCCGCGGTCGTACTTGGCGAGTATTTCCTCGGCCCAGTGCGCCGAGTTGATCGCTTGGAAGCGTTGCTCTTTCCAGTAGCGCACCAAGTCCTCGGTGGTGAGCTTCACGGCGCCTGCGACCCATGCCTGTATCTCTTCGGGTAGGAACGACTCGGGCACCCCGGTCAGCGTGACCGCCTCAGCAAGCGGGGTAAGAAGAGCTGCGGGTGTGGTGCGGAGGATGTAGGCGAGGGCGGTGAGGTCGTCCACGTCCACGCGCCGGTCGCCGTTCTCGATCTTGCTGATCCCCGACGGGGCGAGCTTTCGGCCCGCCTCGGTCATCAGCCGGGCGGCGGTGCGCACGTCCATGCCGATGGCCTGGCGTGCGGTGCGGAGGTTCTGGGCGACGTGCTCGTGCGTGATCCCGGCGGGGTTTCCCCGCACTCGTTCTGTTTCCATACTAGGAACGTACATGCCCGCTCTTGACTCGTCAAGCACCATACTGTACTTTATTGGGAACTCAGGACTCTTGATTAGGGACGGCAGGCAGGGCGATGAGAGACATATCGGTGACATTGGACGACTTACGGGCCTCCCGTAACGCGGTCATTACACGGGCGGAGGCTGCGGCGGCGCTCGGGGTCGATCCCCGCACGATCACGGCGAGCATCGAGAACGGGTCGATCCCGTCCGTGAAGCTCGGCAGGCGGGTCGTGATTCCACGAGAGAAGTTCCTGCGCATCTTCGACGGCGACGACGCACACTCCACGGTTCCCGGCACCCCCGCGCGGTGAACAGGGCTGGTGGTGCCGATTCGGCACTCCCGTGCTGGTCGTCCGGCGCTTTGTCGGACGTGCCGCGTAGACTGAACTCACGAAGCCGACCACAAGGAGGCACCCCATTATGGCGACGAAGACTCGCGTATCCGAGGCGCACGTTCAGCGCGTGCTCACTGAGGTGCAGGCCGGGCAGCAGACCGCCGGTGAGCAGATGACCCCCGAGGGGCTGGAGCTTCTGGCCCGCCAGGTGCGCGGCGAGATCACCGTGGACGAGGCTGTCGAAGTGATCGCCGCCCGTACCCGCGCACGCCTGGCCGCTCGCACCGCCTGAACCGCTCGGCGTCGCGATGCCTGATCGGTACACCTATCCGGGCAGCGATGTTCTGGTCAACACGTTCGGCATCACCGACTACGACGACTGGAAAGATGCTGAGGCCGACTTCATCGGTGCCCGCATGGGTGCGCTACGCGAGCACCCCATCGCTGGTGGCTACGATCTGCCGCACTTGCAAGCGATCCACGCCTACCTGACGCAAGATATGTACTCCTGGGGTGGCGAGATTCGCGCCACCGACACCCATCCCGGCGGCACCGGCATTGCGCATTGCCGCCCGCAGTTCATCGTTCCCGAGACGGAGCGCGTGTTTGGTGCGCTCGCCCAGCGCGACTACCTGCGCGACCTGGACGTGGATGCGTTCTCGGATGGGCTGGCGTGGGTGTGGGGTGAGACGACGGCGATCCATCCGTTCCGTGACGTGAACACGCGCAGTCAGCATGTCTTCTTCAACCAGCTCGCCCGCGATGCCGGGTGGGTGATCGACTGGTCGCAGATCCCCGGCGACGTGTTCGCCCATGCCCGCACCCTCGCCATCGTGGAAGATCACTCCGGGCTTGACGCGCTGATCCGCCCGAACCTCGTCACCGTCGAAGACGCCGCACGCTCCGACCGGCTCACGGCGAGCCTGGACGGGCACGCACAGGGCTTCACCACTCGCCGGTCGGTGCGCGACCCGGAGACGTTGGATCGCGCGCTCGACGCCGCCCGGCAGCGCCGCTGGAACCTCCAGCCGCCTGAGGCGTTCGGTGGCGCGTCGCCCTGTGATCCGCGCAGCGGCCCCTCGCTCGGCCTATAAGCCCAGGCTCGGGCCGTCACGCCGTGGCTCTGTGCTCGGGTGGTTCTGCTCGACCGTGCCGCGCAGTCGCCGCGCGCGGTCAGCGGCAAGCTGCCGGACCTGCTCTGCCGCTGCACGCTTCACTTCGACCAGTGCGGCGGCTTGCTCGGGCGGCAGGGCGCGCAATTCCTCGGCATCGCGCCGCGCCACCGCCGCCTGTGCGTGCACGTTGCGGGCTTCGCGGTCGGGGCGGATGAACCGTGCTCGTATCGGGTCACGACGCACCCGTTCGACCCCCAACTCTCTCGCGAGCAGCGTGAGGCGTTCGCGGTTGTGCTGGTCTTTGAGCGCCGCCCGCCCAGACTGCGCATCCGCGAGGCGGCGGTCAGCGTCGATCACTCGCGGGTCGTTCTCGGCACGCCGCTCGGCAGCGGTGGTGGCCCACTCGGTGAGGCCGTCACCGTGGCGCGGTAGTACACCCCAGGCGTCGCGCACCTGCTCGCGTGCCGTGTGGGTGCGCTCGGTCGCGGCCTGGTACTCCTGTCGCGCTCGGCGTCGTCCGAACCTGCCCGACGTGGCGAGCCGTTCCGATGTGGTGCTCTCGGCGGTGACGGCTGTGAGGTAGGTTTCGCCGTCCTCGACGGCCTGCGGCACCAACTCCGCGACGACCTCGGCGCGGGCTTGGGCTGTGTGAGTCTCGGCGGCGCGGATCATCTCGGCGCTTTGCTCGTCCTCCGCCTGGTGGTTGGCCTGCTGCTGGTCGAGCCGCTCCGCGATCTGCTCCCACTTCTCGGCCGTTCGCTCGGCGCGCTCAGCGTCACGCAGGAGTCGGACAACCTCGTCGTTGACGAGCTTCACCGGGCCGTCAGCGACGAGGCCGCGCACCGCTTCGGCCGCGCGTTCGGTCGCGTCGGCGAGTCCTCGGTCTGCGCGGTCGCGTTCGATCGCCTCGATGAACTGCGCTCGGGCGTCGGCCATGCTTTCCGCGACGACGTGCAGGGTGTTCTCGTTTCGGCCGCGGGTCATGCCAACATAGACGGTCGCGCCGCCCATCTGCTCGGTGAGGACGGTGTGTGAGGCGGGCACGGTAACGCCCTGCACCCCATAGGCGGTCGCGGCATAGGAGAGGTGGGTGTGCTCGCGCACATACTCGGCGGGCAGGCGGATTGAGTGTTCGCGTTTGCGGTCGCTGTGCGCGTCACGCACCCAGAGCGACCCATCCTGCTCGACTCGTTGGACGATCCACGGTTGCCGGTTCGCCACGCCCAGGTCGGCGCGGTTCTGCCGGGTCTGGATCAGATCATCGCGCCCGATGCTGAGGCTGTCGCTGCCGGTGGTCGTGGTGGTGTCGTCGACGATGCCCGCGCGGGTGCGTTCGTCTCGGATGCGATCATTCAGCCGGGCCGCCTCGTCATTCGATGCGACGGTGACGGCGTCGCCGTCGTGTCTGCTGGTGGCGAGGTCTTCGCGCAGTTCGTCTGCATCGGTGTGGAGCCGGATCAGCCCAAGCTTGCGCAGCCGGTCGAACACCTCGCCGGGGTTGCGACGGTCGCGCATCTGCACGGTGACCTCGGCGTAGGCGGGGTTGGTGAAGCGGTGTACCTCATCCATGTCGAACGTGCGGCCCCTGAGTTGTGCGGCCATGTCGAGCACGCCGCCCCTGCCGACTGCGGGCAGTTGCGCGCGGTCGCCGACGAGCGCGAGGGTTGCGCCCGTCTCGGCTGTGACGGTGAACAGGGCGAGTGCGGTGTCTTGGTCGAGCATCCCGGCCTCGTCCACGACGATCCGCTCGCCACGGCGCAACTGCGCGTCTCGGGGTGGACCGGTGTAGGTTCCGCCAGTCATCGGATCGGTGTCGCCTGGGGCGAGGCGTGTCCATACGCCGTCCTGGTTCCAGCGCCATCCGTACGCGTAGACGAGGGCGGCGACGCTTTCGGCGGGCACGCCAAGTTCTTGGTGCGCGACCTCGGCGGCACGCTTGGTCGGCGCAACCACCCGCACCCTGCCGCCGCGCTGCTCAGCGGCGCGGATCGCGGTGGCGAGCATCGTGGTCTTGCCCGCGCCTGCGGCGCCCTCCACGATCACCAACGGATCAGTCGAGGCGACCGCTGCGGCCGCGACGAGCTGGCCAGGGTCAAGCTGCTGCCCGAGTGCGGCCGCGTGCTCGCGCACGTCGCCGTGTTTCGGCTCGCGGTCGGGTGTTCGGGCGGTGATGAGGTCGCGCAGTTCCGTCTCTACCTGCACCACCCGCAAACTCGTGAGGTGCGCGACATGCTCCGGGGTAGCGGTGTCAGGCGGCAGGATCGAGAAGCAATCCTCGAGCGCGAGCGTCGTTGCAACGGTCACCAGTTCGCGCAACTCCTGCGGGGTGGCACGCACGCCCGCCTCGGTGATGATGCGGGTGGCGTGTTCCTGCACGGTGTGGCGAGTCCATGCCGACTCTGCTGCGGCGCAACGATCCAGCGCACACGATGCGATCCGCTGCACCGAGACCTCATCCGGTGATACCGGCACACGCGCCGGCATGCGGGCCAGGTGTTCGGGGTCGTAGCCGACCTCGCGGAGCTCGGTCAGCCAGGCTTCCTCTTCCCGCAAGGTCGTGGGCTTCTTCGCGGGGCGCTCATACGCCCACGCCTGCGCTGTCAGCCGAGATGAGACGACCGGCCCCATCGTCTCGCCCGGATGCGCCGTCTCCCACTCGGCTTCGAGCCGTTCCAGGTTCTTCCGCACCTGCTCGCCGCGCTTCGACATGAGCGCGTTGAACGGTTCGAGTTCGGTGACTTCGCCAGTCACCGGGTCGAGGAGGAGGCCGTGACGGTCGAGCACTTCCGCGAGTTCGGGGCTGGCGGCGATCACGGCAGTACCGAGGGCGCGGATCGCGCCTTGCTGCCGGAACGTCGCCGCCGTGTCGAGCGCCCGCCACTTGCCCGCCGCCCAGACACGGGCGCCGATCTGCATGTGGATATGCCGGTGAGGATCACCGGCCCGGCTCGTCCGGTGCGTGATGCCGACCACCTGCATGTGCTCAATAGGTACGACCTCCTGCTTGCCGCGCGGGCCGACACGAGTCACGGAGTACTGGGCGAGCCACCGCTGAATCTCCGCCAGGGCGTCCTGCTGTGCTGCGTCCAGCGCCTTGGATACCTCGGGATGCAAGGCGGCAGCGACGGACAGGCTCTTGGGGGTGTTGATGACCATTTCCGCGAACCGGGGCGACCCCTGCCGATCCAACCCCGCGAGGCGAGGCCTTCCCATCTGCTCGCCGGTATCGGGATTGATCCAGTCCACCCATCCCGCATACTCGTCAGCGGTCAGCACCCGACTACTCACGGCCTCGCCCGAAGCGTCGAGCACCGCGTACTGAACCCCGGTGCTGTCAGACAGGTAGTAGTCGTCAGCACGCGAGCGGTCGGCCTCGACATAGCGCAGCGCATCAGCCCCGGTGCCCCGGAGCAAGATCACGCCGCCCTGCATCGCTCTCACCACCAATGTTTCTAAACTAGAAACTCTATCTATCTACCACGGTAGCATACGTTCATTCAGAAGTCAGCAGAGCGATCTTAGAATCGCACTGTGCGACACGGAAGGTTCGCGTAAGTCGGTGACGGCTTCTGAGCCGCGAGTGAACACTGCGTGAATGCAGCGCGGCGAGTAGCGCCAGTCACGGATGGTGCCCCACTCTGAGTAAGAAATGTTGTCCGCAGAAGGTGGCCGTCGAACCGACTTTGGCGCGCCATTGCTGGTCCTTCTGGTGTTCTTGAGGTTAGGGTGCACGTCGTTCGGTGGCCCGGTCGCTCATCTTGGATATTTTCGAGCAGAGTTCGTCGAGCGACGCAGATGGCTGGGTGATCGCGCGTATGCGGATCTTGTCGCATTGTGCCAGTTTCTTCCCGGCCCGGCATCAAGCCAGGTCGGCATGGCGATCGGTTTGCAGAGAGCTGGAATACTCGGTCTTGTCGCGGCATGGCTCGGGTTCACACTGCCATCTGCGGTATTGCTGTTCGGGTTCGCGCTCGGCGTATCCACCCTTGGCGACGTATCGCAGGCTGGATGGGTGCTGGGCCTGAAGGCTGCGGCGGTCGCGGTCGTGGGTCATGCTGTGCTCGGGATGGCAAAGTCACTCACGCCTGATGCGCGACGAGCGACGATTGCGGTCAAGTCCTGAGTAGTGGTGTATGAGTCGTGTTCGCGGTGTGCTCTCGTTTCAGGGTGTGTTCAGGCGGGGATGGCTTCGAGGGTGGGCTCTGTGGTGCTCACCTCCTGACTGCTGGTGGGCTCGAGGGCCTGGGCTGC
>NZ_JAJUJJ010000046.1 GCF_029265375.1 Nesterenkonia sp.
ACTGAAGCCATCAATGGGCTCATCGAACTCGCCCGCCGCATCGCCCGAGGCTTCCGCAACCGAGACAACTACCGACTCAGAATGCTCCTAATCGGCGGAGGCCTCGACGGCCACCTCCCCACCTGAACTCCGAAGAGCCGGATTATCGGGGGCTGAACTTCATCAGCGATCCCGTTCACGTCTGGTTCTTGGCGCCACCCTCTTTGTCCTTGGATTCACCGTGGTGTTCGTCCTCATCGGCGCAGTCTTTGTTTATGCCACCACGTGGCTGAGGTTTGAAGGTGGCTGGGTGACCCAGGTCCTGGGCGTGCTGGTCCTTCTCATGGGACTGGTCTTCATGGGCGCTTTCGGATTCCTCCAGAGGGAACGAAAGGTCAACAAACGGCCGCCGGACGGGTTGCTAGGTGCGCCCATCTTAGGGGCTACATTCGGCATTGGATGGGCACCATGCATCGGACCCACACTGGCTGCGGTGTTAGCCCTCACTTACGGGGCGGACCCCACACGAGGCACTCTCCTGGTTTTCATCTACTGCCTCGGGCTGGGCCTTCCCTTCATTCTCATTAGTGCCGGCCTTCAACGAGGTATGCGTACCCTCAAATTCTTCACTCGCCATAAAGCCACCGTCATGCGAATCGGTGGAGGACTGCTCATCACCGTGGGGCTACTGATGATCAGCGGCATCTGGAACCGCTGGGTCTTCGCCCTCCAAGACTGGTTTGCTAACGAGATTGTGATGCCCATCTGATGAAACAACCTTCTGCACACCAAGATAATGCGCGCGAAGACGCGATGAACGACGCCGAAGGAAAAGCGGCTACAGCGGCTCCGGCACTGCCAGCATTAGGTCTGGTTGGCATGCTGCGATGGGCATGGACGCAGTTGACGAGCATGCGCACTGCGCTCATGCTCCTACTACTTCTTGCTATCGCTTCGGTACCTGGGTCAATCTGGCCACAGCGCGTTCAAGACGCATTCGCCGTTCAACGCTGGATAGAAGAAAATCCGACAGTCGGGCCAGTTCTGGACTTCTTCCAGATGTTTGACGTCTATTCGTCCTTCTGGTTCTCAGCCATCTACCTGTTGCTTTTCATCTCCCTGATCGGATGTATCATCCCTCGCGCACGAAAGCACTGGCAACAGATGCGCTCGGCCCCGCCACGTACGCCACGGAAATTAGAGCGACTTCCAGAGTACGGGGCAGTCGAGCTGGATGACCGGGGTCCTGCACCAGCGCAAGCGTTGGAAGAGGCTGCTCAAGTGTTGCGTAGGCGGCGCTACCGGGTCCAGGTTCGCCCCCAGGACGAGGATCAGCGTGCCGGTTCCATCGGAGCAGAAAAGGGCTACCTTCGAGAAGTCGGCAACATCATCTTCCACGTGTCCCTGGTCGGGGTCCTGGTCTGTGTCGCACTTGGTGCCATGTTCAGCTACCGAGGACAGAAAGTCATCGTTGAAGGTGAAGGGTTCGTCAACGCACTAGCTGCATACGACAACTTCTTTCCGGGGACCTGGTTCAGTGAAGACCAGCTCGATGCGTTCTCCATCCAGCTCAACGAATTTGACCGTGCCTTCGACAGGCAGGTCACCCCGGAAGGAGAGGCTGGCCCTCAGTGGGGCAACGCCTTGGATTTCACGGCTTGGGTCACGGTTCAAGACGGCACAGATGGGGTTCCTGAAGACACGACGCTGAAAGTCAATGCACCGTTGAACATGGGTGGAGCAAACCTCTACCTGGTGGGAAACGGCTATGCCCCGGTAGTCACTGTCAGAGATGCGGAAGGGGACGTAGCTTTCTCTGGTCCTGTCATCACTCGGCCCGACGACGGCGTGTATACCTCCATGATGGTGATTAAGGCACCTGATGCCTCACCTGAACAGCTAGGTTTCCAGGGGCTGTTCCTGCCCACCGCAGTTGATGCCGGCGAAGGCATGGCTGTGTCCGCTGATCCCGAACCTTTCAATCCCGAACTTCACCTCAATGCCTACGCCGGGAACCTGGGCCTCGACGAAGGGATCCCTCAGAACGTCTACGTGCTGGAGACCGAAAACTTGGAGGTACTCAACTCTCGGGAAGTAGATGCCGGAGGCATCGTGCTCGCCCCCGGCGAGGTCCATGAACTCCCCGACGGTCTAGGCACAGTGGAGTTTGAAGAAGTACTGGACTACATAGCCATCGACATCACCTACAACCCCGGCGAACTTGGAATCCTCGTCTTCTCACTCACCGCTACCGCTGGACTAATTACCAGCCTCTTCCTGCGACGGAGACGAGCCTGGGTGGTGGTCGAGAAAACAGACAGCGGTCGCACCTTAATCCGCTACGGCCTATTGGCCCGAGGTGAGGACTTCCGGCTGCGAGATGAAAACGCAGCGATTCGACGCGACTTCGAAAAGCTCTGGCCGGTACGCCCTCCCCAAACGCACATCACCACTGATTCACATGCAACGACCCCCACAGGAAAGCGAGGCTAATCATGCTGACCTTCGGTGCCGTATCACTTCCGTCGATCAACGTTGAACTGGCTGAATACTCGGAACTGTTCATGATGATCGCCGCCTTCATCTACACACTGGCGTTCATCCTCTTCACCATCGACAATGCCCAAAGCTCACGAACAATTCGCCGCCTCGAAACAGACCTGGCGAGGGAACAAGAGTCCCTGACCGCACAGCCGATGAAAGTAGCAACAGCGGCGGCTGGACCACCACCGGCAGAAGCCGCCTCTCCCCCTCCCGAACCCAAAGACACCCACAACGGGGCGAGAGACCCAGAGCTGGTTGATGAGGACATGGCCTACATCGGCACAAGACGGCCACTCGCCAATACGGCGATTGCTCTCACCGTTGTCGCGGTGGCTGCCCACGCCTTCGCCGTCGTCTCCCGTGGCCTGGCCGCTCATAGGTGGCCGCTGGGCAACATGTACGAGTTCCTCGTCGGCGCTGCTCTGATCGTAGCTCTGGTCTATCTTCTTGCTCTTCTCAGGCGTGACCTACGCTTCATCGGCTCCTTCGTCCTCGGACTGGTGGTGGCAATGATGGTCGCGGCAACGATAGGTTTCCCCACCCCTATCGGCCACGTTCAGCCAGCACTACAAAGCCCCTGGCTTGCCATCCATGTCTCCCTGGCAGTGCTGTCCATTGGACTGTTCGTCCTCACCTTCGCCATGAATGTTCTGCAACTTCTTCAATCCCGACGTGAGAGAGCTCTCGCAGAGAACACCGCACAGGGGTGGGGCGGCTTTCTGGCCGGTAGGCAGTTCATGCGACTGGTTCCCAAAGCTTTCTCCCTGGAAAACTGGGCATACCGTATCAACGCCGTTGCCTTTGTATTCTGGACTTTAGGCCCCATGATTACCGGTGCGGTGTGGGCGCGTGAATCATGGGGACGTTACTGGGGTTGGGACACGAAAGAGGTCTGGACCTTCGTGATCTGGGTGGTCTACGCCGGGTACCTCCACGCCAGAGCCACCCGCGGATGGACCGGAACACGTTCAGCGTGGCTGAGCATCATTGGCTTCCTCTGCATCATCTTCAACTACGCCGTGGTCAACGTCTACTTCCCCGGGCTGCACTCCTACGCTGGTTTGCCGGACTGATAACTCAACCTTCGAGCCAGTGGAGACTCCAACACCGCGCTCCCCTATAGCGGTTTGCACAGAAGCATATTCCCGCCCTCTGGACCCCGTAGCTTACGACTGTTTCCGGGTGAAGTTCATTAAGAGCGGCACAGCTATTGTGATGTCAGAATTCGGTGAGCGGTCTGTGCGTCAGGGACAGATTGTCATGTTGGGGACTAACGTGCTGTGCGGGTGTGAACCGGAAGGGCAAGCGCAGGTCACGACCATATTTCTGGATCGAAACTACCTGATCGATCAGGTTTACTGGCAGTATGCAGCGGTACTGGCTGATCGTTTAGAGGCATCCAGATTTCTCGACACGCCCTATATCGAACCAGTCCAGCTGCTTTCCCTACGCAGGGAAGACGTGGCTCGGGTAGAGCTATCGCTTGATGAGCTTGCTGAACTCAGCGCCAGTGATTTTGCTACCGATCTTGGCGGCGGCGAAAGGTTCTACAGAATGCAGGCGCTGCTGTCCTCTGTTCTGCACATCATCGTGCCCTATCTTGAAATTGGTGCGATGCGCCGCGCACGGACGCAGCGCCTCACGACCAAACTCAGATCGGCAAGGCCCACTCGGTTTCAACCGCTTCGCCAGGAAGCTCGTCGGGCTGCTCAGCTTCTCGAAAGCGACCTGACGCGGAAATGGACGTTGGCAGAACTTGGGCGTGAAGTTCACCTCTCACGCTCACGCTTAGCAACAGTGTTTACTGATGCTTTCGGAAAATCTCCCCAGACCTATCTGGCTGTGAAACGAGTGGAGACCATGGCGAAACTTCTGAGGGAGACACCGGTCAGCATCGCCCAAGCTGCTGAAGACGTAGGGTGGCGCAACAGAAGTCACGCAGCAGACATGTTCCGTCGGTACTTGGGAGTAACTCCAAGTAGCTACCGCAAGCGACTGCGCGCACGGTCCATTGACCAGGATCGACCTGAGAAACGGTCACCAACAACCTGAGCTTCGGCATTCCCTGCTGAGAAGTCCTAGCGATTCTGATAGGCCGAGAGGACTTGTCGGGTTCACCTCCTGTGTCCCTGATGGTCACCGCCGTACATGTTGTCTCCGATGTCCGTCATCGCCTGGCTGGTCTTCCCGGCGCACCTGCTGGTTGACCGAGCTGCTTCTTGTGGCTCGGTTGGTCCACCGGGTCGGAAGGAAGGCCAGATGCCATGTCGGAGCAACCAACACAGTCCCGCAGCAACCGTGACGCCAAGCTCGATGAGCTGCACGGGCGACTGACTGGTGCTGTCGAGCAGCTGGTCTCGGGTGAGGACTGGCAGCAGGCGATGGCGTTTGCGGCTAGGTTCCGGTCGCGGTCGTTCAACAACACCCTGCTGATCTTCGCTCAGCACCAGGACGCCTACGAGAAGGGTCTGGTGGGTGAACCGTCGCCGTCGTATGTGGCTGGGTACAGGCAGTGGCAGCAGTTGGGCCGGCAGGTACAGAAGGGCCAGCCCGGTTACATGATCTATGCCCCGGTCACCGCCCGGTTCGCCACCAGTGATCCTGCTGACCCTAGTTCGTGGAGGCGGTTGGATCGCGGTGAGAAACCCCGAGCTGGTGAGGTGGTGCGTTCCCGGATGGTAGGGGCGAAGCCTGCCTATGTGTGGGATGCCGCCCAGACCGCTGGGGACCCGATTCCCGAGCCCCCGGCACCGCAGTTGTTGAAGGGCCAGGCCCCTGCTGGGTTGCACGCCGAGCTGTCCCGGTTGATCCGTGAGCAGGGATTCACCGTGGTTGGGGCTGGGAGTGCCGCTGAGCTGGGTGGGGCCAATGGGCTCACCGACTACACCGCCCGCCAGGTGGCGGTGCGTTCGGATATGGACCCTGCTGCGCAGGTGAAGACCCTGGCTCATGAGTTGGGGCATGTGCTGATGCATGGGCCGAACCAGCAGGAAGCCCGTGGCCACCGGGGTGTGGTGGAGGTTGAGGCCGAATCGGTGGCGCTGATGATCGGTGCCGCTCATGGGATGGACACCAGTGAGTACACGATCCCGTATGTGTCCACCTGGGCAGCGCAGGTGAAAGAGCAGGAGCCTGCTGAGGTGGTCAAAGCCACCGGCGAACGGGTACGCCAGACCGCCATCTCGGTGCTAGAGCAGTTGGATACACCGCAGGTGGCCGATGGCACCCCGTCTGGGCTGGAGCGTCACCAGCCCCAGCGCAGTGGTGCTCTCCGGCAGAGCCCGGAACCAATGGGCACGCAGAGGACAGGGACGGAGCCTGCTGGGGTGCGGCGTGAACCGGTGGCCTCCGGTGGTGTGGAGAGGTCGGGGTTGTGATGGCCGGGCTCGCATCCTTCACCCAGGTTCTGATCGACACCCGTGAGGCGGAGCTTCCGGTGACGGCGTCCCAGTTGGCTACTGCGGGGGTGCCGGTATTCCCTTGTGTGCCCGGCGCAAAGCGTCCGTTGACCGAGCATGGGTTCCACGACGCCACCACCGACCCCTCCCAGGTGCACCGGTGGTGGGCCCGGTGGCCGGAGGCGAATATCGGTGTGCCCACCGGGCAGGCCTCGGGCCTGGTGGTGGTCGATGTTGATGTCCACTCTGAGGCCGACGGATACCGATGGTTTGGCCGAGCCAACCGTGCCGGGCTGACGATCGGGTGGGATGTGTTGGTCTCGACCCCCTCGGGTGGGATGCATGCCTATTACCCGCTGGCCTCGGGCACCGAGCAGCAGCGGTCGTGGCAGGCAGCCGCAGCGGGGATAGATTTCCGTGGCGATGGCGGCTACATCATCGTCCCACCCTCAGTAGTCCAGTACGAGGATTCTGCTGTGGCCTACCGGCTGGCCCGGATCGCTGGGACTCCGCCGCGGCCTGTGGATGCCTCCGGGTTGAGGGAGTTCCTGGACCCACACCCATCACCGGCCTTCCGGCGCACCACACGTGGGCCTGGGCGTGAGGCTGATGTGTCCCGGTTGGCCTCCTGGGTGGCTGCCCGTGGGGAGGGTCAGCGCAACCGGGGACTCTTCTGGGCAGCGTGCCGCCTGGCAGAAAACAACGTGTCTGCCGGTGATGCGGTTGAGGTGCTGTCTGCTGCGGCTTCCCAGGCTGGTTTGGGGCAGCGAGAAATCGCCGCAACGATCCGCTCGGCCTACCGCACCACCGGCA
Organism: Nesterenkonia sp.; assembly: GCF_029265375.1. GTDB lineage: Bacteria > Actinomycetota > Actinomycetes > Actinomycetales > Micrococcaceae > Nesterenkonia. The sequence continues at coordinate 6,735 of NZ_JAJUJJ010000046.1, forward strand.
GCGAGAACACCCCTGGGCGTGAAGCCGCACCTGCGGTGGGACTGGAACCTTTTGCTCGCAGGAGCCAGCGCTCTGCTGGGCGGTCAGCGCAGGGCCGGAGGCTCGAATGAGCACCGGTGGGCAGGTTTCTGGTGTGGGGCACCGGTGGGCGCTTCGCACCGCGGTGGCTGGCACGGTGTTCATCGCCGGGGGCGCGTTCTGGCTCAGCTTCAACGCCTTGGCCGATCTGGCAGCTCGCTCGGGCATCGAGCCGGGTCAGGCATGGGTGTGGCCACTGATCGTGGACGGGATCATTGTGGTCGCCACCGTCTCGGCCGTGGCTCTGGCGGGTCAACGGGCGGCCTGGTATCCGTGGGCGCTGCTGGCCGGCGGTGCCCTGGTCTCGGTGACGGCGAACAGTCTGCATGCGGTGGTGGCGGCTGATGTTGATGTGCCTGGTGTGCTGGCTGCCTCCGTGGCGGCGGTCCCGCCGGTGGTGCTGCTGGCGATCACCCACCTGACGGTGATCCTGACCCGCACCAGCCACTCCCACACCACCGACTCTCACACCGACCAGTCCGGCACTCCTGCACCCGCCCCCACGGTCGAAGACGACGAGGCCCAATCCGCTGTGGCTCGAGTCCAGGAGGTCACCGAGGGCAGCACCGGGCTTGTCTCCGTTACCGCTGAGGCTCCTGCCGCGGTCGAGGACGTGTCGGTGGACCGGCGTGCTCGGGCGCGGATGCTGCGGGAGCAGGGGTGGTCAAACAAGCAGATTGCCAAGCAACTGGGGGTCCACCCTTTGAAGCGCGCTGGGTTTCTTGGAGACTCCATCGTTTGGAAAGGAAGATGGAGATATGCCTACAGAGATCACTCCGGGGAACCCGAATACGCGGCGGTATTCCCGGCAGGAGAAGGAAGCCGCGGTCCGGATGGTCCGGC
>NZ_JAJUJJ010000052.1 GCF_029265375.1 Nesterenkonia sp.
CCGGGCGTTCTCTGCCTCCAGCTCCTCGACGGTGCGGCGCTTAGCAGGCTGGGTGGCCTGTCGCTCGGCCTCGACCCACCGGCCCAGGGTCTGAGGTTTGACCCCGATCTCATCGGCCACAGCCTTGATCGTGCGCCCGGTATCGATCACCAGCCGGGCCGCTTCCTTCTTGAACTCCGGAGTGAAGCTCCGACGCTTCCTATTCATGGTTTCCATCGTGACACCTCTCCGGCAACAGCGGAGGCTGCTACCTATCTCAGATGTCCACTACTTCAGGGTAGGCCCAACCGGTCAGTGTTGCACTTCAAAATAAAATTCGGGAACGCGAGAAGAGGAGCATGCCCATGATGAACTGGGACGGTACGGGCGGTATGGTACAGACGTGGATTTTTGGGCTGCTAGTGCTCCTCGGAGTGATCGTGCTGGGGGTGGTCCTCGTGAAGGCCTTCACCGGCGGATCCAACACCACCCGTGAGATGGGCGCAGACCCTGGCCGGGGAAGAATTATCCTTGATGAGCGCTACGCCCGCGGCGAGATTGACATCGAGGAGTACCAGGAACGGCTTCGGAACCTGGAAGGGGACGGTCGGTGAGCTCGTTGACCCGCCGCCAACTGCTGGCCCTGGGCGCAGCCGGGGCAGGGGCCACCGTCGTGGGCGGTGCCGGGCTGTGGTGGACCACCACCAGTGGTACCGGCGACACCGGCGGTGCAGACCTAATCGACCCGGAGGTGTTGGTCAGCCGCGACGGTGTGCTGGAACTGGACCTGATCGCCGCCCCGACACGGATCGAAGTCGGTGGCCGGGAGGCCTCCGTGCAGGCCTTCAACGGTTCCCTGCCCGGACCGACTTTGCACGTGGCGCCGGGGGACACGATTCGGGTGGCGATGCATAACCAGCTTCGGGTCTGGACGAACCTACACGTGCACGGGTTGCACGTCTCCCCGGAGGGCAACGGCGACAATCCGTTCGTGAGCATCGCCCCGGGCGAGTCCTTCGACTACGAGTTCGTCTTGCCGGCCGATCATCCGCCGGGTACCTATTGGTATCATCCGCACCGCCACGGTCATGTGGCCGACCAGGTCGCTGCCGGGCTCTACGGGGCCATCATCGTGGAGGACCCCGAGCCGGTCCCGGTCACCCGGGAGCGGGTCATGGTGGTCTCGGACCTGACCCTGGACGCCTCCGGCAACCTGGCCGAGGCCGACCGGATGCAGCAGATGATGGGCCGGGAAGGCGAGGTCGTACTGGTCAACGGCCAGGTCCGCCCGCAGGTCACCGCCGCGCCGGGGGAGCGGGAGCGGTGGCGGATTGTCAACGCCTGCCCCTCCCGGTACCTCCGGCTGCAGTTGGACGGCCAGCAGGTCCGGCTGCTCAGCCGCGACCTCGGGCGCCTGCCGGTCCCCGAGGAGATCACCGAGGCGGTCATCGCCCCCGGCAACCGCATCGAACTCCTCGTGGACACCGCCGAGGGCTCTTCAGCCCTGGTCGCCGCACCGGTGAACCGCGGCGGCATGGACGCCATGATGGGCGAGGGCATGATGGGCGGGACCATGAGGGGCGACAACGAGCCCGGCAACGACGAACCGATCAGACTGCTCACCCTCGAGGTGTCCGGGGACCCTGTCCAAACGCCCGCACCAGTGCCGGAGGGACCGGCTCTGCGCGATCTGCGCGAGGAACCGATCACGGCCCGTCACACCCTGGACTTCGCCATGGGCATGGCCGGTGGCATGGGAGGCGACCGGACGATGATGGGCGGTGAAGGGGGTGACGAGGCCACCACCATGATGACGTTCACCATCAACGGTCAGGAGTTCGATCCCGACAGGACAGACATCTCGGTGGCGACTGCGACCGTGGAGCAATGGACCCTGACAAACTCAAGCCCCATGGACCACCCGATCCACTTGCACGTCTGGCCCATGCAGATCGTAGAAGACGGGGACCGCGACCTGTCCGAACCGAGATGGCAGGACGTTGTGAACGTCCCGGCTTTCGGGGAAGTGCAGGTCCTCATCGCCTTTGACGACTTCCCTGGGCGTACCGTCTACCACTGCCACATCCTCGACCACGAAGACCAGGGCATGATGGGCACCGTCGAAGCCCGCTGACCGAACACAGGGCAGGGAAACCGTGGTGGAAGTAATGGCGACCCGCGCAGTTATACCTGACTTGGCTCATGGCTCGGAAATAGGGGTGGCTGAGGGGTGTTCTTCCCCGTGATTCCGGGGTTCTGTAGTCCGAGGTGGGGCACTAAGCCTAGGATTCTGGTGTGTATGTGCGCACGGTGAAGACTGGCTCTGGGGCTGTAGCGGTTCAGATCGTTGAAAAGCGCCACGGACGCCGCGAGATTCTCGAGCACCTGGGCTCAGCTCATTCCGAACCAGAGGTAGCGTTGCTGAAGTCTGCTGCCTGGCGGAAGATCGCCGGTGACGATCAGCCAGAACTGGAGCTTGGTCTCGATGAATCCACCGGTGCCCGGAGTCCTGCGCCCTCTGGAGTCACGATCACCGGGCTGCGGATGGGCCCGCTGATTGAAGCGCTGACTGCGATCTACAGGGGCCTGGGGCTCGAGGAGGCCACCGGTGGGGATGAGGTGTTCTATCAGCAGGTGCTGGCCCGGCTGGTGGAGCCGACCTCGAAGTACGACTCGCTGCGGGTGATCGAGGAGATGGGCATGGACCCGGTCTCCTACGCTACGGTGAACCGGCGGCTGCCGGTCTAGGCGACCGAGGAGTTCCGCAACCAGCTATCGGCGGCGTTGGCGGCCCGGGCTGATCTGGGGCCCCACGCCCTTGTTTTGTTCGACGTGTCCACCCTGTATTTCGAGACTGATCAGGGCGACGGGTTCCGCGAACCCGGGTTCAGCAAGGAACGCCGCCTGGAGCCGCAGTGAAGCGCCCCGGGTCTGGTAGAGACCCTGATTATTGGATCCCAGCAGCAGCTGGGTGATCTTGAGGATAGGGGCTGATGCAGGAATGAGTGACAGGTTGGGTTTCCTGGTCAGGCCGCTAATGTCAGCGCCTGCGTGAGCAGTTTCTCCTCGTAGGCGATCGGGGTCAACTTCCCCAGAGCCTTCTGTTTCCTCCTTCGGTGATAGGTCTTCTCAATCCAGGAGACGATCCGCAGCCGCAGCTCCTCACGGGTCCGCCAGGGCTGGGCATCGAGGACGTTGTTCTGCAGCAGGCTGTAGAAGGACTCCATGGCCGCGTTGTCCCCGGCGGCGCCGACTCGGCCCATGGATC
>NZ_JAJUJJ010000044.1 GCF_029265375.1 Nesterenkonia sp.
CAGCTGCTCCCGCAGCGCCTCTGCTTCGCCGTTCTTGCCATCAGCCAGCGCCCGGCGCCGTGCCCGCAGCAGGGCATGGACCGGCTCCTCCAGAGGACCGCTGCGGTCCACCCACTCCACGAATTCGGCGTCTCGCGGGTCCCCCGCACCGCGCCAGGGGTAGTCGAATGATCGGAAAGCCTCACCCAGCTTGCCCGCCAGTCCGCTGTCGGAGCTGGTGCGTGAGAGCTCCTGGGACTCGGCGTCGACCAGCACCAGCTGATCCTTGTCCAGGAAGATTTCGGCCACCTCGTCCCGGGTGAACTCCGCAGAGCTCGCCTTGGTGTGAACACGGACCTTCTCCGGGTCGACGACGACGCTTCCCACCTCCTCATTCCAGAGGCTGAAGACGATCCAGCCTGCGACGGCGCCGAGCACGGTCAGCAGCGGCAGGGACCACACCAGTGGCAGCTGATCGATCAGCCGCAGCGGCGCTGGAGCTGAGTCGACGCGATCCAGCAGCCAGGACACCACCGGACCGACCGCCCACGCCGCGCCGAAGCCCAGGGCGGCGCCCACTCCGGCAAAGGCAGGCATCAGCTTGGAGTCGACGGTCACAGTGATGCTCGTCTCGGACATGAGGCTCCCTGGGTTGAGCTGATAGAGGCCACGGGGGTGCGCCACGGCGCCGGAACAATCAGAGTAGCATATAACCGAGCGCACGCTCTACTAATGGGTTCCCTTCGGAAAGGAGGTGACATGCCGCGGAAAGTCGACCCGGAGGCGCACGCCGCGAAGCGCCAGCACATCCTGGACAGCGCAGCAGTGCTGTTCGCCGCCCGGGGATACGAACGCACCACAACCTCCCAGCTGTGCGCCCAAGCCGGTATCAGCCTGGGGACCCTCTACCACTACTTCCCCGGGAAGAAGCAGCTCTTCCTCGCGGTGCTCACCCAGGACGAGCAGCAGACCCGCAGCCTGTTGGAGGAACTCGCCCAGGACGCTGACCCCATGGAGGCCTTGCTGAGGTTCGTCAGCCATCTGGCCGAGCCTGCAGCCGAACATCCCATCGTGCCGCACTTGGTGCTCGAGGCGATGCTCCAGGCACACCGCGACCCCGAGGTCCGGAAGGTCTTAGAGGACGCCGAGTCCCATGAGACACATGGTCTCCGTCGCCTGCTGCAGCGCGCAGCCGGCAGCGGCGATGTCGACCCGGAGCTTGACGTGGAGGAGGCCGCCTCCTGGATCAGCAGCCTCATCTCGGCGCTCTATCTGCAGGCCGCCACCCAGCCGGAGTTCGACCCCGCCACGCAACGAAAACACCTGATACGAAGCGTCCGCGCATTCCTGCGACCGCCCTGGACTCCGTAGGCTGGGACCATGAGCCGCCCTGAGCGCACCACAGTCCTCATCTCCGGAGGTGGGCCGGCGGGCATCGTGCTGGGCCTGCTGCTGGCTCGTGCCGGGATCAGCGTCACCGTGCTGGAGAAGCACACCGACTTCCTCCGCGATTTCCGCGGCGACACGGTCCACGCCTCCACTATGAAGCTGATGGATGATCTCGGTCTCGGCAGCCGGTTCCGTCAGCTTCCGCAGGGTCGGTTGGGAAACCTCGAGCTGCCCGGTCCGGACGGATCGGCAGTCATCGTGGCGGATTTCAGCCGGCTCCCGGAGCCGTACAACTGCGTCCGAATGATTCCGCAGTGGGACCTGTTGGCCTTCCTCGCCGCCGAAGCAGACCGGGAGCCCGGCTTCCGGCTGGGCATGGGAGCAGAAAGCGTCGACCTGCTGCATTCAGGCAATCGGGTGACCGGGGCCGGTGGCGCACCAGAGGCGAGGAGACTCTCCAGGAGATTCATGCGGATCTCACCGTGGTCTGCGAGGGCCGGAACTCAGTGCTGCGCCGCCAGCTGGACCTGCCCTCCACCGAGCTCCCGGTGCCTTTCGACGTCTGGTGGTTCCAGCTGCCCAAGAGGCCCGGCGACGAGCAGGAAGCACCGCGGATCGCACCCCGGCTCGGGGAGGCGGAGGGACTGCTGCGGCTGGCCCGGCCCGAGCATGACCAGCTTGCCTACCTGGCCCCGAAGGGATCGGATCAGCAGCTGCGCGCCGAAGGAGTCGCGGCTTTGCGACAGCGCATTGCCTCCCTTGCCCCTGAGCTGACCGACCGCCTGGAGGCGCTGACCAGCATGGATGATGTGCACCGGTTGGATGTCAGGCTGGATCGGCTTCGCCGCTGGTACGCCGAGGGCGTGCTGTGCATCGGAGATGCCGCCCATGCGATGACCCCGGTGGGAGGCGTGGGGATCAACCTGGCCATCCAGGACGCCGTGGCTGCGGCCAGGATCCTCGGCCCGGTGCTGCAGCGCGGCCGGGTCGCGCCCTCAGATCTGGCTCGTGTGCAGCGCCGTCGTATGCCTCCGACCCGGGTGGTCCAGTGGATGCAGCGGGCGGTCAATGCGCGGGTGCTGCGTCCGGTCTTCGAGCGCAGGCGCAGCGGGCCTCCGCCGGCGCTGCCGGCTCTGATGAAGGCGCTTCCGGTGCTCAGCGCACTGCCGGCCCGGCTGATCTCCTACGGCCCCGGGCCGAGCCGACCCCTGAGTTCGCGCGCAGGGCACCGGCGGCACACCAGGACCAGACCGAAAGCTAGTGCAGACCCCCGATATCGGCGGGCGCGAGGGGCCCGGATTCAGGATCGGGACATCTGGTGCAGCCGCTCGGCGAGCCGTTGCGAGGCGCCACGCAGCGCCGCGGGCTCCAGAATCTCGGCCGGCACATCCAGCAGCGCAATGTGGACTGCCAGCCAGTTCAGGTCATCAGCCCCGGTGTGGAGCACGCACCAGCCCTCGACGTCGTCGTCCTCGATCCGGGCCACCTGAGGCGGGATGCGGTCCCGCACTTCGGCGGCCGGTGCGTGCAGCCTGACCCGCGCCTGGTGCCGGTAGGGCGAGGCGGTGACCGAACGCTGCACGTAGTCCACCGGGTCAGGGTGGGCCCGGGGCGTGAACCGCCAGGTGGTGACCTCCAGCTCGGTGATGCTGTCCAACCGGAAGGTGCGCCAATCCTGCTTATCCAGGTCATAGGCCATCAGGTACCAGCGCCAACCGGTGGCCACCATGCGGACCGGCTCCGCCCTTCGCACACGGGCGCCCCCTGAGGAGCCGGTGTAGCGGAAGCGCACCTGAGAACAGTCCCGGCAGGCTCGGGCCAGCAGCACCAGCGTCTCAGAATCGATCGCGGCCTCGTCGGCCCACAGCGTGTCGGTGGCCTCGTGGAGGGAGCGGGCCTGGCCGCGCAGCCGCGGAGGCATCACCTGGTCCAGCTTGGCCAGGGCACGCAGCGCGGCCTCCCCGACCCCGGAGACTGTCCCGCCGGCGGCAATCCGCAGGGAGACGGCGGTGGCGGTGGCTTCGTCGTCGTCGAACAGCAGCGGCGGCAGCTCAGACCCTGCGCGCAGCCGGTATCCGCCGCCCACACCGGCGGAGGCCTCCACCGGGTATCCCAGGGCGCGCAGCCGCTCCACATCCCGGCGGACCGACCGTTCGGTGACCCCCAGCTGCTCAGCCAGCTGCGCCCCCGTCCAGAGCGGCCGGCGCTGCAGCAGCCCCAGCAGCCGCAGCACCCGCTCGGTGGTCGCTTCAGCAGCCATGCCCAGATTCTCTCATCGATCGCGGACCGTAACTGTCCGCAACGGGTGAGAGGCTGTGCACATGACACAGCAGAAATGGAATGACGTGCTCGCCGACCAGCTCGAGTGGCATTGGAAGAACCAGATCCGGGATCGGCTGGCGGGGCTGAGCGACGAAGAGTACTTCTGGGAGCCGGTGCCCGGCGCCTGGAACGTTCGACGGCGCGGGACCAGCAGCGCCGCCATCCAGGGCGGCTCGGGGTCCATGATCATAGAGTTCGCCGCCCCTGCCCCGGAGCCTACCCCGTTCACCACCATCGCGTGGCGGCTGGGACACGTGATCGTGGGAGTTCTGGCCATGCGCAATGCCTCGCACTTCGGCCGGGAGCCCACTGACTACCTCTCCTTTGACTATGCCTCCTCCGCGGACCAAGCCCTGGCCCAGCTGGATGAGGAGTACCACCGGTGGATCACCGGAGTGAAGACTCTGGGCGAGGCGGGACTGCATCAACCGTGCGGGGAGGATGGGTTCGACTCCATGGCCCGGCTGGTGCTGCATATTCACCGTGAGCTGATCCACCACCTTGCCGAGGTGGCGCTGCTGCGGGATCTGTTTGCCCACAGCGGCGGAGGAGAACGTGCTGAGCCCGGAAGGAAGATGCCATGAGCGCCACAGTGCAGATCACGTTCGACGCCGAAGACCCCAGGAAACTGTCCGCGTTCTGGGCAGATGTTCTGGGGTATGTGCACCCGCCTCCACCGGGTGTGACCCTGGAGCCGGGTGAAGACGGGCGGGTGGCCTGGGATGTGTTCTTGGAGGGGGCCGGGGTGCCTGTGGAGCAGCGCAACTCCGCCTCTGCACTGGTGGACCCTGAGCAGCGGGGGCCGAGGATCTTCTTCCAGCGGGTCCCGGAGCCGAAGGCGGCGAAGAACCGGGTGCATCTGGATGTGCGCGCTGCCGAGGATCTGCGTGATGAGCCGCGGATGCAGGCGCTGGAGGAGGAAGCTCAGCGTCTGGTGTCCCTGGGGGCCCGCAGAGTCCGGCGCCACGAACCGGATCCGCCGATGAGCCTGGGATTCATTGTGATGGCGGACCCTGAGGGCAACGAGTTCTGCCTGGACTGAGGGAGGATGGACCTATGAGCGGCACACCAGATGTTCGGCCGGTGGGTGATCTGCCCCATGAGATGGGAAAGACAGCGCCCCGGGAGCTGAAGAACGCGGGCATCGACTCACTGCAGAAGGTCAGCCAGCACACCGAGAAGCAGCTGCTGGCCATTCACGGGGTCGGCCCCAAGGCGATCAGAATCCTGCGGGAGGCCCTGGGCGAGAAGGGCCTGAGATTCCGGGAGGAGTCCTAGGCCGGTCTCCTCACTGTCTGCCGTACCGGGCCAGGAGGTGCCAGACCCGCTTGAGCGTCTGCGGGTCGTGGACGCCCTCCGCTGCTGCGGCAGCGACTGTCTCCGGAGTCAGCACCGGCCCCAGTGCCCGCGCCAGCTGCACCGGCCGCGGCCCGCGATAGGACTCCTCCAGCTGGGCGGTCTCCGCCCGGAAGCCAGGGTGGAACTCGATGGGGCACCCCAGCTGGGCGGCCGCTTCTGCCACGGGGCCGCCGCGGTGGCAAGGATCCAGCACGAGCGCCTCGACGTCCTCGGCGAAGCGCACTCCCCCGTGGACGTGGGCCTCCACATAGTCATCGAGGTAGTCGTGGCCGGCCTCGTCGGCCAGCCGCTGCAGCTGCGGGAGCGCCTCGGGCCCGCCGACGGCGGCGGGTTCGAACACGCTGTCCGGGAAGCAGAAAGTGGTGCGCTCCAGCACGTGGGGCCGCATCCGGAAGTGCGCGGACCCGAATCGTGGCGAGCCGCCGTAGGGGTCTGTGCGCCGGTTCCACGCCCCGTACACCGGACGTGCCGAGGCCTCCTGATCGTCGTAGCGGCCCTCAAAGAGTCTGCTCTCCCACCGCCACCGGTCGCCGCCTGGCTTCGCGGTCAGCCCACCATTGCTGGTGCCGGTCTCGAATTGGGAGCGGTAGCGGCCATCGCGGACCATCGCGTCGATGACCAGGCCCTGCTGGTAGGGCCAGTCGGGGTGGAACTGCAGGGTCAGGCTCATGCTGCGGCCCGGTCCTGTGTCCAGATCAGCTTCCCGGCTGCCACAGTGGCGAACACATCGGCCAGCTGCCGGGGTGAGGTGAGCTCACGGTGGTCGAGCACCACCAGATCGGCTGCCGCTGCCGGTTCGACGGTACCGGTTCCCGCCTGCGCCAGTTCCGCGGGTGCGGTGGTCAGCATGGCCAGGGCCTCGGTCGCATCCACGCCAGAGGTCTCCAGTGCCGTCAGCTCTCCCTGGGTGCGGCGGTCTGGAAGGTAGCCCACATCGGTGCCGAAGAGCAGCTGCCCGCCGGCTTCGCGGAAGACTGCCAGAGCCTGGAAGATCGGGTCCCGGTACTCCGGGTGGGTGCCGACAGTCTGAAAGAACATGTCCAGGGTGGGGATCATCCGCATTCCCCGGCGGGCGGCCTCCCGCAGCAGCGGCTCAGTGCCGGCCGGGGTGTCCGGGACGTGGGCGATGACATCGACCCCGGCCTCCACGGCACCCCGCAGACCCTCGCGATTGGATGTGTGGGCGAATACCGGTCGGCCCTGGCGGTGCGCCTGCTCGGTGGCTGCCCGCGCCACCGGCAGCGGCATGGGCACCACCTGCTCAGGGTCAGGGGCCAGGTAGGAGCCGGTGGACAGTTTGGCGACGGCGGCCCCGCGCCGCTGGGATCGGTTGACTGCGCGGCGGGCTGCCGCCGGGGTTCGCGGCTGCGGCATCAGCGGGCGGAGATGCCACGGGATCTGCACGTAGAACGGCAGTCCCCGCGGCGGGTAGATTCCAGCACCGGCGGTCAGCAGCTGCGGTCCGTTCAGCTCGCCTGAGGCGATGCGGGAGATCACTGCGGCCGTGGTGCGCGGATTCGATCCCAGGTCCATGGCACCGGTGAAGCCGCGGGAGCTGAACATGTCATCCAAGTGGTGCTGCAGCACCGGTGCTTCGGCGGAGGCCGCCCGGGACCAGACCGGCTCGGTCAGGTGCACGTGGCAGTTCCAGAACCCAGCGGTGACCACTCGCCCGCCGGCGTCGAGAATCTCGGCCTCAGGTGCGGCCGGCTGCTGGTCGATCCGCTCCACCCGGCCGTCCCGGATGGGCAGGTTGATCTTGGGCGCCACGGGGGCGCCGGGGGCGGCGATGAGTGAGGGGTCCGTGATGCACAGCTCGCCGGGCCGCTGCGGACTTGCTATCCCCACCACGTCACCACTCGCAGGGCGCGCAGAGTCTGCCAGTCGGTGACCGCGGGCGCGGCATGCGATGTCATCATCTGTTTCCTCTTCAAGGGTGTGGTCTGAGGCTACCGGAGGCGCCGCCGGCGGACTAGAGCCGCCTCATGGGCTGGCCAGGCCCCGGTAGTGCGGCTGCTGGCTCCGGAACCTCTCGCCCCAGTTCAGCTGCTCGCCCCCGCCGGGGAACCCCTCCAGAAATGCGTGCCAGCCCGCTCCGTACTGCTCCACGTCCTGACGGTGCAGGCGCTCGTGCTGCAGCACCAGCAGGACCCCGTCGGCCTCGGGGTGCAGACTGATTCGCAGCACCGACTCCATCGCGGAGTCGACGTCGTCGGTGGCGCGCCAGCTCACTTCCAGGTGCTCCTCGGGCTCGCAGCTGAGTATCTGGCCGGCAGCGTATTCCCGGCCGTTATCCCAGTAGGTGATCCACCTGCGGTTCTCGATTGTCACTGGGGCGAACCAGCGGGCTATGCGGTCAGGTTCGGAGATCGCACTCCATGCGTCGGCCACGGTGGTGGCCAGCCGGCGTCGGAAGCGCAGGGTGTATCTGTCTCCGTGGCGGAGCACGTCGGCCAGGGATGCGGACTCGTCGGCGGATTTATCCGGCAGCGGCGTTGCTGTGGGCTTCTCGGTCATGGGGGACTCCTTGTTCGGTTCGTCGGCGCGCGGACTGTCCGCGGGCGATCTCGGTCTCCAACGCGTCCAATCGCTGGTTCCAGAATCGGGTGATGCGGTCAGCCCAGTCGACGACCTCTTCAACCGCCTGGGGGTTCAGCGCGTAGACCCGGCGCTGGGCGTCCGCTGTGGAGGCGACCACCCCGGCGTCCTTGAGCACACGCAGGTGCCGGGAGACCGCAGGCTGCGAGATCCCGAACTCTGCGTGCAGCAGATCTGCCAACGCGCCGGCGGACCGTGGCCCGGCGGCGAGTTCCTCCACAATGCGCCGGCGCGTCGGCTCCGCCAGCACGTCCAATGTGTGCATACACCTATAGTTGCGTATGCAGTTATATAACGCAATAGTTAATCAACGAGGACTTCCCCGGCCGCGGCCTGAGTCCATAGACTCGGCCACAGTCCCGCCGAGCTGTAAGGAGTCGCTGTGCAGATCACGCATCAAGTGGTGGTGTTCGACGCCGCCGAGCTGGAACCTGAGAGCCGCTTCTGGGCCGGGGTGCTTCAGGGCACTGTGGATGCCGAGGATGACTGGCACATGGTGATGGTCGACGGCGCCCCGCGCGTGGGAGTGCAGCTGGCCCCTGACCACCAGCCGCCGCAGTGGCCCGACGGCACCCCGCAGCAGATTCACCTGGACCTGTGGGTGGAGGATATCGACGCTGCCCACCAGCATGTGATGGACCTGGGCGCCACGCTGCTGCAGTGGGAGGACTCCGCCGAGCAGGGCGACGCCTTCCGGGTCTACTCCGATCCGGCCGGCCACCCGTTCTGCCTGTGCTGGCCCCGCCACAGCTGAAAGGAACCGCGCATGCCGCATATCACCGTTCTGGGCGGCACCGGGTACGCGGGCTCAGCCATTGTGGCCGAGGCCGCCTCCCGCGGCCATCAGATGGTCGCCGTCGCCCGCCGTCGCCCGGCGCAGGACACGCCGCCCACTGACGCAGACTCCGGCTCCGCGCCTGAATTCGTAGCCGGGGACGCTAGAGATGAGACGTTCCTGAAGCAGCTGGTGCGGCGCACCGACGTCGTCGTGGTCGCCCTTGCCGCCCGGGAAGAGATGCGCAGCCGGGTGATCGAGGTGGTGCAGACTCTTGTCCCGCTGGCCCTGGAGACCGGGGCCCGGCTGGGGGTGATAGGCGGAGCCGGGTCCCTGCGGGTCTCCCCCGAGGGTCCGCGGCTGATCGACACCGACCAGTTCCCGGATCCGGCCAAGCCGGAGGCTGAGGAGATGATCCGGGTGCTGGAGCGCCTGGAGGGCGCAGACGCCTCTGTGGACTGGTTCTACGTCTCCCCGGCGGCAGAGTTCGGGGCGCACTACCCCACCGAGCCCACCGGCAGCTACGGCGCAGATGACTCCGGTGTGCTTCCCACCGGCGGCGACGGCGGCTCCCAGCTGGCGGCCGAGGACCTGGCCCGGGCGGTGGTGGATGAGATCGAGACCCCGGCACACCACCGGCAGCGCTTCGCGGTGATCTCTGCTTCGCGGTGATCTCTGCACCCCGGTGAACTCCTGACGCCGGCGTCCGGGTCTAAGATTCGACCATGGCTTCAGAATCCGCCGCGGCCATGGCCAGCCGGCTCGCTCGCATGATCCAGGTGCCCACGGTCAGCGCCGAGCTGGA
>NZ_JAJUJJ010000029.1 GCF_029265375.1 Nesterenkonia sp.
CACATTCATGCCGCTTGCCCGTGCGCTATTCTCTCCAATGAAAAAGAGCCCCTGACCGGTAAATTTACTGGTCAGAGGCTCTTCAGGTGGTGACCCCAGCGGGATTCGAACCCGCGTTACCGCCGTGAGAGGGCGGCGTACTAGGCCGCTATACGATGGGGCCATATTCGTTTTTCGAAGGTTGTCGCCCTCATTTATGAGAGCTTCGATAGCCTATCAGGCTATCTGTCTGATTCGCAAATCAGACCGCTGGGCTACTAGGACTCGAACCTAGAATAACGGTACCAGAAACCGTCGTGTTGCCAATTACACCATAGCCCAAGGCTGTCTCTGCCCGTTCGGGCAACGCCACAATACTTTACACGACTCCAGGCCGAGACGGCAAACCAGCTCCAGCGCTCAGGCGCGGTCCTCGACCAGGCCTCGGAACCGAGCGATCCGCTTCAGGGAAGACTCCCGTCCCAGCAGCTCCATGGACTCGAACAGCGGCGGGGAGACCTTCCGCCCGGAGACTGCTGAACGCACTGCCCCGAAGGCTTTGCGCGGCTTGAGTCCCAGCCCATCGATCAGCGCCTCGCGCAGGGCCTGCTCGATGCTGCCAGTGGTCCAGTCCTGCTCCGTGATGGCCTCCAGCGCCGCCGTGGAGGAGTCCAGCACCTGGAGCACCTCCTCCGGCTGTCCGATTCCGCTGAATGCCTTGTCCTCAATCTCCAGCTGCTCATCCGGGACAAAGAGGAATGCCATCATGTCCGCACCCTCACCCAGCAGTGCAATGCGCTCCTGCACCAGCGGCGCAGCGCCGTCCACCAGCTGAGCCTCCCGCTCGGAGAGCTCCTGACCTACCAGCCCCTGGGCTCGCAGGTACGGCACCAGGCGGTCGCGAAAGTCCTTGGCCTCCAGCCGGCGAATATGGGTGCCGTTGATCGCCTCGGCTTTCTTCACATCAAAGCGGGCCGGATTGCCCAGCACATCGACGACGTCGAAGTTCTCCACCAGCTCCTCCACGGTGAAGATGTCCTCATCGGCCGAGAGGGACCAGCCCAGCAGAGCCAGATAGTTCAGCAGTCCCTCACGGATGAACCCGCGGTCCCGGTGGTGGAAGAGATTGGACTCCGGGTCACGCTTAGAGAGCTTCTTATTGCCCTCCCCCATCACATAGGGAAGGTGCCCGAAGGCCGGGAGCCGTTCGGCGACCCCCACCGCGTACAGGGCGCGGTAGAGCGCGATCTGCCGCGGTGTGGAGGAGAGCAGATCTTCTCCACGCAGCACGTGGGTGATCCCCATCAGCGCATCATCCACCGGATTCACAAACGGGTAGAGCGGCTGGCCGTTGCCGCGGGCCACCACGAAGTCCGGGGTGGAGCCGGCGGAGAAGGTGATCTCCCCGCGCACCAGGTCGGTGAAGGTGATGTCCTCATCCGGCATCCGCAGTCGCAGCACCGGCTGACGGCCCTCAGCGCGGAAGGACTCGATCTGTTCAGCGGACAGCTCGCGGTCGTAGTTGTCGTAGCCCAGCTGCGGGTCCCGGCCGGCGGCCTCATGCCGGGCCTTGATCTCCTCCGGGGTCGAGTAGGACTCATAGACGTAGCCGGCCTCCACCAGCTTGCCGAGCACCTCTGCGTAGATCTCGCTGCGCTGGGACTGGCGGTAGGGCTCGTGGGGGCCGCCGGTCTCTACGCCCTCATCCCAGTCCAGACCCAGCCAGCGCAGGGCCTCCAGCAGCTGGAGGTAGGACTCTTCGCTGTCACGCTTGGCGTCGGTGTCCTCAATGCGGAAGATCAGCTTCCCGCCGGTGTGCCGGGCATAGGCCCAGTTGAACAGGGCGGTGCGGATCAGCCCCACATGCGGTGTTCCGGTCGGTGACGGGCAGAACCTCACGCGCACCGGAGTATCGGCGTCGACGGTGGGGATGGCGGCCTCGGGAGCAGCGGGTGTGCTCATAGTGTGCTGGTGGGTCCTTTCATCAGCAGTGGTGAACCGGCTCAGCGCCGGAAGAAGTTGGTCAGGGTGCCGATGCCTTCGACTTCGGCTTCGAAGCGGTCGCCGTCAGTGATGGGTCCAACGCCGGCCGGGGTGCCGGTGAGGATCACATCGCCGGGAAGCAGGGTCATGGCTTGGGAGATGTAGGAGATCAGCTCAGCGACGCCGAAGACCATATCCGCCGTGGTGCCATCCTGCACGGTGGTCCCGTTGAGCCGTCCGGTGATCCGCAGATCTTCGGGATCCAGATCGGTCTCGATCCACGGACCCAGCGGAGCCGAGCCGTCGAAGCCCTTTGCGCGGGCCCACTGCCCGTCGGTGCGCTGAGCATCGCGGGCGGTGATGTCATTGGAGACGGTGTAGCCGAAGACCACCTCCGGCACCCGCTCAAGCGGCACATCCTTGCAGATCCGCCCGATGACCACCGCGAGTTCGGCCTCATAGCTGAACTCCTCGGCGAAGGCCGGCAGGGTGATGGGCTCATTGGGGCCGACCACCGCAGTGTTGGGCATCAGGAACAGCATGGGCGAGGTGGGCACCTCATTGCCCAGCTCCTGGGCGTGGTCCACATAGTTGCGGCCGACTCCCACGAGTTTGGAGCGGGGAATGATGGGAGCCACCAGCCGCACGTCGTCGAGCTTATGAGCGACCCCAGCCTCTTGGATGCCCTGGTAGAAGGGATCTCCCACCAGCTGGGTGATCATTTCCTCGCCCGGCTCGCCGGTGATGACTCCGTAGGCAGGATCAGCGTCGGTGACGAATCGGCAGATCTTCATGGTCTCACTCTATCGCCCGCAGGGTCTTGTCAGTGAGCCTCAGACTGGCAGGATAGTTCGCATGAGCAACCTTTCTGATGCGCGGACGCCCCGCCAGCTTGCCGATGCTTTCGTCTACGCCCTGGCCGACTTGGAACCCTCCGTCGCCACGACGCTGGGGCTGCGCCCCGGGGATGACCGGATGCCGGACTACTCTCCTGCCGCCCATCAGGCCCGGGCGGAGCTGGGCCGCAGCGTACTGGCCCGGTTGGAGGAGCTCGACGACGCCGGCTCGGCGGCGCACAGCGAGATCGAATCCCGATGCGCCCGGCTGCTGCGCGACCGAATCTCCGTGGAGCTGGAGGTCTACGAATCCGGCGAGCATCTGCGTGTGCTGCGCAATATCGCCTCTCCGGTGCACTCAGCCCGCTCCCTGTTCCTGCTCATGCCCACCGCCACTGAGGAGGACTGGGCGGTGATCGCCCGCCGGCTGGCGAAGTTCAACCAGTCCTATGCCAGCCTGCAGGAGACTCTGGAGGAGGGCCGGCGTCGTGGGATCTTCTCCGCGCCCCGGCAGGTGGAGACCATCATCGGCCAACTAGGCGAATGGACTGGCGGTGAGACCAGCTGGTTCCACGACTTCGTCTCCTCCGGACCGGAGCCGCTGGCCGGGGAGCTGCAGCGCGCCGCCGACGACGCCGCCGCCGCAGTGGAGAGGATGCGCCGCTACCTGCAGCAGACCTACCTGCCGGCTGCCGAGGGCACGCCCGACGCCGCAGGACGCGAGCGGTATCTGCTGAGCACCCGCAGATGGATGGGCGCATCCATCGACCCTGAGGAGGTCTACGCCTGGGGCTGGGCCGAGTATCAGCGGATCGATGGCCAGATGCGCGAGCTGGCCGAGCAGATCCGGCCCGGCTGCACGCCGGTGGAGACCATGCGGTGGCTGGACGAGCACGGCCGCCGGGTGGAAGGGGTGGATGAGGTCCAGACGTGGCTGCAGCGCATGATGGACACCGCCATCGACGAGCTGGACGGCACCCACTTTGACATCGCTGAGCCGATCCGGACAGTGGAGGCGATGATCGCCCCTGCCGGAAGCGCCGCAGCGCCCTACTACACCCGTCCGGCGGTGGATTTCTCCCGGCCCGGTCGCACCTGGCTGCCGACTCTGGGCCGGACAGTCTTCCCGGTCTACGACCTGGTCTCCACCTGGTACCACGAAGGTGTGCCGGGCCACCACCTGCAGCTGGCCCAGTGGGCCTACAAGTCGGAGGACCTCTCCCTGTTCCAGACCACCATCGGCTCCTCCTCCGGCACCACTGAAGGCTGGGCGCTGTATGCGGAGCGGCTGATGGATGAACTGGGCTACCTGGACGCCGAGGAGCGGATGGGATACCTGGATGCGCAGATGATGCGCGCCATCCGGGTGGTGATCGACCTGGGCATGCACCTGCAGCTGCGCATCCCGCAGGACTCGCCCATCGCCCCCGGAGAGACATGGACCCCGCAGCGGGCCGAAGAGTTCTTCGCCGCCCACTCCGGCCGGCCGGCGGACTTCATCGCCTCAGAGATCGTCCGGTATCTGGGCTGGCCCGGGCAGGCGATCAGCTACAAGCTCGGCGAGCGCGCCTGGCTCAACGGCCGCGACGCTGCCCGCCGTGCGCACGGGGACAGCTTCGACCTCAAGCAGTGGCATATGAAAGCCCTCAGCCTGGGCGCCTTGGGTCTGGATGACCTGGAGGAGACCCTGGCGCAGCTGTAGGCCCGCGGTCCGGGGCCGCCCCGCACCCCGGACCGGTGGCGCACGGAGCTGGGGCCGACGCAGCCCCGACCGCGGCAGCCTCAGGCCAGCTTATGCAGCCACCCGTGGCGGTCCTCCACAGTGCCGGTCTGGATGCCCAGCAGCTCCTCGCGGATCGCCTGGGTGACTTCCCCGGTGCCGGTGGAGGCGATGGTCTTCTCCCCGTCGACCAGCTCACCGATCGGGGTGATGACCGCTGCGGTGCCGCAGGCGAAGACCTCGGTGATGGTGCCGTCGGAGACGCCGCGGTCCCATTCCTCCAGAGTAATGCGCCGCTCTTCCACCCTCAGGCCGCGGTCCTGGGCCAGCTGGATCACCGAGGAGCGGGTCACGCCCTCCAGGATGGTGCCGGTCAGCTGCGGGGTGAGCAGCCGGCCGTCGTTGGTCACCAGGAACACGTTCATGCCGCCGAGCTCTTCGATGGCGTTGTCATGCAGCGGGTCCAGGAACAGCACCTGGTCGCAGCCCTTCTCGATGGCCTGCTGCTGCGGGGCCAGTGAGGCGGCGTAGTTGCCGCCGGTCTTGGCGTCACCGGTGCCTCCCGGGGCGGCACGGCTGTAGTCGCGGGAGACCCAGATCCGCACCGGCTTGAGCTCCCCTCCGAAGTAGTTGCCGGCCGGTGAGGCGATCACCCGGTAGCTGACCTCCTTGGCCGGACGCACTCCCAGGAACGCTTCGGTGGCGAACATGAAGGGGCGCAGGTAGAGGGCTTCGCCCTCGCCGGAGGGCACCCAGTCGCGGTCGACGGCGACCAGCTGCTCCAGGGAGGCCAGGAAGAGCTCCTGGTCCATCTCCGGCAGCGCCAGCCGGCGGGCGGACTTGTTCATGCGGGCCGCATTCGCCTCCGGCCGGAAGGTGTAGATGCTGCCGTCGGCATGCCGGTAGGCCTTCATGCCTTCGAAGATCTCCTGGGCGTAGTGCAGCACACTGGCGGCCGGATCCAGGCTGATCGGCCCATAGGGCTCAATGCGCGCGTTGTGCCATCCGGCATCGGCAGTCCAGTCCACCACCGCGGTGCGGTCGGAGAAGTTGGTGCCGAACCCCGGGTTCTGCAGGACCTCAGCGATCCGCTCAGCCGGAGTGGGGTTGGGATGATCGACGACGTCGAACTGAGTCATGGCTGGGTGGCCTTTCGTTCCGGTGTGGACGTGTATGGCACCACACTATCGCCGCATCACCGGCTGTGGGAGACCGCCCGGCGTCACCGCAGGCCGCAGTGGCCGCGCAGCTCAGCTGCTGCGCACCCGCTCAGCGAAGGCGTCGCCCCGCTCAGTGGTGCTCAGCCCCGCTGCGCCGTCGTCGCTGCGGGCCCAGTGGCTCAGCTGAGCGTGCACCGCCTGCTCCAGCCGGTTCGCCGCCGCGTCCAGTCCCAGGTGGTGGAGCATCAGCCCGGCCGAGAGCACCGCGGCGGTGGGGTCTGCAATGCCCTGTCCGGCGATGTCCGGGGCGGAGCCGTGCACCGGTTCGAACATGGAGGGGGCGGTGCCTTCGACGTTGATGGACCCGGAGGCGGCCAGGCCGATGCCGCCGGAGACGGCGCCGGCCAGGTCGGTGAGGATATCGCCGAAGAGGTTATCGGTGACGATCACGTCGAATCGCTGCGGGGAGGTCACCATATGGATGGTGGCGGCGTCGACGTGCATATAGTCCCAGCTGACCTGCGGATGACGGGAGGCCTCTGCCTCCACAGTGCGGCGCCACAGGCTGCCGGCGTGGACCAGCACATTGTGCTTGTGCACCAGGGTCAGGTGCTGGCCGCGGGCCTCGGCGCGGTCGAAAGCATCAGCGACCACCCTCCGCACCCCGTGGGCGGTGTTGATGGAGGTCTCGGTGGCGATCTCCTCGGCGCTGCCGCGGCGGATCACTCCCCCATTGCCCACATAGGGGCCTTCGGTGCCCTCCCGGACCACCACGAAGTCGAAGGGCTCCTGGGATGCCAGCGGAGTGCTGACTCCCGGATAGGTGCGCACCGGGCGGAGGTTCACGCTGTGGTCGAGTTCGAACCGCAGCTTCAGCAGCAGGTCCCGTTCGATCACCCCGGAGGGGATCCGCTCATCCTGCGGATCGGCGCCCACGGCGCCGAAGAGAATGGCGTCATGACCGCGCAGCTGGGCCAGGGTCTCATCGCTGAGGGTCTCGCCGGTCTCCAGCCAGTGGGCGGTGCCCAGGGAATACTCGGTGAAGCTGACCTGGGCATCTTCGGGCTCCAGGGCGGCGGCGAGGACCTTGCGGGCCTCGGCGATGACTTCCGGGCCGATGCCGTCGCCGCCGATCACGGCGATATCCAGGGACTGCGGGGAGTGCGCGCTCCGGGCGCCGGACTGCTCAGTCATGGATCACACAGTAGTGAAGTGTCACTGATACGACGACGGCGGCCGGCGCAGGTCTCAGCATCTGGAACCCGGAGCACGTGGAACCCGGCCCCGCGGTCCCAGGCCTCGGCGAAATCTCGGACCTGGGCGCGGCGTGCGCCCGCGCGTAGGCCCGGGGATGGCTTCGCCGGCAGGGGGCTTAGGGCTCAGCCCTCCTCGGGTTCCTCGTGGCGGGGGAAGATCGGCTTCGGCTTGGCGATGGAGGTGCCCGGTGCAAGCTGATCCGCGTACGCTGCGAAGGAGCGCGGGCCGGTGTTGGAGGCGTTGGTGGCCCCGGCGTCCCCGGATGCGGGCACGCCCAGCGCGTCCAGCAGCTGGGTGGCCGAGCCCGGCATCACCGGCTGGATGAGCAGCGCGACCTTGCGGATGACCTCAGCGGTCACATACAGCACTGTGCGCATCCGCTCCGGGTCGTCATTCTTCAGCTTCCAGGGCGCCTGCTCGGCGAAGTAGGCATTGGCCTCCCCCAGCACGTACCAGGTGCGCTCCAGGGCCCGGTGGAACTCCTGGACCTCGTAGGCGTCTCTGCTGATCTGCAGCAGCGATTCTGCCTGCTGGAGGATCTGCCGGTCGGCGTCGTCGTACTCCCCCGGCTGCGGAATAGCGCCGTCGCAGTTCTTCACGATCATCGACAGCGACCGCTGGGCGAGGTTGCCCAGATTATTGGCCAGGTCCGAGTTCTTCCGCGAGACGACGGCGTCGTGGGTGTAGGAGCCGTCCTGGCCGTAGGGGAACTCGCGCAGCAGGAAGAAGCGCACCGCGTCCAGCCCGTAGGTCTCCACCCAGGCTTCCGGCGCCACCACATTGCCCACCGACTTGGACATCTTCTCCCCGGCGTTGTGCAGGAAGCCGTGGATGATGACCCGTTTGGGCAGCGGCAGGCCTGCGCTCATCAGGAATGCCGGCCAGAACACGCAGTGGAAGCGGGAGATGTCCTTGCCGATCAGGTGCAGGTCGGCCGGCCAGAACTTCTTAAACCGTTCGGAGTCGGTGTCCGGGAAGCCGGCGCCGGTGAGGTAGTTGGTCAGCGCGTCGACCCACACGTACATCACGTGGTCCAGGGAGGTTTCGGACTCGGTGAGGTCCTTGGGCACCGGCACCCCCCAGTCGAAGGTGGTGCGGGAGATGGACAGGTCGTTCAGGCCGGCTTCGACGAACCGGATGACCTCGTTGAACCGGCTGCGCGGCCCTCCGTAGTCGGGATTGTCCCGGTAGAAGTCCAGCAGCGGCTGGGTGTACTTCGAGAGCCGGAAGAAGTAGGACTCCTCCTCCACCCACTCGACCGGCGTTCCGGTCTCTGCGGCGCAGCGCACGCCGTCCTCGCGCACCTCGGTCTCGCCCTCGGTGTAGAACGCCTCGTCGCGCACCGAGTACCAGCCGGCGTACTTGTCCAGATAGATATCCCCGGCTTCAACCATGCGCCGCCAGATCGCCTGCGAGGCCTCATAGTGGTCGGGGTCGGTGGTGCGGATGAACCGGTCGTAGGAGATGTCCAGCACCTCGTCGTCGACCTTCTTGAACGCCTCAGCGTTGCGGGTGGCCAGCTCGTAGGGGGTCAGTCCCTGGGCCTCAGCGTTCTGCTGCATCTTTTGGCCGTGCTCATCGGTGCCGGTGAGGAAGAAGGTCTCGTAGCCGTCCAGCCGCTTGAACCGGGCCATGACATCTGCGGAGATGTACTCATAGGCGTGGCCGATGTGCGGCTCCCCATTGGGATAGGAGATGGCCGTGGTGATGTAGTAGGCCGGCTTGTCTGCCATATCGGTTCTTCGCTCCTACTTCTCTTCGAGATCCACTTCCGCGGCCAGGGCGGCGTCGACCTCCGTGCTGATGGTCTCCAGCACCCCTGCCGGCAGCGCGGAGTCGATCGCCAGCACCGCCAGGGCGCGGCCTGCCTTGGTGTTCTGGCTGACCTGCATACCGGCGATGTTGATCTGGTGCTCGCCGAGGATCTTGCCCAGGCTCGCCACCACACCGGGGCGATCGTCATATTCGAAGACGATCAGATGCTCGGTCAGCGCGATCTCCAGATCGTAGCCGTTGATGCCGACGATCTTCTCGATCTGCTTCGGCCCGGTGAGCGTGCCGCGGACCGAGAGGTTGGTCCCGGAGGAGGTGGCCGCCCGGATAGTCAGGGCATTCCGGTAGTCCTCCACCTCGCTGGTGGTGGTCAGCCGGGTGGAGATGCCGCGCTGTTCGGCCAGCACCGGGGCGTTGACGTAGCTGACCGGGTCGTTGACCACATCGGTGAAGATGCCCTTCAGCGCGGCCAGCTGCAGGGCGGAGACGTTGAGTTCGGCGATCTCTCCGGCGGCTTCGGTCTCGACGTCGGTCAGCGCATCCTCCGCCAGGGCGGTGAGCACTCGTCCGAGCTTCTCGATCAGCGGGATGCCGGGGCGGACCAGCTCGTCGATGGCGCCACCGGCCACATTGACCGCGTCCGGCACCAGCTCACCGTCCAGGGCGAGCCGGACCGAGCGGGCCACCGAGACCCCGGCCTTCTCCTGGGCTTCGTGGGTGGAGGCGCCCAGATGCGGGGTGACCACCACGTTCTCCCGGGCGAAGAACGGCAGGTCGACGGTGGGTTCGGTGGCGAAGACGTCGACGGCGGCCCCGGCGATCTCTCCGGCCTCCAGCGCCTTCTCCAGGGCGTCTTCGTCGATCAGGCCGCCGCGGGCGACGTTGACCACATAGGCGGAGCTCTTCATGGCTGAGAAGGCTTCAGCTCCGAGCATGCCGATGGTTTCGGGGGTCTTAGGCATGTGGATGGTGACCACATCGGCCTTCTGGTACAGCTCCTCCAGGGTGACCAGCTGGGCGCCGAGCTGGTGGGCCCGGGCGGCGGTGACATAGGGGTCGTAGGCCAGGATCTCCATGCCGAAGGCGGCCATCCGCTCGGCGACCAGGCCCCCGATGCGGCCGAGGCCGATCACCCCGAGGGTCTTCTCCGACAGTTCCACGCCGGTGTACTTGGAGCGCTTCCACTCTCCGCGCTGCAGCGCCTGGTGGGCTGGGGAGATGTTCCGGGCCAGGCCCAGGATGTGGGCGCAGGTCAGTTCGGCGGCGGAGACGATGTTGGAGGTCGGGGCATTGACCACCATGACCCCGGCCTCGGTGGCGGCGGAGATGTCCACATTGTCCAGGCCGACTCCGGCACGGGCGACCACCTTCAGCCGGGGGGCGTGGGAGAGCACCTCGGCGTCCACCTGGGTGGCCGAACGCACCATGAGCGCATCCGCGTCGGCGATGTCGGAGAACAGCCGCGGACGGTCGGTGCCGTCGGACTGGCGGATCTCGAAGTCGGGGCCGAGAGCTTCAACGGTGGCGGGTGAGAGTTCCTCGGCGAGGACAACAACGGGACGAGTGCTCACAGAATCCTTCTTTGCGTGGTCAGCGTGGTCGCAGGGTCTGCCTCTTTCCGGAGGCTCCGGGGCGGAATCAGGCGGTGGGGGCCGACGTCGTATGCCGACCCCCCACCATCCTAGAGAGTTCTCACAGCCGATGAGGTGCCGACTGGGCTATCCCCGCCGGCGGACCGGCTGCAGGCCCGCGCCGCTGCGGCGGTCCTGGACCGTGGCGGGTTCCCCCGCCGGCGGGATGTCCTCAGCGTGCTGCGGTGCCCTCGGTGTAGTCGTCGTCGGTGGGGATCCAGGAGAACAGTTTGCGCAGCTGGCGCCCGGTCGACTCGATCGGGTGGGACTCGTTCTTGCGTCGCAGCTCGTTGAACTCCGCCGCACCGTTGCGCTGATCATCCATGAACCGCTTGGCGAAGCTGCCGTCCTGCACCTCGGCGAGCACGGCCTTCATGTTCTCCTTCACCTCCGGGGAGATGACCCGCGGGCCGGAGACGTAATCGCCGAACTCAGCGGTGTCGGAGATGGACCAGCGCTGCTTGGTCAGCCCGCCTTCGACCATGAGGTCCACAATGAGCTTCAGCTCGTGGAGCACCTCGAAGTAGGCGATCTCCGGCTTGTAGCCGGCCTCGGTGAGCACCTCGAAGCCGTACTGCACCAGCTGAGACGCGCCGCCGCAGAGCACCGCCTGCTCACCGAACAGGTCGGTCTCGGTCTCCTCGGTGAAGGTGGTCTCGATCACTCCGGCGCGGGTGCCGCCGATGCCCTTGGCGTAGGCCAGGGCCAGCTCCTTGGCCTTGCCGGAGGGGTTCTGCTCCACGGCGATCAGCGCCGGGACGCCGCGACCCGCCTCATACTCGCGCCGGACCACATGGCCCGGCCCCTTGGGGGCGACCATGGCGACGTCGACATCCTCGGGCGGGGTGATGTAGCCGAAGCGAATGTTGAATCCGTGGGAGAAGAACAGGGCGTTGCCGGCCTGCAGGTTCGGCGCGATCTCGGCGGAGTAGACATCTGCCTGGTGCTGGTCCGGCACCAGGATCATCACCACATCGCCGGCTGCTGCGGCCTCGGCCACGGTGGCGACCTTCAGCCCCTGCTCCTCGGCCTTGGCGCGGGAGGAGGAGCCCTCCTTCAGCCCGACGACGACGTCGACTCCGGAGTCCCGCAGGCTCAGCGCGTGGGCGTGGCCCTGGGACCCGTAGCCGATGATGGCCACGGTCTTATCCGCCAGCAGCGAGAGGTCGGCGTCGTCGTCGTAGTAGAGATCAGTCACGGTGTTTCTCCTTGTGTTGGGTCTGTGGGCTTATTTGAAGGCTTTGTCGGTCATGGATTTGGCCCCGCGGGAGATGGCCAGCGTTCCGGAGCGGACGATCTCGCGCACTCCGAAGGGCTCGAGCACTGAGAGCAGGGCGTCGAGCTTATCGGCGGCGCCGGTGGCCTCCACGGTCAGCGAGTCGGTGGAGACGTCCACGATCTTGGCGCGGAACAGCTCCACCGCCTGGGTGACCTGCAGCCGGGCGGCGGCGTCGGCGCGGACCTTGATCAGCAGGTGCTCGCGCTGCACGGAGGCGGCCGGCTCCAGCTCGATGATCTTGATGACGTTGATCAGCTTGTTCAGCTGCTTGGTGATCTGCTCCAGCAGGTGGGGGTCGGCATCGACCACCACGGTGATCCGGCTCAGGCCCTGAACTTCGCTGGGGCCGACGGCGAGTGAGTGGATGTTGAAGGCCCGGCGGGCGAAGAGGCCGGAGACTTTGGCCAGCACCCCGGGGACGTCTTCGACCAGCACGGAGAGGGTGCGGCGGGCCTCGGGTCCGGCGTCGGCTGCTGGCATGGTCAGTCCTCCTCGTCGAAGTCGGGGGTCAGGTTGCGGGCGACTTGGATGTCGCTGTTGGAGACCCCGGCCGGGACCATGGGCCAGACCATGGAGTCGCGGGAGACCACGAAGTCGATGACCACTGGGCGGTCGTTGATCTCAAGCGCCTGGGCGATGACTGAGTCGATGTCCTCCTCGCGTTCGCAGCGCAGGCCGGCGCAGCCGTAGGCCTCAGCCAGGGCCACGAAGTCCGGGATCCGCACCACCTGTTCGCCGGAGGGGCTCACCGCGGTGTTCAGGTGCGTATTGGAGTAGCGGGACTCGTAGAACAGGGTCTGCCACTGCCGCACCATGCCCAGCGAGGAGTTGTTGATGACCGCGACTTTGATGGGGATCTTGTTGATCGCGCAGGTGGCCAGCTCCTGGTTGGTCATCTGGAAGCAGCCGTCGCCGTCGATGGCCCATACGGTGCGGTCCGGGTTTCCGACCGCTGCGCCCATGGCCGCCGGCACCGCGTAGCCCATAGTGCCCAGGCCGCCGGAGTTCAGCCACTGCCGGGGCCGTTCGTAGCCGATGAACTGGGCTGCCCACATCTGGTGCTGACCCACGCCGGCGGCGTAGACGGCCTCGGGGCCGGAGGCTTCGCCGATGCGCTGGATGACTTTCTGCGGGGCGATCTTGCCGTCCTCCGGTTCGGTCCAGCCCAGCGGATAGGTCTCGCGCAGCCGGTTCAGCCGGGTCCACCAGGGGCTGTAGTCCGGCGCGCCGGTGCTGGCGGTGACCTCCCGCAGGGCGGCGGTCAGCTCCGGGATGATCGCCTCCAGTGACCCGACGATCGGCACATCGGCGTACCGGTTCTTGGAGATCTCGGCGGGGTCGATGTCGGCGTGGATGACCTTGGCCTCCGGGGCGAAGGTGTCCAGCTGGCCGGTGACCCGATCGTCGAAGCGGGCGCCGAGGGTGATCAGCAGATCCGCCTGTTGCAGGGCGGCGACCGCGGAGACGCTGCCGTGCATGCCGGGCATCCCCACGTTCAGCGGGTGGGAGTCCGGGAAGGCGCCGCGGGCCATGAGCGTGTTGACCACCGGGGCGCCGGCGGTCTCAGCGAGTTCGCGGAACTCCTGGTGCGCCTCGGCCTTGATGATGCCCCCGCCGATGTAGAACACCGGCCGGTGGGCTGCGGCGATCATGCGGGCGGCCTCGCGGATCTGCTTGGCGTGGCCCCGGGTGACCGGCTTGTACCCGGCCAGGCCCAGGCGCGGGGGCCAGGAGAACGTGGTGGTGGCGGCCTGGGCGCTCTTGGTGATGTCCACCAGCACCGGTCCCGGCCTGCCGGAGGAGGCGATGTGGAAGGCCTCGGCCATCACCTGGGGGATCTCATCGGCGTCGGTCACCAGGAAGGTGTGTTTGGTGATGGGGGTGGCGATGCCGACGATATCGGCCTCTTGGAAGGCGTCGGTTCCGATGACGCTGGCGTTGACCTGCCCGGTGATGGCCACCATGGGAACTGAGTCCATATGCGCATCAGCCAGGGGGGTGACCAGGTTGGTGGCCCCGGGCCCGGAGGTGGCGAAGCAGACGCCGACCTTCCCGGTGGCCATGGCATAGCCCTGGGCGGCGTGGCCGGCGCCCTGTTCGTGACGGACCAGGATGTGGTTGATCACCGGGGAGTCCATCAGCGGGTCGTAGGTCGGCAGGATGGCGCCGCCGGGGATGCCGAATACGTCGGTGACTCCGAGCTCTTCGAGGCTGCGCACAATGGCCTGGCTGCCGGTCATGGTCTCCGGCGCTGTGCTGCGTCCGGGGCCGTAGAGGCGCGCATCAGCGGTGGTGATGCGCCCGGCCCGCTCAGGATGCGCGGCGGCCGCTGCGGGGCTTTCCTGTGTGGGAGTGCTCATGAGTTCTTCCTGATCCCTTGAGTAGTGTTCCGACCCGTCCGATGCCCCTGCACAGACGAAACCCCGGCTCGCGGAGTCCCTGTCCAGGGCCCTCGTGCCGGGGTGAGCTGTGGTATGCGTCAGTGCGTGCCAACGGGCCGCTCATGCCCCGGCGGGGGCGATGACGGGTACTACTACCGCTAGCATCTGGCGCATATCCCCATGGTTGCCGCCGGTGTGAGGGAAGTCAATGCTCTGTCAGGGCGTCTCATCATGTGGACCGCACTGCTGCCGGCGGGTGCTCAGCCGCAGTAGGCGCCCTCTGCCGCGGAGCGCACCAGCTTGGCGTACTTGCCCAGCACCCCGGTGGTCACATAGGGCGGCAGCGGGGCCCAGTCCGGATCTGCCCGGCGGCCGGCCAGCTCATCCTCGTCGACCAGCAGGTCGATGGTGCGAGCGGCGATGTCCACCCGGATCCGGTCGCCGTCGGCGATATAGGCGATGGGGCCGCCGTCGACCGCTTCGGGTGCGATATGCCCGATGCACAATCCGGTGGTGCCCCCGGAGAAGCGGCCGTCGGTGATCAGCAGCACGTCTTTGCCCAGGCCTGCGCCCTTGATGGCACCGGTGATGGCCAGCATCTCGCGCATACCGGGGCCGCCCTTGGGGCCCTCGTAGCGGATGACGACGACGTCTCCGGGCTGGATGGCTCCGTCCTCCAGGGCTTTCAGGGCCGCCTGTTCGCGTTCGAATACGCGGGCGGTTCCTTCGAAGACTTCGGCGTCGAAGCCGGCGGACTTCACCACGGCTCCTTCAGGAGCCAGGGAGCCGCGCAGCACGGCGATGCCGCCGTTGTGGTGCATGGGGTTGTCCAGGCTGCGGATGATGGTGCCGTCGATATCGGGGGGATTGATGTCGGCCAGGTTCTCCGCCAGGGTCTTGCCGGTGACGGTCAGGGCATCTCCGTGCAGAAGCCCGGCGTCGAGCAGGGCGCGCATGACCACCGGCACTCCGCCGACGCGGTCCACATCGGCCATCACGTGCTGCCCGAAGGGCTTGAGGTCTCCCAGGTGGGGGACGCGGTCCCCGATGCGGTTGAAGTCCTCCAGGGTCAGGTCCACCTCGGCTTCGCGGGCGATGGCCAGCAGATGCAGCACGGCGTTGGTGGAGCCGCCGAAGGCCATGGTGACGGCGATGGCGTTTTCGAAGGCCTCGCGGGTGAGGATGTCGCGGGTGGTGATGCCTCTGCGCAGCAGCTCGACGACGGCTTCGCCGGATTTGTGCGCGTAGTAGTCGCGCCGCCGGTCGGCCGAGGGTGGGGCGGCTGAGCCCGGCAGGGACAGGCCCAGCGCCTCCCCGATGCACGCCATGGTGTTGGCGGTGTACATGCCGCCGCAGGCTCCCTCCCCGGGGCAGATGGCACGCTCGATGACGTCCAGCTCGGCCTCGGTCATGGTGCCGCGTGCGCAGGCTCCGACGCCTTCGAAGGCGTCGATGAGCGTGACTTCCTTCTCGGTGCCGTCGGCGAAGCGGGCCACGCCGGGCATGATGGTTCCGGCATAGAGGAACACGCTGGCCAGGTCCAGGCGAGCGGCGGCCATGAGCATTCCGGGCAGGGACTTGTCGCAGCCGGCCAGCAGGACCGAGCCGTCCAGCCGCTCGGCCTGCATCACAGTTTCCACGCTGTCTGCGATGACCTCGCGGGAGACCAGGGAGTAGTGCATGCCCTCGTGCCCCATGGAGATGCCGTCGGAGACGGAGATGGTGCCGAACTCCAGGGGGTAGCCGCCGCCGGCGTGGACGCCCTCCTTGGAGGCTTTGGCCAGCCGGTCCAGGGAGAGGTTGCAGGGGGTGATCTCATTCCACGAGCTGGCGATGCCGATCTGTGCCTTGGACCAGTCGTCGTCGCCCATGCCGACGGCTCGCAGCATGCCGCGGGCAGGAGCGCGGGTATAGCCGTCGGTGACCTGCCAGGAGCGCGGCTTCTCCGGCGTGGAGGGGCCGGTCACCGGCTGCGGGCGGGAGGCGGGCTGCGCCGCCTGCTGGGACGCGGAGGTGGAAGTGGTCTCTGCCATAGCCAGATCGTATACCCGCCGCACCGGGCCGCGTCAGGCCCACCTCCCTCGTTCTGCTATGTGAGACGGCGGCAGAGAACTGCGGCTTCTCAGGCTGTGCGCAGCACCTTCACGGGGTCCTGTCATGCGGCAGCCGCAGCCGGCCGCGGCCCCTTGACCGTGGTGCGGGGCGGTTCTAGCGTCGAGAGATGAGCCGAATCGAGCCTGGTCAGCGGGCTGCCGGAGGGCCGCGGAATCGCCGTCTCTCGGTGCTGGCCGCCAGCATGGTGGGGGTGGGCGTGATGGCGGCGGTGGATGAAATCGTCTTCCACCAGATCCCGGCCTGGCATCACTTCTACGATCTGTCCACCCCCCGAGATCGGTCTGCTCGCCGACGGACTGCTCCATGCCGGCCAGCTGGTGCTGCTGGTGGCTGGATTCTTCATGATCGCGGAACTGAGGCACCGCCGCGACCTGGCAGCACGTTCTGCGTGGGCCGGCTTCTTCCTCGGCGCCGGCGGCTTCCAGGTGTTCGACGGGCTGGTCAACCATAAGGTGCTGCGCATCCACCAGATCCGTTATGACGTGGAGAATCTCGGCTGGCAGCTCGCCGCGGCAGCGCTGGCGCTGCTGCTGGGCCTCTACATGATGCTGCTGGTGCGCCGCCAGCTGCAGGTCCCCCGCCGCTGGAGCCGGTGGCGCACGGCGAGCTGGACGGCAGGCTCACTGCTGATCGCTGCCGGGATCTCGCCGATCATCGGCGGAACCGCTGAGGGCCACATGGCCGAGCATCTGCTGGTGGGCATGTACGGTCCGGTGCTGCTGGTGCTGACGGCACCGGTGACTCTGGCGCTGGGTGCTGCTCCGCCTCGCTGGCGACGCCGCTTCGCCGGGCTGCTGCAGCGGCGCATCCGTTCACCGCCGCCGGTCTGCATATTGTGCCGCTGTTCCTGCTGTACCTGACCCCGCTGTACGCGGCGGCGATGAGCAGCGCGGCAGGCCATATGGTCATGACGCTGCACTTCGGCCTGGCCGGGTGCCTCTACGCCTGGGCGATAGCGGGGCCGGACCCCATGCGCCGGCGGCCGTCAGTGCCGCTGCGCGCCGTGGTGCTGGTTCTCAGCGCCGGGCTGCATGCCTGGCTGGCCAAGCTGGTCTACGCCCGGGCAGAGACCCTGCACGCGGCGGTGATGCATACCCCCGAGGATCTGCGCGGCGCGGCGGTGCTGATGTACTACGGCGGCGACGGCGCCGAGCTGATGCTGGCGGTCGCACTGTTCGCCGGGTGGTCCCGGGACCGGGTCAGGCGGCATCGGCGCGACGCCGCGAGACGTGCAGCACCGCTCCGCCGAGTGCAATCAGCCCAAGCGCTCCCAGCAGGACCGCGGCGATAGTCGCACCGGTGGCGGCAAGTCCCGCGCCGTCGTCGTCCTGATCGGATGCACCATCTGGTGCGGCCAGCACAGTCACCTCGGTCCAGCCCAGCAGCTCACCGTCGGAGGTGTAGACGGCGAAGCGGTGCTCGCCCTCGGCGTCGGCCGGCACGGTGACGGTGATGATCCCGTCCTCATCCGCGGTGACCTCGCCGAGGTCGGCCGGCTCGGAGAAGAACCAGGACCGCACGGTCTGGCCAGCGGCTGCTGCCCCGAGGGCGGCCTGCATCGGCTCGCCGGCGCGCACCGGGTCGGTGAGGATCTCGACGTCGCCGCGATTGGCGTCGGTGAGCTCATCGGCGTCCGGGGGCCAGGGGCCGTCCTGGTCAGCCGGGTCCGTGGGCGACGGATCCGTGGGTTCGGGATCGGTGGGCTCCGCGGGGTCCGTCGGATCTGCCGGGTCGGTGGGATCCGGATCCGTGGGGGCTGGGTCTGTCGGTGCGGGATCGATGGGATCCTCCCCCTCTGCCAGCAGTCGGATAACGCCCCACCGCTCAGTGGACTGGTACCCGTTTCCGGTGGGGTCCGCCCAGGTGGTGACGAGCCGGGCGCCGTCGTGCGAGTCATTGACCTGGACGTCGAAGCCGTGGATGCTGCCCGCTCCCCCGTACTCACGCAGGTCGATGGCGGCCTGGACGATGTAGCCGTCCTCGGTGATGGAGGTGGCCGACTCCAGCTGTTCGAGCTGGAACTGCTCGTCGCCGGACCCGACGGAGACCTCGTTCTCCGCGGAGATGCGGAACTGGAAGTCGTACTGCTCGGAGAGCAGATGGTGGCCGTCGCGGGTGGCGGTCCGGTAAGGGCCATTGCGCTCATTGCCCAGGTCCAGGAAGAACTCCACGGAGTCCTGAACCCAGGGATCGGAGGCGGAGACATCCACGTCCGGGTCTGTGACATCGGCCAGCAGGTGCAGAGTGCCGTTCTCCCAGAGGGTGTAGACCTCCGCGGTGGCACCTTCACGGGCACCGGTTTCGATCTCAGTCTCGGTGACCAGTGAGGTGGCCTCCGTCCATGCGTCGCTGAGCTCGGCGTTCAGCTCCGGAGCGGCGTCGGCCTCGGGCGCCTCGTGGTAGCTGAGCGGCTCCACCAGGCTCAGCGTGCCGTTGAGCCAGGAGTCGTCGTCGGCGTGCAGGTCGATCGTGAGGCTCTCGCCCTGGCTGAGTCCCTCGATCTCGGCCAGCGTCACGCCCTGCGGGCTGAGCTCGTAGGTGTCGCCGTCGTGCTCCACAGTGACTGACTCCGCCTCAGACTCCACGTGGAAGACCAGGCCCTCGGGGCTCCAGCGGAGCTGGAACTCGGCGGTGCCGCCTTCGGTGGAGTGCAGCGGCAGCTGAGTCCAGTAGCTCTCCGGGTCAGCCTCGGCGGCGTCGTCGTCATGGGCGAAGACCACAGCCCGGTTCTCCCGCGGGGGGAGCTCCCCGCCGATAATGCCGGTGTAGGCCAGCTTGGGGCTGAAGTCATCGTTGAAGATGAGCGGAAGCTGGGCCGCACGCCAGCTGCGGCCGTCGTTGAGGCCCCAGACGGCCACTGAGTCCAGCTGGTTGGTCTCGGCCCACTCGCGGAAGAGGTCGAAGGCGTCCCGGTAGTGGTAGGCCTGGTCGATCAGCAGGCCCTCGGTGGGGCTGTCGCCGATGGTGATGTCCAGCTCGGTGACCAGCTGCGGGATGCCGGGGAAGGCGGCCTCCACGTCCTGGAATGCCTGCCGCAGGTTGTCGATGGGCATCGAGAGGTTGAGGTGGAACTGGTGGGCGAAGCCATCCACCGGGACGCCGCGGTCGAAGAGCCGCTCGGTCAGCTCGATCATGCGGCCCCGCTTGGCCGAAAGCTCGGTGTTGTAGTCGTTGATGTACAGGGCCACCGGGCGGTCGGCGCTCGGGTCGGCGTAGACGCCGTTGAAGTAGTGCTCCGCGTACTCGAAGGCGGCGTCCACATAGGTCTCATCGCCCCAGGCCTGGTACCAGTTGGAACGCCGCATGCCGTCGGAGTAGGAGGCCCCATCATCGATGACCTCGTTGACCACGTCCCAGGCGACCACGGGATTGGTGTCTGAGCCGAAGGGCCCGTACTCCTCGGCGATGGCCTCGGCCACACTGCGGATGTGGAACTCCATACGTTCATCCATCTCCGCCTGCGAGGAGACGTCGAAGAACCAGTCCGGGGTTTGGGAGTGCCAGACCAGCACGTGGCCGTAGACATCCAGATCATGCTCCACGGCGTAGTCCAGGATGGCTTCGGCCTGGGGGTGCATGCCGAAGGTGTCCAGTCCCTCGCCCGAGTACCAGGCCTCGGGCTTCATGTGGTTCTCCGCGGTGACCCGGTCGAAGTGGTGGTCGACCACCTGAGCGGCGGTGCCGGTGGTCTCGCGCTCGTCGATGGCCACGCCGAGCGGGAAGGTCACCGTGTCCTTCAGCGGGGTCAGCGAGTCGTCGAAGTCTTCGTCGACTCGGGTGACTTCGATGTCGTCGACGTAGAAGGTGGAGGTCACGCCGGGATCGTCGTTGTCGCAGGTGGTCTCGAAGTAGATAGTCAGCTCCTCGGCCTCAGCGGCGGTGAACCGCTGTTCGACCTGCACCCACTCCGAGTTGGAGAGTCCGCTGAACTGGCCGAGGGTCTGGTAGCTGGTGGATCCGCCGGAGGTCACTGCGGCCGCGAGCAAGATGTCATCGGTCTCCTCCCCGTCGGCGAAGCGGACCCAGGCGGAGAGGTCATACTGCTGGCCGGCGGCGAGCGCCTCGGTGGCGTCGGCGCCCATGCCCTGCCCCTGATGGGTGCGGTCGGTGACGACGGCGGAGTACTGACCCTGGTGGGCCTGGGAGTCGGTGACGGCGACGGTGTGCTGGTCCTCGTTGACGTAGCGCGGTCCCCAGGCGCCGAGTTCGCCGTCCTCGAAGTCGTGGCTGAGGGATTCGGGGCTGTCGGCGACCGGGCCGGAGTCGCCGTCGTCGTCCTCTCCCGGCTGGTGCTCGATGGTGACCGAGTCGATGAGGAACTCGGTGTCTGCGCCCTCGGCCTCCACGTAGAAGACCTGGGCCGGTGCGCTGGATTCGGCCTCGTACTCACCGGTGAGCTCCACCCATTCGTCGGCTCCCACGATCTCGCGGCCGGAGACCCACGGATACTCGTTCTCCGCGGAGCCCGGAACGTGCATGGAGGTGCCGATGGTCTCAGTCCCCTCGGCGTCGGCCGGCAGTTTGGCCCACGCTGTGATGCGGAAGGTCCCGGAGTTCTCGAATTCCTCCATGGGCAGCTCGGGGCCGTGCCAGCCGGCGCTGCGCCCGGTGGTCAGCAGGGCCTGCTCGCCTTGGTGGGCGTCATTGCTGAGCTCCACGGAGGCATCTCCGCGGCCGCGCCATGGCTCCACGGTCTCTTCAAAGTCGTAGCTGGCCAGCTCAGTCCACTCGCCGCCGTCGCTGGTGCCGTCGTCGTCGTTGCTGTCCTCGTTGCTTCTGTCCTCGCTGCCGGCGTCGTCGTTCTCCTCCCCGCCGTCGTCGCCGTCGGATTCCTCCTGCGCTGCCGGCTGCAGCGTGAGGGAGGCGGAGCGGATGTAGAAGTCATAGGCGTCGAGACCCTCGACGTCGGGCAGGCCAGTGTAGGCGCGGAACGCGTCGAGGTCTGTCTCCTCGGTGATCTCAAAACTGCTGGTCACCTCGGTCCAGTCCGAGGCATCCACGGCAGCCGCCTCACCCCATTCATAGGTGTGGCCTGCGCCGTCGTCGTGAGCGACCCACCGAGCCTCCACTGCGTCTTCCACCTGGTCCGAGAGCCGGACCTCCGCGGTGTAGATGACCGTATCGCCCGGCTCGGCCTGGTCGGCGAGGACCCCGTGGGGCGACTGGATGCCGTGATAGTCCGCGCCGCGGTCCACCTGAAGCACGGTTTCGCCCTCCAGCTCGGTGAAGCTGATCCGCTCGGCTCCGCCGTTGTCCCACCACTGGCCCAACTCGCCGGTGGAGAACTGTGAGCTGAGGACCTCGACGGGAGCGGAGGGCTCGGTCTCTGCAGTGGCGGCTGCCAGCGGAGTGGCGGCAAGTACCGCTGCTGTGACCAGGGCCAAACGTGCACGTGTACTCATCTGCATCCCTCAAGGTGGTCGAGTGGCTTCCGGCGCGTCCCAGATCTGAGCAAACGCTTACTGTGGGCTTGGCGATCGATCCTAGTGTGATGTGATTCACAGCACAAGGGTTTAGTGCACTTCATACAACAAAGCCGCTGTCACCCCAACCGCTGCGTGACCAGCCGACGTCAAACCACCTAATATTCGAATAAAGTTTCGCAAACTACTTGACGTTCGTCACATTCGAACATAGAATCGAATCATGAACGACGACGGCGGTCGCTGCGAGCTCCCCTCTCCTGTGCTGCCTGGGGAGCTCTCGCACCTGACGCAGGAGCCCGAACTGCAGGAGGCATGGGGGCACTGTGCAGCTATGCGGCGCGCGGAGGCTGCGGCCATAGAGGCGCTGCATGCCTATCGGGTCCGCCGACTCGCTGAAGCCTCGGGCGAACACGCATTCCGCCGCCGGGCGGTGGAGAAAGCTGTCCCCAATGAGGCTGGAGCCGTTCTGGGTCTGACCAGCAGCGAGGTGAGGCGGTACCTGGACTGCGCGGATTTCGTACAGGACAAGCTGCCGCAGACCTGGAGAGCCTTCCGATCCGGAGCGACTGACATCAAACGCGTTCGCCGTATTGCCCAGGCTGCCGAGGGCATCGCCCACCGCCGGGATCTCATGCCGGTCTTCGATGCTGAAGCGGCAGAGAAGGCGTCCGCTATGAACATCCATGAGATCGATCGCTGGGCGAAGCGCCGAGTGCCAGAGCTGGATGCCGAGGCCCACAGGACCCGGTGCGAACGAGCACGGCAGAACCGTTTCGTGGCGTTCACTCACCGCGACGACGGCATGACCAAGATAGACGCGCTGCTTCCGACAGTCTCAGTCGTCGCTGTGGAGCGGCAGCTGCAGCAGGAGGCGCTGCGCGCGGTTCGCCGCGGCGGAGGCTCCCCAAGCAGCCGCACCGACTCCGATACTCCGCACGATGAGCAGAAGCTCACCCTCGTCCAGGCAATGGCAGATGCTTTCGCCGCACGCGTGGCAGGAATTCCTGAGCCTTCAGCTTCCGGCGCCGGTGCCGCAAACTCGGCGTCAGCGCGCGGGAGAGTCACTGAACCCGCTCACCCCGGAGCCTCGGAGAACCAGGGGGCGGACCAGCTGCCGCTGGAATCATCTGAGGCCCCCGAGCCGGCTGACACTGCTGCTCCGCAACCCCCGATCAGCGCCAGAATCGGCATCCTGGTCCCGGCCGAAACTCTCACCGGCGAAGGCGAGACGCCTGCGGTCAGCGAGGACGGCTCGTTCGTGCTGCCGGCACCGAAGCACGGCGGATCGCGAACGACCCTGCCGCCGAGCATGAGTGGTACGCCGCGAGCGCCCAGGACGGTCCCGACGGCGAGCAGACCGTTACTGCCGTGGTCCCCCTGACCTCCGCGCAGGTCCGCCAGATGCTGCAAGGGACCGCCAAGCTTCCGGCCGCGCAGAACCTTCTGAACAGGTCCTCCGCTGCACGGTTTGCCGGAGGAAAACTCAAGGAGGCAGTTGTGCTCAGAGACGGCACCTGCCAGGCCTACGGGTGCACCCGTCCGGCACACAGCGCAGAAATTGACCACCGGATCCCGCATGAGCGCGGCGGTAAGACAGCTGCCGAGAACCTTCAAGCCCTCTGCAAGGAGCATCACGACATCAAGTCCCACGGACTGCTGCTGCAGACCAAGCGCGCCGGGGCCCGGCAGACCAGCCGCGCCGGTCCCCCGCGGACCGATCCCGTCACCTCACCCTTGGCCGGAGCAGATCCTGGCTAGCTCCTGGCTGCGCCCCAGCGCGCGCAAGACGCTGCCGGTGCCCCGATCAGGCCATCTGGTCGATCACAGTCTCGGCGACCTCACGCATGGTCAGGCGACGGTCCATCGAGGTCTTCTGGATCCAGCGGAAGGCCTCGGGCTCACTGAGGCCCATATTCGTAGTGAGCAGGGACTTGGCACGATCCACCAGCTTGCGGGTCTCGAACTTGTCCGCCAGCGTGGTGACTTCCTCCTCCAGCGCGCGGATCTCGTCAAAGCGGGCTGCAGCCACTTCGATGGCGGGAATGAGGTCGTTCTCGCCGAACGGCTTGACCACATAGGCCATGGCGCCGGCCTCACGGGCCGATTCCACCAGGTCACGTTGGGAGAACGCAGTGAGCATCACCACCGGAGCAATACGCTCCTCTGCGATGGTTTTAGCAGCTGTGATGCCGTCCATCACCGGCATCTTCACGTCCATTACCACCAGGTCAGGTTCATGCTCGCGTGCCAACTCCACGGCCTTCTCGCCGTTCTCGGCTTCGCCAACCACCTCGTACCCGGCTCCGGTGAGGATCTCGACAATGTCGAGACGGATGAGTGTCTCGTCTTCGGCCACCAGCACGCGGCGCTTACGGCCGTGCTCTGTCTCCTCTGTCACTGAACTCCTTCCATTGGGTGTGATTCTACTCAAAGAGCGTGCGGAGCTGGTCCGGACTCAGATCTGGGGCGTCTCCGGAGGCCAGCACGGTGCGGAAAAGCTCGCGCTTGGACCGCTGGAGGTCGATCACCTTGGACTCCACGGTGTTCCGTGCGACCAAGCGGTACACCATGACGCGGCGGTGCTGGCCGATGCGATGCGTCCGGTCGATCGCCTGTTCCTCGGCTGCCGGGTTCCACCAGGGGTCCAGCAGCAGCACATAGTCCGCTTCGACCAGATTGAGTCCGAAGCCGCCTGCCTTCAGTGAGATGAAGAAGGCGTCCGTGTCTCCCCTACGGAATTGGTCGATCACCTGCTGCCGGCGGCGGGTGGACCCGTCCAGGTAGGAGGTGCTCACACCCGCCCGCTCGGCCACCTCCCGCGCCTTGGTGAGGAAGCGGGTGTACTGACTCAGCACCAGAGCCCGGTGGCCCTCAGCGGTGATTTCGGGCAGCAGCTCCCCGACGGCCTCCAGTTTGGCCGAAGGGATGCTGCGGTAGCCGACCAGTTCCGCATCGAGTGCCAATTGGCGCAAGTGGTTCAGCGCCGCCAGAATCTCGAAGCGGTGGGCGCCGACGTCTTCGATCAGTCCCAGCACCTTCTGGCGCTGCCGCTGCAGGTCCCGGTCGTAGAGGCTGCGGTGCTCGGGGTGCAGATCCAGCATGAGGATCTGCTCCTGTTTGGCCGGAAGCTCTTCGGCCACCTGGTCCTTGGTGCGGCGCAGCAGAAACGGATTCAGCCGGCGGCGGAGCTTCTCCAGGGCCTGTCGGTCTTTGTGCTTCTCTATGGGGGTGCGGTAGAAGCGGGCGAATGCGTCGCGGCGCCCCAGCAGACCCGGGCAGCACAGGGAGACGATGGCCCACAGCTCGTCGAGGTTGTTCTCCATCGGGGTGCCGGTGATGGCGATGGTGAATGGGGCGTGAAGGTCCCGGGCGGCGCGGTAGCCGCGGGAGGCCGGGTTCTTCAGCATCTGTGCCTCGTCCAGCACCAGTCCTGCCCAATGCAGCTCCTGGTAGCCAGAAGCGTCCAAGCGAAAGAGCGCGTAACTGGTGATCACCAGGTCGGCGCCGGCGACCTGGTCGCGCAGGCTCCGCCCGGACTTGGCAACCGTCTCAGACAGTACGACGACGTCGAGCTCCGGGGTGTGCTTCTGCGCCTCGGCCTGCCAGTTGCCCACCACCGAGGTGGGAGCCACCACCAGAAAGGGATCCTCGGCGGCGGCGCGCTGGATCATGGCCAGGGTCTGCAGCGTTTTGCCCAGCCCCATGTCGTCGGCGAGCACACCGCCGAGTCCGTGGTCGCTCAGTCTGCTGAGCCACTGGAATCCGGCGCGCTGATAGTCCCGCAGCGGCGTCTGCAGACCGGGCGGAGGATCGATCGGGTCGGTGATCTCCGGCATCGTGGCCACCCGGTGCCGCCACTGGTCGGCGGCGGCAGGGTCGAGGTGGCTCAGTTCGTCGAAAAGGTCGGTCTGATAGCGGCTGATCCGCAGGCTCTCAGCAGTGGAGTCGTTGAGCTCCTTGGCTTCTTCGATCACGGCGCGCAGCTTCTGCAGCTGAGGCGTGTCCAAGGAAAAGTACCGGCCGTCAGGCAGCAGATAGACGCTCTCGCCGCGCACCAAGGCCGCAAAGAGGTCCCGGAAGGCGATCTCTTCCCCATCGACGGTGACCCGGATCTGCAGGTCGAACCAGTCACCGGTGGTGGTGGAGGCGCCGATGTGCAGCTGGGGGGCCTCCGAGGTCTGCCGGCGGCCGGGTACGAGGCCGGGAAGCCTCGCACCGGCGGCCTCCAGGGCAGAATCGACGTGGACGCAGCGGGAGTCCGCTTCACAGGTGCAGGTGAAACTCAGCTGGCTGCCGTCTTCCTGGCCGAGCAGCACCACTCGCTCATACCAGCGACCGGGGCGCTCGGAGGCGACGACGGCTTCGATCCGGTGCCGCGCTCCCTGGGAGTCGTGGCTGACGATGAACGCGGCGTCGTTCACGTGCCCGAAGTGGGACTCGAACCCACACACCGTGAGGTACTCGATTTTGAGTCGAGCGCGTCTACCAATTCCGCCATTCGGGCGCAGAGCCCGCAGGCTCTGAACCCGTACAGCCTACCGTGTCGGCGGCAAAGCGGACGAACCGCACACCCGCTCGCCGGTGGCGAGGAATCTGAATCGTGCGCCCAGCAATACTCCCACTCAGAGCGCGCTGGAGGCACTGCGGGCGGGCCAGGGGCCCACCGGTTCCTTGAGCGGAAGGGCGGAGGGGTCGCCGCGCCGCAGGGCGTCCAGGTCTGCTCCGTCGGGCAGGTCGCCGATGCGGTGGACCTTCACCATATTGGTGGTGCCGGCCTGGCCGGGAGGGGATCCGGCAGCGATCACCACCAGGTCGCCGACCTCGGCGATGCCTTCCTCCAGCAGGAGCTTGTCCACCTGTGAGGTCATCTTGTCCGTGTGCGAGGCGAACTCCACCCAGCGCGGCTGGACTCCCCAGGACAGGCAGAGGATGCGGTGAGTGTGCTCGACGTGGGTGAACGCGAAGATCGGCTGCTTCGGGCGCAGCCGGGAGAGCCGCCGGGCGGAGTCGCCGGAGCGGGTGAACGTGGCCAGATATGGCACTTCCAGCTGCTCTGCGATCTCGTTGGCGGCACGGGTGATGGCACCGCCGCGTGTCTTGGGCTTGGTGCCCAATTGAGGTATCCGCTCCAGCCCCTTGACCTCTGTGGCCTGGATGATCTTGGCCATGGTCTGCACGGTCTCCACCGGGTACTTGCCGATCGAGGTCTCCCCGGAGAGCATGACCGCGTCGGCGCCG
Source organism: Nesterenkonia sp. (assembly GCF_029265375.1). Taxonomy (GTDB): domain Bacteria; phylum Actinomycetota; class Actinomycetes; order Actinomycetales; family Micrococcaceae; genus Nesterenkonia. The sequence continues at coordinate 26,779 of NZ_JAJUJJ010000029.1, forward strand.
TCGAGCACCGCGTTGGCGCAGTCGGAGGCCTCCGCCCGGGTCGGGCGGGGGTTATCAATCATAGACTCCAGCACCTGGGTGGCCACGATGACCGGCTTGGCCCAGCGCCGGGCCAGCTCCACGACGCGCTTCTGAACCACCGGCACCTCCTCCAGCGGCAGCTCCACGCCGAGGTCACCGCGGGCGACCATGACCGCGTCGAAGGCGTCGATGACGTCCTGCAGCGCCTCGACTGCCTGAGGCTTCTCCAGCTTGGCGATGACCGGGACCCTGCGGCCCTCCTCGTCCATGATGCGGTGCACAGACTCGATGTCTGCGGCATCGCGGACGAAGCTGAGGGCCACCATGTCGAAGCCGGTGCGCAGCGCCCACCGCAGGTCCGCCTCATCCTTTTCGCTGAGTGCGGGCACTGAGACGGCCACGCCGGGAAGGTTGATGCCCTTATTGTTGGAGACCGGTCCCGGGACCTCCACCTCGGTGATGACGTCGGTGTCGGTGACTTCCACGGCCCGCAGCGCCACTTTGCCGTCGTCGATGAGGAGCGTGTCTCCGGGCTTCACGTCACCGGGCAGCCCCTTGAACGTGGTGGAGCAGCGTTCCTTGGTGCCTTCAATGTCCTCGGTGGTGATGGTGAACCGGTCGCCGGCTGCCAGCTCGTGGGGGCCGTCGGCGAAGCGTCCGAGCCGGATCTTGGGGCCCTGCAGGTCGGCGAAGATGGCCACCGCCTGGCGCAGATCCTTGGAAACCTCGCGGACTGTGTTGTAGGTGGCCTCGTGCACCGGGTAGTCACCGTGGCTCATATTGACGCGGACCACGTCCACGCCCGCCTCGATGAGCTCCCGGGTCTTTTCGTATCCGGCGGTGGCAGGTCCGAATGTGGCGACGATCTTCGCGTGTCTCATGCCTCACCTCTGTGGAATGCGGTGTGTGTGTTCCTGGCACGGCGCTGGACCAGATCTTCTGTCATGACCCTATCTCACAGCAGTGACTTGCAACACCGAAGACGGGTCAAGCAATCCTGCTTCGATCATGCACTCAGTTAAGAGGTCCCCTGTCACGCACCCGGTTGAGGCAATCCTGCCCCTTCACCCACCAGGCTCAAGCACTCAGCGAGATGGCCCGGTCGCTGGGTGCCACCGGCGCAGGCAGCCGGGTGGAGCCTTCGAGGTACTCGTCCACCTTGGCGGCTGCTGCCCGGCCCTCGGCAATGGCCCACACCACCAGGGACGCTCCGCGCCCGGCGTCGCCGACGGTGAAGACCCCCTCCACATTGGTGTGGTAGTCCTCATCACGGCCGACGGTTCCGCCGATGAACTCCACCCCGAGCTGCTCGGTCAGGGTCTCCGGCTCGGCGCCGGTGAAGCCGAGGGCCAGCAGCACCAGGTCGGCCTCAATCTCGCGTTCAGTGCCGGGCTTCGGTGTGCGGCTGCCGTCGGGGTTGTACTGGGTCTCGGCGACCTTCAGGGCACGGACCGAACCATTCTCATCGCCGAGGAACTCCACGGTGGAGGCCAGCCAGCGCCGCTCGCCGCCCTCCTCATCGGCGCTGGAAACTTCGAAGATCCGCGGGTCCATGGGCCAGGGCTCATGCTCTGGCCGCTGCCGCGGAAGCTCTTTGCCGATGGCCAGAGTGGTCACCGAGGAGGCCCCGTGGCGGTGCGCGGTGCCGATGCAGTCTGCACCGGTGTCGCCGCCGCCGAGGATCACGACCTTCTTGTCCTTGGCGTGGATCTGGTCAGGAACATCTTCGCCGGAGACGGCGCGGTTGGACTGGACCAGGTACTCCATGGCGAAGTGGATGCCGGAGAGGCTCCTGCCGTGGACATTGAGATCGCGCGGCACCATGGCGCCGGTGGCCACCACGACGGCGTCGTAGGACTCCCGCAGCGAGTCCCAGGTGATATCGCTGCCGATCTCCGTGGAGGGGTAGAAGCGGGCGCCTTCGGCCTCCATCTGCTCGATTCGCGTGTCGATCAGCGGCTTCTCCATTTTGAAGTCGGGGATGCCGTAGCGCAGCAGGCCGCCGAGCTTGTCGTCACGTTCATAGACCGCCACCGTGTGGCCGGCGCGGGTCAGCTGCTGGGCAGCGACCAGCCCGGCGGGGCCGGAGCCGACGACGGCGACCGTCTTGCCGGTCAGCCGGTGCGGTGGGATGGGCTCGACCCATCCCCGCTCCAGGGACTCATCGGCGATCTCGGCCTCAGACTGCTTAATCGTCACCGCCGGCTGGTTGATGCCCAACACGCAGGAAGTCTCACAGGGGGCCGGGCAGACCCGCCCCGTGAACTCCGGGAAGTTGTTGGTCATATGCAGCCGCTTGGAGGCCTCCTGCCACTGGTCGCGCCAGATGAGGTCATTCCACTCGGGGATGAGGTTGCCCAACGGGCACCCGGTGTGGCAGAACGGGATGCCGCAGTCCATGCAGCGGCCTGCCTGGGTGCGGGTCACCTCCCGGTCTTGGCGCTCGTAGACCTCCTTGAAGTCCATAATGCGCACCGGCACCGGGCGTGAGGGCCGGTCCTGGCGCTCACGGTGCTTCAGAAATCCGCGCGGATCAGCCACGGGTCACCTCCAGAATCTTCTGCCATGCGGCGTCGCCGTCGGGGTCCAGGCCCTCGTCCAGGGCCTGGCTGCGGGCAGTGAGCACGGCGTCGTAGTCGCGCGGCAGGATCTTGGTGATCCGCCCCAATGTCCCGGGCTCGCTGAGGAGCCTTTGGGCCAGTGCAGAGGAGGTCTCCTCCGCGTGGCGGCGCAGCAGGTCGAGGATGATCTGCTGGTCCTCCTCATCAGGATCCAGCAGCAGCAGGTCTCCGTTGGCGGCGGCCTGGGAGTTCAGCTGGGCTTCGTCGAAGTCCAGCACATACGCGGTGCCGCCGGACATGCCGGCGCCGAAGTTGCGGCCGACTGCTCCGAGGATCAGCGCCTGACCTCCGGTCATGTACTCGCATCCATGGTCGCCGATGCCCTCGACCACTGCGGTGGCACCGGAGTTGCGGACCAGGAACCGTTCGCCGACCTGCCCGGAGAGGAACATCTCTCCTGCGGTGGCGCCGTAGCCGATCACATTGCCGGCGATCACGTTCTCCTCGGCCTCCAGCGGGGCTGAGGGGTCCGGCCGCAGGACGATGCGTCCGCCAGAGAGGCCCTTGCCCACATAGTCGTTGGCGTCGCCGGCCAGCCGGATGGTGATCCCATGGGGCAGGAAGGCGCCCAGGGACTGGCCCGCCTCACCGGTGAGGTCCAGTTCGATCGTGTTGTGCTCCAGGGTCTCCAGGCCGAGGGTCTTGGTGACCTCGTGGCCGAGCATGGTGCCCACGGCCCGGTCGGTGTTGACCACCTGCTTGGAGATGCGCACCGGCTTGCGGTGCCGGATGGCGGCGCGGGACTGCTCGATCAGCCCGACGTCGAAGTGCTTCTCCAGCTCGTGGTCCTGCTCGGTGGTCCTGCGCAGCATGGCGGCGGTCTTCTCATCAGTGGGATCCCAGCCGGTGAGCACAGCGTCCAGGTTCAGACCTTCGGCCTTCCAGTGACGCTTGGCCTCGTCGATGTCGAGCGCCTCGATATGCCCGATCGCCTCGTCCAGGCTGCGGAAGCCCAGTTCCGCCAGGTATTCGCGGACCTCCTGGGCGATGAACTCGAAGAAGTTCACCACATGGTCGGCCTTTCCGGTGTAGCGCTCGCGCAGGGTCGGGTTCTGGGTGGCGACCCCTACCGGGCAGGTGTCCAGGTGGCAGACCCGCATCATCACGCAGCCGGAGACCACCAGGGCGCTGGTGGCGAATCCGTACTCCTCGGCGCCCAGCAGCGCCGCGATGATCACGTCGCGGCCGGTCTTCAGCTGTCCGTCCACCTGCACTGTGACGCGTTCGCGCAGCCCGTTGAGCATCAGGGTCTGCTGCGCCTCGGCCAGGCCGAGCTCCCAGGGGGTCCCGGCGTGCTTGAGTGAGTTCAGCGGGGAGGCTCCGGTGCCGCCGTCGTGTCCGGAGATCAGGACGACGTCGGCGCTGGCCTTGGCCACCCCGGCAGCCACAGTGCCCACCCCGTGCAGGGAGACCAGCTTCACGTGCACCCGGGCGCCGGTGTTGGCGCGCTTGAGGTCGTAGATGAGCTGTTTGAGGTCCTCAATGGAGTAGATGTCATGGTGCGGCGGGGGTGAGACCAATGACACCCCGGGGGTGGAGTGCCGGGTCTCTGCCACCCACGGGTAGACCTTCTTGCCCATCAGCTGCCCGCCCTCGCCGGGCTTGGCGCCTTGGGCCATCTTGATCTGCAGATCATCGGCGTGGGTGAGGTACTGGCTGGTGACACCGAAGCGTCCGGAGGCGATCTGCTTGATGGCGCTGCGCCGCTCCGGATCCACCAGACGCTGGGGATGCTCGCCGCCCTCACCGGTGTTGGAGCGCCCGCCGAGCCGGTTCATGGCGATGGCCAGCGTTTCGTGAGCCTCCTGGGAGATGGAGCCGTAGCTCATTGCCCCGGTGTTGAACCGTTTGACGATCTCGCTGACCGGCTCCACCTCGCTGATCGGCACCGACGGGCGGGTGCCTTTGAGCGTGAAGAGTCCGCGCAGCGTCATCAGCGCTCGGGACTGGTCGTCCACCGCCTGGGTGTACTGCTTGAAGATGTCGTAGCGGCGGGTGCGTGAGGAGTGCTGGAGCTTGAAGACGGTCTCCGGGTTGAACAGGTGGGGCGGCCCTTCGCGGCGCCACTGGTACTCCCCGCCGACCTCCAGCTCGTCCCCGCGGCCCAGATCATTGCCGTCTGCCGGGTAGGCCTTGGCGTGGCGTTGCAGGGTCTCGGCGGCGATGACGTCCAGGCCCACCCCGCCCATCAGCGAGTGGGTGCCGGAGAAGTACTGGTCGACGACGTTTTGGGCCAGTCCCACAGCCTCGAATGTTTGGGCTCCGCAGTAGGAGGTCACGGTGGAGATGCCCATCTTGGACATGATCTTCAGCACGCCTTTGCCCAACGCCGTAATCAGGTTGTCCACCGCCTGCTCTTCGGTGACGGTGGTGAGGTCTCCGCGGCGGACCATGTCCTCGGCGGTCTCCATGGCCAGGTAGGGGTTCACCGCGGCGGCGCCGTAGCCGATCAGGCAGGCCACATGGTGGACTTCGCGCACATCGCCGGCTTCAACGATCAGGGAGGCCTTGGTGCGGTTGGCCGACTTCAGCAGGTGGTGGTGGATCGCCGAAAGCAGCAGCAGGGAGGGGATCGGTGCCCACTGCGCGTTCGAGTCGCGGTCGGAGATCACGATGTAGCCGACCCCGCGGTTCACCGCCGCGGAGACCTGCTCACAGAGGGTGCGGATCCGTTCACGGAACTCCTCTTCGGTGGAGCCGACGCGGAAGAGTCCGCGGATGCGCAGTGCGGCCTTGCTTCCGTCCTCGTTGCGGATATTGGCGATCTTGGCCAGCTGGTCGTTGTTGAGGACGGGGAAGTCCAAATGCACCTGGGGGCTGCGCACCTGTTCGGTGCTCAGCAGGTTGCCTCTGGGGCCGATGTGCAGCCCCAGGGAGGTCACCAGCTCTTCGCGGATGGCGTCCAGCGGCGGGTTGGTGACCTGCGCGAAGGTCTGGACGAAGTAGTCGAACAGCAGCCGCGGCCGGTCGGCCAGCGCCGCGATGGGTGTATCGGTGCCCATAGCCCCCAATGGTTCTGCCCCAGTGGAGGCCATGGGTCCGATGAGGATCTTCAGCTCTTCATGCGTGTACCCGAATGTCTGCTGGCGCAGCCGCACGGACCCCGCAGGGTGCCGAACGTGGAGCCGCTCGGGCAGGTCCTCCAGCCGCACCAGGTTTTCGCTGACCCATTCCTGCCACGGCTGTTTGGAGGCGAAGTCGGCCTTGATCTCCTCGTCCTCGATGATGCGGCCGTCCACAGTGTCCAGCAGGAACATCATTCCCGGTGCCACGCGGCCCTTGCGCACCACTGTGGAGGGGTCGACGTCGACCACACCGACTTCCGAGGACATGATGACCAGGCCGTCGTCGGTGACCCAATACCTCGCCGGCCGCAGCCCATTGCGGTCCAGCACGGCCCCGACTTGGCGACCGTCGGTGAAGGCGATGGCTGCCGGACCGTCCCAGGCCTCCATGAGCATGGAGTGATACTCGTAGAACGCCCGCAGGTGGGGGTCCATCGATTCATGGTTCTCCCAGGCTTCGGGGATCATCATCCGCATGGCTTGGGCCAGCGGGCGGCCGGAGAGCATCAGCAGTTCGGCGGCCTCGTCGAAGCTGGTGGAGTCGGAGGCCCCGGGGGTGCAGATGGGGAACAGGTACTCCGGGTCGTCGCCGAGAATCTCCCCGGCCATGGTGGACTGGCGGGCGCGCATCCAGTTGCGGTTGCCTTCTACTGTGTTGATCTCCCCGTTGTGGGCGATCTGGCGCAGCGGCTGGGCCAGCGGCCAGGACGGGAAGGTGTTGGTGGAGAACCGGGAGTGCACGATTCCCAGGGACGTCTTATACCGCGGGTCCGAGAGGTCTGGATAGAAGGGCTCGAGCTGGGCGGTGGTCAGCATGCCCTTATACGTGATGGTGCGGCTGGACAGTGAGGGGAAGTAGATGCCTAATCGCACCTGCGCGCGTTTGCGCAGCCGCCAGGCGCGCTGGTCCAACGTTCCGGCGGCCGATTCCTGGTACTTGAAGGAGTCTTCATCGGCTATGGTCAGGAAGACTTGGCGGAAGTGCGGCATCGCGCCGCGGGCCAGCGAGCCGATCATCGAGTCGTCGACCGGGACTTCGCGCCATCCCAGCACCTGGAGTCCTTGGTCAGCAGCCATCTCTTCGAAGCTGGCGGTCATCTGCTCCCGCTCGGCTTCCTCGCGGGGCAGGAATGCGGTGCCGGCTGCGTAGTCCCCGGCCTCGGGCAGCGGGAAGTCGCAGACGGCGCGGAAGAACTCGTCGGGGATCTGGGTCAGGATGCCGGCGCCGTC
>NZ_JAJUJJ010000037.1 GCF_029265375.1 Nesterenkonia sp.
GGCCGGACCGGTATCTGCTTCGATAATGCGATGGCCGAGTCGGTGTTTTCGAAGCTGAAGACCGAGTTCTACGACCGCCGGACCTGGGACACTCGGACCCAGGCCCGCACAGGGGTCGCCTATTGGATCGAGAAGGTCTACAACCGCCGCCGGTTGCACTCTGCGATCGGGATGCTCCCACCGGTGGAATACGAAGAATCCCTCCGCAGAGACCGGCGGCCGGGTAAATCAGAACAGCTTCCGGCAGCCGCCTGAGGAACTAAGACCGTGTCCACAACTTGCGGGCAAGGCCACCGGTTGTTTCTAAGTGTAGGTGCTCGTCGAATGCTTCGGCCGGGGTGAACCAGCCCAGGCATTTGCGGGGCTGGTTATTGATCTCGGTGACAGCGGCTTGGAGCTCTTCTTCGCTGAGGTGGCTGAAGTCTGTGCCTTTGGGATAGTAGCGGCGCAGCCTGCCGTTGTGGTGCTCATTGGTGCCCCGCTGCCATGAGGAGTAGGGGTCGGCGTGTCGCGCGTCAGACTTAGTGGCAGGGCCGTTATGTAGGTCCTGAAGGAGAGTCAGTCATGGGTAGACCACCCTCGATTCCGGCGGAGAAGAAGACCCGGATAGTGCTGAGCGTGCTGGCCGGGGAGATGTCCATCGCCGAAGCGGCACGCAAGGAGAAAGTCAGTGAGCAGTCCATCGGACGGTGGAAGGCCGAGTTCCTGGAAGCCGGCAAGACCGCCCTGGTGGCCGGCAGGTCTGGACCATCCTCCCGAGAGGAACAGCTGGAGGCCGAGGTCGCCGAGCTGACCCAGGCCTTGGGCGAGGCAGACCTGGAAGCCAGGGTGTGGAAGAAGTCCGCGGAGGGCCGGCTGGGCCCTTCGAGGACCTCGAGGTGATCCGCGTGGAAGCGGGCATGTCGACCGCGAGGTTCTGCCAGCTCTTCGACATGCCCGAGCGGACCTGGCGCCGCTGGCAGGCCAAGGCCCGCACCGGGACGGCGGTGAAGGGACCGTGGCCGGAACCGGGACGGCAGGCCGCCAGGGAACTGGTGGTCAAGCACGCGTTGGCCCATCCGGCGTGGGGGCATCGGAAGATCTGGGCGATGGTCCGCCACGACGGGCATGTGGTTTCCGAGGCGACCGTGCTGCGAATCCTGCGCGACGAGGGGCTGATTCTGCCCGCGCAGTACCAACGGGAGCGACGGAAGCTGGCCGAGCGGCGCAAGGCCGCGTTCGCCACCGAGCCCTCAGGCCCGAACCAAGTCTGGCAGCTGGACTTCAGCGAGTTCGAGACCACCACCGGAGGGACCTGGCGGCTGGCCGGGTGCCGGGACTACTGGTCCAAGTACGAGCACCCCTTCCACGTTTCGCCCACCGGGAACCAGCACGACGCGATCGACGCGATCGAGTTGGCCCTGGCCGACTACGAGGCCATGTTCGGTCACCCGCTGGTCGAGGCCTGCCCGGTCGATCCCGAGACCGGTGAGCTGTTGCCCGTGGTGACCATCGTGACGGACAACGGCGGGCCGTTCCGGTCCTTCCGCTTCGAGTCCTTCATCGCCGCCCACCCTTCAGCTACACCACGTGCGCACCCGAGTGAAGACCCCGGGGCAGAACGGGTCCCGTGAACGCGGCTTCGGCACGCTGAAGTACGAACGGCTCTACCTGGACGAGATCGACGACGCGATCGTGCTCGCCGAGCGGGCCAAGGACTACCGGATCGAGTACAACGAGCTCCGGCCCCACGAGGCCATCTCATGGAACCGGCCCAAGGAGGTGCACCTGGGCCTGGCCGACCCCACCACCCCGACATTCAAAACCAAGGAAATCCTGCCAACTACTTGACGCGGGACAGCTGACCGCCTTCAGCGGTGTAGAGGGTTGCGTCCGAGCCCGCGCCGACAATGAAGTACAGGTTGCCCAGTGAGTCGAAGGCCATATCGCCGCTGTCACCGAAGGCATTCGGAGTGTGGAGCTGACCGGCGCGCCACACTGCTCCCTCGCCGTCTTCCGCATTCGGATTGTAGGCGAGGAGGGCGAACGCGTCACTGGTGGGGTCATTGTGGCTGGTGGCGAAGTAGTAGATGCCGGTGGAGTAGTCCACCGCACCGTGGCGCACGATGTGATTGTAGTCCGGGTCCCACAGCTCCTCATCGATGCGGGTGCTGGTGAGCTCCTCAGTCAGCAGGTCATATTGGTACACAAAACGCCGGTCGCTCGGCAGGGGCTGGCCCCCCCCGGCCCGGTTCCGCCGATGTTGTGCGTGGTGAAGTAGAGGTACCGTCCGCGCCCCTGAGCGTCGCGTCCGATGCCCCGTGCATTGATCTGCTCGAGGATGTCACCGGTGAAGTCGACAATCACCTCACGACTGCCGTCGGTGGTGTTGATCCGCTCCACCTGGTTGACCCGGCCGCCGTTGACCGGATTGTCGGGGCTGCGCAAGTTGTAGACATACGGGGAGGTGGGAGCGCATTCCAACAGGTCCTCCACCGCAGCCTCGGCGGGTTCAGGCTCTGAAAAGTCCACCAGGACGATCCCGGTGGTCAGCAGCAGCAGAGCGGTCAGCCCGCCCAGAAGACGGCTCGATAGTGATCGACTGGCGCCGGTGCCCGGCTCGACGTCGTCGTGGTAGTTTCGGCTCGGCGACGTCATGGGGTTCCCCCGGCGTAGAAGAGTCAAACGTTGGGTTGATCCTACCTGGGTGCGGGCTGACCTGGGAAGACATGACGTTGCGTAACCTGGAGCTATGTCTGTTTCTCTGTTCGACCTCTTCAGCGTGGGCGTGGGGCCCTCCTCCTCCCACACTGTGGGACCAATGCGCGCAGCGCGACGGTTCACCGCCGAGAAGCTGGTGGGCACCGCCGACGACGGCGGCACGCCGCTGATCGAACGAGTGGACTCGGTGCAGGTGGAGCTTTTCGGCTCGCTTTCGGCCACCGGCGCGGGCCACGGGACCTTCACAGCGATCCTGCTGGGACTGGAGGGTTGGGCCGCCGAGAAGGTACGACCGGACCAGGTTGATGAGCGCATCGCAGCAATGGAGGCCTCCGGCACGGTGCAGCTGGCCGCCCAGCTGGGCCACCGGCGGGACATCACGCTGCGCACCGCCGACTTCATCCAGCGTCCGCTGACCCACCTGGAGCGCCACTCCAACGCGATGACCCTGCGCGCCGTCGACGGCGACGACCAGCTGCTGGCTGAGGAGACCTACTACTCGGTCGGCGGCGGGTTCGTGGTGGCCGAGACCGAGGACCCCGGCACAGATTCGGCCGGTGACGACGTCGTACTGCCCTATCCGTTCCGGACCTCCGCTGAGCTGATGGCCCACTGCCGCAGCACCGGCCTGCCGGTATCGCAGATCATGCTGGCCAATGAGTGCGCCCGCCGTGAAGATTCCCCGGATCCGCGCAGCGAGGTGCTGGAGGGCATTTGGCACCTCTGGGAGGTGATGGAGGAGTGCAAGAATTCTGCGCTGCGCCGTGAGGGCCCGCTGCCCGGTGGGCTGAAGGTCCGCCGCCGCGCCCCGGACTGGCACGCCCGGCTGTGGCAGCAGGATCCGGAACGCTCCCACGCCTACTGACAGGAATGGGTGAACCTGGTGACCCTGGCGGTCAACGAGGAGAATGCTTCCGGCGGCCGGGTGGTCACCGCGCCCACCAACGGTGCGGCAGGGATCATTCCCGCCGTCGGGTTCTACGCCACCCACTACAGTCCCGGCGCCAGCTACGCGAAGAAGGCCGACCGGCACCGGATCGTGACTACCTATCTGCTCACCGCCGCCGCCGCCATCGGGGTGCTCTATAAGGAGCAGGCCTCCATCTCCGGGGCGGAGGTCGGCTGCCAGGGTGAGGTCGGCTCAGCCTCCTCCATGGCTGCCGCGGGGCTCTGCGAAGTCCTCGGCGGCAGCCCGGAGCAGGTGGAGAATGCCGCCGAGATCGCCATGGAGCACAATCTGGGGCTGACCTGCGACCCGATCAGCTGGCTGGTTCAGGTTCCGTGCATCGAGCGCAATGCCATCGCCGCCACCAAAGCGGTCAACGCCGCCCGCATGGCGCTGATGGGCGACGGCGTGCACCGGGTCAGCCTGGACGACGTGATCACCACCATGCGTGAGACCGGCAAAGACATGTCCCACAAGTACAAGGAGACCGCTCTGGGCGGGCTGGCGGTCAACGTGGTGGAGTGCTGAGCCGCAGCCGCCGGCGGTGGGCCTCAGCGGGTGACGTCGATGAGCACCTTGCCGCTGGAGCCCTCGATATTGTGCTGCATAGCCTGCGCGGCCTGCTCCAGCGGGTAGACGGTATCCACGCTGACCTTCAGCTTTCCCTCGCTGATCCGCTGCAGCAGGGTCTCCAGGCGTGGGCCGTCGGGACGCACCCAGATCAGCTGGCCGCCGTGCTGCAGGACTGAGGGGTCCGCGATAGAGGCGTGACGGCCGGCTTCAGCCAGCACCTCCAGGGTCTGGTCCACCACGCCGCCGGCGAAGTCGGCCACCGCGGTGACCCCGTCGGGGGCCAACTGCCGGATCCGCTCCGGCAGCCCCTCGCCGTAGCTCACCGGAGTCGCGCCCAGATCACGCAGCTTCTGGTGGTTCTGCTCCGAGGCGGTGCCGATCACCTCGGCGCCCACATCGGCGGCCAGCTGGGTGGCCAGATGCCCCACTCCCCCGGATGCGGCGTGGATGAGCAGTGTGTCCTCGGCAGTGAGGTTCAGCGATTCCAGAGTGCGCAGCGCGGTCAGTCCCGCCAGCGGCAGACCGGCTGCCGAGTCGGTGTCGACGTCGTCGGGAATATGTGCCGCTGAGGTGGCCGGCACCGCCACGTACTCGGCGTAGGTGCCTCCGTGCACAAAGTCCTTCCGCGCATAGGTGGCCACCCGGTCCCCCGGCGCGAATTCGGGCACGTCGGGTCCCACCGCTTCGACCACGCCGGCCGCGTCCCAGCCGGGGATCACCGGGAAGACGACGTCGAGCATCTCATCCAGCCCGCCGGCCATCAGCTTCCAGTCCACCGGGTTGACTGCGGCTCGCTCCACTTTGATCAGCACGGCCCCCGGCGCCAGCTTCGGCGTGGGCTGCTCGGTCAGGCTCAGGCTCTGCGGTTCACCGTAGGCGGTGTAGGTCATAGCTCGCATACCTCTGCCAACACCCAGTCCCCGGCGCTGCATTCCAGACAGCCCGGTCCCGCTGACCACCTCGCCGAATATGCGTAGGATCGGAACCAGGTGACCCGATCCGGAACGGAGTGATGATGACCCCCACCCTCCAGCTGAACTCAGGTGCCCATATCCCCCAGCTGGGCTTCGGAACCTCCCAGTCGGCCACCCCGGCGGAGTCGGTGCGCACCGCTGTAGAGGTCGGCTACCGGCATGTGGACACCGCCCAGATGTACGGCAATGAGGTCGAGGTCGGCGAAGGGGTGCGCGCCTCAGGTGCAGCGCGGGAGGATGTGTTCATCACCACCAAGCTGCACAATCCTCATCACGATCCTGCCGATGTGCACCGCACTTTCGAGGAGTCGCTGCAGCGGCTGGGGTTTGAGACCGTGGATCTGTTCCTCATCCATTGGCCCATGCCGTTCCTCGACGTCGACTATGTGGACACCTGGAAGACGATGATCGAACTGCGCGATTCGGGGCGGGCATCCTCCATCGGCGTCTCCAACTTCCAGCCGGAGCATCTGGAGCGGATTGTGGACGCTACCGGCGTGACTCCGGCGGTCAATCAGATCGAGGTCCATCCCTACTTCGCCAATAATGAGCTCCGCCGCGTCTGCGCCGAACAGGGCATTGTGGTGGAGGCCTGGAGCCCGTTGGGCAAGGGCGACGAGCTGGGCGATCCGGTGATCGTGCGCCTGGCTGAGGAGTTGGAGCGCACACCGGCGCAGGTGGTGCTGCGCTGGCATATGCAGCGCGGAGACGTGGCGATCCCGAAGTCAGACCATGAGCACCGCATGCGGGAGAACCTCGACGTCTTCGGATTCGAGCTCTCCGCAGAGCAGATGGCGGCCCTGGATGCCCTGGACAAGGGTGAGGACGGCCGGCGCAGCCCGCACCCGAACCACTTCGGAGCCTAAGGCGCTGATGGCCAGGCAGCCAGTCTCGCGCAGCGCCGTCGAGGCGAGCCTGTGGTTCATGCTGGGCCGCAGCCTACCCGAGTCTGCCGCCAGCACGCCGGAGCCGGTGCCCGAGGAGCCCGCCGCGGCGGTGAACCAGATGCTGAGGGACCAGGGTTCGGCAGAGCTGGAAGACGAGGTCCTCGCCACCATCGGAGCAGGGCTGAGCGCCCTGCGCCAGAATCCAGGGCTGAGCCTCTCAGCGGGCCGCTACGACCAGCTGCGCCGTGAGTTCCTCACCGTCCGCCGGGTCGCCTCCAGCTCCGGGAAGACCCTGTGGCCGGTGGGCAGCACCACAATTCTGAAACGCTGCGGCGGATCATGGTCGGCTGCACTGAGCAGCGCCGGACTGGCGGCCACCGAGTCCCCCGCCACCTCCGGATTCGGCCGGGCCCGTTTCAGCTCCGAGCAGTTCACCGCCGCGGTGCGAGACTTCTGCGCCGCGGCCGAAGCCTCCGGGAGCTCCACCAGCTACCAGAACTATGTGCAGTGGCGGAAGCAGCAGCAGGAGGCCGGACGCAGCGACCTGCCCTCCGGTCCAGCTATCCGCAACCGCGCCGGCAGCTGGAAGGCGGCCCTGGAGCAGGCGCAATAGTTCTCAGCGCAGCGGCACAAAGCTGTAGGGGCCGTGCCGGGTGACTGCGATCTCTCCGTCGGTCTTCTTCACCTTCAGCATCTCGCTGCTCACCGGGATGACCATCACCCCGCCCTCGGCCACCTGATCGATGAGCTCTTCGGGCAGATGCTCGGCCCCCGCCGAGACCAGGATCCTGTCGAAGGGTGCTTCCTGCGGGGCTCCGAGCGCGGTGGGGTCGGCCTGCCGGACCTCTGCCCAGTCCATCCGGTATCCGGCCAGGGCCCGCTGCGCCCGGCGGGTGAGCTCCGGCTCCAGCTCCACACCGATGACCCGTCCGCGCTCCCCCACCAGATGTCCCAGCAGAGCGGTGGACCATCCGGATCCGGCTCCCAGATCCAGCACGTGCTCGCCGGGCTCCGGTGCCAGCAGACGCAGCATATTGGCCACTGTGGTCGGCTGGGAGTTCGTCTGCCCATAGCCGATGGGCAGCGCCTGGTCAGTATCGGCCAGGCCGCGCGCCTCCTCGGGGAGGAAGTCGGCACGGGACACCGCGGCCATGGCCCGGGCGACGTCGTCGTCACGGTCTGCTGTGCTCATAGCTCTAGGGTGCCTGACAGCCCTCAGGGAACCTGGTGGCCGGCGGCGCGCAGCAGCTCGAACCATTCAGCACGGCTCAGCTTCACCTGCGCGCCCGCGGCAGCCTCATGGACCCGCTCGCCCCGGGTGGTGCCCAGCACCACCTGGATGTCTGCAGGATGCCGGGTGATCCATGCGGCGGCGATCCCGGTGGGTGTCACCGCATACTTCTGCGCCAACCGTTCCAGCACTGCGTTGAGCTCCGGGTAGTCGGCGGATCCGAGGAACACTCCCGACGGCGACTGAAACGGGGACCAGGCCTGCAGCTGGATGCCCTCGCGGCGGCAGTACTCCACCACCCCGGCGCCGTCGGGGGTCACCGCCGGGGCCCGGCCGAGCGTATTGGCCAGGATGCCTTCGGCCACCGGGGCGGCGTGCACCACCGAGAGCTGGATCTGGTTGACGGTCAGGGGCTGGTCCACTGCGGTGCGCAGCAGTTCGATCTGGGCCGGGGTGTGGTTGGAGACGCCGAACTGGCGCACCTTTCCTGCCGCGGAGAGCGCGTCGAATGCTCGGGCGGCCTCTTCGGGCTCCACCAGGGGATCCGGCCGGTGCAGCAGCAGCACGTCGATGTAGTCGGTGTTCAGCGCCCGCAGCGACTCGTCCACCGAGGCGATGATGTGCTCATAGGAGGAGTCGTAGTAGGGCCCATCTTTGATGATGCCGACTTTGGTCTGCAGGGTGATCTGCTCCCGTTCGGCGCTGCTGAGCCGGACCGCCTGGCCGAAGCGTCGCTCGCACTCGTGCCGGGTGGGGCCGTAGATATCAGCGTGGTCGAACCAGGTCACTCCCGCAGTGCGGGCGGAGTCCACCAGGTGGCGTATCTGCTCATCTGATGCCTCCGCGATCCGCATCAGGCCCACAATGATTCGGTTGGAGACTGCGGTGCTCATCGGTTCATCCTCCCACCTCGGGTCCTGATCGGGAAGGTCCGGCGTCGGGCGGGTTGGTGCCCGCGGCGCTGATGCTCACCACTTAGGCTGCGGGGCAGCGGTTGGTGGTCTTGTAGGGGTTTCCGCTGGTGTCATAGGTGATCCACTCCCCGACCGGCTCACCGGATGCGAAGTGGCCGGAGCGTTTCAGGGTGCCGTCCTTGCGGTACCACTCCCAGTAGCCCTCCGGCTGCCCGTCCACCACTTTGCCTTTGGACCATCGGCTTGTGCCGTCGGCGTGATACTTGATGGTGAACCCGTCGACGATCTCAGACTTCTTCTCCTGCCCCGCCATAGTCTGCTCCTCGCTGGACGCTTTGTGCGGTCATCCTATGCGGTCGGGCCGTGTGCCGCGGGAGGACCGCCGGTGCCGCAGCATGGCAGCCGCCAGCAGCGCCAGGCTGAGCAGCAGGAGCAGGCAGAGCAGAATCATGCCGCCGGTGTAGCCCCAGGACGTATCCGCCAGCCAGCCCACTGCCCCTGGTCCGGCAGCCCGGCCCAGCGCGATCGCCACCGCCTGCAGACCCATCAACGCGCCGAAGCGAGCCCCGAAGTACCAGTCGCTCATCAGCACCGCACGCAGCGGGATGAATGCGCCGAAGAGCAGCCCGAAGATGATGAAGTGTCCGTACATCTGCCAGGGCTGGTCTGCGGTGACCGCCAGGAGGACTCCCGGCAAGATCAGCACCATGACTCCGCAGTAGAAATGGGCGGCAGGGAATCGGTTGGCCAGGACCGGGAGAAGGAACCGGGCCGGCAGACTCAGCAGGCCCACCGCGGCAGCCCACCAGGCCACTGCCGAGGCATCGAATCCGGCGGCTTCGAACCGCGCGATGCGGTGGACATTGAAAGCTTCCAGAACTGCCATGGTCAGAGCGATCGCCAGGCTCAGCGGAATCAGCCCTGCAGGCAGTCTGCGTCCCGGCCGGGAACCGGCCCGTCCGACGTCGTCGCTCTCCTCTGAGCCACCCGCGACCGGTGCTGCGGGGGCCCCATGCAGCGACCAGCCGGCAGTGGTGCCGCAGACCAGTGCGACGGCGGCACCGAGCAGGGCGGCGGTGAGACGCCACCCGAGGTGGTCCACTGCGACTGATGCAGCAGGTATGAAGATGGGGCCGGCCAGCCCGGTGATGAGCGTGAGGGTGCCGGCAGCCCGGTTGCGCTGGGTGCGGCCGAACCACTGCTGGAGCGCTACGAATGCCGGCTCGAAGAGCACCATGGCGCTGCCGGGTCCGATCAGCAGCCACCATGCGGCCAGGACGTGCCACCCGGAGCTGCTGGCGGCGAAGGTGAGGAATCCCGCACAGACCAGCAGCCCTCCGAGTGTGAGGATGCCGCGGACGCCGTGGCGATCTGCATGGCGACCCACCGGCACGGCCAGCGCTGCCGCGGTGAGCACTGAGCCGGAGAACCCGGCCGAGAGCAGCCAGACGGGATACTGGGCGCCGGCGGCTTCAGAGGTGATCAGCACCGAAGTGCCGTAGAGGATTGCGCCGAAGCTCACTCCCACGCTTACGGCCAGCGGGAGGACAAGGCGGTGAAAAGACGGTGAATGGGACATGGGACCTTCTGGCGGTTGCGGGCATCATTAGATGCCGACTCCGCTCCTGAAGGTTTCTATCCCGTCAGATCCACACCGCTGACAATTCCACAGCGGCGTATTACGGCGCTTGAACCAGGCTCGGCGCGAGGCCGACGGAACCCTAGCCGCCAGTGCTGGTCGGTGCCTGTCAGTCTAGCGTGCGTCCGGCGCACCGTCAGACCACTCGGAGCGCGTCTCGGCCAGCGAGTTCCTCAGCAGCAAGCGCAGAGCGTCCCGGTCCACCCCGGTGAGGCGTTTCAGATAGAGGCAGGCTTTGCTGGATCGGTGGGGACCCAGGCGGCTGATCAGCTCGGGCCAGCGTTGCGCGAAGTCGCTGACCAGATAGATCGTGTGCTATGCAGCTCCTGGCGCGAATGCCAGGAGCGGCGCCTGGCCCCCGTGACCGCTGGCGTAGCGGTATTGGTATGTCCCGAAACCGATGATGCGGCCGGCCCATACCACCGGCTGCTCGCCGCTGATTTCGGTGAACATGTCCACCAGTTCCTCCGCTTCGGCTCGGCGGGGCCCCGGGCTTTCTCGATTACCTGGCGCACCGGCATCGGCGAGGGGGACATGGCTGGCTGCTTCGCCACGAGTTCTTCTCCTGCTCTCGACCGTGATGGCCGCTGGGCAGCGGGACATGGGTTTAATAGAACACACGCCGGCAGGAAGCACAATCCCTCGCCAGACGACGGCGGCGTGGGGACTCTGCCGACCCGCCGCGGCAGCCTGACACGGTGCGCCGCAGCGGCGTCACAGAGTTGTATGCTTCATGACGTGAATGACGGTGAGGCCTGGCGCATGCCCCAGTACGGCGCCGAACACGGCAGTGCGCTGCTGGTGATTGTGTTGGTGTCCGTCCTCTGCATCCTGTTGGCCCGGCGATCCCAGGACACGGCCGCCGTCGAGCGGGCCGCACGCACCTGCGGGTGGGCGCTGCTGGTGGTCTCCACCGTTTGGACCGTCTGGGCACTGCTCCCGATGAACTGGATCCTCCAGGAGTCGCTGCCCTTCCACTTCTCAGACGCTTCCCGCTTCCTAGCCGCCATCGCGCTCATTACGCGATCGAGATGGTCCATCGCCATCCTCTATTACTGGGGTCTGACGCTGAATCTCCAGTCGATTCTGACTCCGGACCTGAACTACCTGTATTTCGAAGCCCTGGAGTACCTGATGTACTGGCTGCTGCACGGCGCGGTGCTGATCGCACCGATCGTCCTGGTATGGGGACTGGGCTACCGCCCCACGTGGCGTGGGTATGCAGCAGCGCTGGCGGCAACCGGGCTGTGGGCCGGCAACGCCTACGTGGTCAACGTGCTCACTGGCGCCAACTACAGCTACGTCAGCGGCGGCCCTAAGGGCAGCTCACTGCTGGACGTGCTGGGCGAATGGCCGATCTACCTGCTCTCAGTGGCAGGGCTGATGATAGTCGTCTGGGGGCTGATGACCTGGCCGTGGGAGCGCCGGCGCACTACGAATCCAACCAGTCGAGCCGACCGCTTCGGCCTGGTGCACCGCGCCGGACACCATGCGCGCACCCCGGCTGACGCGTCGGGGCAGCTGGCGCCTCAGCGCTGACGCTTCACCCCACGCCTGAAGAGCCGCGCCCGCCTGGGAAGTCACGAGTCCTCACGCACCGGCGCCGTGGACAGGGGTACCCTGATGGAACACCATAGCCGGCCCGGCCGGTCCGATCCGCCACAGTGAGGACCGGAGGCTGGACCGCTGCCCGATGCTCACCCGGTAGGTCAGCAGGACCAGTCCGGCACCCAGCACCTGCGCCTGGCGCTCGGAGAGGTCAGCGGCGCCGTCGTCGTCACTCTCAGCGGCCAGTGCCTGAAGAATATGCTCACGGGTCCAGTGCCTGCCCGATTGCCCAATCTCATGAAAGTCGGGGGCCAGCAGCTCGTCCACCGCTGCAGGATTCCGGCGGACCTGCGGGTCCAGCAGGCGGAGCTCAGCCTCCCATACCGCTGCGATGAGGTGCGCCTCAGTCTCGCCGGCTTCACCGGTACCCTG
The DNA here is from genome assembly GCF_029265375.1 of Nesterenkonia sp. Taxonomy (GTDB): domain Bacteria; phylum Actinomycetota; class Actinomycetes; order Actinomycetales; family Micrococcaceae; genus Nesterenkonia. The sequence continues at coordinate 11,845 of NZ_JAJUJJ010000037.1, forward strand.
GCGGGCTGTCTCAGTCATGTCCGTCCTCCGGGCGGCACACTACCACCGGGGGTCCTGGGCGAGCGTACTCCCTGGTAGCTGGTGGGGGTGAGACCGTCCCCTCCGGCGATATGGGTCTCGGCGCCGGGGATCCGGTCCGTATTGTGGGCAGAGACAGCCAGCCAGGCGTCGTCGTTCTTCTGCAGCACGAAGCAGAAAATGCCGCTTCGCTCCCCCGGGTCGGTTCCAGCCTGGGGGCTCTGCCCGGACAGAGTCCATTCCACGTGCACGACGGCGGCCGACTCACCCAGCCGACGCACCTTGGTTCGCTGCACCGCCATCGCTGAGTCGCTGAAGATCCGGCGGAACCCGTACTCGTGGGCCTGACGGATGCGATCCCGGTTCTCCCACCAGAGTCCGACGACGTTGACGAAGTCCGCGTCCGCGGCGAACAGGGCCGCCAAGGCAGCTGCGTCGGCGCGATTCCATGCCTCGACGAAGCGATCCGCGATCTCGCCGGGCTCCGTCATGGGGCGAGGGACGTCTGAGGTCACCTCCTCAGTCTGGCACGTCCTGTTCGATCTCGAGTATGCGGGGCCCCGAGGAACCGTCGGGCGGTTCAGTTCTTGGATTCCAGACGACGGCTGCCTCCTGCGGCTGTTTGGGGCGGAGATCGAGGCTTACCGCATGGGGTCAGCGGTCGTGCAATCCTTTGCCTTCGAGGATGCGCGGAGCGATCTTCTCCACACGCTGCCTGCGCGTGGCGGACCGCTTCGCCCCGGAGACATGCAGGTTGTATGCGCGCTGGCGGCCCGGGGTGAGCTTGTCGAAGGCGGCGGCGAGCTCGTCGTCCTCCGCCAGCCGTTCGCCGAGCTCCGGGGCCATCTCCTCCTCCTGCCGTGGGGGAACCTCGGTGCCCTCGACCTCGTGGGCAATGGCCTGACCCACGTAGGCGGTGACGGTCTCAGCGTTCTTCTGGACGTCCTCCACGGAGGCGAACATCATGCGTCGCGCCGCATGAGAATTCGGCCCGACCTCCGCCAGCACCCCCGCACGATCGTCGAGCAGAATGCCCTTGAAGAACATCAGGGCGAGGTTGTCGGAGAACTCCTGGATGATCGCAATGTTCGCCCCATCGTGCGAGTAGCAGGGTTTGCCCCATTTGATGTGCTCGGTGAGTCCGGCCGAAACCAGAATCGGGCGCAGCGCTCGGATCTCCTCGGGCCACCGCTGGGCGTTGCGGAGGTAGGAGTCGACGTCGTCGTAGTGCTCCATGCTTCATGCCTCCAGGTGACTGCAGCGTGTCAGATTCTGCTCATCAGTTTTGCCGATGCTCCCATTGATGCCAGAACCCACCATAGCTTGGTGTCCGCACCGCGGGCCCTAGAAGAGGCCTGCCGTACGTTACCCAGGTTTCTCACCGGGAGCGCCCGAACCGGCGCACATTCAATGCCGAAGCAGCATTGATATGTGGCGACCACAAGAACCAGGACGGACCGCATCACGGTTGACCCTGCCATCATGCACGGCAACCCAACCATCCGCGGCATGCAAATCTCCGGGCAGAACGTACTGGAACGGCTCGCCTCAGAGATGAGCTTCGAGGACATCCTCGAGGATTACCCCTACCCGGAGTACGAGGACCTCCTGTTCGTCGGACCGCTTATGCGTCAGCTCCTGGTGCGATCACATCCAAACCTGCAGCTCGGGCGGCTTTGCTCAGCTTGTGGTCATAGGTCAGGATCGCAGCGGCATCCAACCTCAAGGCTGACTCCAGGTGCAGGGCGTCGAGGGTGCGCAGGTAGCGCATCGGCAGATAGCCCGCACCTCGGTAGACTGCACGATCCAGTGCCGCCAATGCCACACCGTCAAGAACTCGGGTGACTTCTGACTGATCGATGTCTTCGCGCACCGCCAGCCGACGCAGCTCGGTTTCCAAGAGATCAGCGGAGACCAGCAGGGCATCTGTCTGATCGAGCCACTCGATCAATACATCACTTTCGGGCTGGTCGATCAGCAGCGCACCCAATACAGAGGTATCGACATACACCACGGGGGCTGGACTCACAGCCGATCCTCACGCAGCTCGTCCAGCGCGTCGACCAGGCTCTGTTGCGCCTGTTTGCGCTCAATGCCCAATGCTGCCCATCCCCCTACGCGTCGGGCAGGACGAACAATCGGCAACGAGGGGGCGGGCGCGTCAAGCGGAACAATCTTTCCGACGGCCACCCCACTGTTGGTTAGAACGAAAGTTCGACCTTCAGCGACGGCGCGCAGCACCCGTCCCGACTCGTTCCGAAGCTCGCGTTGTGACAAGGTCTCGTCCGCTTGGTCCACAGCACTCATCCACCCACTGTAGCACGCATGCTACACAAGGTTTTCTGCTGAACTGCGCACCGCACGGGGGAACCCCAGCACAATGGTGGCGGAGGCGTGCGGCCGCGAAGACCCTAACCCGGTGGCCATCGGGCAACTGCGCAATCCTGCGTAGGCAGTCAGTACCGCCCAGAGGTTAATCCACTGTTGAACTCGACCGGGATCAGCTTGAAGTGATGACATACAGCACACGTCGAGTTACCCTGAAAATGTGACGGTCTACCGATGGAACGACGATAAGAACCGCAAAGTGGAAGAAGCCAGGTCCGTCACTTTCGCTCAGATCGTCACCGCCATCGAGACCGGCGGCGTGTTGAATGACCACCCGCATCCCAACCGAGAAAATTACCCCAATCAGTGGATGATGGTCGTCGCCCACAAGGGGTATGCCTACTTGGTGCCCTACGTCATCGAGGGCGAGGACCGAGTATTCCTCAAAACCATCATTCCCAGCCGCAAAGCCACCAGAGACTACCTCCGCCCAGCAGGAGAGAAGGAGAACGACGACGATGAGTGAGATGAATCTTGACGACTACGAGAAGGAAGTCCTCGAGGCCTACGAGTCCAGTGATCTGGAGTCCACGGCGACGCCTGAGAAGCTGGAGTGGCTGCGCGAGGTCGCCAGGGCGACCCGAGCCAAAGATGCCCGGGTCAATATCCGGCTCTCCTCCGCAGATCTGCAGGACATCAAGGCCCGAGCATTGGAAGAGGGAATGCCGTACCAGACGCTGATGGCCAGCGTGCTGCACAAATACGCCACCGGACGATTGACTGAGTCTCCCGATCGCCGGCAAGCCGCATAGTCACCGCAGAACCAGGTCGATCAGACTGCAGAAACTGTGAACCAACCTCAGATACGAGCCATTCGACCACGCGCGGCTCGGGCGAGAGTCGGAAGACCTCCGAGATGACGTTGGTATCGAGGATAATCACTCGAAGTCCGCCACCCGCGCGACGTCGGCACGCGCCGGGATCGGCAGCTCGTCTACACCGCCTACGTCCTGCGCCGCTGCCAGCAGAGCGCTCCCGATATGCGGCCTCCGTGCAGCTTTGGTGAGGACATCGCGGGCCTCGGCCTCCATGGACCGGCCATGTTCTTTCGCCTGCATGGCGAGCTGCTGCTTCACGGCATCGTCGAGACCTCGAACGATGATAGATGCCATCAGCAACCACCTCCTCTGCTATCAAGGACCATGTGCTCTGCCCAGACCACGTGGGAGCCTGCCAAGTCCTGCACGATCCCGACCATGAAGGACGCTCTGATCAATGCAATGACCCCGGTGCCGCCGACGCCGCGCCGATCCTTGACCTGGGACCGGGGCAAGGAACTCTCAGCCCATGCACTGTTCACCGAGGCCACCAAGACCCCGGTGTATTTCGCCGACGCGAAGAGCCCGTGGCAGCGCGGCAGCAACGAACACCTCAATGGGCTGCTGCGGCAGTAC
>NZ_JAJUJJ010000008.1 GCF_029265375.1 Nesterenkonia sp.
ACTGAGCGGGCTGGTCGACGAACAGCGGCACAATGACGTCCAGGGCCCGCCAGCGAGACTGGTAATCGAGTGGTTGCTGGTTCGAGTCCAGCCGGGGGAGCTGAGAAGAATCACCAGGGGAGCCTCCACCGTCATCGGTGGAGGCTCCTCCTGTTTCCAGCCGCTTCAGGCTCACGCCGGTCCGCATAGGGTTTATAGGCCATAAGCGTGGTGCTGGCTCGGGCGTGTCCAGGTGCCCAGAAGCGTGCCCACCCGGGGATCTCGGTTCTAACCCGTGAGACGGCGTCGTTCCGTCAGATCATGGCGGGACAAGAACGACACTTGTCAGCCGCTGGCGGGAGGCGTCCATTCTGCCCGCGCACGGGACTGCTCCCACAACGCCTCGCGCAGTTCAGCCTCGCTGAGTCGCTCGGGATAAGCGAGCGTGCTCAGCAGGTCTTCGCAGCCGCACGGCTTGTTGTAGTACTCCCAGGTGACTATTTCCACATAGTCGGGGTGACACTCCGGCTCCGGCATCATGCCTTCCCCGTCCCACTCTTGGGGCCACCCGGCGGGCTCGTGCGCTTCCCGCTGAGCCACAGCTTCAGGGTCAGTGCATTCGACCCACGCCTCCTCGGGGACACCGATGTATCCCGGCGGTCGATCGGGGTCCGGCTCCGCTGTTGCCCATTCAGGCGGTGTGCGAACCGAGGAAGCGCGGGCTTCTTCCGACTCCTGAGCTGCGACGGGGCTCGGCGTTGGCGCGGGGGCAGCCGCGGTCTCCGCCGTTGGGGCTGCCTCCCCGCTGTCCGAGGCATCCTGGCTGGAGCAGCCAACCACGAGGAAGATCAGCAGGACTGCTCCAGCGGCGAGGATGCCGAGGCCGACGGGGGTGCGGTGCAGCGTCTTCCCGGCCGGCAGTTCATCGACGTCCCGTGAAGCGTAGGTGGACTGCGTTCTAGGCATCGTTCAGGACTCCCTCAGGGTGCGGTGTGCTAGAGCATAGGAGTTTCGCCGCCCATCCGGTACCCCGGCGTAGACTGGCCGCGTGACCACCACACCAGATGCAGACATCGCACGGCTGATCATCTCCTGCCCGGACCAACACGGGATCGTGGCCGCCGTCTCCACTCTGATCGCCGAACTCGGCGGCAACATCCTCACGCTGGACCAGTACTCCACGGGCGTCGAGGGCGGCCGGTTCTTCCAGCGCACCGTCTTCCATCTTCCGCGCCTGGCTGCCCGCCGCTCCGAGGTGGAGCAGGAGGTGGAGTTCCGGCTGGCCCGCCCCTTCTCCATGGAATGGCAGCTCACCGAAGCTGCCCGGCCCAAGCGGGTGGCAATCTTCGCCTCCAAAACCGACCACTGCCTGCTGGACCTGCTGTGGCGCCACCGGCGAGGCGAGCTGCCGATGCAGATCGCCGTCGTCATCTCCAACCACCCCGACCTGGAGGAGGATGTGCGACGCTTCGGCATCGAGTTCGTGCATGTGCCGGTGGACCGGGAGAACAAGGCCGCCGCCGAGGCCGAGCACCTGCGGCTGCTGGACGGCACCGTGGACTTCATTGTGCTCGCCCGCTATATGCAGGTCCTCTCAGCGGACTTCCTGGAGAAGATCGGCGTGCCGATCATCAACATCCACCACAGCTTCCTGCCGGCGTTCATCGGTGCCGGACCGTACCAGAAGGCCAAGGACCGCGGTGTGAAGCTCATCGGCGCCACGGCCCACTACGTCACCGAAGACCTGGACGAGGGCCCGATCATTGAACAGGACGTCATCCGGGTCTCACACGCCGACGACGTCGCTCAGCTGACCCGCTACGGAGCCGACGTCGAGCGCTCCGTACTCTCCCGCGCGGTCAAGTGGCACTGCGAGGACCGGGTCATCCGCCACGGGAACTCCACCATCGTCTTCTAGATGCACTTCCCGGTGAGGTGGTGAACGCGGGCTGAAGGCGGCACGCCCCCAGACTTACGTGCCGGATGGGCCCTTACTCGGGCCATCAGGACCGGAGTTTGGGCCCTTCTGGCACGTGATGGGGCCGACGGCGAGGCCGGCGGCGGGGGTTTACGGGTCCACCGGCCGGATGGTCAGCTCCTGGATCATGGAGGCAGCCTCATTGTCCACCGCCAGGCGTGCGGTGCGAGCCACCGCTTCAGGTGATATGTAGCGGGCGCCGTCGTACTCGGTGTTCCCGTAGGAGGCCTGGAGCGCGACCTGCATCTCAGTGTCGACCTGGCCCGGGTGCAGGGAGGTGACCCGCACCTGGCCGCGCTCCTCCTCGCGCAGTGCGTCAGTCAGCGCCCGGAGCGCGAACTTGGTGCCGGAGTACAGGGCGCTGCCGGCGCGCGAGCGGTAGCCGGAGCCGGAGTTGATGGCGATGACATGACCTTTGGCGGCGCGCAGGGCCGGAAGGGTCAGCCGGGTCAGCTCCGCGACGGCGAAGACGTTGATCTCGAACATCTGCCGCCATTCGCTCAGGGGCGCCTCCCCCACCGGACGCATCCACGCCAGGCCGGCGGAATGCACCAGCACGTCCAGCCGGTCGCGCCCGGTCCGCTTCCACGCGGCAGCCACGGCCTGCTCATCGCCCAGATCAGCCAGGAAGGGCTCCGCGCTCGACAGCGAGGCCACCACCTCCTGGACGCGATTGGGGTTAGTGCCTCCCACCAGGATGTGGTGGTCGCGGCCCAGTTCCTCGGCGATCGCGCGGCCGATGCCGCGGGACGCGCCTGTGATCAGTGCAGTCTTCTCAGCCATACCTTCACCTTACTGCGCGGCGGCGCCGCCCTTGCTGGCCGGACGCCATCGGCTTGCCCTGCCGCCAGTGGGCGCCCGTGCCGCACCACCCGAGGTCGCCGGCGCGACAAAGCGCCGCCAACGGCCGGGTCTGGTGCGGTGCACCACCCGTGCCCGCGCGCGCCGGCGCGGGTGGTGAGCTGCGAGCTCCCTATTGGGCGGCGGGCCTGCCGGCGTCGCTCGTCTCAGATGCGGTGATATCTGCTGGTTCATCGCGGTCAATCTGGGCGCCGCGTCCGCGGCCGCGGGCAATGAACTGCAGCACCAGGCCCACACCCATGGCCACCATGCCTGCCGCCGATACTCGGATGTCCGGGTAGATCAGCATCAGGCCGCCGAGAATCAGCAGCAGCCGCTCAATCCATCCCGCTCGGGCGATGAGATAGCCGGCGAGCCCGGAGGCCAGCGCGACCATGCCGATGATCACCGTCACCAGGGAGATCAGCAGCTCCCCGGTGGTGCCCTGCAGCAGCAGGGCCGGCTGCAGGATGAACACATAGGGGATCAGGAATCCGGCGAACGCGATCTTCAGCGCGGCCACCCCGGCTGCCATCGGATTGGCGTTGGCGATGCCGGCTCCGGCATACGCGGCAAGGCACACTGGTGGCGTGATGTCGGCCAAGATACCGAAGAAGAAGACGAACAGGTGGGCCGCAATCAGCGGAACATCGAAGTTGTTGTAGAGGATCGGAGCGGCCACGGTGGCGGTGACCACGTAGTTCGCCGTGGTGGGCAGGCCCATACCCAGCACGATGCAGGCGATCATCACCATCACCAGCACGACCAGGAAGTTTCCGCCGGCCAGGTCCACCAGACCGCGGCCCAGCTGACCGCCCAGTCCGGTGGTGGTCACAGTGCCGGCCACGATGCCCGCGCAGGCACAGGCCATGATCACCGGCAGCGCAGTGCGTGCCCCGGCGATGAACATGTCCAGAATCCCCCGGGGACCCAGGCGGGTTGAGGCCCGCAGGAAGCTGAGCACGAACGCGGTGCCGATGCCGTAGAGCGCCGCAGTGGTCGGGGTCAAGCCCGAAAGCAGCGTGGAGACGATGATCACCAACGGCAGCACAAGGTCGATGCGCACCAGAAGCGACTTCCAGCTGGGCAGCTCCTCCACCGGCAGACCCCGGATCTCATTGCGCTTAGCTTCGAAGTGCACTGAGAGGAACGCTCCCAGGAAGTACAGCAGCGCCGGGATGATCGCAATGACGATCAGATCGTTGTACTCGATCCCCGGCACGTTCTGCGCCATGATGAACGCCGCGGCACCCATGATCGGGGGCATCAGCTGCCCGCCGGTGGAGGCGGTGGCCTCGGTGGCGGCCGAGATATGCGGTTTGAACCCGGCCTTCTTCATGATCGGGATGGTGAACGATCCGGATGCCACAGTGTTGGCCACCGAGGAGCCGGAGACCATTCCCTGCAGAGCAGAGGCTCCGACGGCGGCCTTCGCCGGTCCGCCGGTGTACTTGCCGGCCGCGCGGAAGGCCAGGTCGTTGAAGAACTGACCGATATTGGTTCGCAGCAGCACCACAGCGAAGAACAGGAACAGGAAGATGAAGTTCGCCGAGACCTGCAGGGGTGTGCCGAAGACACCGCGGGTGGAGAGGAAGATATCGGCGGCGAATCCTTCGAAGCTATTGCCGCGGTGGGAGAAGATCGGCGAGTGGTTGCCCAAGATGCCGTAGAGGATCGCCAGGCCGGCGATGATCACGATGGGGATGCCCACGCAGCGCCGGGTTGCTTCCAGCACCAACAGGGTGCCGACGACGGCGACCACCATGTCCATGGTGCTGTAGCCGAGGATGGCCACTGCGTTGGACTGCAGGTATTCGTAGCGGAAGAAGATGTAGAGATTGCAGAACAGTCCTGCGCAGCCCAGCAGAGTGTCGTACCACGGCACCCCGCGGTGGTGCCCGATCAGCAGGTCTTTCCACCGCACCCCGGTCGGCTGCGCGGTCAGCAGCCGTTTGCTGGCCGGGTACAGGAAGAACACCAAAGCGGTGGCGCCCGCCAGGTGCAGCGCGCCGTGCATCCATCCGGAGAAGATGCGATCCAGCGCGAAGTAAAGGTGGTAGACGGTGAAGGCTGCTGACAACCCTCCGATCAACCAGGCCCACCAGCCCAGGTTCGTGCGGAACCGGCTGGAGACGTCGTGCTCACGGAGGATCTCCTCGGCCTTCTCCTCCCCCGCGGCCCCCGGCTTCTGGGACGCAGACTCCGGGGACGCGGGGGTGGATCCGGCCGTACGCTCGGCCGATGCGATCACGGCAGGTCGAGGCCCTGCTCTTCGTAGTACCTCTCAGCGCCGGGGTGCAGCGGGACGCTGCCGATACCGTTCAGCGCCTCCTCCAGGGCGATGCTCTCGCCCACGTCCAGGGTGATCTGGTCGGCGTTGTCGAAGATCGCAGCGGTAATCTCGTAGCCGAGATCCTCGCTGACTTCAGTGGTGGAAGCCACCAGCGCGGCGAAGACCGAGATGGTGGTGACGTCCTCCTCGAGGAAGTCGTAGGAGTCGGCGGTGATCTCGTAGGCCTCGAAGTCGCCGCCGCCGGCAATCTCCTCAGCCATCGAATCCTCGATGTCCAGCAGCTCGACGTCGGTGGTGCCGGCCAGCTGAGTCAGGCCCGCCACCGGCACGCCGACCACGAACATGGTGGCGTCGATCTGGCCGTCGGCCAGCATCTCAGTGGAGGTCCCGAAGTCGGTGACCTCAGCGGTGTAGTCACCCTCTCCGATGCCGTGGGCCTCCAGGATGGCGTCGGAGATCACACGGGTGCCGGAGCCGGCGTCGCCGACTGCGATGGTGCGACCCTCCAGGTCTTCAACGGACTCGATGTCGGAGTCCGCGCGCACAATGATGTGCATGGCCTCCGGGTAGAGGTTGGCGATCCAGCCGAAGTTGTCCAGCTCGACGCCCTCCAGCTCCGGCAGTTCACCGTTGACCGCCAGAGCCGCAGTGTCGTTCTGGCTCAGGCCCAGCTGGGCCTCCTCGTTGTAGATCTGGCCGAGGTTGTCGCCGGAGCCGCCGGACTCCACATAGTTGACGGTGGCGTCAGTATTGGCCTCGATGATGTCGGACAGCTCACCGCCGAGGGGGTAGTAGGTTCCTGCGGTGCCGCCGGTGACAAACGTGAGCTCTTCGCCTTCGCCATTGCCGGCGTCTCCATTGCCGCCGTTGTCGCCGTTGTCATTGCCGCAAGCGGCCAGCGCCGTCATCGCCGCGATGGCGGCCACGGCTGCAGAGGTGCGACGGATATTCATAAGTTCCTCCTGGTCGAATGATCCTTCTAGAGGCGAGATGCGGCTCACCTGACCTGGGCGGTCATAGGTGTCCCCAGCCAACTCTCTGAGTTCACACTAAGCCAGGCACAATGCATACGGCTAGCCTGAAACACAAATGTAATCAGTCCGCGATCCGCGACGGCCGGCGAGCCGCGCGGAGGCAAAGCGTCGCGGCCAGGGCAGCGTCCGACCGATCTCCACGAGGCGCTGCAACTTGCAAGCTTCGCGCGCCCACCGGGCATACGTAGGATGGAGGCCATGACAACTGACGCTCGCACTGCTTCCGGACATGGCCTGGCCACCATCGCCGCCGACGGCACCGTGCTGGACACCTGGTACCCCTCCCCCACGCTGCGCCCGCTGGCGGAGAACTCCGATGACTCGCTGCTGGCCTCCCTGCGCGAGGCCGAAGGTGAAGACGCCGACCGGGGCGTGCGGCTGCAGACCGTCTCCGTGGAGGCCGAGCTGGACGCCGAGGCCGCCAGCACCGAGGACGTGTGGCTGCGTCTGCATCTGCTCTCCCACCGGCTGGTCAAGCCCAACACCATCAACCTCGACGGCATCTTCGGTCATCTCACCAACGTGGTGTGGACCAACTTCGGTCCCTGCCCGCTGCGGGACTTCGAGACCACCCGGCTGAGGCTGCGCGCCCGCGGGCACGTCACCGTGCACTCCATTGACAAGTTCCCCCGGCTGGTGGACTACGTCACTCCCGCCGGAGTGCGCATCGGCGACGCCGACCGGGTCCGGCTCGGCGCCCACCTGGCCGAAGGCACCACCGTGATGCATGAGGGCTTCGTGAACTTCAACGCCGGACCCCTGGGCACCTCCATGGTCGAGGGCAGGATCTCAGCCGGCGTCGTCGTCGGCGACGGAACCGACGTCGGCGGCGGAGCCTCCATCATGGGCACCCTCTCCGGCGGCGGGAAGGAGAAGATCACCCTCGGCGAGCGGGTGCTGCTGGGGGCCAACTCCGGCGTCGGGATCTCCCTGGGCGATGACTGCGTGGTGGAGGCCGGGCTGTACATCACCGCCGGCACCAAGATCACCGTGCTTCAGGGCGAAGGTTCGGAGCCGACCACCGTCAAGGGCAGCGATCTTTCCGGAGCTTCAGGGCTGCTGTTCCTGCGCGATTCCACCACCGGCCGGGTGGAGGCCCGTCCCCGGAAGGGTCAGAAGGTCGAGCTCAACGCGGCGCTGCACGCCAACTGAGCCGGGGTCCCGCATGCATACACGCCGTCGGCCCCGAAAAGTGGTGGCCACACGCACTATGGAGCGCCGCCGCAGACGACGCCGCGCGGTGGTGGCGATCGGCATCACCGCATCCCTGGTGACTGGAGTCGGCTACGGGACGTGGCGCTTCATCGAGGAGAGGGAATACCTCCTGGAGGAGCGCTGCGAGGTCACCGTCGGCGAGGAGATTCTGGAGCTGACCCCGGAGCAGGCCCGCAATGCCGCGCTGCTGTCCGCGGCCGCCGTGGACCGGGGGCTTCCTCCCGAGGCGGCGGTGCACGCAGTGGGAATCTCGCTGCAGGAGGAGGACCTCATGCTGCGGGAGCCCACTGAGGAGGGCGGGTCACCGGCCCTGTTCGCCCGCGGCGCGCCCTCCTGGTCCGACAGTCCGGACGCGCAGCGCTCGGCCGTCACCGTGGAGGGCTTCTACAGTGCGCTCGAGGCCTCCTGGGAGGAGGCGCAGGAGGCCGAGGAAGCCGCCGATGAGGAGGATGAGGACGCAGAGTCTGATGAGGCCGCCGAGGATGAGGAGCAGCCGCAGCATTGGGATCCGCAGCTTCCCCTGGACGAGGCCGCCCTTGCCTTGGACCGACCCTACAATCCGCAGTTCTACCCCCAGCACGCCGCCCGGGCGCGGGCATTCGCCCGGCCGCTGACCGGTCAGCAGCCGGTGGACATGACCTGCCACCTCTCGCAGCTGGATGTCTCCGGGCCTGATCCGCAGGGCGTGGCCTCAGCGCTGGTGGAGCAGCTCTCCTCAGCATTGGAGATCCCCTATACCGAGGAGCCGGAGGACGACGAGGAGAGCGACGACGACGCCGAGCCGGAGCCGATTCTCGACGGTGTCATCGAGACGCGCGGCAGCGGCGCCGATGCCGAGGTGGAGGTCTCGGTGCCGGCGGCCGACGGGGCCTACGACTACCAGTGGATGGTCGCCCACTGGGCGGTTGCGGTGGCCCGCGACTACGGCATCCAGACTGTCGATGCGCGGACCTACCGCTGGGACCGGGACTCCGCCCGGTGGAGCCGCAACGGCGCGGAGCAGGACACCGGCAGCACCACAGTGGTGCTCGGCTTCAGCCGGGAGAGCTGACCCCGCCAGCACGTCGGCGGCCCCATCCGCCGGTCAATTGTGCCCCTATTTCGAGTCGACTCCTGCTGAAATAGCGGCATAGATGACCGGCAGTGGGGGCGAGGACCGGGAGGCGGGGCTGAGCCGTGGGTCGGGTGCGCTCGTCTGAGACTCGCACTTTGCCCCAGCCTGGGCTCAGCGGCTCTGTCCGCGCCGACCTTTTCACCCGCGGGCGGTTACTCTCGGAAATGTGCTGTGACCGTGAGAGACCTGAAGCATGGCTCGCTACCGCTTCAGCCGGCGGCGTTCCCGTGACTACCCCCTGCCCGCCCAGGGCATGCGATACCCGGAGCTGACCGCGGCACTGCCACGAAGGGACATCCAGCACGCCGTCCGGGGCGGGGAGCTGCTCACGCCGGGTCGGGACCTCTACATTCCGGCCCCTGAATCGGAGGCCGAGCGACATGTGGCCACGCTTCAGGCCCTGTGCCGAGGGACGGAGCATCTGGTCAGTCACCACACGGCCGCGGCCCTGTGGGGCATGGTGTCCCGTGAGGTGTCTGCTCCCTACCATGTGACCTCACCAGCCGCCTCGGCCCGCATCCGCCGCCCAGGGCTGGTCATCTCGCACCGCAGCGACGTGCCCGCAGCTGACCGGACCATGCTGGCAGGGCTTCCGATCACCACTCCGGCGCGCACGTGGATCGACGTGGCGTTGACCTGCCCCGAGCTCGAGGCAGTCGTCCTGGCCGACCGGTGCCGCCGCCGAGGCCGCGCCGAATACAACGAAGACCCGCGCCCACTGGCGGACAGTTCAGAACTCGAGGCTGCACTGCGACGACGCGGAAGGCCTCGCGGCATTGCCCAGGTCCGCCGTGCATTGGAGCTGAGCAGGGACGGTGTGGACTCGCCTCAGGAAACGAGACTGCGACTGCTGATGCGCCGGGCAGGCCTGCCCGAGCCGGAGGTCAATGTGTGGATCTGCGATGAGCACGGCCAGCGTGCAGTGCAGCCCGATCTGAGCATCCGCCAGTACCGGGTGGCGATTCAGTACGAAGGGTGGGAGTACCACACGGCTCCGGAGCAGATGGCCCGAGACGTTCGGCGTCAGGAGCGCACGGAAGCGCTGGGGTGGACTGAGGTGCGCATCACCCGGGACCATATGCGCAACGGCGGAGCGGAAGCGGTGCAGAAAATCCGGCGGGCTCTACGTCAGCGGGGGTGGCGCGGTTGAGCTGGCGCCGGCTCAACCGGCTGCAGCAAACTGCACCACGGTGACCACCGCATCGCCCCCTGCGAGGGTCGAGCGGTCACTGATGCTGCTAAATCACGCGGGCAACCGCTGAATTAGCAGCAGGAGTGACCGCCCGATGGGTGAGGGCCGGCGGGGCGGCCGGAGAGGCTCAGCCCTGGCCGGGGTAGTCCCGCAGCGGCTCGCCCACGTAGATCTGGCGCGGGCGGCCGATCTTGGTGGTGCGGTCGCTCATCATCTCCCGCCACTGGGCGATCCAGCCGGGCAGCCGGCCCAGGGCGAACAGGACGGTGAACATCTTCTCCGGGAAGCCCATCGCCTTGTAGATCAGCCCGGTGTAGAAGTCCACGTTCGGGTAGAGCTTGCGTTCCACGAAGTAGTCGTCCTCCAGGGCCTTCTGCTCCAGGCGCTGGGCGATGTCGAACAGCTCGTCGTCGCCGCCGAGTTTGCCCAGCAGCTCATCGGCCAGGCCCTTCACAATCCGGGCGCGCGGGTCATAGTTCTTGTACACCCGGTGGCCGAAGCCCATCAGTCGGATCCCAGCCTCCTTGTTCTTCACCTTCTCCATGAAGTCCTCGGGGCTCAGGCCCTCGGCCTGGATCTCCTTGAGCATGTTCAGCACGGCCTCATTGGCCCCGCCGTGGGCAGGCCCGTAGAGCGCGTTGACTCCGGCGGAGATGGAGGCGAAGAGGTTCGCCTGGGAGGAGCCGACCAGCCGCACCGTGGAGGTGGAGCAGTTCTGCTCATGGTCAGCGTGCAGGATCAGCAGCGTGTCCAGCGCCTTGGCCACATCCGGATCCACCTCATAGGGCTCTGCGGGCACGCCGAAGCAGCCGCGCAGGAAGTTGCCCACCAGGTCCAGACTGTTGTCCGGGTAGAGCATGGGCTGGCCCATGGACTTCTTATAGGCGTAGGCGGCAATGGTCGGCAGCTTCGCCAGCAGCCGGTACGTGGAGCGCTCCACCTGGTCCGGGTCGAAGGGGTCCAGCGAATCCGGGTAGTAGGTGGACAGCGCCGAGACCGCCGAGGAGAGCACCGGCATCGGGTGGGCGTCCCGCGGGAAGCCGCCGAAGAAGTTCTTCAGCTCCTCGTGCAGCAGGGTGTGCCGGCGGGTGAGGTTGTCGAAATCGGCCAGCTGCTCGCTGGTGGGCAGCTCGCCGTAGATCAGCAGGTAGGTGACCTCCAGGAAGCTCGACTTCTCCGCGAGCTGCTCGATCGGGTAGCCGCGGTAGCGTAGGATCCCTTCGGCACCGTCGATGTAGGTGATCGCCGATTTGGTGTTGGCGGTGTTCATGAACCCGGGGTCGTAGGTGACCGCACCGGTGGTCTTCAGCAGAGGAGCGATGTCCAGACCGTCATTGCCTTCCACAGCGGATACCGTGGGCAGCTCAAGGTCATGCCCCTGGTACTCGAGGCGGGCTGGGCTCTGCTCAGTCAACGTTCCCTCACTTCCTTACCGCTGGTGCGGCTGCGACGGGTCCCCGGCGCTGCCTGCGGCAGTGCACACCGGTGGACACACGTGGGTGACAACAGTAGATAACCTACCGTGCTGCGGGCCGCCGGGGCGAATGCGCCCTCAGCCGCCCAGCCGCTCGGCGGCCGCGGCGATCCGATCATCCGGGGCAGTCAGCGCCACCCGGATATATCCGGCTCCGGCCTCTCCGTAGAACACACCGGGCCCGACGATAATGCCCTGATCCGCCAGCCGCTGCACCTGCGCCCAGGTCTCCCCCGAGCCGTCTGTGCACCACAGGTAGAGGCCGGCCTCGGAATGCTCCACACGGTAGCCGGCCTGCTCCAGGGCAGGTTTCAGGGTACGACGGCGGCTGCGGTAGATCTCCCGCTGGGCGGCCACATGTGCCTGGTCGGTCACCGCCGCACGCAGCGCCTCCTGGACGGGGGCGGGCATGATCATCCCGGCGTGTTTGCGCGTGTTGAGCAGCCCGGCGATCAGCTGCGCACAGCCGGCGGTGAATGCGGCTCGGTAGCCCGCCAGGTTCGACTGCTTGGACACCGAGTAGACCGCCAGCAGCCCTTCGTGGCTTCCTCCGCAGACCCGCGGGTCCAGCACGGAGGGGACCTCCTCGGTCTCCCAGGGCAGCTCGGCATAGCATTCATCGGAGGCCACCACGGCTCCGACCTCGCGGGCGAACTCCACGGCAGCACGCATGGTGGCGACGTCGTCAACCTTCCCCGTCGGGTTGCCCGGAGAGTTCAACCAGATCAGCTTCACCCGGCGGCGGGTCTGCTCATCCAGGGCGGTGACGTCATCGGCGGCCACCGGCTGCGCGCCGGCGATGACCGCACCCATGTCATAGGTGGGGTAGGCGATCAGCGGGCGGACCACCACATCTCCGGGGCCCAGCCCCAGCAGGGTCGGCAGCCAGGCCACGAACTCCTTGGACCCGATGGTCGGCAGGACCGCCTCCGGGTCCACACCGGGGGCGGAGCGGCGCCGGGCGAACCAGTCGGCGATGGCCTCGCGCAGCGCCGCGGTGCCGTGGGTGGTGGGATAGCCGGGCGCATCAGCGGCACGGCTGAGCGCCTGCCGGATGACCTCCGGCGTGGGGTCCACGGGAGTGCCGATGGAGAGGTTGACCTCCCCGCCGGGGTGGGCCTGGGCGGCGGCCCGGTAGGGGGCCATCGCATCCCAGGGGTAGTCGGGAAGGGTCAGCATGGCCGGGCGGCTCAGTGCACGTCGTGCTTCTGGGGAGGCAGCGCCTGGATGACCTCGTGGTCCTTGTCGATCTGGCCGAGTTTGGCCGCGCCGCCTGGGGACCCGATGTCGTCGAAGAATTCGACATTGGCGCGGTAATACTCGTTCCACTCCTCCGGGAGGTCATCTTCGTAGTAGATGGCCTCCACCGGGCAGACCGGTTCGCAGGCGCCGCAGTCCACACATTCGTCCGGATGGATGTAGAGGGAGCGCTCGCCCTCGTAGATGCAGTCCACCGGGCATTCGTCGATGCAGGCCTTGTCCTTCAGGTCCACACACGGAAGCGCGATCACGTAGGTCATACAGTCGAACTTTCCTTTCGACCCGCGGCTGGTTCCTCAGCCCCGGCCGGGGAGGGGTAACGGTGCGTCGTCTCCAGTCTATCGCCCTGCGGGCGCAGTCGTCCCGGCGTGACGGCGCTGACCGGCCACATCGGCGAGAACCACCCATTTGCCTGCGATCAGGCCCGCGGCGGTGATCACCGCCGAACCGAACCACCAGACCAGGGAGGCGATGACCGGCCCGGGCACCGACTCCAGGGCCGCCGGGGAGAACGGCACCACCAGCTGATCCGGTCCGGGCCAGAGGTAGGCCACCGTCGCCACGGTGAACGCGGATCCGCCCAGCAGCGCCGGCTCGGCCAGGCGCCCGGAGGTGGTGCCCGCCCACAGCACTGCCAGCAGCAGGATCAGCAGGGCCAGTGCGGCGCCCCAGGGCAGGAACAGGCCGCTGCCGGCTTCTCCGATCACCCAGATATTGCCGTGCAGCACCGTGCCGAGGATCCCGAGGATGACCCCGCAGGCGAAGCAGACTCCCAGAAGCGCAGATCGTGCCATAGCTGTGCTGCTGACCTCAGGCCGCCGCGGCGGCCTTGTTCTTCCGGGCCTGCTTCATACGTTCGCTGGAGTTGAGGATGACCTTGCGGATGCGGATGGCCTCCGGGGTGACCTCCACGCATTCGTCGTCGTTGGCGAACTCCAGGGACTCCTCCAGGGTGAGCTTGGTGGGCGGGGTCAGCCCTTCGAAGGAGTCGGCGGAGGCGGCGCGCATATTGGTCAGCTTCTTCTCCTTGGTGATGTTGACCTCCATGTCCTCATTGCGGGAGTTCTCACCGACCACCTGGCCCTCGTAGACCTCAGATTGCGGCTCAACGAAGAAGGTGCCGCGCTCCTGGAGGTTGATCATGGCGAACGGCGTGGCAGTGCCGGGCCGGTCGGCCACCAGCGAGCCGGAGGTGCGGTATTCGATCTGGCCCTTCCACGGTTCGAAGCCTGCCGCGTAGGAGCTGGCGATGCCGGCTCCGCGGGTCTCGGTGAGGAACTTGGTGCGGAAGCCGATCAGGCCGCGGGCGGGCACCAGGAACTCCATGCGGATCCATCCGGTGCCGTTGTTGGTCATGGTGGTCATGGTGGTCATGGTGCCCTTGCGTGCGGCCATCAGCTGGGTGATGGCCCCCATGTACTCCTCGGGCGCATCGATGGTCATGTTCTCCATCGGCTCGTGGAGCACGCCGTCGATCTGCCGGGTGACCACCTGCGGTTTGCCGACGGTGAGCTCGAAGCCTTCGCGGCGCATCTGCTCCACCAGGATCGCCAGGGCCAGCTCGCCGCGGCCCTGCACCTCCCACATATCTGGGCGGTCGGTGGGCAGGACTCTGATGGAGACGTTGCCGACCAGTTCGGCGTCGAGCCGGTCCTTCACCTGGCGGGCGGTGACCTTCGCGCCCTTGACCCGGCCGGCCATCGGGGAGGTGTTGATGCCCACGGTCATTGAGATCGCCGGGTCGTCGACCACAATATTGGGCAGCGGCTTGGGGTTCTCCACGTCGGTGAGGGTCTCGCCGATCATGATGTCCTCGATGCCGGCGACTGCGACGATCTCACCCGGTCCGGCTGATTCCGCCGGCACGCGCTCCAGGCCCTTGGTGGCCAGCAGCTCGGTGATCTTCACGGTCTTGACGCTGCCATCCTTGCGCGCCCAGGCGACCTGCTGGTTCTTCCGCAGGGTGCCGTTGAAGATGCGCAGCAGCGCCAACCGGCCCAGGAAGGGGCTGGCGTCGAGGTTGGTGACGTGGGCCTGCAGCACCTCGGCGTCGTCGTAGGTGGGTGCCGGCACGTGCTGCAGGATAGTTTCGAACAGCGGCTCGAGGTCCTCGTTCTCCGGCAGACCGCCGTCGGCCGGCTGCTCGGTGGAGGCCCGGCCGGCCTTGCCGGAGGCGTAGACCACCGGCACGTCCAGCACGGCGTCCAGATCCAGGTCCGGGCTCTCCTCGGCGACGTCGCTGGCCAAGCCCAGCAGCAGGTCCATAGTGTCGGAGACCACCCCGTCGATCCGCGCATCGGGCCGATCGGTCTTATTGACCACCAGGATCACCGGCAGCGAGGCGTTGAGCGCCTTGCGCAGCACGAACCGGGTCTGCGGCAACGGTCCTTCGGAGGCGTCCACCAGCAGCACCACGCCGTCAACCATGGACAGTCCGCGTTCGACCTCGCCGCCGAAGTCGGCGTGGCCGGGGGTGTCGATGATGTTCATGGTGACCGTATCGGCCCCGGCATGCTTGCCGGCGGCCGGCCCGGAGTAGAACACCGTGGTGTTCTTCGCCAGGATGGTGATGCCCTTTTCCTTCTCCAGGTCCCCGGAGTCCATCACGCGGTCTTCGATGTCACCGTGTCCGCCGACGGCTTTGGTCTGCCGAAGCATGGCGTCCACCAGTGTGGTCTTGCCATGGTCGACGTGGGCGACGATCGCGACATTGCGCAGATCATTGCGTGCAGTGGTGCTCAAAAACTTCGGCCTTCCGGGGAGATGCAGCGAGTGCTCAACCACACTAGTGTACGGCAGTCACTGGACCTCCCTGGACAGCCTGAGGTTCCCTGAGGGAGATCACCTCAGCGCAAGGCAGGGCTGGCCTAAGACTCGAAGGCGGAGACGTCCTCATTCTGGGCCGCGTGGTGGCAGGCCGCCCGCTGCGTGATGCCCGGGCGCACAATGAGCTCCGGCTCCTTCTCCGCGCAGATCTCAGTGGCCTTCCAGCAGCGGGTGCGAAACCGGCAGCCCGAGGGCGGATTCGCCGGGTTCGGCGGGTCGCCCTGCAGCACGATCTCCTGCCGGTCGTGGCGCATAGTGGGATCGGGCACCGGCACCGCCGAGAGCAGCGCCTGGGTGTAGGGATGGGCGGGGGCACCGTAGATCTCCTCGTCCAGGCCCAGCTCGGCGAGTTTGCCCAGGTACATCACCGCCACCCGGTCGGAGATGTGACGCACCACCGAGAGGTCGTGGGCGATGAAGATGTAGCTCAGCCCGAACTCCTCCTGCAGATCCTCCAGCAGGTTCATCACCTGGGCCTGCACGGAGACGTCCAGCGCGGAGACCGGCTCGTCGCAGATGATCACATCGGGGTTCAGCGCCAGTCCGCGGGCGATGCCGATGCGCTGCCGCTGGCCTCCGGAGAACTGATGGGGGTAGCGGTTGATGTGGTCGGGATTGAGTCCGACGACGTCGAGCAGCTCCTTGACCCGGTTGCGGATGCCCTGCTTCGGCTGCGCCTCGGGGTGCAGCTTGAAGGGCTCGGCGATGATATCGCCCACCGACATGCGCGGATTCAGCGAGGTGTAGGGGTCCTGGAAGATGATCTGGATCTTCCGCCGCATCCGGCGCAGCTCCTCGCCCCGCATGGCCAGGAAGTCCTCCCCGCGGAAGCGGATGCTGCCGGCGTCGGGCTCCTCCAGCCGCATCAGCAGCTTGGCCAGGGTGGACTTGCCGCAGCCGGACTCACCCACGATTCCCAGGGTCTCGCCCTTGCGCAGCTGGAAGCTGACACCGTCGACGGCCTGAACCGCCCCGGTGCGGCGCTTGATCACGATGCCTTCACGGATGGGGAAATGCTTGACGAGGTCCTCGACCTCCAGCACCACTTCGGCGTCCGCGAAGGGATCGCGCTGTGCTTCAGCCATGGCCTGGCTCATGCCTGGGCCTCCTCTCGGGGCTTCAGTTCTCCGGAGTAGATCTCTTCACGGTAGTGGCAGGCCGAGACGTGACCCTCGGCCACCGGCAGCAGCTCGGGCCGGTCGGTGCGGCACAGCTCCGTGGAGTAGGGGCAGCGGGGGCTGAACGGACACCCGGGGGGAATGTTCGTCAGTGCCGGCGGCAGGCCGGGGATGGCGTTGAGCCGCTCCCCCTCGGCGTCGATGCGCGGCAGCGACTCCAGCAGGCCCTTGGTGTAGGGGTGGCCGGGCTTGGCGTAGATCTCGAAGACGTCGGCGGCCTCCATGACTCGACCGGCGTACATCACCGCGATCTTGTCGGCGACGTCGGCCACCACCCCCAGATCGTGGGTGATGAGGATCAGCCCCATATTGTTCTCAGTCTGCAGCTCCTTGAGCAGCCGCATCACCTGGGCCTGCACGGTGACGTCCAGGGCGGTGGTGGGCTCATCGGCGATGAGCACATCCGGGTCCAGGGCGATCGCCATGGCGATCATGATGCGCTGACGCATGCCTCCTGAGAACTGGTGGGGATAGTCTCCCACCCGCTTCTCCGCGGCGGGGATGCCGACCTTCTGCATCAGCTTCACGGCCTCTTCGCGGGCCTGTTTGCGCTTGAAGCCGCGGTGTACCCGGAACATCTCGGCGATCTGGAAGCCCACCGGCAGCACCGGGTTCAGTGCCGAGAGCGCATCCTGGAAGATCATGGAGATGTTGACGCCGCGCAGTCTGCGGCGCTGCTCTTCGGGCATATCGAAGAGGTTCTTGCCCCGGTACCGGATCTCGCCGCCGGCGATGTGGCCGGGGGGCATGTCCAGGATTCCCATGATCGTCTGGGCTGTCACGGACTTGCCGGAGCCGGACTCACCGAGGATCGCCAGGGTTTCACCCGCGTTCAGAGTGAAGTTCAGGCCGTTGACGGCTCGGGCGACGCCGGCCTTGGTGCGGAACTCCACGTGCAGGTCGTCGACCTCCAGCAGAGGGGCGGATGCGTCGTAGCCCTCCTGCTCGGTGCCGGCTGGATGGGTCGTGGTGGTCATCGGGGTGACGTCACCTCTTCTTCGATTTCGGGTCGATGGCGTCGCGGATGGCGTCGCCCAGGCTCATGAAGGCGAACACGGTCAGACCCACCGCGATCAGCGGGAACACGGTCAGGTGCGGCAGCTGGGTGATGTAGCGCTGCGCGTCGGAGAGCTGCAGGCCCCAGGAGATCGCCGGCAGCTGCAGCCCCACACCCAGGTAGGTCAGGGTGGCTTCGGCACCGATGACGATGCCGGTGAGGATCGCCGTATAGGCCATCACCGGTCCCAGCGAGTTGGGCAGGATGTGCCGCCGCATGATGGTCAGGTGGCCTGCCCCCAGCGCCCGGGCTGCGGTGACGTACTCCACGTTGACCACCGAGAGCACGGAGCCGCGCATCAGGCGCGTCATGGTCGGCCACATGAACACGATGAGCACGCCTGCCACCTCGGTGACGCCGCGGGATTCGATGACGTTGAGGAACACCAGGGCGCCGAGGATGAAGGGAAGCGCGAAGATCAGATCGGTGATCCGGGAGATCACGGCGTCGATCCAGCCGCGGAAGTAGCCGGCCAGCAGTCCCAGCACCAGGGAGATGATGAACACGCCGATGGAGACCACCACACCGATGGCCACGGAGTTCCGTGCTCCGTAGATCACCCGGGCGTAGTAGTCGCACCCCTGGATGTCAGTACCGAACCAGTGCTCGGCGGAGGGCTCCAGCCGGGAGCGGGAGAGGTAGCATTCGCGCGGATTCTCATTGGTGAAAAGCTGCGGGAACAGCGCCATGGTGATGAGGATCAGCAGCAGAACGGCGGAGATGATGAACCACGGGTTGGTGCGCAGCGAGCGCCACGCATCGGCCCAGAGGCTCGCCTCCGCCTGGGACGCCTCCGGGCCCGAGGCCTCGGGCTCCTGCGGTGCGGTCTGAATGTCTGGACGATTCGTCTCGGTCATGGCGTGTCCCTAGTCGTAGCGAATACGGGGGTCGAGGACGGCGTAGAGGAGGTCGACGATCAGGTTGATCACCACGAACGCGAGCACGAACAGTGTGACGATGCCGACCACCACTGTTCCCTCCTGAGCCTGGATGGAGCGGTATACCTGCTCCCCGAGTCCGGGGAGGTTGAAGATGGACTCGACGACGATCGAGCCGCCGATCATCGAAGCCAGGTCCGCGCCCATGAAGGTGACGATGGGGATCATGGAATTGCGCAGTCCGTGCCGGGTGATCACCCGGCTGCGGCGCATGCCTTTGGCGGTGGCGGTGCGCACATAGTCGGACTGCAGCGCCTCGATGAGCTCCCCGCGCAGCAGCCGGGCGATCATTGCCGTGGAGACCGCCGCCATCGCGAAGCCGGGAAGGATGTAGCTGTAGAGGCCCTCCCTGGTCCCGGCGATCGGGAACCATCCCAGGTTCAGCCCGAAGATCAGCTGCAGCACAAAGGCGATCGCCAGCACCGGCAGGGCCACCACAACCACAGTCGAGACCTGCACCAGCCGGTCGATGAAGCGGTCGCGGAAGATGGCTGAAAGCACGCCGGCGGCGATGCCGATGATGCCCTGGATCACGAAGGTGACTGCAGCCAGGGTGAGCGTCACCGGAAGACGCTGCTGGATGATGTCGGAGACCGGGCGCCCCTGAAATGTGGTCCCGAAGTCTCCGGCGGTGAAGACGCCCCAGATGTACTTGCCGTACTGCAGCAGGAAGGGGTCGTCCAGGTTGTACTGCTCGCGCAGCGTCTCGCGGACCGCATCACTCATCGGGCGGTCACCGGCGAGCGCGCGGATGGGGTCTCCGGGCATAAGGAAGACCAGTCCGTAGACGATCAGCGTCGCTGCAATCACCACGGGGATGAACTGCAGCAGGCGCCGAATGATGTAGCCGGTCATGAGTGTCCTTGGGTGGGTGTGTTGTCAGTTCTCTGAGGGAGGCCCTGAGCGGCCTCAGGCGGAGTATCCGCGGCACTGGAGGCTCCTCCAACAGAACCTCCTCAGCCTACTCGCACGCCTCGACCGCCGCCTGCACCGTACCGACCGCCTCAGTCCTCGACGACGTCGATCCGGTCCGGGGCCGTCCGGCCCTTCACAGCTTCGACGTGGCCGGCGCGGCCAGGACGCACGCCGATGCGGCCCGCACCAGTGGCATGGAAGTGCTGCTGGTGCGGGCCGCATTCAACGGTGGGAGGGTCAGGCTCCTTACTCGATGACCTCGAGCTGCTCCACGCGCAGGAAGGTGCGCGGGTCCAGCAGCACGCTGTCGCCGTTGATCCGGTCGGAGTGGACCACGGTGTGGTTCGAGAACCACATCGGGATGACCGGCATCTCCTCGAGCAGGATGTCCTCAGCCTGCTGGTAGAGCTCGTTGGCCTCATCCTCATCCAGGGCCGCGTTGGCCTGGTCGATCAGGTCATCGAACTCCTCGTTGGAGAATCCGGTGTAGTTGGAGGACTGACCGGTGGTGTAGATCGGCTCCATCGCGTACTGCGGGCTCGGGTAGGAGAGCACCCAGCCGAGACGGAACGGTCCGGTGACCTCTTCCTGGTCATGCAGGTCCAGGTACTGGGCGAACTCCAGGGACTCGAAGGAGACCGATTCGATGCCCAGGTGCTGCTGCCACTGGTTGGCCACAGCCTGGGTCCACTCCTCGTGTCCGGCGCCGGAGTTGAAGTAGACGGTCAGCTCGCTGGGGCCGCCGGCCTCCTCGTACAGATCGGCCGCGGTCTCCGGATCGAACTCGCAGTACTCGCAGGCGTCCTCGCGGGCCTGGGGCAGCATCGGCGGGATGATGTTGCTCGCCGCGGTCTGGGCGCCGTCGAAGATCGAGTCGATGATCTCTTCGCGGTCGATCGCCATGGACAGGGCGTGACGCACGTCCGGGTCCTGGAACTCCTCCTGGTACAGAGGCAGGCCCATGTAGGTGAAGGAGGAGGTGTCGAAGGTCTGCTGGTTCTCTCCGAAGTCAGCCTCCACCTGGGTCAGGCGCGTCGGCGGGGTGGTGTGGAGCACGTCGAGGTTGCCGGCCTGCACGTCCATGTAGGCGGTTTCGACGTCGCTGTAGATCTGGAACTCGATGCGCTGCGGGATGCCGGGATCCTCGCCGGGCCAGTCCTCGTAGCGCTCCACGGCGATGACGTCGTCGTGGACCCACTCGCCGTCCATCTGGTAGCGGCCGTTGCCGATGGGAGCGTTCTGGAAAGCCTCGATGTCCTCGAAGGCCTCGTCCGGCATCGGGTAGAACCCGGTGTAGGAGAGCATCAGCGGCAGCGGGGAGAACGGCTCGGTCAGCTCGATCTCCAGGGTGTAGTCGTCGACTGCACGCACACCCTCCATCTCCTCGGCCTCACCGTTGACGACCTCGTCGTAGCCGACGAACTTGTCATGGAAGCTGGCGTTCTGCTGGGCGTTGTCCGGGTTGACGACCCAGTTCCAGGAGTCCACGAAGGTCTGGGCGGTGATCGGGTCACCGTTGTGGAAAGTCCAGTCCTCGCCCAGGTGGAAGGTCCAGGTGATGTTGTCCTCGGTCTCCCACTCGGTGGCCACACCGGGGCCAGCCTCAAAGGTTTCGTAGTCGACCTGGGTCAGACCGGTGAACAGGTTCTCCAGAACCCAGGAGCCGCAGACCTCCGAGGAGTTGCCCGGCATCAGGTTCTGAGGTTCGCAGTTGTAGACGGAGACGGTGCCGCCGTCGCCTGCGGCTTCGCCGCCGCCGTCACCGCCGCCGTCGTCGCCGCCGCATGCCGAAAGCACCAGCGCGGCAGCAGCCGTGGCGGCCACGGCGCCGCGCCGGCGCTTGGCCGCGAGGTGAATGTGGGTAGTCATCAGTTGGTTCTCCTCATCAGTGGAGCTAACACGTGGTACAGACCACGGTAGTATAGATTTCTTTTCGGCAATGTTTCGACACCGTTCACCTGGCCGCAGATTCCTGGGAAGGCGTTCAGGCGGCGTGCAGCGTATACCCATGAAAGGTTTGCTCCTGAGGAGACGGGGCCGGGGCGCGGCCGGAGCTGCCGCAGATGCACTGCGCCGTGATCCCGCCGAGGCCGCGCCGGCGATCGAGCTGGAGGCTGTGACCATCAGCGACGCCGAGGCCGACGGGGCTCAGCGCAGCATTGTGGAGGGCTTTGACCTCTCGCTAGCGCCCGGGCAGATCCATTGCCTGGCCGGACGCTCCGGCTCGGGCAAGACCTCGGTGCTGCGTGTGGCCACCGCAACCCAGGCGCCCAGCTCCGGTGCGGTGCGCTGGGCGGGCGCGGACGTAGCGCAGCTGAGCCCGGACGAGCTGGCCTCCCACCGGCGGCGTCGGATGGGCTATGTGGATCAGGGGGGCTACGGTGATCCAGGAGCTGACGGTCCTGGACAATGTGCTGATTCCTGCGATGCCGGAGGGCATTACGGCTGATATCGAGCGACGCGCCGAGGAGCTGCTGGTCGCCTTCGGCCTCCAGGCGGCCAAGCGTCAGCGGGCGCACAGCCTCTCCGGAGGCGAGCGCCAGCGCCTGGCCATCGCCCGAGCCCTGCTGCTGAGTCCCACGGCCATCGCCCTGGACGAGCCGACCGCGAGTCTTGACCGCTCCACAGCCGATACAGTGATCGGCGCCATGCGCACCGCAGCCGATTCCGGCGCGGCGATCCTGGTGGCCAGCCACGATCCGGGTGTGGTCGAGGCCGCCGATACGCACACCTGGCTGGTCTGAGAGGCCAGCGCTGTGATCGGCCGTTATCTCCGCCGCGTCTCCCGCTCTGCCGGCGTGCTGGTGACCTGCCTGCTGCTCAGCTGCACAGTGCTGGCGTCGGTGCAGATCAGCGAACAGGCCAGCTCCGCGGTCTCCGACTCTGTGGATGAGAATTGGCGCGGCCACTATGACCTCCTGGTGACCGCTGCCGGTGAGCTGGGGGAGGCGGCTGATCAGACAGGCGGCCTGATTGAGCAGAACTTCTCCGCACTGGCCACCACAGAGGGAATCAGCGGTGCCCAGCTGGAGGAGATCAGCGCAATGCCCAGCGTTGAGGTGGCAGCTCCGCTGGCGTTCATCGGGCAGTTCGCAACCCCCGCCCTCTCGGCTCCCCTCGGGGCCGCCGTGCCGGGTGAGGACGACGCCGGCTTCTTCGACCATCCGCGGGCTTTCAAGGGGTCCGTCTCCACCTACTACGACGACGGCATGGAGCTGCGCCACCTGCAGTCCAGACCTGCCGACAGTCTCTTTCTCACCGGGACGGGGTGGAACCCCACAGGGGGCGGGGACAGACCCTCCATGAAAGTGTTCGACGTCAGGGAGAGCATCCGCTGCGAATGCAGCACATGGTCGTGGTCCACCAGCACCTACGAGGGGCTGAATCCGCACCAGGTGTATGAGACGGTTGAAGTGGTGCCGCAGCTGTACTCGACGATGGTCGCTGTGGACCCCGCCGCAGAGGCAGAGCTGCTCGGCGGTGGGACCGGCTTCTTGGACGCGCTGGCCGAATTCGAACAGCTCGCCCAGTCCGAGGATGCAGAGTGCCCGCCCGGCACCGCAGAGGACTCAGAAACCTGTGTTGCGGACCTGGTGGATCCCGACCGCTACCCCCACATCCACGAGCGGGCCGCGCAATGGCAGGCCGAAGACGGTCCCATCCTGCCCATCGTCTACTCCGAGACCGAGTATCCGGACCTCACCGCTGAGGCGCACCTGCCGCAGCTGAGCACCTTCGAGGATGCGACGTTCGATAACGCACAGTCCTACCAGCATTACGGCGAGGTCCTCTACGACGATCCGCCTGCCCTGGAGGACCCGCAGCGGATCGACCTCTCTGAGCACCTGGTGCCCTTCGTCCCCCGCCTGGATGTCGGCTTCGCCCTGGAAGGAGCGCAGCCGCCCTCGGCCCCGCAGACGGCTGACTCCGCCCAGATCAACACCGACTGGACCCCCGGCAGAGTCGAGCGCCGGCAAGCTTCCGACCAGGAGCGCGCGGAGGCTCCGCCCGACGTCGCCGCCGCCCTGGTCAACGAGCCTCAGGGGTTCTACGTGCTCGACGCCGAGCGCACCGCCAGGGAGCAGCGGTACCGCCCTTGGGAGCGGAACCTGGACTTCGACGCCCGGCCCCCGTACGGAACGCTGCTGGCACCGGTGGGCAGCTACACCCCCGGCGTGGATGTGGATGTCGACAGCGCCTCGTATGTGCCCCTGGGGCTCTACGCCGACGCCGAATCCCAGATCGTCTCCGGCGAGTACGCCGGCAGGCCGCTTCCGCCGTCCTTCAGCGGCCGGGGCGCACTGCTGTCCTCACCGGGGGTGATCACCACTCTGGGAGCCTACGAGGCCTACCGCGGGGAGCGCCGTGCTGATGTGGTGCGGGTTCGGGTGGCCGGGGTGGACTCCTACTCAGCCGAAGGACGCCAACGCATCACCGAAACAGCCGAGGCGATTGAAAGCCTCGGCCTGGACGTGCAGGTGGTGGCCGGCTCAAGCCTCGCCCCGGTGGCCGTCTATCTGCCTGAGTTCTTTGAGGACGGCCGCGACCTGGGGTGGACTGTGGAGGAGTGGACTTCTCTGGGAGCGGCAACAGGGGTGGAAGAAGCTCAGCTGTCCGCCTCATGGCTGCTGCTGGGCGTATCGGTGGCCGGCGTGGCCGTCCTGGCCAGCGCTGTCCAGTTGGCGCATGTGCCGGCCCGGCGCAGAGAAGCGTCCACGCTGGTCTTCCTGGGGTGGACTCGACGGCGTGTGCGCCGATGGTTCATAGCCGAGGATCTCCCCGCCGTGCTGCTGGTGAGCGCGGTGGCAGTCGGGGCGGCACTGGCCTCCCCCACCACAGCGACGTGGCTGGCTGGGACAGCGGCGGCGGTGATTTTTCTCTCCGCCGTCATTGCAGGTGCCGCCGGCGCCCTCCGATCTCCGAGAGTGCGTACGCCCCGGGCCGACGAGGCTCAGCCGGCCCGGGGGCCCGCCTCCGTGGGCTTCCGCCTGGGACGCTCGGCGCCGGGCATCGCCGCGCTGATGGCTCTGTCCCTGACCGTGCTGACCACGACGGCTGTCATGTTCCTGCTGGTCATCGCCGGCGCCCGCACACGGGCCGGCGTCTCTCGCCTGGCTGCGCTGGTCAATGCCGAGGTGCTGCTGCCGCAGACGATGCTGGCTGTCAGCGCAGCGGCGGCAGGAACCATCATGCTCGTCATGGCCGTGCGCCGCAGCATGCACCAGGCACGAGCGGCCCACCAGATGCTGCGGACAGCGGGCTGGCCCCGCAGCAGTCTCCGTGCCGCCGTCAGGACGCAGCTGGCCACCGTGGGCGCGCCCGGCGCAGTGGCGGCCGTGGCCCTGGGAGCAGCTGGCGGTGCTGCCGTGGCACCGGAGCTTGCGGCACCGGTGGCTGCCGCAGCCGTCGGGGTGCCCGCGCTGGCAGCCCTCGGCGCCCTGGTCTGGGCTGCTGGCTACGTACGTCAGGAGGCCTCCGCGACGGGGCAGTGATCAGCCGGCCGTCAGGACTGTGTAGCCGCCCTCCCAGGTGAGGAGGCAGTGCTCCTCCCCCAACGGGCGCAGATGGTGGAGCTCCAGCACGGTCTGCTCGTGCGCCTGTTCGGGTATCTCCACCTCTGGCAGCTCCGTCCAGGGCACCTGCTGGGAGGATTCCTCCCCGGCCTCGCCGCTGGTGATGTCCACTGAACTGGAGACATGCTCGGACTGCTCCGGCGAGAGGCCGTGGAGAATGTGGAACCGGCCATCCTCGGAGCGCGCGGCGTTGAGGTTGATGGTCTGGGGCCACGCGGCGGCGTCGTCGGGCGCTTCAGCCAGCACCGGCTGCGCCTCCACGCCTCCCTCCAGCCGCAGGCACTGCGTATCTGCGTCCCCGGAGACTGCGGCTGTCACCACATCGGTGTCACCGCGATAGGTGGGCGTCTGCACCACCACTGTCTCCCCCGCGGCGCCGACGCCGTACAGCACCGGCTGACGCTGCTCATCTGCCAGGCTGGGATCCGCCCGCGGATGGACCAGCTTCGCGGTCCACACCACCTCGGCGGAGGAGGGGTCCACCACTGAGAGGCGGTCGGTGACTGTCCATGCCTCTTCATGGTGTCCCACAATGAGCCGCTCTCCCGCCGCGGCGGCGGAGAATTGCCGCTGCGTCGGCTGGAAGCCGCGCAATGCCCCGAATGCCGGCTCTGCCCCGATCTCTTCGGCAATCGTGTCCACGGCGGCTTCCAGTCCCGTGTCGGCCTGCGACTCGCCGAGTTCCTCAGCCGCGGCACGTTCCAGATCGTCCTGCAGCTCGGACCACGGGACGAAGAACTGGCTCGCTTCCCCGGGCGATTCGACGCGGAGGTACTCCCCGCAGGTCAGGCCCAGGGCATCGGTCAGCCCGGACTCCCGCGGATAGTCATAGATGAAGAACAGGGCGGTGAACCCGATGAGGGCGGCGACCCCGCCGGCGGCCAGGCCGCGCCTGCGCCACCGGCGGTAGTTCTCCCGCTTCTGCTGCATCCAGTCGTCCTCCCGGCCGCGGACGTAGAAGCCGGTGAGGTCGCTGCGGTTTTCGCTCATCGCCGTGCTCCGCCCTCAGTCGGCACGCAGCCCCTGCGCGGCCAGCAGCTCGTGCCGGGCCTGACGCCGGCGCTGCTGCTCATGCGGATCGGGCACCGGTGCGGCGGCCAGCAGCCGCTTGGTGTAGTCCTTCTCAGGGGCCCGCAGGATCTGGTGCTTATGACCCTGCTCGACGACGCGTCCCTTCTCCAAGACCATGATCTGGTCGGCCAGCTGGTCCACCACCGCCAGGTCATGGGTGACGAAGAGGCAGGCGAACTCGTACTGCTCCTGCAGCTCGGCGAACATCTCCAGCACGCGAGCCTGCACAGAGACGTCCAGCGCCGAGGTCGGCTCATCGGCGATGAGGATCGAAGGACTCAGCGCCAGAGCTCGGGCGATGCTGACCCGCTGGCGCTGGCCGCCGGAGAGCTCATGCGGGTACCGGTTGATGACGCCGGGCGGCAGCTTGACCGCCTCCAGCAGATCCTTGGCACGCTCGGTGCGGTCCTTCGGCGAACCGACCTTATGCACCACCATCGGCTCGGTGATGATCTCACCGATGGGGAACCTGGGATCCAGCGAGGCCGCAGGGTCTTGGAAGACCACGCCGATCTCCCGGCGGGCGACCTTCTTCTCCGCGCGGGAGAGAGCGGGCAGGTTGCGACCGCGGATCAGCAGCTCGCCTTCGTCGACGTCCAGCAGCCCGAGCACCGCCTTGGCGATGGTGGATTTGCCGGAGCCCGACTCGCCCACCAGCCCGAGGATCTCCCCCTTGGGTACGGCGAAGTTCACGCCTTCGACCACTCGTACCGATTTGCCGCGGTTCTTGTACGCCAGAGCGAGGTTGCGCCCTTCGATGGCCATCTGCTCCTCACGGCGCGGGTCCTGGGAGCTCTCCTCCGGCTCGGAGGCCGAGGTCACCGTGACGCCGTCGTCGTCCTGGTGCAGCCGGGGCATGGCTTCCAGCAGTCGCTTGGTGTAGGGGTGCTTCGGGCGCAGCAGGATCTCCTCGGAGGTGCCGGACTCCACCACTTTGCCCTGGAACATCACCACCACGCGGTCAGCCATATCGGCCACCACGCCCATATTGTGGGTGATGAGCATAATGCCGGTGTTGATCTCGTCCTTCAGCCGGCGCAGCAGATCCAGGATCTCGGCCTGAACGGTCACGTCCAGGGCCGTGGTCGGCTCGTCGGCGATGATCATCGACGGGTTGCAGGCGATAGCGATCGCAATGACGATGCGCTGCCGCTGACCGCCGGAGAACTGGTGCGGATATTCATGGATCCGCGTCTCCGGATCGGGGATGCCCACCAGCTCCAGCAGCTCCACGCCCTTGGCCAGGGCCTGCTTTCCGAAGGCGACGCCGTGGACCTGCATGGCCTCCACCAGCTGGTCGGAGACTCTGAGGACCGGGTTCAGCGCCGTCATCGGCTCCTGGAACACCATGGACACATCGGCCCCGCGGATCCGGCGCAGCTGGGCCTCATCCATGGCAGTGACCTCCTGCCCGTTGAGGTAGACCCTGCCGGAGACCCGCCCGTTCTTCGGGACCAGTCCCATGGCTGCGGCGGAGGTGACCGACTTTCCGGAGCCGGATTCGCCCACGACTGCCACAACCTCGCCGGGCATCACCTCGAAGCTGACGCCCTTGACGGCATCCACCGAGCCGAACTCGGTGGTGAAGCTGACATGGACGTCTTCGAAGCTCAGCGCTGCTGTGGTCGGGGCAGCGGCCGTGGTCTCGGAGGTCTCAGGCGCGGGCTGAGCGCTGCGGTAGGCCATTACGGCCGCGTAGACGCCCAGCAGTATGCCGAAGCCGATGCCGCACAGGGCTACGGTGTCAGCCAGAGCCAGGGCGGCCCGGTTGACGTGCGTACCGGAGATGCGCATCGGCATCATCACCAGAGTGGGGCCGGCGGCGATCACCAGCCACGCAATCAGCAGCTTCAGCCCGAAATTCCGCTGCTTGAGCACGGCGACCTGCCCCAGCCCGGGAATGATGAGGGACAGAACCGCGGGAAGCAATGGGTTCTGGGTCTGTCCCGCCTTCTGCTCAGACGTCGGGGAGCTGTTCACGCTCATTTCTTCCTCCAGAACTGCAGCGGATTGGTCTTGGGATCATTGCTGCCGGTGACGATGGTGGAGCCGCTGGGATTGCCGGCGGTGTCCATGCCGGCTGATCCGGCGCGCCGCCGCTGGGCCTCGGAGGCCCCGCGCAGTCCAAGCACCTGCCGCAGGCCCGGCCGGCGATCGCCCCGGCGCTGCTGACGCGGGTCGAAGGCATCGCGCAGGCCATCACCGATGAAGTTCACGCACAGAGTGATGACCAGGATGAACAGACCGGGGATCCAGAACAGGTGCGGACGGGTATTGATGGCGGACTCTCCTTCGGAGACCAGCATGCCCAGGGAGACTTCTGGGGCCTGGACCCCCATGCCCAGATAGGACAGCACGGACTCCATCAGAATGACCGCAGCCACGGTGAAGGAGGCGTTGACGATGATCACGCCCACCGCATTGGGCAGCATGTGCTTGATTATGATCCGCCACGGGGAGGCTCCCATGGCGATGGCGGCGGCCACGTACTCCTTCTCCCGCAGGGAGAGCACTTCTGCACGCACCAGGCGGGCCATACCCGTCCACACGGCCAGTCCCAGGACGATCGCCAGGGGGAACGGAGCGAAGGGGAGGTTGCGGACGAAGTTTCCGAGAATGGCGGCGATCACCAGCAGCGGCACCACGATGACGAAATCGGTCAGCGTCATCAGCACCGATTCGATCTTGCCCCGGAAGTATCCGGCCACTGCACCCACCAGGATGCCGATCACCGAGGAGACCAGTGCCACCACTACGCCGATGATCAGCGACTGCTGCGCACCCCGCATGACACGGGCGAAGATGTCGCGGGGCAGGCCGTCCTGGCCGAAGGGGTGGGGACCGAAGATCTGCCCGTCGGTGAACATGGTCGGCTGACCGTCATTGACCAGTTCCGCGCCCTGCGGCAGCCGGAAGGGGTGCTGCCACCAGCCGGGGAGGATGCCGTAGCCCACCGAGGTGAAGGCCGTCACGGCAATGATGGACAGTACCACCAGGGAGACCATCGCCGGCTTATGGGAGAAGAACCGGCGCCTGATCAGTTGGCCCTGGGAATAGGACCTGTCCGTGGCACTGAGCTTGGCGTCTTCGACCTCAGCGAGGTCGACCATCTGCTGCTCGAGCTCAGCGTCTGTGGGCTCAGGGGTCTGTTCGTTGCTCATACTCGGATCCTTGGGTCGAGGACGGCATAGAGGATGTCAGCGATGAAGTTGAACATCACGGCTATGCCTCCGGTGAAGATGATGACGGCCATCACCGGTGCGGGGTCAACGTTCCCCAGTCCGGTGACGAACATCGTGCCCATGGAGTTCCATCCGAAGACGCGCTCCATCACGATTGCCCCGCCGATGAGCCCAGCGAAGTCGAATGCCACCAGCGTGGCCAGGGGAATCATGGCGTTGCGGAAGGCGTGCTTGAGAATTACGGTGCGCTCATTGACGCCCTTGGCGCGGGCAGTCCGGATGTAATCCTGCTGCACCACTTCCAGCATGGAGCTGCGGGTGTAGCGGGTGTAGGTGGCCAGCGAGGTGAGCATCATCACCACAGTGGGCAGCCACAGCTGGCTCAGGTGGTCCAGGGAGACCACCCAGAAGTCGTTGGTGCCCAGGTTCGGGGTCTCGGCTCCGATGGTCCGGATAGGCCGCGGCTTGGCCGAGAGCAGACCGGGCCAGGTGTACATGTAGTGGTCCAGCAGGATGAGCCCGGACAGCAGCACACCGGTCAGGGTGGTCACCGCGGTGGCTTGGCCGCGGGCGTATCCGCCGAAGAAGCGGCCCACCGCCACGCAGATGACAATCGTCAGGGCGAACAGGCTCAGCGGCAGCAGGTACCCCTGTGCGCCTCGCAGCAGGTCCCAGGTCACAAAGTAGGAGATGATTCCCAGACCGGCCACCGCCAGTCCGCAGAGGAGCACCCTGCGGTTCTGCATCCCGGCGATCAGGGCGGTGAATCCCACAGCCAGCACGACCCCCGCCACGGCGACGAAGCCGGTGCCCAGCCGGGGGTGCTCCATGAAGTGGATGTGGTCCAGCAGCGGCAGCACCGTGCAGGTGTAGACGAACATCACCGCGCCGGTGATGATGCGTCGACGTGCACTGCCGCCGAGGACCATGGGGACCGCGATGGCGAGGACCACGGCGATCACCGCGATCATCGGCAGGCTGAAGTGCGGGTCGGCCATCCAGTCGTTGTAGCGGATGGCCAGGTATTCCTTGGCGATCACTGCCGCCCAGAACGGGGGCAGCGACCAGAAGAGGAACATCAGGAAGCTCATCGCATAGTCGAACGATGAGTACTGCCGGATCGCCGAGACGATGCCGGTGAGAACGCCCAGCACGATAGCCATCACAGTGGCGATGAGCACCAGCCGCAGCGACACTTGGGCGGCATGGGCGATCTGGGCGGTCACATCGCCGCCGTTGATAGTGGTGCCCCAGTCGCAGGCACCGATGATGCGGTCAGTGGGGTCCAGGCACCCCAGTACGCCGGTCAGCCAGTCCCAGTACCGCTCGTACCAGGGCAGGTAGTACTCATCCGTCCAGGGGAGCATGAGGTTCAGATGCTGGGCCCGGACCTCCATCTGGTACTCAGCGTCGGCATCGGTGGACTCGCGCAGGCTCTGCAGGGGGTCCCCGGAGTGAACGATGAGGTAGTAGGAGAGGATCGAAGCGCCGAACAGGACGATGAACAGTCGTCCGAAGCGCTTGAGGGTGTATTTCAGCACGGTGCGGGTTGCCTTCCGTTGGTATCCACGCCGCGGCACGACACCGCCCGGGGCCCGGCAGAGGTTCTCTGCCGGGCCCCGGAACGGGTCACCGGTACCAGCTGGGCCCGCTCAGGGCGCTGGCGCGGTGCTGCTTGCCGCAGACGTGAATCAGAGTTCTATCGACCCCGGACTCACTCGACGCGCTGCCACTGCTCGGCGTTCCACGGAACGGCCGTCTGGGCAGAGGTCAACCGAACATTGGCGATGGAGGCATCCGAGGCGACGATGCCCGGGTGGACATACAGCGGGATGCCGTGGAGGTCGTCCCACAGGGCGCGCTCGATCTCGATCAGCGCTTCACGGCGCTCCTCGTCGGAGACATTGTCCGCCACCACTCGCCACTGCTCGTCCACAGTCTCGCTGGAGAAGCCGGTGGCGTTCTGCTGGCCCTCGCTGGAGTAGATGTTCAGGCCCGAGACGACCTGGCCCGATCCGGACCAGGCGAACATGGCCACACCGGACCAGTTGCCCTCCAACAGCTCTTCGCCGAAGTCCGGGTCGCCGGCGTCGACAATGTTGAAGCCTGCGCCCTCCTCACCGCAGTAGGTGTTGATGATCTCCACTGCGGCGTGCCGGCGAGGCTGACCGAAGTGGTTGATCTCCACGGTGGTTCCCACGGCGTCGTGCTCCTCGAGGATCGCTGCCGCAGCGTCGACGTCGACTTCGTCATAGCGGCCGTCATAGGACTCGGCCACGAAGTCGTCATAGCCCTGCTGGAAGGACAGGACCTCGCGTGCGTTGAGCACCTCAGCCTCGGGGTTGACCGGCTTGATCAGCTGATCGACGATCTCCTGCCGCGGCAGGCAGAGCGCGAAGGCCTCAGCCAGTTCAGGGGTCTCGGCGAATGGGCCCTGCTGGTACTGGAAGTCGATGTGCTCCCAGGTGGCCTGGTCACCTTCGTGCACAATGAACTCACCGGTCTCGGCCAGCTCGTCCAGGCCGAGCTTGACGTCCTCATCGGCCTGCGGCTGGATGATGTGGATGTCGTAGTTCTCCAGCGCCTGCACGTGCGTGGACTCGTCCTGGAAGGTGAAGATCAGGTTCTGGGTTCCTGGAGGGGTGCCCCACCATTCGGGGTTGGGTTCCAGGGTGACGGAGCCGCCGGACTCCTCGCCCTGCCAGTTCCATTCAGCCAGCTGGTAGGGGCCGGAGGAGAGTGCGATCTCCGGATCCCACTCGCCGGCGTGGCCCATACCGGTGTTCCACACTTCGGCCACCGGTGCCAGAGCCTCGGTGTCGCCCTCGGCGATGGCGGCGTCGAGCTCTTCAACGCTCAGGCCGGCCTGCTCGGCGACGATGTGGGCCGGAACACCCGGCCCGGAGACCATGAGCTCCCAGTCGGCGTAGTACTCGGGGTACTCCACCGTGAAGGTCTTGGAGTCGGGGGCCTCGGACTGGAAACCGTCCG
The DNA here is from genome assembly GCF_029265375.1 of Nesterenkonia sp. GTDB lineage: Bacteria > Actinomycetota > Actinomycetes > Actinomycetales > Micrococcaceae > Nesterenkonia. The sequence goes on from NZ_JAJUJJ010000008.1 coordinate 32,111, forward strand.
GAACGTAGAGCGCCAGGGAGCCGCCGGAGGGGCTGAAGCCTGCCCCGCCGTCCTCTTCGCCGGCGTACTGCTGAGCGGCCCAGCCGAGCTGGTAGTCCCGGACGGTGATGGGGGTTCCGTCGGACCAGACGGCTTCATCACTGATGGTGTACTCCACCGTGAAGGGGTCCTCGCTGACCACCTCGTAGGAGCCGAATTCCTCATCGGCATTGATGGAGAGGTCGCTGCCGAAGTAGATGAAGCCCGACGACATACGGTCGGTCACCACCGAGTTGTTCACCGAATTGGCTCCGGAGTGCGCAGCGTTGACGTTCTGGAAAGGCTGGGCACCGGTGGAGGCGATGATGGTGTCATCATTAGTCTCGAACGTGTCCGGCATCTCTGCCTTGGCACCGGACTCAGGAATGACCGTGTAGAGAGCGCCTTCTTGGTCGAACTCCCCACCGGAACCCTCCTGGGGTTCGGCGCCGCCGCCGTTCTCCGCCTGAGTCTCTTCACCGTTGCCGGTGTCGCCGTTGGCATCCTCGGTTTCCCCGCCGGGAGTGCAGCCGGTGAGGACCAGGGCGCCGCTGGCCAGAATGGCCGCGGCTGCAGACAGTTTGCGCAGTTTCATATTGCTCCTCATGCAATAGGTGCGAGTGTCTGAAGTGATGCACGCAACACTTCAGTACAAGGTGCGCACCAGATTACGACCCTTGGACGAAGCTGGGTGCACCCTCAGCGGAGCCGTAATCGAATCGTTACTGGCCGCCCGCATCCCCGGAATGGCGGAGAAATACGATGATGCGATCTGTCAAGTCCGCAGGCGCAGGATCGCGGAAGCATTCAGCACAGAGGCTGGGGCCGCGCCCCCAACTGGTCCTGCCTGCCGGAATCACGCGGATTTTTGACATTGAGGAAAACTTCAGGCGGCCTCAAGGTTATGCATAGCTGGCCAGCCCGCGCCTCGGGCGCGAAACATTCCCGTCACACAACCCGCTGCCGGGGCGGCCGGCGTCGTAGTCCGAGCCGCGGCGCAATATGACAGATTGTTACGCTCCATGACGCACGTCTCACTCTCTCGGCGGGGTCGGACGCTGGCTAGCGTCGCCACAGCTGCTCGGGGTCGGCCGTCTCACCCCGGCTGGCCCGCAGTGCGCTGCCGGCGGCCAGCAGCTTCTCATAGGCCGCGTTCTTCTTCTCGGCTCCGCTGGTCTCCCGCGGCGGCCGCATGATGGTGCGCTCGGCCTCGATGCCGGCCTGCAGCTGCTGGGCGCGCACCAGTTCAGCGTCCAGCTCCGCGCCCAGCAGCAGCACCATGTTCATGATGTAGATCCAGAACAGAAGGATGATCACGCTGGCCAGGGACCCGTAGGTGGCCTCGTAGTTGGCGAAGTTCATCACGTAGAACGCCACCGCCACAGTGGTCAGGATCATCACCACGATGGCCACCAGCGCTCCGGCCGAGGTCCATACGGCACCTGGGGGGCGGATATTGGGAGTGCAGTAGTAGAGCAGTGCGATGCCCGCGGCGGCCACCAGCACCAGCAGCACCGGGGTCGCCCAGTTCCAGACGGTCACTGCCGTCTCCCCCAGCCCGATGGCGTTGCCTATCGACTCGGCCAGGGGTCCGGAGACCACCAGGGTTACCGCGGCGACGGCGACCAGCACGATCAGGGCCACCGTGACCAGGTACAGAATGGGCCGCAGCTTGAGGAAGGGACGGCCCTCCTCCACCTCCCAGATCCGGTTCATGGCCCGGGAGAAGGCGTTGACATAGTTCGAGGCCGTCCAGATGGCCAGCAGGATGCCGACGGCCAGCCCCAGGCCCGCCCCGGAGGCCCCGGTGATGCTGCCCAGGCCCGTCTCCACGGTGTCCATCACGCCCGGGTCGTCATTGACCAGGTCCCGGATGGTGTCGGTGAAGAAGGTCTGCACCCGCTCGGCCTCGCCCACCAGTCCCAGGATGGAGACCAGGGCGATGAGGGCGGGAAAGATGGAGAGCACGGCGTAATAGGTCAGGGCGGCGGCCAGGTCGGTGCACTGGTCGCGGTTGAACTCCGCCAGCGTACGCTTCAGGCTGTAGCGCCAGGCGGCCCCGGTGAGCTTCAGCGGCGTGGCCGGCCGCCGGCGCTCCTCGCCGTTGTGCTCTGCGGCGAACTCCTCCCGCTGCCGCGTCTTGACCACATAGGGCTGGTCGGCTGCGGCTGTCACTGTGCCCGGACGCGAAGCGTCCTCGTAGCCGGCGGCGTCCTCAAAGACGTCTGCGACGTCGTCATGGTCCTGACGCTGGTACGGGCTCAGACCCCCCGGCTGGCCGACGGTGGGATTCTCGCTGCTCATCCTCGCCTCGCTTCCCTGGTCCTCGGACTCCTGACCCGGCGGCGCGCCCCCCCTGATCAGGGGGTTCCGTGCGCCCGCCGCTGCGCCGCGGTCACTGTCCACAGTATCCGGATACTGTCTGGACACTGGCTGGGCAGACCGAACGGGGGCTACCGGTGAGGCTCGGCGTCGGAATCGAACATATCCCGCCGGGTCCTGATCAGGTCATCGGTGTGGGTGATCTCGGCGGGCCGGGAGTTGTTGAGATAGCCCGTGCGGGCGATCGCCATGGAGCCCACCGCCGAGGTCAGCAGCTGGGCGACGACGGCGATCACCGCCTTGAGCAGATTCAGCCAGGTGAAGTCCATCAGCAGCGCACCCAGCACAATGCTGGCCACTCCCAGCCCGGCCGAGGTGCCCACGGCCGAGGCGCGCAGGTAGAGGTCCGGCAGCCGGAAGAGGCCGATACCGGCGATGATGATGGTGGCGATGCCCAGGAAGATCAGCACCAGGCCGGCACCGTGGAAGAAGCTGGCGATATCCATCAGCGGCGACCTCCTGATCCCAGGCGGGCCATGGAGATCGCGGCCATGAAGCCCAGCAGCGTAGCGATGAGAATGATGTCGAACAGCGCCTCAATCTGGGTGCGCAGACCGATCAGGGCGATGAATCCGATGATCGCGAAGAAGATGAGGTCGGCGGCTACCGCCCGGTCGGTCAGCCGCGGGCCCACGTAGGCGCGGGAAGCCGCCAGCAGCATACCCACCGCCAGCAGGATCAGCGCGACCTCCAGAGTGATCTCTGACATCAGTCCTCACCGTCTTCCGACGGTTCGGCCGGAGTGACCACCGGAGCTTCGACCGGCCGCGTCAGGTCCCCCGGCTGGCGGCGCATGGCGCCGAGCATACGGTCCTCCATCTCCTGGATCTCGGCCACCAGCTCCTCGCGGGAGTCCACAAACATCCCGTGGATGTAGAGGATCTGGTGCTCGCGGGAGATGGTCAGCGTCAGGGTCCCCGGGGTGAGGGTGATCAGGCTTGAGATCAGGGCCCACTCGGCCTCGGACCGGCTGGCCGCGGGCACCGCGATGATGGCCGGGTGCATCTTCTGCCGACCCCGGGGGCGCAGCACATCAGCGGTGACCCGGGCGTTGGCCAGCAGAAACTCCTTGGCGTACCAGACCAGGAAGGTGACCACCCGCCAGGGCCACAGCGCCGTCGACGTGGTGCTGGACATGACTACGCTCCCTCCACTGCATCGACGTATCCCTCGAGGTTCAGCAGATTCTCCGCGGCGGTTCCGGCCACATCGAACAGCACTTCAGCGCCCAATCCCAGGCTCAGGGTGACTGCGGCGAGCAGAGCTGCCGGGAGGATCAGCTTCGGCGCGACCCGGACCGGACGCTCCCCGCTGAGCACCCGCATAGTGGCTCTGGTCGGCGGGCCTATGTCCAGGGAGGGCTCCTCGGCCTGGGCCTCGACCCTGAGGTAGCGCTTTCCGTGGATGGCGGTCTGGTAGGTCAGCGCCCGCTCCTCCAGTCCCTCAGGCTCGGGGCCCATGAACACGCGGGTCCAGATGAGCATCATGGCCGCCATCGACAGCACACTGACCACCACAGCCACCACGGCCAGCCACAGGTGACCGGCGTCGATGGTGGCGCCGATGAGGGTGAACTTGGCGACGAACCCGGAGAACGGCGGCAGGCCGACCAGGGAGAGCGCCCCGATCATGAACACGGCGGCCACAAAGGGTTCGCGCCGCATCATCCCGCCCAGCCGCTGCAGCTCAGAGGTGCCGTAGGTCTCCTCCAGAGCACCCACCGACAGGAAGAGCGAGGCCTTGACGATCATATGGTGCAGCAGATAGAAGATCGCCGCGGTCAGGCCGAACAGGGTGAACAGCCCGACGCCGATCATGATGTAGCCGACATGGCTGATCATGTGGAACACCAGGATTGACCGCCCCGTGGTCTCCCCCAGAGCGCCGAGCACACCGATCACCATGGTCAGCGCGGCGATGCCCAGCAGAACCCAGAGGAACCGCGAGTCGCCGTCGAACACCACAGAGTAGATCCGGTAGATCGCGTAGAGCGCCACCTTGGTGTGCACCCCGGAGAACAGCGCGGTGACTGCCGGGGAGGTCATCGGATAGGTGCGGGTGAGCCAGCCGTGAGCGGGCACGACGGCGGCTTTGATGGCGATCGCCGAGAGCACCACGCCGGCTGCCACTGCCACTGCGGGGTCCTCCGAGGCGGCCCCCTGCAGCTGAGCCAGGTTGACGGTGCCGGCGGTGGCGTAGACCAGGCCGACGCCGCTGAGCAGCAGCGTGGAGGCCATGAGGTTCACGGTGACGAAGATGCGAGCCCCGTGGGCGCCCAGTTTGGCGCCCATCATGGCCATCAGGCCGTAGGAGGGCAGCAGCATCACTTCGATGAACACGAAGAGGTTGAAGATGTCCCCGGTCATCAGCGCGCCGGAGATTCCGCCGAACAGGAACAGCACGAAGGGGTGGTAAAAACGGGCCCGCGCCTCATGGGTGGCAGCGGCGAAGAGCACGCTGGCGATGCCCAGCACTGCCACGAAGCTCAGCATCAGCGCGGAGAAGGCGTCCACCACGAAGGGGATGGCCACTCCGTAGTCCCACAGCCCCACCTGGTGGGCCAGTACGGTGCCGTCAGAGGTGACAGCCACCAGCAGCAGTCCGTAGCAGAGGATGGCTGCCAGGGTGGTGAAGCTGATGATGTGCCTCAGCATGCGCTGGGTGCGCAGGGCCGCGCACAGCGCTCCCAGCAGCAGCGGCACCCCGGCCAGCAGGGGCAGGGTTCCGGGCAGCGTCCCGGTGAGCTGGGTCACTGCTGCCCTCCTTCGCCTCGTTCATCGTCCAGCCGCTGCTCGGCCCCGTGCTCACCGGCTGCGGCATCGCCGGCAGGCGGCTCCGCTGCGCCGTCGTCCCGCTGGGCCTGCTCGGCGGGGCGGTCGGGGCCGCTGCCGTGGTGGCTCTGCTCACCGGGCTGGGGCTGGACCGGCACCGAGCCGCTGCGCAGCGCGTGGGCCGTGGCCACCACCTGAGCCGGGGCCTCATCATTGCCCTCAGTGTCGTCATCGGTGGTGGTGGTGATCGCCAGGGTCAGCATGAACATGGTGATGGCGAAGGCGATGACGATTGCGGTGAGCACGAACGCCTGCGGCAGCGGGTCAGCCCGGTCGCCGGCCTCGTTGGAGACGAACGGCAGCCCCCGGTATGCGGTGTTGCCGGCGGAGAACAGCACCAGATTGGCGGCATGGGAGATCAGCACGAAGCCGAGGATGATGCGCACCATCCCGCGCTGCATGAACAGGTAGACCGCGGCTGCTGTGAGCAGCCCCACCATCACTGCGGTACTCATTGCTGCTGATCCCCCTTCCCGCGGGCCCGCTGGCCGTACAGTTCGACTTCGGCAACCTGCGGGGGCACGTCACCGGGGTCTGCGCCGACGGCCCCTGCACCGGCGTCCTGCTGCGGCAGACCGTGGGACCGCTGGTAGGCCTTCAGCAGCTCGGCGGGATAGCGCTGGGCCTGCCCCAGCCTGTCCAGGGCCACCAGGACTGTGCCGATGACCGCCAGGTAGATGCCCACGTCAAAGACCAGTGCAGTGGTGAAGTGGTAGTGGCCGCCCCAGGGAAGCGGGATGTCCCAGGTGAGCGGGGTGAGGAAGGAGCCGCCGAACAGGCCGGCAAGACCTGTGCCGGCGCCGATCAGGATTCCTCCGACGATCACCAGGGCGTAGTCCCAGCGCAGCTTGACCGCCGAGTCCGAGGGCGCCACCAGGTAGCGCAGGGCGAAGAAGCCGCCGGCCACCAGGGCGGCGATGAATCCGCCGCCGGGCTCGTAGTGTCCGCGAACCAGCAGGACCAGTGAGAACAGCACGATCAGCGGGGCGACCCAATTGAAGACGCTGCGCATGGCGGTGGTGTTGTTCTCGGCATCGCCCAGGGGCGTGCCCTCCCACCATTTGGCCTGCTCCGAGCGGTTGTCCGAGGTGGAGAACGCCGAGTTGAGCACCGCAAGAATCGCGAAGCCGGCGATTCCCAGCACGGTGAGCTCCCCAAAGGTGTCCAGGGCGCGGAAGTCGACCAGGATGGAGTTGACCATATTGTCAGCCCCGGTCTGGTCGTAGGTGTTCTCCAGGTAGTAGCGGGCCACCTCATGCTGGCCACGGCGTCCGGTCAGGGCATAGGTGGCGGTGAAGGCCATCAGCCCGAAGCCCGCGGCCACCAGGGCCGCCAGCACGGTCCGGGACCGCCGCACCCGGTGGAAGGTCGAGGGCAGCTTGCGCAGCACCAGCACCAAGATCACCACGGTGAGGATCTCCACCAGCAGCTGAGTCAGCCCCACGTCGATGGCGCCGAGGGTGAAGTAGTAGGCCGAGACGATGAACCCGGCTCCGCCGGCGAGCACGACGGCGGCCGCCCGGTTCGTGGTGATCACGGCACCGGCCAGCAGGACCACCATCAGTGCGATGAAGAGCCAGTCAGCGGTGCGCGTGCTGCCCGGCTCCAGCTCGCCCACTGCTGGGGCGGCGATCAGGCCTGCGATGAGCAGTCCCACCAGCATCAGGCCCGGAGCCGTCAGATGCAGGCCGTGCATATCGGTGCGGGTCAGATCCCCGGCGCGCCGGCCCAGTCGGATGAGCATCTCCCGGATGCCCTCCACCGCCTGCACACCGGTGAACGGCAGGATCCGACGCGGCACCACAGAGTCCACGCGGGTGCGGGCAAGCACCGCCGCCAGGCCGATGCCCATGATGACTGCCGAGAGCATCAGGTCCGTGCTCAGACCGCCCCACAGGTGGAAGTGGGAGGTGTAGTCGGTGCCCGATGCGGCGCGGGCTGCGGCCGTGACCACCCCGTCGAGCAGCTGCGGCACAATCCCCAGGACCGCACCGGCAGCGGCGGGCAGCATGGCCGGCAGCCAGAAGGCGGCAGGGGCCTCCTTTGCCGCGTCGGTCTCCATCGGCCGCTGCGGCTCATCCTGAGCGCCGGCGCCGCTGTAGCGGGTGAAGATGCCCAGCACGATCCGCCCGCAGTAGGCGAAGGTCCCTACGGCAGCCAGCACGCCCAGCAGCGTCACCGTCCAGGTCAGTCCGGAGCCGAAGCTGCCGTCCTCGCCGGCGGAGAGGAAGCCCTTGAGCAGGTTCTCCTTGGATACGAAGCCCAGCATCGGCGGCACACCGGCCATGGACAGGGCAGCCACGCCGGTGATCGCGAAGCTGACCGGCATGGTGCGCCGCAGGCCGTTGAGCACCCGGATATCGCGCGAGCCGGCCTGACCCTCCACGATGCCGACCATCATGAACAGGGTGGCCTTGAACAGCGCATGGGCGATCACATGGATCACGGCGGCCGAGAGTGCGGTGGGAGTGCCGACGCCGATCATCGCCACCAGGAATCCCAGCTGGGAGACGGTGGAGAAGGCCATGATCTCTTTGATGTCGTGGCGCTGCAGCGCGAAGAGCGCGCCGATCAGCGCTGTGATGAGTCCGCTGGTCAGCAGCATCGCCTGCCACAGCGCCACATCGTGGAAGACCGGGGAGAACCGCAGCAGCAGGTAGACGCCTGCCTTGACCATCGCGGCCGCGTGCAGATAGGCGGAGACGGGTGCGGGGGCGACCATCGCGTCGGGCAGCCACATATGGAAGGGGAACTGCGCGGACTTGGTGAAGGCCGCCAGCGCCACCAGCACTGCCACCACGGCGGTGAATCCCGGGTCCTGCTGCCAGACGTCATGCTGCAGGGCTTCGGAGATTCTGGAGGTGCCGGTGGCGGAGATGATCATCAGGGCCGCCATCAGCAGCCCCAGGCCGCCGCCCATGGTGATCAGCAGAGTGCGCTGGGCCGGCGCCGGGGCTTTGTCCCCGGAGCGGTTGATCAGGAAGAAGGAGCACAGCGTGGTGAACTCCCAGAAGACGAACAGCAGGATGAGATCATCGGCCAGCACCATGCCGGACATTGAGAAGACGAACAGCAGCATCCACACGTAGTAGTCGCCGGTCTTCTTTCCGGGGGCGAAGTAGCGGGCGCTGTAGGCCATCACCAGGGCGCCGATGAGCAGCACCAGCAGCAGGAAGACCATGGCCACCCCGTCCAGGCGCAGCGAGATGCCGACACCGGCGCTGGGGATCCAGGGCAGATGCTCGGCGGTGATCTCTCCGGCGGCCACACCGGGCAGCCAGGGCAGAGTCAGCCCGCCCAGCACGGCCAGCACAGCGGCGGCGAACCAGCCGGTGTCACGCTTCAGCACGCGGTGCAGGGCGGCGGCTGCCGGAACCAGCAGCAGGGTGAGGAAGAGGAGGACCATCAGAGTCACTGATCAGCAGCCTCCTTGCGCACGTCGGCTGCCGACCGCCGCGCCAACGGCCACGGCAGCAGCGAGGTCTCCATCAGGCGGCCTCCTGGGCAGTCGGGGTCCTGCATCGGTCAGATGCCGAGAGTGCATCCTACCCAGGCCCGCGTGAACCCCAGGTGACACAGCCTTCTCAGCTCGCCGACCAGACTTCCCGGCACACCAGATTGTTCCCCCGACTATATCCACAGCGGATTCCCTCCAGCAAAGTGCTGTGAGACCGCTCACTGGTCTCCGCCGCTGGGCTCCAGCACTCCGCAGCCGACACGGTCGCCGGTGTCCCCGGTGGTCCGTGAGACCTCATCGGGCCCGTAGGGGGCATAGCGCTGCGGAATATTTCCGTGGTGGTCGGCCGCGGTGTAGATGATCACCGCGGCGCCGTCGCCGTCCAGCAGCAGCTCCTCGGTCAGCCGGTGGGAGATGGTCTCCAGGTAGCCGGTGCGGTCCTCATTGATCAGCAGGTTCGGCAGCGCCCCGGCGCGCTCGGGACGGTCGATCTCCGCTTCGGGGTCGGTCTGCGGCGGCGGCGCGGTCGCCCCGGGCTGGGACTGCAGGTAGGCGGCTGGGCGGATCACTGCACCGGAGGCCTGGGGCGCGGCGGAGCCCCCGGGAGCTTCGGCTCCCTGCGGCGGTGCCGGGTGCCCCTGGTCCTCGCCAGTGCCCGGCTGGCCAGTACCGGGCTGCTCTGTGCTGGGCTGTTCTGTGGTGGGCTGGCCAGGTTCTGCCTGGTCGGTGGTGTCCTCCTGCGAGTTCTCCGGCACCCCCTCTTCGGCCGGTGGGGTCTCGGCCAGCTCGTCCTCACCTTCCACGGTGCCCAGATCTTCCTCCGGGCTGCCGGCCAGCAGCTCCCCTGCGGAGAGGAAATCGCCGATCTGGCCGAACTCGTCGGCCGAGGCAATTTCGCAGACTCCGGTCTCGTGAATGCCGATTCCGCGGAACCCCGGGGTGAGGCTGTGCACTTCGGCGGCGATGCGCACACCCTCCTCCGTGTGGGAGGCGGTCACCGTTCCCAGCGGGTTGCCGGCCTGATCGGTGATCTCAGCTTCGGCGAAGACCTCTTCCTCCTGCACCTGTTCCTGCTGGTCTTCGGCCTGCTGATCGGCCTCGGCGTTCTCCGGCGCGGCGGTCGGTTCGGTGCCGGCGTCGTCGTCATCTGCTCCGCAGGAGCTGACCAGCAGCGCAGTGGCTGCGGCCAGCACGAGGGCACGGTGGGATCTGTTCATGACCGCCCAGCATAATCTCTCGGTCTGGACCCCAGCACCGGCCCGGGGCTGCCCGCCTGAGCTCAGGAGAAGAAGAAGCGCACCAGGTGGAAGAACACCGGCGCGGCGAAAGCCAGGGAGTCCAGCCTGTCCATGATTCCGCCGTGGCCGGAGATCAGGCTGCCGAAGTCTTTGATGCCGCGGTCGCGCTTGATCGCACTCATCACCAGACCTCCGGCGAAGCCCATAACGCAGGAGACCAGCGCCAGGGCCGCGGCCTGCAGCGGAGTGAACGGAGTGATCCACCACAGTGCCGCACCCAGGGCCGTGGCCGAAAGGACCCCGCCGATGAACCCCTCCCAGGTCTTATTCGGGCTCACCCGCGGCGCGATCGGATGCCGCCCGATGGTCTTGCCCCAGATGTACTGCAGCACATCGGATCCCTGCACCACCAGCAGCAGGAACAGCAGCAGCTGGGCGCCGGCGGCTCCTCCGGCGCCCGGGGGTGAACCCTCGGCGGCCTCGCGGCCGAATTCCATGGCCACCGGGAGCTGCAGCAGGGCTGGGGCGTAGCTGATGGCGTAGACGCTGACCATCAGCGCCCACTGGATGGTGGCCGTGCGCTGCAGGAACCCATCGGTCTGGCCGGCCAGCGCGTTGCGCGCCGGCAGGAACAGGAACGCGTAGACCGGGATGAAGACGCTGAACATCCCGTACCAGTGCTCCCAGACGAACCAGTAGTGCACCGCCGGGATGATGAACACCATCCAGACCAGCACCTTATGGTCCCCGCGCCGAGTCGGTGAGATGGTCACAAACTCGCGCAGCGCCAACAGGCTGATCAGCAGGAACAGCAGCACCGTGGCGGTCTCCCCCACCGCCAGCACCGCGCCGATCAGGCCGGCCATCAGCCACCAGGCGGCGATGCGCTGCTTGAGGTTGATGATCACTCCGGTGGGTCCGATCCGGCGCCCCAGCAGCCAGGCGATGAGTGTGGCGATGACCAGCACCGCGCCGACTCCGGCCAGCAGAGCCAGTGACGTCGAATCCAGCAGCCCGATGCTCATTGCTCACCCTGCTGCTGATCCTGCTGGGCCAGCATGCTGATGAGCTGCTCGCGGGCCCGGGTGAGGAAACTGTCCTTGTCCTCCTCAGCTCCCACGTGCATCGCCGGGGCGAACACCACAGTGGACAGGTGCGGGACCGGCACAATCTCCCCTTTGGGCAGGATGCGCCCAAGATTCGCCAGGGCCACCGGAATCACCGGGATCTGCCGATTGTGGCAGGCCAGCCGGTACAGCCCGGAGTGGAATTCCGCGATCGTCTCACCGTCGCCGCGGGTGCCCTCCGGGAAGATGATCAGCGAGTCCCCGGCGTCGAGCACCTGCGTCATCCCGGTGATCTGGCCTTTGGGGCTCACACCGGCGTCACTGCCGCGGGTGCGCGCAGCGGAGGAGCCGTGACGCTCCACCAGGTAGGCGTTGAAGATTCGTTCTGCCACGCTGCGGCGGAGGCCGGAGCCCCAGTAGTCCTTCGCCGCGATGGGACGGACCCGCTGCTGCAGGTGCTCCGGCAGAGCTGCCCAGATGGTGAGAAAGTCCAGATGGCTGGAGTGATTGGCGTAGAAGATCGCCTGCTCCAGCTGCGGCAGCGCTGAGGCCTGGTCCACCACACGGGCCCCCGCGGCTGCGCTGATGGTGCGCGCCAGGCCCCGGCGGGCCAGCTGGGTGAGCCTCACGCTGCGTCCTCGCTGCCGCGGGAGCGCAGCACTGCGCTGATACGGCGGGTGCGGCGCATGCAGGTGAACAGTGAGCCCAGCGCGATGACGCCGGCGGCCACCAGCATCACCCAGCCGCTGCTCCAGGGCAGCCATGGTTCAGCTGCGGCGAGCAGGCAGGCGGCCATCAGCAGCCACATGCGGTGAGGTTTGGCCAGCGGGCCGTCGAAGAAGTTCCGGGTCCCCAGGGCCGCGCCGAGGGTGCGGATATAGGCGGTGAGCACCGCCAGCACCGCTGCGAGGAGCCCCAGCGGCAGGCCCACGTCCAGCCCGGCCGGCACCACCACGCCGGAGCCGGCGACTCCGGCAGCGCCGAGCAGCAGCGCATCGGCAATGCGGTCCGGCAGCTCGTTGTAGATCTCGCCGACTGGAGAGTGCATGCCCTTCTCCACCGCCAGCATGCCGTCGAGCATGTTCAGCAGCAGCCGCAGCGGGATGCACACCGCTGCGACGGCCAGCACTGCCGCGCGCACCGCCTCCTCAGTGAAGGCGGAGGCCACCAGCCCAGCAGCGCCGACGGCGGCCACGATCACTGAGCCGACCGAGACCTGGTTGGGGGTCAGCCGCGCAGCAGCCAGCAGGTCCGCGGCCCGCGCGGCCCATGCTGAGCTGCGCTGGGGGATCTGACGTCGGTCTTCTGCCGGCTGCGGCGCCACGATGCGGCCTCCTGTCTGGCTGCGGCCCTCCCGCTGCGTTCCGCGGCCAGTATATGGTCATTCCCATGGGACGTGTCGCTGATCACAGCGTGGCTGCCGGATGGGGTTTCGCCGAGGCCACCTTCTTCTTTGTGGTGCCGGATGTGTGGACCTCCTGGGTGGGGCTGCGCCGGCCGCGGCGCGCGCTGACGTGCTGCCTCTCAGCCCTCGGCGGGGCGATGACCGGGGGCACAGTGACCTACCTGTGGAGCCGCCGAATGCCTGAGCGCACTACGCGCCGATGGATGGCAAAGGTGCCGGCCGTCTCGGAGCAGATGGTAGTGGAGGTGGAGGCCGAGCTGCAGCACGAGGGCCACCGCAGCCTGATGCGGGGGCCCACCCGCGGTGTGCCGTACAAGCTCTACGCCCGCGCCTCCGGACTGCAGGGCCGCTCGCTGGTGAGCTTCCTCGCCTGGAGCGTGCCCGCCCGGCTGCTGCGCTTCGCCGCGGTCACGCTGCTGGCCTCCGGTGCTGCCGCGGCAGCTCACCGCGCCGCACCCCGGCTGCCCGAGCCGGCGGTGAGCATGGTGTTCGCTGGGTGCTGGAGCGCGTTCTACCTCTGGTTCTTCCGCACACTCTCCCGGCGCTGAGCGGCGCGCGGCGACCTCACCGGCACCACCGATATAGTTGCGTGAGGCAACCATTGCCGTGGCAGACTTGGTGCATGGCTGATCAGACCTTCACAGACCTTGACCACTACGTCGCCCACCCGCGCATCGCCTCGCTGGCGCTGAGCCCGGACGGCCGCCGTCTGGTGACCACCGTCCAGACGCTCAACACCGCCAAGGACGGCTATGTGACCGCCCTGTGGGAGGTGGACCCGGAGGGCGAGCGCCCGGCGCGGCGGCTGACCCGCAGCGCCAAGGGCGAGGCCTCACCGGTGTTCTCAGCCGATGGCGACCTCTACTTCACCTCCGCCCGGCCGGACGAGCAGGACAACGACGACGACACCGCCCTGTGGTGCCTGCCGGCCGGCGGCGGCGAGGCATATGTGGTCAACCGCCGCCCCGGCGGGGTGGAATCGGTGGCCTGCGCACGCAACGCCGACGTGGTGGCCGTGACCGCCTCTGTTCTGCCCGGTGCCCAGACCGAGCAGGAGCACCAGCGGCTGCACTCAGCACGCAAGGATTCCTCCGTGAAGGCCATCCTGCACTCCGGCTACCCGGTCCGGTTCTGGGACCACGACCTCGGCCCGGCCCGCAGCAATCTGTTCGTGCTCGGCCAGGACCAGCCGCAGGAGGCTGAGGCGCCAGCCGCTGCTGCGCCGGCCGAGCCCGCCCGGCGCAGCCTGCGCCGGGTCACCGAGCAGATCGGGGACCGGTTCGGCGGCGATGTGCATATCAGCCCCGACGGCAGCTTCGCACTCTTCGCGCTGCGCATCCCGGAGGCCGGGGCGGATATGCGCTCCGCTGTGGCCCGGGTGGACCTGCGCTCCGGCCAGTGGGAGGTGCTGCTGGATGACCCAAACCTGACCCACACCCCGGGCATCATCAGCCCCGATTCGCGCCGCGCCGTCGTCGGGATCTCCCGGCGTCCCACCCCGGAGCAGGCCATGCGCCCGGTGCTGCACCTGCTGGATTTGGACTCCGGGGAGCTCACCGCGCTGACCGAGGATGTGGACCTGTGGCTCACCCCTGCCGACTGGCTCCCCGACGGCTCAGGATTTTTGGCGCTGGCTGATGAGAACGGCCGCGGCCCCATCTTCAGGGTGGATGTGGAGCAGCGCAGCACCACGCGGCTCACCTCCGAGGACTCCACCTATTCGGAGGTGCGGGTCTCCCCCGACGGCACAACCGCCTACGGCGTGCGCTCCAGCTACGCATTCCCCTCCGAGCTGGCCCGGATCGATCTGGCCACCGGGGACAGCACCCGGCTGCCGAATCCGGCCGAGCGGCCCCAGCTGCCAGGCACGCTCACCGAGGTGGAGACCACCGCTGAGGACGGGGCGCGCCTCCGGGCGTGGTTGGCGCTGCCCGCAGAGGCCGCTGCCGACTCACCGGCACCGATGCTGCTGTGGATCCACGGCGGCCCGCTGAACTCCTGGAACGCCTGGACCTGGCGCTGGAACCCGTGGCTGGCGGTGGCCAAGGGCTATGCCGTGCTGCTGCCGGACCCGGCGCTGTCCACCGGCTACGGGCAGGACTTCATCCAGCGCGGGTGGAACTCCTGGGGAGACAAGCCCTACACCGATCTGATGAGCATCACCGATGCCGCGGTGGCCCGCGAGGACATCGACGAGACCCGCACCGCGGCGATGGGCGGATCCTTCGGCGGCTATATGGCCAACTGGGTGGCCGGACACACCGACCGGTTCCGGGCGATCGTCACCCACGCCAGCCTCTGGGCGCTGGACCAGTTCGGCCCCACCACTGATATGTCCCCGTTCTGGCGCCGGCAGATCGATGCCGCCATGGAGGAGCAGCACTCACCGCACCGCCACGTGGAGAAGATCACCTCCCCGATGCTGGTCATCCACGGGGACAAGGACTATCGGGTGCCCATCGGAGAGGGACTGCGGCTCTGGTATGAGCTGCTGGAGCGCTCGGGACGCCCAATGGACGACGACGGCGCCACCGACCACCGGTTCCTGTACTTCCCGGATGAGAACCACTGGATTCTCAAGCCCCAGCACGCCAAGGTCTGGTACCAGGTGGTCTTCGCGTTCCTGGCCGAGCATGTGCTCGGACGCAGCGAGGAGCTGCCGGCAGAGCTGGGGCTGACCACCCCGCAGACCGCCGACGAGGAGTCGGCTGCAGGGTCGCCGGGCTGAGTGAGGGGCCGGCTGATTCAGCGGCGGACCTCGAACCCGCTCTCCGGCAGGGTCTTCAGCTCCTCCTCGGTCGCCTCACGGGTCTCCACCTGGCTCACCTCCGCTTTGGAGGGGCCGGAGCGGCACCAGCTGAGCAGCGAGTCCACGGCAGGGCCGGCCCCGCCGATGAGCATCTCCACCGCGCCGTCGTCGGCATTGCGGACCCAGCCGATCAGACCCAGCTCATCGGCCTGCCGCTTGGCTGAGCGGCGGTAGTTCACCCCTTGGACGCGGCCGGTGATGCGGGCGAAGGTTCCTGAGGTGAACTCTGTGCTGAAGGTGGGGGCCGGCTCAATGCTCATAGCACCAGAATAGGAGAGCGCGGCGGCCGGCGTCAGCGCAGGCCGGCGGGCGCCGGTGATAACTCTTCTGCGCAGGCTTCTCACCTTAGGCATTCTCAACTGGGCGGGCTTATTGTGAACGCATGAGCTTCGGCCACCAGCACAGCCACAGTGACCCTGCAGCGGCAGACTACGCCGGGCACCGGGATCGGCTGCTGCTGTGCTGCGCGGTGACCGCGGCAGTGGTGGCCGCCCAGGCGGTGGGCGCGTGGCTGACCGGCTCGCTGGCGCTGCTGACCGATGCGGTGCACTCAGCGGCCGACAGCATCGGCCTGGTGGCAGCGGTCACCGCCGCCGGGCTGATGCTGCGAGCGCCCTCCTCCTCGCGCACCTGGGGGTACCGCCGTGCGGAGATCCTGGCAGGCCTGCTGCAGGCGGCGCTGCTGCTGTCCATGGGGGTCTATGCCGTGGTGGAAGGGGTGCAGCGCCTCAGCTCGCCCCAGGAGATTCCGTCGGTGCAGCTGCTGGCCTTCGCGGCCGCCGGGCTGGTGGGCAACCTGATCTCGCTGCGGATCCTGGCCGGTGTGCGGCGGGAGAACCTCAGTGTGCGCGCTGCGTTCCTGGAGGTCTTCGCCGATGCCCTGGGGTCGGCGGGGGTGATGGCGGCAGCTGTGATCATCTGGCTCACCGGCTGGCAGCAGGCCGACTCGGTGGCAGCGCTGCTGATCGCCGGTGTGATCATCCCCCGCGCCGCCGTGCTGCTGCGCGAGACCGGGCGCATCCTGCTGGAGTTCGCCCCGCGCGGGCTGGATGTGGACCAGGTGCGGCAGCACATTCTGCAGATCGACCACGTGCAGGATGTCCATGATCTGCACGCCTCCACTGTGGCCACCGGGCTGCCTGTGCTTTCTGCCCATGTGGTGCTCGATGACGAGTGCTTCACCGACGGCTGCGCCCCGGAGAAGCTCGCCGAGCTGCGGAGCTGCGTGGCCGAGCATTTCGACGTCGCGGTGGAGCATGCGACATTCCAGCTGGAGACGGCCGCCCACGCGCGGACCGAGCGCAGCACCCACGCCTGAGGTCGTTCGGGCGGGCTACCAGCGGGCCGCCACAGTGCCCTCTCCGGCGGCGGCGTCGTAGGTGTAGACCTGCCTGCCGGAGACCCAGGTGGCCAGCGGACGGTTGCGGGTGTCCAGCGGATCACCGGACCACAGCACCACATCGGCGTCCTTGTTCGGCTCCAGGGAGCCCACCCGGTCGGAGACGCCCAGGACCTCGGCCGGATGGATGGTCACCGCGCGCAGCGCCTGCTGCGGGTCCATCCCTTCACGCACTGCCAGGGCTGCCTGATGGATCAGAAAGTCGATGGGCACCACCGGATGATCGGTGATGATGGAGACCTTCACTCCGGCATTGGCCAGCAGCCCGGGCGCCCGCGGGCTCCGCTCGCGGACCTCCACCTTGGAGCGGGAGACCATCATGGGGCCGTAGAGCACCGGAATGCCGCGCTCAGCGATTCGGTCGGCCAGCTTATACGCCTCGGT
Organism: Nesterenkonia sp.; assembly: GCF_029265375.1. GTDB lineage: Bacteria > Actinomycetota > Actinomycetes > Actinomycetales > Micrococcaceae > Nesterenkonia. The sequence continues at coordinate 49,101 of NZ_JAJUJJ010000008.1, forward strand.
TCCGTGGTCCAGGACCAGCTCGTAGCCGAACTCGTCGGCGATCCGGATAGCGGTGGCGATGTCGTCTGTCCGGTGGCAGTGCTGCCGCCAGGGGATCTCCCGGTTCAGCACCTTCGCCAGCGCCTCACTGACCAGATCGGTGCCCCGCTCCTCGGCAGGCTTGGCCGCCCATTCGCGGGCCTCGGAGAACGCTTTGCGCACCGTCAGCGCCACTCCCAGCCGGGTGCTGGGGGTCTTCTTCTGGTCTCCGTAGACCCGCTTGGGGTTCTCCCCCAGCGCCGCCTTCAGGCCGGAGGGAGACCGCAGAACCATATCGTCGACCACGGCGCCGAAGGTCTTGATCGCCACTGTGAGCCCGCCGATCGGGTTGGCCGAACCGGGGTTCACGTTCACCGTGGTGACCCCGGAGGAGACGGCGTCGTCGAATCCCAGCTCCGTGGGGTTGATGGCGTCCAGGGCGCGGGCGGCGGCGGTCACCGGATCGGTGGACTCGTTGAAGTCCGCACCGGCCCAGCCCTCCCCCTGCTCGTGGACGCCCAGATGGACATGGGCGTCGATGAGGCCGGGAAGCACCCAGCCGCCGTCGGCGTCAATGACCTCATGGGCCTCAGGGACCTGCACATCGGGACCCATCGCGGCGATGGTGCCCTCGGTGATGACCAAGGTGCCGTCGAAGGGTTCAGCGGTCACCGGAACAATATGTGCGTTCGTGATCGCGTAGTTGCGTGATGCCTCCATATCAGCACTGTAGTGCACAGTCGGTTGCAGTGAGCAACAGACCTGCTAGGGTCCGTAGGTGGCGGCGCCGTTAGCTGCCATTCATCGGCAGGCGAGCGCTGCAAGCATCTTTTGGTCTGATGCACATGTACAGAACGTCCAACGATGAAGGAGGTCAACCCATGACGGCCACCGTCCACGAGGTGACGGACCTGTACCCCACCCGCCAGGGTGGTGAGCCCCGCGTGATTCCGCGGCAGGACCCGGTTGTCCAGGGCACTGCAGAGCAGGGCCCCATGGACGCAGAGACCCTGTGCGGCTTCGACGAGAAGGGCTACCTGACCATCGACCAGCTCATCACGGCCGATGAGCTGCAGCTGTTCCGCGATGAGCTCAAGCGCCTGGCTGAGGACCCGGAGGTCAAGGCCGATGAGCGCACTGTGGTGGAGGCCAAGTCCAATGAGGTGCGGTCAATCTTCGATATCCACAAGACCAACGAAGTCTTCCGGAAGATCGCCAACGACCCGCGGATTGTGGACCGGGCCCGCCAGATTCTAGGCTCCGACGTCTACATCCACCAGAGCCGGATCAACTACAAGCCCGGCTTTGTGGGCAAGGACTTCACCTGGCATTCGGACTTCGAGACCTGGCACGCCGAGGACGGCATGCCCACTCCGCGTGCGGTGAGCATCTCCATCTCGCTGACCGACAACTACTCGTTCAACGGTCCGCTGATGATCATGCCCGGCTCCCACAAGCACTACATCAGTGCAGTGGACAAGACCCCGGAGAACAACCACAAGCAGTCGCTGGTGATGCAGGGCGCCGGTGTGCCGGACCCTGAGACGCTCACCGAGTTCGCCGACAAGTTCGGCATCGACGTGCTGGAGGGCCCGGCCGGCGGAGCGATCATGTTCGACTCCAACTGCATGCACGCCTCCAACGGCAATGTGACCCCCTACCCGCGCTCGAATGTGTTCATCGTCTACAACTCGGTGGAGAACACCCCGGTGGAGCCGTTTGCGGCCCCGCAGCCGCGTCCGGAGTTCCTCAGCAGCAGGGACTTCACTCCGGCCGGCAGCTGACAATCTCATAGTGAATCCAAGGGCCCGATGACGGGCTCTCGGTAGGGCGATGGCCCCATCGTGACGTCTCCGGCGCGGTCGGCAGGCGCAGCATGGTGGGGCCATCACTGTGCCTGGGCGGGACTGGGCGCCGCGACCGAATGCCGCGCAGCAGGGGCCGGAGCTGCATAGGGGCTCAGGCTCGGACTGGGTCCCCTCCTGCGGGGCTACCGCGGGCGCTGCAGCTCGATCACCCGGTCCATGTCGTCGTCGGGAGCCAGCTTATTGCGGTCCTGAGCTCCGCAGGCGGTGCATCGGTGCAGCAGGATGTAGCCCTTCTTTCCCGAATAGTCCACCCCCACCGGCTCCATCGGCGCGCCGCATTCGGCGGCCCGGTCGCCGGGCAGCTCGTCCACGTGCCGGGACCACAGGCAGTGCGGGCAGTGGTTGCGGTAACTGCCTGCGGTGTGCGGGGCCACGCCGGCTCCGCAGCGGGTGCAGCGGAAGCCGGCGTTCTCCACGTCCCGGCCCTGCGGCGAGTAGCTCACGGCGTGCCTTCTGCGCGCTGGGCCATGGCCGAGGCGTAGAGGCAGATGCCAGCGGCCGCTGCGACGTTGAGCGATTCAGCCTGCCCGTAGAGCGGAATGGAGACCGCCGCATCAGCCAGATCGCGCTCAGCCGGGCTCAGTCCGTGCGCCTCATTGCCGAACAGCCACACAGTGCGGCGCTGCAGGCTCGGAGCACCGGCGCCGGCCTGCAGCTGCGCCAGCGAGAGGTTTGCGTACCCGTGGGCAGCAAGGATCTGCAGTCCACGGGCTCTGAAGTCATCTGCCGCAGCGGCGGGGTCCACCCCGGTGAGGACCGGCAGGTGGAAGTGGGAGCCTGCGGCGGCGCGGACCACCTTCGGCGCCCAGGGGTCTGTGGTGCCGGGGGACAGTACGACGGCGTCAGCGCCGGCCGCGTCCGCCACTCGGATGATGGTTCCGGCGTTGCCCGGGTCCTGGACTCCCAGCAGCGCTGCGCCAAGCCGCATGCGGTCGGCAAGCAGGGCCTGGGCTTCAGGGCCGGGATTGCGAGGGATCCGGCAGACGGTCAGCACCCCTTGGGGGGTCTCGGCGTCGCTCATCGCCTGCAGGGTCGCAGAGGTGGCTTCCCGGAGGAAGAACCGTGCCCCACGCGGCAGCTGGGCCTGCGGGTCGAAGAGGACCCCGCGGGCCTGGTCCACCAGGGCGGCCAGATCGGGGTGCTGCTCCAGCGCCTCGGATGTGAAGTAGAGCGCGTCCAGCTGCGGCAGCAGGTGCGGATCACCGCTGGGTATGTGCCCTGCACCTGGGGCAGGCTCGGCCTCCCCGGCGGGCGCTGCGGGGTCTGGGCCGGCGGGGTCTGGGCCGGCATCGTGGCGGGCCAGCCACAGGCGCAGCGCCTCGCGCACCGGCTGCGGTCCTTCGGCGACGAACAGTCCCTGCTTGCGGCGGCCGGCCCGGCTGGACAGGGCGGCGACCTTCTTGACCCGGTCGCTGCGCGGATTGTCCATCAGATACTCATCGGCCACAGGTCTGCTCCTTCTGCTGTGCGGGGGCGTGCGCCCGTACCTCCTGGTGTGCGGGAGTGTGCGCCCACCTCCCCATTCTGCCCTGCGAGCCCGGCGGGCGAGGCCCATGCGGGCTTCGATCCCCGGCGCGGCAATGAGAAAGCGCCGCCTCCCGGAGTGGGACGGCGGCGCTTTCGCCGGTTCGGCTGCTGCCGGGGACTCAGGCGCGGGGGGCGTTGACGTCCTCAGGCAGGGCGTTGCGTGCGGTCTCCACCAGCGACTCGAAGGTCTTGGCGTCGGAGACGGCCAGCTCGGCCAGCATACGGCGGTCAACCTCCACACCGGCGGCCTTCAGGCCCTGGATGAACCGGTTGTAGGTCAGGCCGTGAGCGCGGGAGGCAGCGTTGATGCGCTGGATCCACAGGCGGCGGAAATCGCCCTTGCGCTTCTTCCGGTGCTGGTAGTTGTAGGTGTAGCTGTGCAGCAGCTGCTCCTTGGCCTTGCGGTAGAGGCGGGAGCGCTGTCCGCGGTAGCCGGAGGCCCGGTCGAGGACCTTGCGGCGCTTCTTGTGGGCGTTCAGTGCCCTTTTCACACGTGCCATGTGTCAGTTTCTCCTGTGAGTCTTACGTAAGTCTTCGCGGGCCGCACCCAGCGGCCCGGCCGGATGCGCACGCATCCGCAGTGCAGCTGCGGGCTTTACTTGCCCAGCATCTTCTTGATGCGGCCCTCGTCTGCCTTGGTGACGATCTGGTCCTTCGCCAGGCGACGGGTCAGGCGGGAAGACTTGTGCTCCAGGTAGTGGCGACGGTTGGCCTGCTGGCGCTTGATCTTTCCGGAGCCGGTGAGCTTGAAACGCTTCTTGGCGCCGGAGTGCGTCTTGTTCTTCGGCATGATGCCGTTCTCCTTCGTTCGTTCGGACCTGCAGCACCTATGTGTCACGGGGATCCCGTCACGGCGGTGCAGAGGTGGATCATCGCCCAGACTCCCGGCCTGGGGAGATCCCTTTGTCATGGGTCGCCCCGCCGCGCCGGCGCAGACGCGCGGCGCAGGCCGAGTGACCCAACCGTCCATAGTACGCCAGTGCCGTCGGGAGACGAAATTGTCTCCCGAGGCCGGCTCAGCGCCGCCGATGGTCGACGGCGGATCTGCTCAGAGGTTCTTCAGCTCGTCCGGCAGGTAGTCGGCCATGGAGTTCGACAGCGGCTTGACGTCCTTCTCGTCAGTGGAGACGCGCTCCTGACGCTGCTGGGTCTTCCGCGCCCGGCGCTCGTTCTTCGCCTTGGCGCGAGCCTTGTTCTCCTCGTTATCGGCGACGACGTCGCTGCCGCCGCTCTTGGCCTGCTGCGCCTTGGTGCGCAGCGGTCCGACCACCATCACCATATGGCGGCCGTCCTGACGCGGGGCCGACTCGACCTGGCCGAGGTCCTCGACGTCCTCGCTGAAGCGCTGCAGCAGCCGCACGCCCATCTCCGGGCGCTGCTGCTCACGGCCGCGGAACTGGATCATCGCCTTGACCTTGTCACCTGCCTCCAGGAAGCGGCGTGCGTGGCCCACCTTGGTGTTGTAGTCGTGATCGTCGATCTTCAGCCGGAAGCGGACTTCCTTCAGCGTGGTGGTCGACTGGTTCTTCCGGGACTCCCGGGCTTTGACCGCCGCCTCGTACTTCCACTTGCCGAAGTCCATCAGCTTGCATACCGGCGGTTTGGCCTGGGGTGCCACCTCCACCAGATCCAAATCAGCTTCGCCCGCCAAACGCAGTGCGTCTTCGATTCTGACGATGCCCACCTGCTCCCCCTGGGGGCCTACAAGGCGGACCTCTGGCACTCGGATGCGGTTATTGATACGTGGTTCGCTGATCTGTCCTGCTCCTGATTCGATGCGGTGTGATTGTGAAGGGTCTGCGTCCGGGCACACGTTGGCGCGGCGGAATCAGACTGTGTCAAGCTTATCAGCATGACCAGTGACCAGAACACCCCGGAGGACCACCTCCCCAGCCCGGCAGAGGCCCAGGCGCGCGACATCGCTGAGGTACCGGCAGTGGAGCTCATCAACACTGTGGCCGTGCACCTGATGAGCGCGGCAGCGGTGAAGACCGGACTCGCCGAGGGCCCCGACGCCGCAGAGCTCAAGGACCTCGACGAGGCGCGCAAACTCATCACCGCCCTGGCTGGTCTGGTCACTGCCGCCGCCCCGGAGGTCGGCTCCACCCACGCCGCGCCGCTGCGGGACGGGCTGCGTTCGCTGCAGCTGGCCTTCCGCGAAGAGTCGCTGGTGCCCGATGCCCCCGGTCAGGGCCCGGGTGAGAAGTGGACCGGCCCGGTGAACTGAGCCCACTCACCCCCTGGGGACGCCGCGTCCCGGATGCCGCAGCTGCGGCATCGGAAGCAAAAATGAGAAAACTGCCGCACTTTCTCATACAGCTCTCACTGTGATCTCACCTTCGCCCGCGACAGTGGGTGGCTATGAGCATCACAGTCGCGATGTATTCGCACGACTCAGTGGGTCTGGGGCACGCCCGGCGCAACCGGGCCCTGGCGCACGCCCTGGCCGCAGACCTGCCGCGGATCACCGGCCAGCGGGTCAGGGGCCTGCTGATCGCCGGACACCCGGGAGCCACCGCCGACACTCTGCCCGAGGGCTGGGACTGGCTGGTGCTGCCGGGATTCACCCGCACCCAGGACGGCTACCAGTGCCGCAGCCTGGATGTGAGCACCGAGCGGCTGTGGCACCTGCGCAGCTCCACCGCAGCAGCCGCACTGGAGGCGATGAGCCCGGATCTGCTGATCGTGGACCGGCACGCCTTCGGCGTCGACAATGAGCTGCTGCCGGCCCTGGAGACTCTGCGCGCGGTGGGGACCCGCTGCGTCCTGGGCATGCGCGAGGTGCTGGACTCCCCCGACGTCGCCCGCCGCGAATGGGCCCGGATCGGCGGCCCGCGTGCAGTATCTCACTACTACGACTCGCTGTGGATCTACGGCGACCGCAGCATCTACGATCCGGTGGCCACCGGCGAGATCCCGCCCGAGCTGGCCGGACGCACCCGCTTCACCGGCTACCTCTCCCACGGCCGGCCGGAGGACCCGCTGACCCGATCCAGCATCCGGGCCGAACAGCCCTACCTGCTCACCATGGTCGGCGGGGGCTCCGACGGCGGCCCCATCGGACTGGCAGCCGCCCAGGCCACGCTGCCCGAGGGGCACCAGCACCTGATCCTCACCGGCCCTCAGATGCCGGCGGCCGACCATGACCGGATTCTGGACGCAGTGCGCAGCAGCGGTGCTGAGCGGGGCCGGATCCGCGTGACCCGCTACGCCCCGCACGTGCCGATGCTGGTGCGCGACGCCGCTGCCGTGGTCTCCATGGGCGGGTACAACTCCCTGGCCGAGATCATGGCCACCACCACCCCGGCCCTGATCGTTCCGCGCAGCGCCCGCCGCCAGGAGCAGCCCCGCCGCGCCGCGGCGCTTGCCGCCGCCGGAGCTGTGGAGACCCTTCCCCCCGAACAGCTGACTGCCGAGACCCTGACCAGCTGGTACGCCGACGCCGCCCGCCGCAGAACAGTCCGCGACAGCGTAGACCTGGACGGGCTGACCCGCATCGGCGACTTCGCCGCCGACGAGCTTCCCCCTGACACCCCCGGTGCGGCCGCCCAGTTCGCCGCGGCCGCTGCCGAACAGAACCACGAGAGGTCGATTCCCCATGCCCGCTGAGCCGCAGCCCACCGCAGAGCAGAGCCCGCAGCCCGGCGCACCTGATCCGGTGCCCGCCGTCGCGCACGCCGCAGCTGAGTCGGCCGCCCCCGCGTCCCCGCAGGCCGGCCAGCCCGGCACGCCAGTGGTCGGCTACGTACTGAAGATGTATCCGCGCTTCTCCGAAACGTTCATCGTCTCCGAGATCCTAGCCCGTGAGGCCGCCGGCGAACGGATCGTCATCTTCTCCCTGCGCACTCCCACCGACGCGCGGTTCCACGCAGAGCTGGCCAGGGTCAAAGCACCGGTGATCCAGATCCCGCGCACCTCCAACGCCTCCAAAATGTGGGAGCGCATCGGGGAGGTCGCCGGCCAGCAGGATCTTCAGACCGGCATCGCCCGTGCTCTGCCGGATCTGCTGGCCAGCGAGAGCGACGACGCCTTTCAGGCGGTCATGCTCGCCCAGGCCGCCCGGGAGGCAGGGGTGACCCACCTCCATGCTCACTTCGCCTCGGTGGCCACCACTGTGGCCCGGCTGGCCGGGATGATCGCTGGACTGCCCTACTCCTTCACCGCCCATGCCAAGGACATCTTCCACGAAGAGGTCGACCAGCAGCTGCTGCAGCGCAAACTCGCCGAAGCCCACCATGCGGTGACCATCTCCGAGTACAACCTCCGCCACCTGCGCCGCTGCTTCCCCGACGCCACCGCCACGCTCCATCTGGTGCGCAACGGCCTGAACCTGGACCGGTTCCCCTACACCCCGCAGCGACCGCAGCGCGCCGTCCCACGCATCCTGGCGGTGGGCCGGCTGGTGGAGAAGAAGGGCTTCGGCCTGCTGATCGACGCGGTGGCGCAGCTGCGCAGCCGCGGCATCCGGGTCACCGCCGACATCGCCGGGGACGGGCCGCTGGCGGCGGAGCTGGAGGAGAAGATCACCGCCTATGACCTCCACGACGACGTCCACCTGCTCGGCCCGCGCACACAGGCTGAGATCACCGAGCTGCTGGGCAGCCACGACGTCTTCGCCGCGCCCTTCGTGATCGGCAGCGACGGCAACGCCGACGGATTGCCCACCGTGCTGCTGGAGGCTATGGCGCGCGGCATCCGCTGCGTGGCCGCCGACGTGACCGCAGTAGGCGAAGTCATCCGCGGCGAGCCGCACAGCGCTCCGGACTCCGGCCCCTGGCGCCGGGAGACCGGCTGGCTGGTGCCCACCGGCGACCTTCAGGCACTGACTGAGGCGCTGGCTGAGGCTGTGCAGCCCGGTGACCACACCGCCATGACCGATGCGGCCCGCCGGCTGGTGGCCGAGCAGTTCGACTCACACCGCCAAGCCCAGCAGCTGCGCGCCCTGGTGGCCTCCCCCACCGGCGCCGCTGCGCCGCAGAACGGACGGCAGCAGACCGAACCCGGCACCGCCGCGCGCAGCGCCCCAGCCGCCCCGGCGGCGGCCATCCCCGCAGCAGAGGCCTCCCGCGCTGAAGCCCCCGCCAGCCTCGCCGCGGATCACGCCCTCGGGGCCCCGGAGGGCCGGGAGGTGCGCGTATGAGGATCGCCTATTTCCTCGCCGACCCAGGCATCGGGATCTTCGGCACCAAGGGAGCCAGCGTCCACGCCCAGGAGATGATCCGGGCCTTCCGGCAGCTGGGCCACGAGGTCACCGTCTACTGCACCAAGCGCGGCAACCGTGCCGGTGACCCCTCCACTGAGGCGGTCCCGTCGGACCTGCGCACCCTGCCGGTCTTTGAGGTCCCGGTCACTGGAGCCAAGGGAGCCGCTGAGCGGGAGCAGACCGTGGCCCGGGCCTCGGCCCGCATGGCCGCGCTGGCGGCCGACGGCGGCTATGACCTCCTCTACGAGCGGTACTCGCTGTTCTCCACCGCCGGAGCCCAGCTCAGCCAGCGCAGCGGTGCACCGCTGGTGCTGGAGGTCAACGCACCCCTGCTGGCTGAGCAGGCCGCCCACCGGAGCCTGCACGACACCACCGGGGCCATGGACGCCACACTGCGCAGCGTCACCGAGGCCGCACTGGTCTCCTGCGTCAGCGAGCCGGTGGCCGACTGGGTGCGCTGCCTGCTGGCACCCGAGCCTCAGCAGGCCCGACCTGCCGTGATGGTCACCCCCAACGGGGTCAACACCGACCGGTTCACGCCCAGCGCCGGCCCAGGGGATCGGTTCACGGTCGGCTTCCTCGGTACCCTGAAGCCCTGGCACGGCACCGAGTCGCTGCTGGAGGCCTTCGCCTCCGCGGGCGCACAGAACCGCAGCAGCTGGCGCCTGGAGATCCTGGGCGACGGTCCGCGCGCTGAGCAGCTGCAGTCCTCGGCCGTCCAGCTCGGCGTCGCCGACCAGGTGCACTTCCACGGCGCCCTGCCGCCGGAGCAGGTTCCACAGGTGCTGCGCGGCTGGGATGCCGGCGTCGCCCCCTACCCGGCGCCCCAGCCCGGGGACACCCACTACTTCTCCCCGCTGAAGGTCTACGAATACATGGCCGCGGGGCTTCCCACGGTGGCCTCCGCCGTGGGAGAGCTGCCGGGCCTGATCCGCCACGGCGTCACCGGCCTGCTGGTCCCCGGCTCAGACATCTCGGCCCTGGCCGAAGCGCTGGATGAGCTGGGCGACTCACCGCAGCGGCGCCGCGCTATGGGGGCGGCCGCTCGATCTGAAGCCGAGGCCCACCACAGCTGGGGCAGCCGAGCCGCAGCGCTGCTGGCCGCACTGCCCTCCCGCGCGGGAATACAGGAGGTGCGCGCCTAAATGTCTGACCAGAAGAAGAAGGACACCAAGATTCACCGCGAGGCGCTGCTGCGCACGCTGAAGATGGTCCTGCCCTTCCTCGACCAGCACAAGCTGCTGGTCGGCCTCGGTTTCCTCGCGCTGCTGGGCGACGTCGTCTTCCGGATTCTGGAGCCCTGGCCGGTGAAGTACGCGGTGGACACCGTCTCAGAGGCGCTGGGCGCTCAAGTCGCCGGTGTGGCCGCCACCGATGACAACGTCGGCCGGCTCATCGCCTTCTGGGCAGTGGCCCTGGCACTGATCGTCGCCGGCCGGGCCGTGTGCAACTACGCCTCCACCATCGCTTTCGCCAAGACCGGGGTGAAGGTGGCCGCGGCGCTGCGCACCAAGGTCTTTGACCACATCCAGTCGCTGTCCCTGCGGTACCACTCCAAGGCCTCCATCGGTGACACCTCCCAACGCCTGGTCGGCGATATGGGCCGACTGCAGGAGGTGGCCGTCACCGCCGGGCTGCCGCTGATGGGCAATCTGCTGACTCTGGTGGCGCTGTTCATCGTGGTGATCGTGCTCAACCCGATGCTGTCGGTGATCGTCCTGGTCACCGCCGGCGGCTACATGCTGGCCTCGCGGGCGCTGAGTCCGCAGATCACCTCGGCATCCCGGGCCACCCGCAAGGGTGAGGGACGGCTGGTCGGCGATGCCGCTGAGGCGCTGGCCGCCATCCGCGTGGTGCAGGCCTACGGGCTGGAGGACACAGTGGCCGAAGGGTTCTCCGCCGGCAACGCCAAGGCGCTGAAGGCCGGCATCCGGGCCCGCCGCCTGGCCGCCCGGCTGGAGCGCTCCACGGATCTGTTCGTGGGCATCGCCACCGCGGTGGTGCTGGGCTTCGGCGGATGGCAGGTGCTGATGGGCATGATGACCCCCGGGGATATGGTCCTGTTCCTGATGTACCTGAAGGTCGCCATGAAGCCACTGCGCGATATGGCCAAGTACACCGGCCGGATCGCGCGCGCCACCGCCTCCGGCGAACGGATCGCCGAACTGCTGGACGAGCCGGTGGAGATCACCGATCCGAAAGACCCGATGCCGATGCGTCAGGTCTCCGGAGAGGTCCGCTTCTGGGAAGTCAGCGCGGCCGACGGACGCGGCGTGCCGCTGTTCAAGGACCTCAATCTGCATATTCCTGCCGGCCAGCGGGTCGGGCTGCTGGGGCCCTCAGGAGCAGGCAAGTCCACACTGGCCGGCTATCTGCTGCGCCTGGCCGACCCGGACTCCGGCTCCGTGCTGGTGGACGGCTACTCCACCCGCAGCGTCGCCAAGGTCGATCTTCGCCGGAACATCGCCATCCTGCTGCAGGAGTCGGTGCTGTTCTCCACCACCATCGCGGAGAACATCCGCTACGGACGTCAGGACGCCACGGAGGACGACGTCGTCTCCGCCGCCCGCCGGGCCGGAGCCCACGAGTTCATCATGCGGCTGCCCGAGGGCTACCAGACAGTGCTGGGCAACCGGGGCGACACCCTCTCCGGCGGTCAGCGCCAACGCATTGCGATCGCTCGCGCCCTGGTCCGCAACGCGCCCATTGTGCTGCTGGATGAGCCCACCACCGGGCTGGACCCTGCCTCGAAATCGGTGGTGGAGTCCTCCATCCGGGAGCTCACCCGCGGACGGACCACTGTGGCGATCACCCATGATCTGTCCATGATCCAGGGCCTGGACCGTGTGCTGTGGCTGCAGGACGGCGCCGTGGTGGAGGACGGGGAGCCGCAGCGGCTGCTGGCCGACCCCCAGTCCAAGCTGGCGCAGTGGGCTGCTGCGCAGCGCAGGGCCGGCGAGTCACAGGGCAGCGACGCCCGACCCCTGCCCGGCGCCCATGACGTCCTGATCCCCGCACGGAAGGCGAGCACCAGATGAGCATCACCACGATTCCCAGTGCTGCTGCCGCCGATGCGTTGGCCGCCGAATCGGCAGGTCTGCCGTTTGCCCATGAGGTGCTGGACCCGGACGCTCTCTCCGAGCTGCTGCAGCGGCCGGTGCGCATCACCCATCTGCGGATCAAACCGGGCCACTCGGTGGTGGCCGCCCACACCGACCAGTCCGGCCGGGCCGGCTGGACCATGCTCACCAATGACCCGGACAAATACGGCAAGGCGCTGAAGCGCGCGGCCGACCACGCGCTGGACATCCTGGTCCACCGCACCGAGCCGGGAATGCTGTACTCCGGCGACGTGTGGGCCGACACGGATCTTGCCAAGGAGCTTGCCGCCGCACGGGAAGCGACTGGGGAGCAGGCGCAGTGGTCAATCCTGCGCTTCAATCCCCGGCGCCGCGTGGTGGCCTGCGTTCAAGGGGCCGGCAGCCCCAAAGTGGTGCGTGTGCTCTCCGACAGCACCGCTGCCCTGCTGAGCATCGCGGCCCGGTGGCGCCATCTGGGCATACCGGTCACCAACGCCAAAGCGCTGGGCCGCCGCGGCACAGCGGTGTCCACCCCGCTGTGGGGCACAGGCGACCTGGCCGCCGTCCCGCACCCACCAGCCGCGGTCACCGCCGGCGCCGCCCTGGCCCGGCTGCACGCCGCCGAAGCTCCCGCCGAGCTTCGCCGCACCCCGGCCGACCCTGGACCGGCCGCCGCCGGAGTCGCCCGGGTCGCCCCCTGGGCGGCACAGCATGCCGAGGAACTGGCCGCGCGCCTTGCCGAGCGGCTGACCCCCCTCGAGCAGCTGCCGGCGGCCGAGGTGCACGGGGACCTCTCCCCGGACCAGGTGATCCTGGCAGCGGAGGGAAGCCACAAGATCCGTCTGATCGACATCGACCGTGCAGGTGCCGGACGGCCGATGCGTGATGTGGGCAGCTGGGCCGCCGCGTGCCGACGAGATCAGCAGCCGGAGCTGCTGGAGGCCTTCCTGGCCGGCTATGCCGAGCACGCACAGGTGGACCGTGCCGAGCTGAACACCTGGGAGGCCTACGCCCACCTGGCCAGCGCCGCCGATTTCTTCCGCCGCCGCGATCCGGCGTGGCCCGCGCTGACCGCCCGGTCCCTGACCTTCGCTGAGGAGGCACTCAACCGATGACAGCATCCCCCATGGACACCGCCCCCATCCCGCGCCGCTGCGCCGCCCAGCCGTTGCCGGACCCCGAGACCCCCACTGAGGAGGGAGTGATGCGGCTGCGGCGGGCCTGGCCGGTGCCCGGCGCTGACGAGGCCGTGCTGGCTGTGGAGCTTGAGCAGGAGGACGGCACCATCCGGGCAGGCTGGTGGTCCCGGTCTCAGCTGCAGCTGCTGCAGCCCGGCCAGGACCCGAAGCTCCGCACCCTGGCCGACTGGGCCGACCAGGGCACGGTGATCTCCCACCGTCCCGGCAAACGAGCGGTGGTGAGGCTGGATCCCCCCACGCGGTACGTCAAGGTGGTCCGGCGGGGGAAGGCCTCCGGGATCACCGACGGCATCGCCCGAGCGGCAGCCTTCCAGGGTCCCTTCCGCACCCCCGAGGTGCTGGAGTCCACCGACTCCACAGTGACCTTCAGCGCCGTGGAGGGCCGCAGCCTGCACCATGCCGAGGAGTTCACCCATCAGGAATGGACCCAGGCCTGGTGTGCAGTCACCGAGGCATGGCGAACTGGAGCCTCAGCTGAGCCTCAGCGGGGCACCAAGGCGCTGGTGCACCGCGCGGAGGCTGAGGCAGGGGTGCTGCGCCACTGGCACCAGCTGGTCTCACCCTGGCTTCCCGACGCCGCAGCAGCCGAACGGACGGTCGAGCGCGTCGTGGGGCTGCTGCGGAATCTGCCCGAGGAGCAACTTCGGCCGGCTCACCGTGACCTGCACGATAAGCAGCTGCTCTACTGCCGCGAGGCTGGTCCCGGCCTGCTGGACGTGGACACCGCCTGCCTGGCCGATCCTGCCCTGGATCTGGGCAACTTGCGTGCGCACGCCGCTCTCCGGCAGCTGCAGGGGCTCTGGTCCCGGCAGCAGGCCGAAACGGTGAGCTTCTGCGTGGACGAGACCGCCGAACAGCTCAGCGTCCCACGCGGTTCTGCAGCGGTCTATGAGCAGGCGGCGCTGCTGCGGCTCGGCTTCGTCTACGCGGTCCGCCCGCAGTACGCGGACGTGGCCGCCCGGCTGCGCCGGCTGGTCAGCGACTGACCTGGGGTGTCATGCCGCCGGCCGCTGCAGCCACTGCTGCACCGGCCGGGTGAACAGCAGCACCAGCACCGCGGCAGCAGGCAGCAGGAAGATCACGCCGACCAGCACCGCACCGCCGGCGAAGAAGCTGAAGGAGAGCACCACCAGCAGCAGCTGCAGCACCATGGCCGGCGTGCGGGCGGCCGGGGCGCCGGCCAGGATCCGGAACCCCAGCAGCATCAGGACCACACCGGAGAGCACATAGATCACCACCAGCGCGATCTGTCCGGCCGCGTCCAGCACCTGCGCGCGGGACGCCAGCGCTTCGGCAAGGGTCAAGAGGATGACAGCGGCCCCCTGCGCAAGGAGAATCACACAGATGATCCACACAGCAGCCGGGCGCTGCGTGCCGGGGGCGGTCTCAGACATGGTGACCATTCAACCAGATGAGAGCTCTCTCATCGTGTTCTCCTCAATGTCTCACCGAAGCCGTCCAGAGTAGAGACGTACGGTCAGCAGAACTAGGCATTCAGGAGCGGAGAACATCATGCCCCGACAGGCCCCTTGGGTGATCACCGGCGCGCTGAGCATTGTGGCCCTCGGCGGCGGGACCGCGATCGTCAGCGCCACCAATCAGAGCACAGATCTGGACCTCGGGCCGGCCATGGAGGTCACCACCGCCGCTGAGACCAGTGCCTCCCCCGCCGGCACTGCGGCGCCGACCACAGCTGCTTCGGCCACCACAGCAGCCACTGCGACCACGGCTGCCGCGCCGAGCACCTCACCGACGCCGACCTCCGCTCCCACCCCGGAGAGTCCGGAGATCTCTGCGGCACCTCAGACCACCCAGGCACCTCCGCCGCCGCAGACCACCCAGGCTCCGCCCCCCACCACGGTGAACCCTGCGCCGCCGTCGACGTACCACGCGCCGCTGAGCACGGCCTCGGGTTGGGCTCCGGTCACGCCGGAGAGTTGGTCAGCAGCGTCTGCGCCCTCTGCAGACAGCTGAGCCTGCTGCTTCAGACCTCCAGTCGGTAGCCCACGCCGCGGACGGTCCGGATTGCGTCGGGGCCTACCTTGGCGCGCAGGTAGCGCACATAGACGTCCACCAGATTCGATCCCGGGTCGAAGCTGTAGCCCCACACCATCTCCAGCAGCTGCTCGCGGGAGAGGACCCGACCGGGGTGACGCATAAATGTCTCTGCCAGGGCGAACTCCCGGGAGGACAGTTCATGCTCCACTCCGTTGACGCTGACCTTGCGTGAGTGCAGGTCCAGCACCAGCTGACCAGCGCTGAGCGTGGTGGGCTCCTCTGCCGAGCCCCCGCGCAGGCGCAGCCTGATCCGGGCCAGCAGCTCATCGATGCTGAACGGCTTGGCCATATAGTCATCAGCCCCGGACTCCAGCCCGGCCACGGTGTCGGCCGGAGCGTCCCGGGCGGTGAGGATGATCACCGGCGCGGTGAATTTCCTCGCCCGCAGCCGGGACAGCAGCCGCAGACCATCCTCGTCGGGCAGACCCAGGTCCAGCACCGTCAGGTCCACGCTGGTGTTGAGCGCGTATTCGAAGCCCTCCCCGGCAGTGGCGGCCCGGACGGTGGCGTATCCGGCAGCGCGCAGCCCCTTCTCCACGAAGGATGCGATGCGGTCCTCGTCTTCGATGATCAGGATATTGGTCATCCGGTGGACTCCTCCCGGCTCGGGCCGTCAACGGCAGTGTGGGGCAGCACAATAGTGAAGGTGGTTCCTGCGCCCACTTCGGACTCCACCTCCACAGTTCCAGAATGGGCGCGGGCGATCGCATCCACAATGGGAAGACCCAGTCCGGATCCGGGGGTCGAGGTGTCGGTGCGCTCAAACCGGTCGAAGATCCGTTGGATGTCCTCCTCGGCGATGCCTCGGCCCTGATCGCGCATCCGCAGGCGCACTTCGCCGTCGCTGATCTCCGAGCCCAGAGCGACCACCGATCCCGGTGGGGAGAACTTCACCGCGTTGGCCGCCAGCTGCAGCCAGGCCTGAGTGATGCGTTCACGGTCCAGCAGGGCCTCCCCTTCGGCGCGAGCGTCGATCAGCCAGCGCCGATCTCCCAGTCCGCGGGCCTTGTCATAGACCTCATCTGTCAGGGTCCCCAGCTCCACGGGTGAGGGGTGCACGAACTCGGGGTGCTCTGCCTGCGCCAGCGTAGTCAGGTCGTCGACCACGCGGTTCATCCGCTTCAGCTCATCCAGGGTCAGCTCGCGGGTGGCGATGACGTCGTCGCGGTCGCCGGCGTCGAGCACCTCCAGGTGGCCTCGCACAATCGTCAGGGGGGTGCGCAGCTCGTGGCTGACGTCGTGGATCAGCTGGTCCTGGGCGCGGAAGGCGCCCTCCAGCCGGTCGAGCATCTCATTGACCGAGCGTGTCATCGCCGCCAGATCGTCGCTGCCGGTGACCGGGATCCGCTCCGAGATATCCTCCTTACCGATCTGGCGGGCCGTAGTGGCCAGAACCCGGATCGGATGCAGCAGCCGTCCGGCGACCAGCCATCCGACAATCCCCACTACCACCAGCGACAGCAGAGCCACCAGCGCATAGGTGAGGAAGCCTTCGGAGAAAACACCTTTCTCTGCGGAGAGGTCATAGGCCATCACAAAGGCCGCCACCTCGTGATCCACGCCATCGATATCGGTGGCCTGGCCGGCGGCGTGCACCGGCACCACCGCCACACGGTAGGTGGTC
Source organism: Nesterenkonia sp. (assembly GCF_029265375.1). Lineage (GTDB taxonomy): Bacteria > Actinomycetota > Actinomycetes > Actinomycetales > Micrococcaceae > Nesterenkonia. The sequence continues at coordinate 65,678 of NZ_JAJUJJ010000008.1, forward strand.
GTCCCGGTGGTGACGGTGGTGTAGCTGGCCCGTTCGGAGACCGCATAGTCATACAGGTGCTCCACGAGTTCCCTGTCCCGCTCCAGGAACACCCGGGACACCGGAGAGGTGAAGCGGACCTTGCCGTCGACCATGCCGACGATGCCCTCATTCCGGGTGGGAATGATCCGTTCCATGGCTGTGCGGACCAGGTCTGCCGGCGAGGCGAAGCTCTCCCCGGTGGCGGGATCCACTCCCACCTCATGCAGTTGGCGGAACTGCTCAGCATCGGCCTGCAGCTCCGCGTCGATCCGCGCCTCCACCTGGATCTGCTGGATGATGAAAGCTGTGTAGCCCGCCACCCCCAGCGCCAGAGCAGCCAAGCCGATGACGGCGGCGAGGATACGCACCCGCACGCTGAAGCTGCGCAGCCGCCGCCACCGGCCCGGGCGGTCCTCAGCTGCAGGCAGCGGCTCAGTCGTCTGCTGATCCTCAGGGCTGGCGGGCGCGGTCACGCATGACATTTTCTCATTGATGACCCCATTTTTGCTCGGCAAAAGCCATGAGAGTTTTCTCATCGATCACGTGCCAGAATGGCGCCATGAATTGGGAGCTGGAGCGGCTGCTGCGCAGCCAGCAGGCCGGGGAGCTGCTGGCTGCTGCCCTGGCCTCCTCCGGACTGGACCTGCAGGACTGGGCCCTGGAGCGGGTCTACTCCCGCCCTGGTGAACACGGAACCGCTGAAGTCTCCGCCCGCTTCCGAGTGCGCACCCAGGGGGCGGAGGTCACCCTGATCGCCAGCACCCGTGAACTCAGCGACGATCAGCGTGACGCACTGGGAGCGGTGCGCTGCGAGTCCCCGACCGGGACGCTGCACGTCTGGGCCCACCCGGTCGACCCTGAGCTGCCCGGACTGGCCGTGGCGGAGGACCCTTCTGCACTGGCCCAGCGCCTGGGCCCTCTGCTGGGCGTGGAGGTCGAGGTGGCGGCGGTGCAGATGCTGGTGCTGCGGCCGCTGCGCCGGGCTGTCTACCGGGTGCGGGTGATCTCCGCCCTCGGCGAGCGGACCATGTATCTGAAGGTGGTGCGCCCCCGCCGAGCAGGCGAGCTGCTGGCGCGGCACCAGGCATGCCGGCTGGCTCCGCGCGCCGCCGACGCTGGTGACGGCGTGGCGGTGATCGAGCAGGCCGCAGGGCGCAGCGTCACCGATCTGCTGCACCGCCCCACCTCGCCTGCCCCGGGGGTGCGGATCGCACCGGAGGCAGTGCTCACCGCCCTGGAGAGCCTCGCGCCGTCGTCCCTGCAGTTCCGCCCCCGCCCCGCGCCGGCGGTGCGGCACCGCAGCTTCGCCCCGGCGCTCTCCGCCATGGGCGCCGATCCGGCACGCCTGGCGCGCCTGAGCGACCGGATTGATGCGGCGCTGGACCCTGACCCGAGTTCTGAAGTGCCTACCCATGGTGATTTTCATCCGGGCAATCTCTTTCTCACGGAGGACGGGACCCGTCCGGCAGCACTGATTGATGCGGATACCATCGGGCCGGGGAACCGGGCAGATGATCTGGCCATCTTCTTCGCGCATCTGACGGCGCTGCCGAGCTTCGATGCCTCCGGGTATCAGGATGTTCCGGTCCTGGCGGCTGAACTGTGGGAGGCGGCAGGCGCAGAGGCGGCTGACCTGCCGGGCCGGATCGCGGCCGGCGTGCTGTCCCTGGCACCGGGCGCCGGCTCCGCCGCGCAGCTGGAGCAGCTGGTGACCGCTGCCGAGACGGTCCTGGATAAGGGCATCAACGCTGCTGTGCGTATAGGTTTCTCCCCGAACGCCGCCTGAGAATGTGATCAATCACACATAGTTTCCGCAAAATTTACCGGGTGAGAGGTCTTGTTTGCTTTGCCGTAACATGCCAGCCTTGATATGTACCCAAGCGAGTACGGAACTGAGCGGACCTGATACCGGTATGATCCGGAGCCTCGCAGTCACTCGCGCAGAAGAGTCCAGATCCCGGCCCGTTCACCGTAGCCGCCGATGCACCCAAGCCACGCCTGACGCGCTCTTCACGGCGTCGGGCTCAAGGAGTAGTGATCGCCATGGATTGGCGCAGCCGAGCAGCGTGTCTGGACAAGGACCCTGAGCTTTTCTTCCCGGTGGGCAACACCGGACCCGCGCTGCTTCAGATCGAAGAGGCCAAGAGCGTCTGCCGCCGCTGCCCTGTGATGGACACCTGCCTGCAGTGGGCACTGGACACCGGGCAGGACGCCGGCGTCTGGGGCGGAATGAGCGAGGACGAGCGCCGAGCCCTGAAGCGGCGTGCCGCCAGGGCCAGGCGCGCATCCTAAGCGACTCAACCGGCCCCTGACCCTCCCCTCATCAGCTCTCAGCGGTCGTCCTTTCCTTCGGGAAGGGGCGGCCGCTGTGCTGTTTGGCCCAGTATGGGGGCGCGCAGGACCACTCGGGTTCCGGGACGTGGAGCCTGCGGATCTCTGGGCTGCCACTCGATGGAGCCGGAGAGCTCCCCGCGCACCAGCGTCCGCACGATCTGCAGGCCCAGACCGGGTTCCCAGCCGTCGGCGGGGACTCCGACGCCGTCGTCGGTCAGTTCCACGTCGAGACGCTGCCGCCCGGCGGCGTCGGCATGGCGCTGGACATACAGGTCCACCTGCAGCGGCTGCTGGCCGTCCCCGGGCCCATGCTCAACGGCGTTGGCCACGATCTCGGTGATCACCAGCGCCAGCGGTGTGACCATATCCGGAGGCAGCTGACCGAAGCTGCCGTGCAGCTGGGTATGGGCCAGCGTCTGGGCGCCGGCGGACTCCGATGCCAGGGCCATCTCTGCGGCCAGGCGCATCTGGCGGCGCATCAGCTCGTCGACGTCGACGCTCTCCTCCAGTCCCTGGGACAGTGAGTCGTGGACCATGGCGATGGTCTCCACTCGCCGCTGGGCCCGTCGCAGCCCCTCGCGGCCCTCAGCGGACTCCATGCGCCGCGACTGCATGCGCAGCAGGGCGGAGACGGTCTGGAGATTGTTCTTCACCCGGTGGTGGATCTCCTTGATGGTGGCGTCCTTGCTCATCAGCTGCTTCTCGCGCCGACGCAGCTCGGTGACGTCGCGGCAGAGCACCAGCGCCCCGAAGCGCTCGGCGCCGCGGAACAGCGGGATGGAGCGAAGGGTCACGACGGCGCCGTGGGCCTCCAGCTCTGCGCGCATCGCTCTGCGGCCGGTGAGCATCATCGGCTGGGACTCGTCCACCGCCACCCCGGTGGCGCGCTGCAGCTCAGCACCGATGCCGGCCAGCGACCGGCCCTCCACAGTTTCCTGAATCCCCAGGCGCAGCAGGGCCGAGACGGCGTTGGGGCTGGCGAAGGTGATCTTGCCGTCGGCATCCAGCCGCAGCAGCCCGTCACCTACACGCGGGGCGCCGGAGTATCCGGTGAACTCCTGGCTGGTGTCCGGCCAGGCCCCGCTGGCCACCATGCTCATCAGGTCCGCGGCGCAGCGGCGGTAGGTCAGCTCCAGGCGGGAGGGGGTGCGCAGCGCCGCCACCGAGAAGTGCAGGGTCACCACTCCCACCGTGCGTCCGGCGCGAACCAGCGGAATAGCGGTGACCCGCATCCGCGCCGGGGAAGGCTGTCCCTGGTCGGAGGAGTTGGTCTCGACCTGGGACACCCAGGCCCGCTCAACCATAGTGCGCAGGTCAGCGCGGATCCGGTCGCCCACCACGTCACGGTGGATCAGCGTCTGGGTGGTGGAGGGCCGGGCCTGGGCCAGCGCCACATATGACCGCCCGGCTGGGTCGACCATGCCGTCGTCGGTGTGCGGGAACCACAGCACCAGGTCGGAGAAGGCCAGGTCGGAGAGCAGCTGCCAGTCACTGACCAGGGCGTGGAACCATTCGACGTCGCTGCGTCTCAGGTGGGGGTTCCTGTCCAGCCGCTCGCTGAAGGACGCCATGGCCGCCCCGGTCAGGCTCCGATGAGCCCGCGCAGATGGCGCAGCAGCACCGTGATGGACGCGATGCTGTGCTCATCGCGGCTGCGCACTTCGGCGAGCAGCCGCTCCGAGCGGCGCAGCGAAGGCGCGTGGTCCTGCTTCCAGCTCTCCAGCCGCTGCTGGGCCTCGGCGGACTCAGTGGTGGTCAGGACCGCCTCGGTGATCTCCCGAAGCGCATGGTAGAGCTCGTCCCGCTGGGCCCCGCGGGCCAGCGCCTGCCACTTGTCCCTGCGCGGCAGTCCGGTGATGGACTCCAGCACGGTGTCGGCGTCGAAATCGGCGTAGACCGCATAGTAGACCTCGGCCACCTGCTGGGAATCCAGCTGCAGCTTCTCGGCCAGGGCGGCCACATCCAGCAGGGAGAAGGCCTCGAACAGTTCGGAGTACCACTGGGCCAGCTGGGGGTCCATGCCTTCGGCCTCGGCCTCTGCGCGTTTGGCAGCCACCCGCTCTGCGTCGGCACCGACCAGCAGCTCGGTGACCCTGCCGTAGAGCGGCTCAATGTGGGCGGCGTAGCCGGCGATGTCCTCGGCCAGCGAGCCGGCAGGGATGTGGTTATTGATGAACCAGCGCACCGCGCGGTCCAGCAGGCGCCGCATATCCACGTACACCGGCGCCCAGGATGAGGTGGGGAAGTCCACCGGCAGCCGGCGCATGCTGGCGTCGAACTCGTCGAGCCGGAAGATCTCCCGGGCCATCAGGAAGGCCCGCATCACCTGCTCCTCTGAGGCGAAGGTCTCCTCCATCGTCCGGAAGACAAAGGTGGATCCGCCCATATTGACGGCGTCGTTGGCGATCACATTGGCGATGATGCGGTGCTGCAGCGGGTGCCGCGACAGCTGCTGGGCGAACCGCGAGGTGATCTGCTGCGGGAAGTACTCCTCCAGCACCTGGGCGAACCATGGGTCCGCGGGCAGATCCGAGGCCACCAGAGCGCCCTTGAGCTGAATCTTGGCGTAGGCGGCCAGCACTGAGAGCTCTGGGGCGGTCAGCGGAGGGACGCCGTCGGACAGCCGCTGCTGCATATCCTCATCGCTGGGCAGCACCTCCAGCTCGCGGTCCAGACCGGCATGCTCCTCCAGCCAGGTGATCAGCCGCCCGAAGCTGGGCGACCAGTCGGAGAGCCGCTGCCTGTCGGTCAGCAGCAGCACATTCTGGTCCCGGTTATTGCGCAGCACGTGCTCGGCGACCTCATCGGTCATCTCCTGCAGCAGCGCATCCCGGGCGGAGGCCTCCAAGTGCCCGGAGTCGATCAGCCCGGAGAGCAGGATCTTGATATTGACCTCATGGTCAGAGGAGTCCACACCGGCGGAGTTGTCGATGGCGTCGGTGTTGATCAGCACACCGTGCTGCGCGGCCTCGATCCGGCCGGCCTGGGTCAGCCCCAGGTTTCCGCCTTCGGCGACCACTTTGGCGCGCAGCTGGCTGCCGTTGATGCGGATGGCGTTGTTGGCCCGGTCCCCCACCTCTTCATGGGTCTCGTGCTCGGCTTTGACGTAGGTGCCGATGCCGCCGTTGTAGAGCAGGTCCACCGGGGCTTTCAGCAGCGCGGAGATCAGCTCCGGAGGAGTGAGGGTTTCGGCTTCGATGCCGAACCGCTCACGCATCTGGTCAGTGATCTCAATGCTGCGCGCGTTGCGTGAGAAGACTCCGCCGCCTGCTGAGATGAGGTCCTGGTCATAGGCGTCCCAGCCCGACTTCTCGGCTTCGAACAGCCGGCGTCGCTCCTGGAAGGAGCGGGTGGCGTCGGGATCGGGGTCGATGAAGATATGCAGATGGTTGAAGGCGGCCACCAGACGGATGTGCTCGGAGAGCAGCATGCCGTTGCCGAAGACATCGCCGCCCATATCGCCGATGCCCACCACGGTGAAGTCCTGGCTCTGCGTGTCATGGCCCAGGCTGGCGAAGTGGGACTTCACCGACTCCCACGCGCCGCGGGCGGTGATCCCCATCTCCTTGTGGTCATAGCCGGCCGAGCCGCCGGAGGCGAATGCGTCGCCCAGCCAGTGGCCGTACTCCGCGCTGATCTCATTGGCGGTGTCGGAGAAGGTGGCAGTGCCCTTATCGGCGGCGACCACCAGATAGGAGTCACCGCCGTCGTGGGCGACCACGTCCTCCGGGGTCACCACCTGCACACTGGTGCCGTCGTCGGAATCTGCGGCGACCTGCTTATCGGTGATGTCCAGCAGTCCGCGGATGAAGGTCTTGTACGCCTGGCGGCCGGCTTCGAACCAGGCGGCACGGTCGGTGCGGGGGTCCGGCAGCTGCTTGGCGTAGAAACCTCCCTTGGCGCCGGAGGGCACGATCACCGAGTTCTTCACCATCTGCGCCTTCACCAGGCCGAGCACCTCGGTGCGGAAGTCCTCCTGGCGGTCCGACCAGCGCAGTCCGCCGCGGGCGATCTTGTCGAACCGCAGATGGGTGCCCTCCACATACGGGGAGTAGACCCAGATCTCGTGGGCTGGTCGCGGCTGGGGCGCGGAGTCGATGTCGGCAGGACGCAGCTTCAGCGACACCCAGTCGTGGCCCTGGTAGAGGTTGGTCCGGTCGGTGGCGTCGATGAGGTTCAGGAAGGTGCTCAGCACACGATCGGCATCCAGGGTGGTGACCTGCTCCAGCGCCTCGAGTACCTTCTGCCGGCAGGCGGCGACGGCGTCGGCGCGCGAGTCCCCGCCGGTGTCGGTTCCAGCGGCGGAGCTGCCCAGCTGCGGGTCGAATTTGGCGGTGAAGTAACCGATGAGCGCCCGGGAGACCTCCGGATGGGCCAGCAGCGCCTCGGCGAGGAAGTCGTAGGAGTGCGGGCTGCCCAGCTGGCGCATGTACTTCGCGTAGGCGCGCAGCACCGTGACCTGACGGATGGTCAGCCGCAGCCGCAGCACCAAGCGGGAGAAGACATCGGACTCCACCCGGCCGGTGAGCACATGCTGGTAGGCCTCTTTGAACAGTTCGATGGTGGCGTGCGGGTCCACCGACTCGGGATAGCACAGGCCCAGGTCGTAGAGGTAGAACTGGACGGAGTCGCCGGTGGTGAGCGTGTAGGCCCGCTCGTCGAGGATGGAGAGGCCGAAGTCATCGATGATCGGCAGGGTGTCGGTGAGCGTCTTGGACTCGGTGAGGTAGAGCTTCAGCCGCATATCGGCGGGGTCATCGCCCTCTGGGGCGTAGAAGTACAGCCGGGGGCCCTGCTCCGGCTGGGCCTCCAGGGTTTCGAACTCCGCGGCGTCGTGCAGCGCGTCGGGGACCTCGTAGAGCACCCGGTAGTCCGGCGGGAAGGCCTCTCCCCAGCGGTGGGAGATCCGCTGGGCGTGGGCGTCGGAGTACCGTTCTGCGGCCTCCTCGGCGATGCCCTCGCCCCAGGACCGGATCACGCGGGCCAGTTTGGCCTGCAGCTGGTCGGTGGTCAGCTCCAGCTCCCCGGCGTCGTCGCGCAGCCGCATGCGGAAGAAGACTCTGGCCAGCACTGAGTCGGAGAGTCGGACGTTGAAGTCGATGGACTCGGCGTCGATATGAGCCATCAGCTCGTTCTCCACGCGACGGCGCACCGCCGTGTTGTAGCGGTCGCGCGGGAGGTAGAGCAGCGCGGTCATGAACCGGCCGTAGTGGTCTTTGCGCAGGAAGAGCTTCACGCGGCGGCGCTCCTGCAGCTGCAGGATCTGCCATGCGACGTCTTCGATCTCGCCGATGTCCATCTGCATCAGCTCATTGCGCGGATAGGTCTCCAGGATCTGCACCAGGTCGCTGCCGGAGTGCGAGTCCGGGCTGAAGCCGGACCGGGCCAGCAGCTGCTTGGCCCGCGAGCGCAGCAGCGGGATGGTGGCGATGGATTGGGTGTAGGCCCGCTGGGAGAACAGACCCAGGAACCGGCGCTCCCCGGTGACCTCGCCGTCGGCGTCGAAGACCTTCACCGCCACATAGTCCATGTAGGTGCGCCGCCGCACGGTGGAGCGGGAGTTTGCTTTGGTGATCACCAGCGGCTTCGGCTGCCTGGCCCGGGCGCGGCCGGCGGCTGAGAGTTCGGAGAAGCTCTTGGGCTTCGGGGTGCCCTTGACATCGGAGAGGATGCCCAGCCCGGTGCCGGGCACCGGCTCCAGACGGGCGCGATCGGCGGAGCCGTCCTCCGGCCAGGTCAGTGAGTATTCGCGGTAGCCCAGGAAGAGGAAATTGCCGTCGCCCATCCAGTCGACCAGCTCAGCCGACTCGTCGCGGTCGGTGACATTGTCGAGTTTGCGGATCTCTGCGGCGGCCCGATGCGCCTGTGTGATCATCCGTTCCTGGTCGCTATTGCTGAGCTGGACGTCGTTGAGCACTCGGTGCAGCCCGGCGATGAGCTCTTCGGCCGCTTCGGGCTCGATGACTCGGTCCAGCTCCACCGCGATCCAGGACTCCACCTGTGTGCGGTCGTTCTCATCGAGCAGGGAGCTCAGTGACGGCATGGTCTGCGTGTCGCCGGAGGAGAGCGACCGCGCCTGGGTGGGCACGGCCTTGACCGTCTTCAGCCCCCGGTCGGAGGTGGAGCGGGTGGTCAGCAGGATGGGGTGGACCACCAGGGAGATGGCGTGGCCGCAGCGGGTGATCTCCGCGGTGACCGAATCCACCAGGTACGGCATATCGTCGGTGACCACCTGCACCACGCTGCGCCGCCCCAGAGTATTCACCGCAACCGCCGGGTCGGAGTCGGTGCGGGAGCCGGCCAGGCTCACGTGTGCCTCCAGCTGGCGGCGGCGCTGCTCCTGGTCCAGCTTGGCGAGGTCCTCCTCGGCGATATGTGCGAAGTAGGCGTCTGCGAGATCGTCGAGCTCCGCATCGTCGCGGGTCCACAAAGTGGGGGGCAGATCAGCCATGGGGTGCCATCATCCTTATTCCTCGGCGGTGAGACACCCATCACCTTACCGTTTGGAGACGGTCGATTCGACTGGGCGGCCGGGTGTCCTGCCCAGGCTGGGCAGCCGGAGCCGCAGACGGCGCCGCGGCGGGATCTCGATGCCGGCCAGCGCGGCGATCTGCCGCCGCAGCGGGGAGTCCTCTGCCGCCTCGGCGAGCACCTGACCTGCCCGCAGCGCGGCTGCGCAGGATGCGGGGTCCCAGGCCAGATAGGCGTGCAGCGCCGGGGCTGGCCCCAGGTGCTGCCACGCTTCGGCGAGCTGGCCGCGCGGGGATCGTCCGACGACGTCGCGCCGCAGCTGGGTGACCACCGGGGTGGGGTCTGCGGCCTCCGGGAGCAGCTCGCCGAGCTGCTGAACGGACTTGATCAGCCGCGAGAATCCCACCGGATCGCTGCTGCCCAGGGTCAGCACCGTGTCTGCCGTCCCCAGCACGGTACGGGCGGCGGCGTTGCGCTGCGGGGCTCTGGAGTCCGGATCGACGCCGGCGTCGGGTTCGATCCAGGGGGCGATATCCACCACGATGTGCTGGTAGTCGGCGCGGGCCTGGGTGAGCACCGACTGCAGGCCGTGGGGGCGCAGCTCGGTCCACCGCTCCGGGCGGGGCAGGCCGGTCAGCACATCCAGGCGGCGTCCCTGAAGAGTCACCCCGGTCACCGCGGACGCCAGTGCCGCCGAGTCCAGCCGTCCCACTTCGGCTGCGCGGCAGGCCTGGGCCAGCCCGGCTGACTCCTCCATCAGTCCCAGATGCACCGCGACGGAGGCGGCATAGGTGTCAGCATCCACCAGCAGCGTCCGGGCTCCGGTCAGCGCAAGCTCTGCGGCCAGGTTCACCGCTACTGTGGTGCGTCCCGGTGATCCGGCCGCGCCCCAGACAGCGGTGATGCCCTGCAGCCGGACGGCGCTGAGCCCTCGCTCCGGACCGGTCGCGTCCCCGCGCTGCTGCGCCTCAGCGACCGGTTCGGCCGCTGGCGCCAGGCCGCTGCTCTCCATCAGCTGTTCGAACTGCTCGTCGGTGCCGCTGCCGGCCGGCTCCTCCTGTCCCCCAGCAGGTGCGGGGTACCGGCGGCCGACGTCGCGGTGGTCAGCCTCGCGGAACTGATCGGTGCCCTCACCTGCGGAGCCGTCCCCGGTGCCGGCCAGCAGCTGGGCTAGGGCCTCAGCCTCGACGCTGTCTGCACAGGTGACCGCCCCCAGCGCGGCCAGCCGGTCCCGTTCGGCCGCCGCGTCGGAGATGACCACTACGCGCAGCCGCTGGCCCAGCAGCTCGGCGATCACTGAGGCGGTGAGCTTCTCCGTGGAGCCGATCAGCAGCACGGCATCGGCTCGGTAGGTGCGGGCTGCGGCGATCAGTTCGGCCAGATCTGCGCAGCGGCGGTCCACGGTGACCGGGGTGTGCAGACGCTCCAGGGCGGTGACGTGATCAGTCTCCAGCTGACCTGTGGCCAGCACTGAGCAGCGCTGCATCAGACGGCGTCCTCTCCGGCCGGCACCACCGAGACCACTGCCCCGCTGCCCGTGGCGGCCAGCAGATCGGTCAGCTCCTCGGCGGTGACCAGCATCTCCACGGTGACCCACCCGGAAGTGCCGAATGCGGAGCTGGATTCGCGGATATCGGTGACTTCGGCGCCTGCGGCCAGCAGGGCCACGTCCGGCTCCTGCTCGGCCGAAGCTGCTGGAGTCACCGCCCAGACGTCCACCAGGCGGCCCGGCTGAACAGCCCGGGCCAGGTCGTGGTCCACCTGCACGGTGACTGCCTGCCGGCCGGACGGGTCCTCTTCGGCCAGCGCGGAGGCTGGGAGCAGCTCGCCGGCTTCCACCCGCCGGGTCAGCCGCATACCCTCGGGCACCTCCTGCTCGCCGGAGAGGTAGTGCTGGGCGGCGTCGGGAATACGCACGCGCACAGTGCGCAGGTCTTCGGTGCTGAGCTGGTCTCCGGTGCTCAGCGGCCGCTCGGCCGCGTAGACGGCGACTGTGCGGTCCTGGGATACCAGCAGACCCATCACTCCGGCCGCGGAGAGCAGCACGATGAGCAGACCGACGAGCAGCCGCGGGTCCCGCCAGGAGGGGCGCCGCAGGCGCAGGGCCGATGACGTTGCTGTCTTCTCTTGGGTGACCTGACTCACGTTCTTCACAGTAGTCGAACCTGTGCCGGGGCGGCACCGCCCTGTGGAGAACGTGCGAGAATGCACGGTATTCACAGTGGAGATGCCATAATGGACCAAACGTCACCAAACATTTGCGAGAGGATGGATCGATGCGCAGGTTCCTCACCCTTCCGGATGTGGCCGAGGCGCTGAACATCTCGATGTCACAGACCCGGGCTCTGATCAAGAGCGGCGATCTGGAGGGCATTCAGATCGGCGGACGCGGTCAGTGGCGCGTGGAGGAGGCGAAGCTGGACGAGTACATCGACCGTCAGTACGCCGCTCAGCGCGAGGCCCGGCGCAGTCAGGCCGAACAGCCTTCCTGAAGCTCACCGGCTGCGCAGCATCACCACCGCATTCAGCGGAATGGTCAGCGTCGGGGCGCCGGGGTTCCGGTCGCCGCTGCCCGGCGCCTGCTCACCGCCGGATGCGCCGTCGCCCGCCTCAGGCGGGCTTCCAGTGCGCACATCGATATGATCCCGCCCCACGTGGGTGAGCAGTCCTTCGCCCAGCGGGCCCTGGGCTCCGTGCACCACCACGTGCTGGCCGTCGCGCGCCAGTGCGCGCAGCGGCGCGGTGATCCCCAGCCGCTGACGGGTGCGACTCGGCTCGGCGGCCGCCCGCAGCGCCAGTCCGCCCACTGATTCCAGGGCCTGAAGCGGAACCAGCACGGCCTGTCCGGCGACGTGACCCCAGAGCCAGTCAGCGCCCACCTCGCTGATGCGCAGCTGAAGCCCCAAGCCCCCACGCAGCCGCACCGGATGATCACCGCCGACGGCGGCACGCAGCCGGTCGGCCATCAGCATCCGTGAGCGCTCCAGCTCCAGCGCTTCTGCGATCTGCTGGTCCAGATCTTCCGACTCTCTGGCGGCCCATTGCGCCTCCAGGTCTGCGAACAGCGACTCCCAGCGCATCAGCGCTGCCTCCCCTCCGCCGGGGCGCTCACCAGCCCTCGGCAGGATCAGAGTACCTCCACCCTGGCGCCCCGCGCCGCCATCGTGTACTCTCTGTTGTCACCAACCCACATCAAACGTACTCATATCGGATTGTTCGTCAGAGTGGAGGTTGATGATGAGTTTCGTTCCCCGCAGGCCTGAGCGAGCATCTCTTCGCCATCTCGGCACCAGCACACGCACCGTGCCCGACGATGAGGCCACCGTCACCGTGCGGCCGGGCCAGACCCTGTGGAGCATCGCCGCGGACTACGCGGGTCCGATGGCCACTGACTGGGAGGTGGCTGCCGAGTGGCCTCGCTGGTATCGGGCGAACCGCCACACGATCGGCCCGGAGCCGGGCGCGCTGCGGGCAGGGACGCTGCTGCGCCGGCCCGGCCCGGCCGTCACGGCGGCGACCAGCAGTGAAACTGAGGCAGGAGTCTGGTCATGAGCGCGGCTGCAGATGCAGGCACTCTGCCGGCAGCGCACCGGGGCCCCCGGCCGCTGCGCGCCGCTGATCCCATGGTGGATGCGGTCCAGGCGGCCGAGGCGCAGCTCAGTGCGGCTGAGGACCGTCCGGTTCCGCGGCTGCGGCTGCAGCGCGAAGCGGAGATCCCACGAGTGCTGGCCGCCATGGGCGCGGCGGACTCGGTATCGGCGGCCTCTTCGGCTGCCGGGGACGGGCGCCGTCCCGACGAGCTGGCCTCGTGCCGGCAGGAAAGGCGCCAAATGGTGGCGATCAGCCGGATCGTCTGTCAGGCCACCACCGAAGTGCTGGCCGGTCTGCGGCCGGTCCCGCAGATGAGCCGGTGGCTGGAGGATGAAGTGCTGCACAAGGTGCGCCAGCGCGCAGAGATGCTGGCCCGCCACCGGGATGACTCCCCGGTGCGCATCCGGCCGCTGCGCTTCGGGGCGGAGCGCGCCAGCCGGCTGCGACCTGGGGTCTGGGAGGTTGCCGTGGTGTTCCACGACGAGCAGCGGACCCGGGCCTGCGCCCTGCGGCTGCAGGCCCACCGGCGCAGATGGCGGGTCACCGCCATGGAGCTGGGCTGACCCGGGGCTCAGGGCCCAAAGGTCTCAGTCGGAGGGCTTGGCGTCCTTCAGGCCGGGAACTGCGATCTTTTTGCCGGCGGCTGCCACCCGTCCGTCTTTGACCCCCGGAAGGGCGGGCGACTCGGGCTTCGGCGTGACGGCCTGCACCTCGGCGGCGAACAGTTTGCGCACCGACTCCTCGCGGATGCTCTCCGCCATCGCCTGGAACAGCAGGAAGCCCTCCCGCTGGTACTCCACCAGCGGGTCGCGCTGGGCCATGGAGCGCAGACCGATGCCGGACTTCAGATAGTCCATTTCGTAGAGGTGCTCCTGCCACTTCTCGTCGATGACGGACAGCAGGACTCGGCGCTCCAGGTGGCGCAGCGGCTCCGAGCCGATCTCCTCTTCCTTCTTCTCGTAGGCGATCTTCGCGTCGGAGACGATCTCCCGCTTGAGGAGCTTGACGGTGAGCTGGTCGATTCCGCCGGCCTCTTCCACCAGGTCCTCGATCTCCAGGCTGATGGGGTACAGGCCGCTCAGCTCCTCCCAGAGCCCCTCCAGGTCCCAGTCCTCGGCGGAGGAGGCGGCGGTCTTCTCATCGATCATCAGCCCCACGGCATCCTCGATGAAGTGCTGGACCTTCTCGTGGACGTCGTCGCCCTCCAGGATGCGGCGGCGGTCGGAGTAGATGGCTTCGCGCTGACGGTTCATCACGTCGTCGTACTTCAGCACGTTCTTGCGAGTCTCGGTGTTCTGCGACTCGCGCTGCTGCTGGGCATTGGCGATCGCCCCGGAGACCAGCTTGTGCTCGACCGGCACCTCATCATCCATGGCCGGGGAGTTCATAATCCGCTGGGCGGCCGCCTGGTTGAACAGCCGCATCAGGTCGTCGGTCAGCGAGATGTAGAACCGGGACTCACCGGGGTCGCCCTGGCGTCCTGAGCGGCCGCGCAGCTGGTTGTCGATGCGCCGGGACTGGTGGCGTTCGGTGCCCAGCACGTAGAGTCCGCCGAGCTCGCGGACCTTCTCGCCTTCTGCATCGGCCTCTGCCTTGACCTGTGCGAAGACTTCGTCCCACTTCGCCTCGTACTCTTCGGCATCCGCTTCGGGATCCAGGCCAAGCTTCTCCATCTCGCGCACGGCGTTGAACTCGGCGTTGCCGCCGAGCATGATGTCGGTGCCGCGGCCGGCCATATTGGTGGCTACGGTCACCGCGCCCAGGCGGCCGGCCTGCGCGACGATGGCGGCTTCGCGCTCATGATTCTTCGCATTGAGCACCTCATGCCGGATGCCGGCCTTGGCCAGCAGCTTGGAGAGATACTCCGACTTCTCCACTGAGGCGGTGCCCACCAGGATGGGCTGGCCCTTCTTGTGCCGGGCGATGATGTCCTTGACCACGGCGTCGAACTTGATGACCTCGTTCTTGTAGACCAGATCGTTGTGATCGATCCGCTGGCGCGGCTTGTTCGGCGGAATCGGCACCACACCTAGCTTGTAGGTGGACATGAACTCCGCTGCCTCGGTCTCCGCGGTGCCGGTCATGCCGGAGATCTTTTCGTAGCCGCGGAAGTAGTTCTGCAGGGTCACCGTGGCCCGAGTCTGGTTCTCGGGTTTGATGCGCACGCCCTCTTTGGCTTCGATCGCTTGGTGGAGGCCCTCGTTGTAGCGGCGCCCCTTGAGCACACGCCCGGTATGCTCGTCGACGATGTGCACCTCGTTGTCCACCACCACATAGTCGGTGTCGCGCTTGTAGAGCTCCTTGGCGCGGATGGCGTTGTTCAGGTACTGGATCAGGGTCGTGTTCTGGGTCTCGTAGAGGTTCTCGATCCCCAGGTAGTCCTCCACCTTGTCGATGCCGGCTTCGAGGACCCCGACCGTGCGCTTCTTCTCATCGACCTCGTAGTCCTCGTCGCGGGTGAGGGTCTGCACCAGCTTGGCGAAGTCGGTGTACCAGCGGGAGATGTCCCCGGAGGCGGCGCCGGAGATGATCAGCGGAGTGCGCGCCTCGTCGATCAGGATGGAGTCGATCTCATCAATGATCGCGTAGTGGTGTCCTCGCTGGACCAGATCATCCAGGGACTGGGCCATATTGTCGCGGAGAAAGTCGAAGCCGAACTCGTTGTTCGTCCCGTAGGTGATGTCGGCGGCATACGCCTCGCGGCGCTGGGCCGGGCTCAGGTTGTTGGTGATCACACCGGTGGTCAGCCCCAGGAAGCGATAGACGCGGCCCATCAGGTCTGCCTGGTACTTGGCCAGATAGTCGTTGACCGTCACCACGTGCACGCCTTCGCCGGAGAGTGCGTTGAGGTAGGCCGGGGCGGTGGCCACCAGCGTCTTGCCCTCACCGGTGCCCATTTCGGCGATATTTCCCAAGTGCAGCGCCGCCCCGCCCATGATCTGCACGTCGTAGTGGCGCTGACCCAGGGTGCGGTCGGCGGCCTCCCGGACGGCGGCGAAGGCCTCCGGCAGCAGCGAGTCCAGGGATTCGCCGTCGGCCAGGCGCTCCTTGAACCGGTCGGTCTCTCCCCGCAGCTCCGCGTCGGAGAGCTCCTTGAACTCCTCCTCCAAGAGGTTCACTGCATCGGCGTAGCCGCGCAGCCGCTTGAGGACTTTCTTCTCCCCGGTCTTGAGGACTTTTTCCAGCAGGGTGGGCACAGTCGGTTTCTCCGTCAGGTACGTTCAGCGTCATCGGGCGTGCTTGGGACACACCAGACCATCTGCCAGTGTACGGCCAACCTGAGTCTTGCGGCGAAACACCGGTCCCGGGGCCGAGGGCCCTGGAAGCGGCAGCTGCGGCCTGATGCTGCGGCTGCCGCCTCCGGGCCGGGGTGTGCTCGGCCGGCTCAGGCGGCCTGCACGTGGGCCCGCGTGGTGCCGTTGGTGGCGCGGTAGGCACGCTCCTCGGTGGCGGGCGTCTCGGCGGTCATCTCCGGGTCCAGGGAGATGACTCCGTAGGTCCAGCCGCGCCGGCGGTACACCGCCGAGGGCAGGCCGGTCTCAGCGTCGATATAGAGGTAGAAGTCGTGACCGACCAGCTCCATAGCGTCGACGGCGGCGTCCACGCTCATCGGCTGGGCGGGGAAGACTTTGCGCCGGATGCGGATCGGCTCATCCCATTCGTCCTCCTGAGGCGGAGTGTCATCGGCAGCTTCGGCGTCGAGGACCTGCTCGTAGAGCGGGCGGGTCGAGTCGGCCGGGGTCAGGCCTGCCAGCGCCTCGCCGACCGAGGGGGTGTGGTGGCCGTTGACGCTGTCGCTGCGGGCCCGGCTCTTCTTCTTGTCGCGGGCCCGGCGGAGACGTTCCAGAAGTTTGTTGAATGCTGTTTCGAAGGCGGCGAATTTGTCCTCGGACTGGGCTTCGGAGCGGATGACGCGGCCCCGTCCCACAACAGTGAGCTCCACGGTGATGGTGGTGTCGGCCCGGCGGTGCGAGCTTTCACTGGAGACTTTGACCTCCAGCCGCTGTCCCTTGTCGGCGAGGTGCTCGATCTTTTCGCTCTTGGAGTCGACGTGCTCTTTGAACCGGTCAGGGATGGTGATGTTGCGGCCGGTATAGGTGGTCTGCAGAGCCATAAGTGTCCTCCTTGGCGTCCGTGCTGGTATGCGCAGCAACGGGATGAAGGACTCTGCGGCGAGCCCACCGCTGCTGCGATGGGACTCTTTCTCAAGTACCCATACTTCAGGCTATGCCGAAAAGCAGAGTCCCGGAAGAGGCTGTCGGCAATTCATTCCTGACCTGCATCGACTCCGGTGTCCTGTGGCGTTCCAGGGGATGCAGCCAGGACTGCCGCTGCCGGCACCGCAGCCCCGGCCTCGGTCAGCACGCGGTAGAGGGCGGCGAGGGTGGAGCCGGTGGTCAGCACGTCGTCGACCAGTATCACCTCGGCCCCCGGGAGCTGCTCGGCCCCCTGCGCGGTGAGGCGGAACCGGTCTGCGGCCTGCCTCCGGGCTGACTTGGACCGTGTCTTCTGGCCGCGTCCTGCCGGCGCCAGATCTGCGGCGCTGACTCGGTGCCGCAGCAGGCCCGCAGCAGGGCGCAGATGCTCTGGGACGCGGGCACGGGCCAGCAGCTCGCCCAGCGGGTGCCGGCCGCGGCGCAGCTGGGACCTGGGTGAGGGCGGGGGCCAGATCAGCAGCGGCTGCTCGCTGCGGCAGCTCTGTGCCGCCGCGGCCAGAGCGCGGCCCAGTCCCGGCGCCAGCGCCCCGGCCAGCCGGATCCGCTCATGCTCCTTGAAGGCCAGCATCGCCTCCGCGATCAGCGTGGAGTACTCCGCGGCGCTGTACACCGGCAGCACCTGCAGATCCTCAAGCAGCGGCAGCGCTTCGGCTGCGGCTTCGGCGCGGAAGGGTCGGCGGGTGCGCAGCCGGATCTCCTCGTCGCACGCCGGGCACAGATCGCACCCTTCGGCGCGGCATCCCACACACCAGGCGGGCATCACCAGATCGGCTGCACGGCCGACGGCGGCGCGCAGGCTCCGGGCAGCTGGGGAGAACCACATCGCATCCAGACGGCGCAGCATGGTCTCAGCCTCACCCGCCGCGGCCGCCGCCGCTCAGCCTCGCAGCCGGGCTGGGGAGAGTGCGCCGGATCTGGGGATAACTCTCAGCCGGGATCAGCCGGGATAGGAGAGGTCCCGCACGTCAATCTCGTCCTCGGCCTGCCAGCCTTCACCGACTCGGGAGTAGACCCGGTCTCCGGCCTGCTCCATGTAGATATTGGACTGGCCCTCCCCCACGGAGACGTTGAGCAGGCCGCTGACGGCCTCCTCCTCTTCGGAGAGGGTTCCGGAGAGGTTGATGCGCTGCACCTCAGCCGGAGCGGGCGCCTCCTCCTCGTCTGGGTCCCAGGGCTCCCAGACCATCACGGCGTCGTTCTCCGCCCAGCGGACCTCTTCGACCGGCACATCAGCATTCAGGATGTAGTGCCCGCCGAGGCCCCGGGGCACACCGGTGGAGCCGTCGCGCACCACAGAGGCGATGAACAGAGTGCGCACCCCGGCGTCCTCCACCACCAGTGCGGCACGGGTGCCGTCCTGCGATATGCGCAGCGAGGTCACCTCCCGTCCGCCCAGGAAGTCGGCGGTGATCTCTGCGCGGGCCGGCTCGGAGTCGGCCTCATAGGAGAAGGCCCGGATAGTGGGCTCGCCGTCGTCATGGGCGACAGTCCAGGTCCATCCGAAGTTGTCCATCGAGGGGCGGGTCAGACGCTCGGCCTCAACCAGCAGCTCCGGCTCCTCGGTGTCCGGGCGGACGTGGTAGAGGGATGTGAGGTCCCCGTCCATGAAGGCGAAGACCGGCTCCGGCGGTGAGCTGGGCACCGCCGGGAAGCGCGGATCGAGATCTGAGATGTCGGGCAGCCCGGTGATGGAGCTGGTGGCGCGTCCGGTCTGGCGCACCAGCGTGCCGTCCCGCACCCCGATCTGGGACTCCCCTGCCCGCGGCTGGGTCTCGATGTCCAGCTGCTCATCCTCCGGCAGGTCCCCGGGCTCGGGCACCTGCAGCGGGCTGCCGTTGACCGTCAGTTCGGTCTCCCGCACGGTGGACAGCTGGGAGAGCGCCAGGTTCAGCTGGTGGCGCATCAGAGCCAGGTCACGGTCGGAGGCTCCAGCGATGGCCGCGGCATCCAGGTCCACTGTGGCGGTCAGCTCGGAGACCGGCACCGACGGGCTGCCCATGGTGGCCCCGGGCCCGAATGCGGAGACCACGCCCTCCTCCAGCCAGGGCGCGGGCCCCTGCAGGATGCGGTTGGCGATCTCGGCCGCCAGCCCCTGGCGGCTGATGAACCAGCGCACATCCGGTACGGCGTAGCGCTCCTGGGTGTCGTAGAAGTAGAGCGTGTAGTCGGTGAAGACTTCGTCAAAGGTTCCGGTGTCAAGGATTTTGCCCTCCGGGGCGTCGGAGATCCGCCACTCGCCGTCGACCTCCTCCACCTCGAAGTGGAAGGTCTCCACTCCCCCGGGCCGGGACATGCTGCCGTTGCCGTCCACATAGCGGTCGACCTCAATATCCACGCTGAAGGCCTCACCCTCAGCCGGCTGAATAGTGGGATCGCTGGCGTAGACGAAGGTGCGCGCATCGGCCGACCACTGCTGGGCGGCCTCCTCGGTGAGGTACTGCCGGGCCACCTCGTAGTCGTTCTGCGGTCCCGCGCCGGCCTGCATGAACCCCCGGATGATGTCCTCCGGGGCGTCGCCGGGCTGGGGCGGCACCGGCTCGCGGGCGTAGTCGTAGTCCTCCGGCGGCGGGGCCTCGGCGCGACCGACCGGCCCGTCGGTGGGCAGGGTGGGCGAGCATCCGGTGAGGGCCAGCATCACCATCACGACGACGGCGGCCGCGGCGCGCTTCAGCGTGGAGCGGCTCATGAGTCGGGCTCCTGGCGGTAGAGGGACTGCTCGCTGATCCGGTTGTGGAACACCTCTGCGGTGATCCGCTCGGAGTCCACGGTGATCGGCTGACGTTCATCGGGCGAATAGCTCGGCGGCAGCGCCAGGGGCGCGGCCCGGTAGGGCTCCTCCTGGCGGCGGGGCAGCACCAGCCGGAAGCAGGACCCCTGGCCGGTCTGCCCCCAGGCATCCAGACTGCCCTGGTGCAGACGCGTGTCCTCTGTGGCGATGGACAGCCCGAGCCCGGATCCTCCGGTGGTGCGCGCCCGGGCCGGATCGGCCCTCCAGAACCGGTCGAAGACGTGGGAGACCTCCTCGAGGCTCATGCCGATGCCGTGGTCGCGCACGGCGATGCCCACCGCCGTGGGGCTGGAGGCGATGATCAGATCCACCGGCCGGCCCTCTGAGTGTTCGATGGCGTTGTTGACCAGATTGCGCAGGATCCGGTCGATGCGGCGGCGATCCACCTCCGCGATGAAGTCCTCCCCCTGCACCACGATGCTCAGCTGAGCCCCGGCTTGGTCGGCCAGCGGAACGGCGGCGGCGAGCACCTCCTCGGCCAGGGCGCGCAGATCTACGTCGCTGGGAGCCAGTTCGGCGGCGCCGGCGTCGAACCGTGACATCTCCAGCAGGTCGGCCAGCAGGGCCTGGAACCGCTCCACCTGGTGGTGCAGCAGCTCCGCGGAGCGCTGACTGATCGGGTCGAACTCGTCGCGGGACTCATACAGCATTCCGGCCGCCATGCTGACCGTGGTCAGTGGAGTGCGCAGCTCGTGGGAGACGTCGGAGACGAAGCGCTGCTGCATCTTCGACAGGTTCGCCAGCTGGGTGATCTGCTCCTGAAGCGTGGAGGCCATCCGGTTGAAGGACAGTCCCAGCCGGGCGATCTCATCCTCCCCGACCACTGCCAGACGCTGGTCCAGCTGGCCGTCGGCGATGCGCTCTGAGACCTCTGCGGCCTGGGAGACCGGTTTGACCACGGTGCGGGTGATCCAGGCGGCGATTCCCATATTCATCAGCAGGATGACGCCGATGGCCACGAGGAAGACCCGGTAGACGAAGTTGACGTTCTCCTCCACTGAGGTGAAGTCGTAGACGAAGAACAGCCCGTAGGGCTCCCCGGGCGGCATCTGCACGTAGATGCCGAAGGCGACGCCGGGGGCCGAGCCGCCCTCCGGGTCCTCGATGGCCACCGGCTGCCAGTGCTGGGCCTCCTGCCCGCTGGTCAGCACCGCCTCCCGCAGCTCCTCGCTGATCACGTTCTCCGAGATGCCTCCCGAATTGCGCGGCGCGACCTGAAGGTCCTCCGGCTGCTCCAGGGGCAGCAGCAGGAACCGGCGGGGCAGAGCTGAGCCGTCGCCGATATTGTCCAGCACCCCGGTGACCTGGGCCTCCACCTCGGCGCGGTCCACCGGGGGAAGCGCGTCGAAGCTGTTGCGGATCTGGATCAGCTCATTGGTGGCTTCGGCCTCCACCTGGTCGAAGCGCTCCTGGTAGAAGCCGGTGGTGACCTGCTGGACCAGGAAGTAGGCGATCAGGCCGGTGCCGATGAGGGTCAGCAGGCCGGTGAAGAAGACCGCGCGCACCATCAGCGAGCGCGCCCACAGGCGCGGCAGGCGGCTGAGGCGCCGGCTCAGGCTGCGCAGCGTGCCGGCACTTGGACGGCTCTCCGGGGCCCGGGTGCCCTGGGCGGCCGGGCTCTCCGGCTGCTGCGAGGTGGTCTGCTCAGTGATGGCCGCCGTCGCTCCTTAGCCCCCGGCCTTGTATCCGACGCCGCGGACGGTTTGGATGATTTCGGGGTTCTCCGGGTCCTTCTCCACCTTGGAGCGCAGCCGCTGCACATGCACGTTGACCAGACGGGTATCAGCCTGGTGGCGGTAGCCCCAGACCTCCTCCAGCAGCATCTCCCGGTTCCACACCTGCCACGGCTTCCGCGCCAGGGTGGAGAGCAGGTCGAACTCAAGCGGGGTCAGCGAAATCTTGGTCTCGCCGCGGCGCACCTCATGGCCGGCCACGTCGATGGTCAGGTCCCCGATGGTCAGCGTCTCGGTCTCGCTGCGGCTCGATCCGTTGTCGGCCGGGCGCAGCCGGGCACGCACGCGCGCCACCAGCTCCGCAGGTTTGAACGGCTTGGGCACATAGTCATCGGCGCCGGCTTCCAGTCCGCGGACCACATCGGCGGTGTCAGACTTGGCGGTGAGCATGATGATCGGCGTGGTGGCCTCCTCGCGGATCAGCCGGCAGACTTCGATGCCGTCCATCCCGGGCAGCATCAGGTCCAGCAGCACCAGGTCCGGGTCGGCTGCGCGGAATGCTTCCAGGGCGCCGTCGCCGGTGCCGCAGAACGTGGGCTCGAAGCCGTCGTTCCGCAGCACGATGCCGATCATCTCCGAGAGAGCCTCGTCGTCGTCGACCACCAGGATGCGGGCCTTCATGACTCGTCCTTCCTCACCGCTGTCAATGCTGCACGCCTGCCGCGCCTCATGCGTTTCCCAAGGATATATGCACATACCCGGACCGCGGGCGCCACCGCGCGGACTTCGGCTGCGATGCGCCGGTCAGCGCGCCGCTATAGGGTGTTCCCGTGGCCTGACGCAAGGAGGGTGTGGTGAGCACAGCCAGCCGCTGGAGCACGACGGCGCCCAGCCCCGGCTCCCGCTCCGTGCGGGCTGTGGGCGCCGGCTCGGCCGTGCCGGAAGCGGGCGAAAGCGCGGAGGCTGCCCGGGGCGCGGCGGTGTTCCCGCTGCGGGTGATGTCTCAGGATGAAGTGTTCTCCGCAGCCATCGCTGTCATCCGGCGCAGCCCCCGGGCGGTGCTGGGCCTGCCGCTGGTGGCCGGCCTGCTGAACTTTGCCGTCACCGCCGTGCTGCTGCTGGTGCTCCCCTCCAACCATCTGGTGCGCATGATGACCGATCCCACCGCCTTCGAAGATCCGGAGCTGGTGTGGGCGGCCATGGGCGACGTCGGCCTGTGGCTGCTGCTGATGCTCACCGGCTCGGTGAGCACGCTGCTTCTGGCGCTGTCTTTCGGCCTGCTGGGAATCCCGTCGCTGCGGGCCGCCTACGGGCTGCCGACCACTCTGGGCCAGACCCTTCGGCTGCGAGCCGGGACCATCGGCTGGCTGCTGCTGCACCTGGTGCTGCTGGGTCTGGCGCTGGGCGCCGGTGCGCTGGTGGTGCTGGTGGCTGCTGCGCTGCTGGTGGGTTTGACGCTGTTCGTCGGCGTCGTGGTGGTCCTTCCGGCGCTGTTTCTGCTGCTGTGCTGGGTGACGGCGGCCTTCATGTTCGGCCCCCTGGTGATTGTGGTGGAGCGGCGCAATGCGTTCAGTGCGGTGGCCCGCTCCTTCAGGCTCAACCGCGGGCTGTGGTGGCGGCACATCGGTGCGGTGGCGCTGCTGTATCTGATCGGGGGCATCGCCATGATGGTGGCCACCCTGCCGGCGAGCCTGGTGCTGGGCCTGGGCGCGGAGCTGGCCTGGCAGTCCCCGCAGGGGCAGAACGACTGGCTGGCGCTGGCGGTGCTGGGACTGGGGCAGCTCTACGACGCGGTGGTCGCCGCAGTCATGGTGGCCCTGGCCGCCACAGCGATCGCGGCGCTCTATCTCAACGCACGGTTCCGGCAGGAGGCCCTGGATGTGGTGCTGCTGCACGCGGCCGGGTCCGCTGCAGACACCGACCAGATGATCCCCGGCTCCCCCGAGCATCTGACCGGGCACCTGTACAGGCAGCAGGCGCGTGATGCATATGTATGACCGTGATACCGCCCGCAGAATGCTCGAAGAGGAGCTGGCCGATCCGGCCTACCAGCAGCAGTTCTCCGGACCGCTGCGGGAGGCGATCGACCGGCTGCTGCGCTGGCTGCAGCAGGAGGCGCTGAGCATCGGAGGCCTGCAGATCCCGGCCGGGCCGCTGATTGTGCTGCTGGGCATCGCCGCCGCGGTCGCCGTGGCGATCCTGCTGGTCCGGCCCCGGCTGCAGCGCGGCGACCCGGCGCGGCAGCCGATGGACATCGAGGAGGGGATGACCTCCCAGATGCTGCGCCAGCGCGCAGATCAGCACGCCGCGGCCGGGGACTATGATGCCGCCGCCTGCGACCGGTTCCGGGCCCTGGTGCGCTCCGGTGAGGAGCGCGGGGTGCTGCGCCGCACTGCCGGGCGCACCGCCACCGAGATCGCCGCGGAGCTGACCGGAGTCTTCGGCGCACTCGACGGCGACGGTCACCTGGGGCTGAGCGCGGCGGCGGCACAGTTCAATCTCTCCCGCTACGGAGGGCACCGGCTGAGCCGGCAGGATGACGAGCAGATGCGCCGTCTGGACGAGCGGCTCCAGTCCGCCCAGCCGATCTCTTCGGCGGATCCGGGGTCACCGCGGCTGGTGGTGCCGCAGTGACTGCCACCGCCGTCAGCTCCTCCGCCGCGGCCGCTTCGGCGTTCTCCCGCTGGCAGTTCTGGATTGTGCTGCTGGCGGTGGGCGCCTTCGCCGCCATCGCCGCGCAGCTGCTCGCCGCTGAGGACACTGAGGTCTACGGGCTGGGCAATACGGACCTGGACGGCTATGCGGCGCTGGCGCAGGTGCTGCAGGACGAAGGCGTACGGATCCACCGGGCCACCTCGGCCGAAGCTGCCGCCGAGTTGGTCGAGGGCCACCCGCAGGCGCAGGTTGCGGTGCTGATGCGCGGCTTCCAGCCCGATGAGCAGACTCTGGACCGGCTGCGTGAGCATCACCACGACGGCGGACAGGTGCTGTGGATCTCCGATGACCCCCAGCTGCTGAGCGCCGCACTCGGCCCTCAGGTCGGCGCCGGCCCGCAGATCCCGGCCGGGCCCGCCGGCACCGCTGAGCCCACAGAGGCCGGTGACCAGTGCCGCCTGGAAGCCGGACTGGCCGGAGAGTCCCTGCAGGCCCCGGGCGCCACTCTGACCGCTGAGCGCGGCTGCTTCCCCTACGGCTCCCCTGACTCCGGCGGCCCGGCCTATGCGCTGGCAGAGACCAGCTACGGCCCGGCCTTCTCCGCCCCGTCGGCCTTCACCAATCAGCACATCGCCTCCCAGGGTCACGCCGCTGTGGCTCTGGGGCTGCTCGGCGCCCACCCCGGGTCTGGCCCCACCGATCTGATCTGGTACACCCCCTCGGGAGCCGATGCGACCGGCATCCAGCAGTGGGACTCACCATGGGACCACCTGCCCGGGTGGGTGTGGCCGGTGACCGCATGGCTGCTGATCTGCGGGCTGATCGCCATGGTGGTGGCCGGCCGGCGCCGCGGACCGGTGGTCTCCGAGCCGCTGCCGGTCAGTGTGCCCGCCCATGAGACGGCCTACGGCCGGGGCCGGCTCTACCAGCGCGCAGACGCCGCCGCAGAAGCCGCCCGAATCCTGCGCAGCGCCCATCTGCTGCGGATCTCCCGGCTGCTGCGCCTGGGACCGCGCCCGGCCGCTGACCTGGTGGCCGAGGCCGCCGCCGCGCAGCTCGGCGGAGACGACGAGCGCGTTCGCTCGCTGCTGCTGGACCCGCAGGTGCGCACCAGCAGGCAGCTCAGCGCCTATGCTCAGCAGCTGGCGCAGCTGGAGGATGATCTGAGGGAGACGACCCGTATGAGACGAAGGAGACACAGGTGAGCAGTGAGCCGGGGATCAGCGACGACGGCGCAGCAGAGCAGCAGCCTGCCCGCCAGCCCGGGCCGGGTGCTGAGAGAGCGCGGCTGAGCGACGAGCAGCTGCGAGAGCGGCTGACCGCCGTGCGCCAGGAGGTCGCCAAAGCGGTGGTGGGACAGGATGCGGCAGTCACCAGCGTGATGATCGCGCTGCTGGTGCGCGGCCATGTGCTGCTGGAGGGCGTGCCGGGCGTCGCCAAGACGCTGCTGGTGCGGACCATCTCCGCCGCCCTGCAGCTGGAGTCCTCACGGGTGCAGTTCACCCCGGACCTGATGCCCGGAGACGTCACCGGCTCGCTGGTCTATGACTCCACCACCGGAGACTTCTCCTTCCGCCCCGGACCGGTGTTCACCAATCTGCTGCTGGCCGATGAGATCAACCGGACCCCGCCGAAGACCCAGGCTTCCCTGTTGGAAGCCATGGAGGAGAGGCAGGTCTCGGTCGACGGCCTGGGCCGCAGACTTCCCGACCCGTTCCTGGTGGCCGCCACCCAGAACCCGGTGGAGTATGAGGGCACCTACCCCCTGCCGGAGGCGCAGTTGGACCGCTTCCTGCTGAAGGTCACCCTCGACCTGCCAGACCGACAGGAGGAGATCGAGGTCATTCGGCGGCACGCTGCAGGCTTCAATCCCTCCGACCTGGCCGACGCCGGGGTCCGCCCGGTGGCCTCGGCCGACGATGTGCTGCAGGCCAGACAGGCGGTCAGCGCGGTGCAGATCTCCCCGGAGGTGGTCGGCTACATCGTGGACATCGCCCGGGCCACCCGGGCCGCGCCCAGCTTCCAGCTGGGGGTCTCCCCGCGCGGGGCCACCGCACTGATGAGCGCCGCCAAGGCATGGGCCTGGCTCTCCGGCCGGGACTATGTGACTCCCGACGACGTGAAGGCGCTGGCGCTGCCAGCCCTGCGTCACCGCACCGCGCTGACCCCGGAGGCCGCTATGGACGGCACGGCCGCTGACGACGTGCTCCACGGGATCCTGGCCTCCACCCCGGTGCCGCGCTGATCGGGCTGCCGTGCTGACGTACCGCTTCCTGTGGACCGCCCTGGGGCTGACCCTGGTGGTGCTGCTGGCCCCGGGCCTGTTCTGGTGGCTGCTGGGCCTGCTGGCTCTCTCAGCGGCGGCCGATATCGTGCTGTGCGCCTCACCGCGGCGGCTGCGCATTGAGCGCGTTCCCGCCCCAGCTGTGCGGCTCGCCGAGTCGGTGAGCGTCTCCACCACAGTGCAGAACCTGGGCAGACGACGCCTGCGCGGCGCGGTGAAGGATGGCTGGCAGCCCACCGCGGGAGCGGTCGATGCCGTCCAGGAGCTGGAGGTCCCGCCCGGGGGTGAGGCCACCGTCACCGTCCGGCTGAGCCCGTCCCGCCGCGGGCGGCTGACCAGCCAGCACCTCACTGTCCGGTCGGTGGGTCCGCTGGGCCTGGCCGGTCGGCAGGTCACCCACCGGGTTCCGCATCTGCTGCGGGTGCTTCCTCAGTTCCGATCTCGCAAGCACCTGCCCTCGGCGCTGCAGCGGCTGCGCGAGCTGGACGGGGCCACCGCAGTGCAGCTGCGCGGGGCCGGCACCGAGTTCGACTCCCTGCGCGACTATGTGCGCGGGGATGATGTGCGCTCCATCGACTGGCGCGCCACCGCACGCCGGCAGGATGCCGCCGGCCAGCACCTGGTGGTGCGCACCTGGCGTCCCGAGCGCGACCGGCGGGTCATCCTCTGCCTGGATGCCTCCCGCACCTCGGCAGCCCGGATCGCCGATCAGCCCAGACTGGACGCCGGCATTGAGGCCTGCCTGCTGCTGGGGGCGCTGGCCTCCCAGGCCGGGGACCGGGTGGACTTTCTGGCCTTTCACCGGCAGACCGTGGCCCGCGCATCATCGGCCGAGCGCGGGGACTTTCTGCATGTGCTGAGCACTGCGGCCTCGGCTGTGGAGCCGGTGCTGGTGGAGGCTGACTTCTCTCAGCTGCCGGGCGAGATCGCCTCGGTGAGCACCCAGAAGTCCCTGGTGGTGGTGCTGACTGCGGTGGACTCACCCTCGCTGCAGGAGGGGCTGCTGCCGGTGCTGCCGGCGCTGACCGCTCGGCACCGCGTCGTCGTCGCCTCAGTGCGGGATCCGCAGCTGCAGGCCGCAGCCCGGCGTCGGGACTCCGCCGGAGAGGTGTACCTGGCTGCGGCGGCCGAACGGGCGATGATCGAAGCCGAAGCGGTCGCCGCGGAGCTGGCCGCCCGGGGCGTGGAGGTCATCCAGGCGGTGCCGGAGGAGCTTCCGCCGGCGCTTGCCGACTGCTATATCCGGCTCAAGGCGGCCGGGAAGCTGTAGCCGCCTTCATCCTGCGCCGTCTCAGCCGGTACCGTAGAAGAGATGAAGGTTCTTGCCGCAATGTCCGGCGGCGTCGACTCCGCCGTCGCCGCAGCCCGTGCCGTGGACGCAGGCCACGAAGTGGTGGGCGTGCACCTGGCGCTCTCACGCATGCCCGGAACCCTGCGCACCGGTTCGCGGGGCTGCTGCACCATTGAGGACTCCTCCGACGCCTGGCGCGCCTGCGAGAAGCTGGGGATCCCCTTCTATGTGTGGGACTTCTCCGAACGGTTCAAAGCCGACGTCGTCGACGATTTCATCAGCGAATACAGTCAGGGCCGCACGCCGAATCCGTGCATGCGCTGCAATGAGAAGATCAAGTTCGAAGCGCTGCTGGACAAGGCGATCGCGCTGGGCTTCGACGCGGTGGCCACCGGCCACTACGCGAAGATCGTGGAGCGTCACGACGGCAGCCGCGAGCTGCACCGGGCGGCAACGTGGACCAAGGACCAGTCTTATGTGCTCGGAGTGCTCACTGAGGAGCAGCTGGCCCACTGCTACTTCCCGCTGGGCGAGACGCCGTCGAAGGATCTGGTGCGCGCTGAGGCGGCTGAGCGCGGACTCGAGGTGGCGCAGAAGCCGGATTCCCATGACATCTGCTTCATCCCCGATGGCGATACCCGCGGCTGGTTGGCCGAGCAGATCGATATGCAGCGCGGTCCGATCGTCGATGCTGAGGGCAACCACATCGGCGAGCATGAGGGCTCCCAGGCCTATACCGTCGGTCAGCGCCGCGGCCTGAAGCTGGGCCGGCCCGCGCCCGACGGCAAACCCCGGTTTGTGCTGGAGATCCGCCCGAAGGAGAACACCGTGGTGGCCGGGCCCAAGGAGCTGCTGGAGATCGACCGGATCACCGGCATCCGGCTCAGCTGGGCGGGCAGGCCGGTGCCGGAGGCCGAGGCCGGGCAGTGGTTCAGCATCGAGCTGCAGATCCGCGCCCATGCCGATCCTGTCCCCGCGCGGGCACGGGTGCAGCCCGATGAGCAGGCGGGCCAGCGCCTGGTGGTGGAGCTGGATGAGCCGCTGGCCGGTGTGGCCCCGGGACAGACTGCGGTGATGTATCAGGACACCCGCGTGCTGGGGCAGGCCACGATCGACACCGCCCGTTCGAAGCACTACACCCCGCAGCAGGCGCCCACCGCGGCCTGAAGCGAGCACCCCCCGCGCCCAGTGGGGCCTTGCACCGGATGATATGAGTATGCTGCCGCGCACCGGCGCAGTCACCGGCTAGGGTGGAATCATGAGCACCGACCCTCGTGCCGGGGATGCCGCCGACTACGTGGATCCCGAGATCCTCGACGAGCTGCTGTCCATGCGCTCGAGCATCGACAATATCGATGCCGCCCTGGTCCACCTGCTGGCTGAACGCTTCAAGGCCACCCAGCGGGTCGGTGTGCTCAAGGCCAAGCACAAGCTTCCCCCGGCTGATCCTGGCCGGGAGAAGGCGCAGATCGCGCGGCTGAAGCGGTTGGCCCAGGAGGCGCAGCTGGACCCTGACTTCGCCGAGAAGTTCCTGAACTTCATCATCGAAGAGGTGATCCGCCACCACCAGGCGATCTCCGAGTCCTCGCGTCCGGCCGCCGACCCGGACGCGCCCTTCGACTGGGCGAGCGAGACTCGATGACGGTTCGCTGCGCAGTCCCGGGAACGCTCCCCGGGCGGGACTTTCGCCGCGCTGCCGAACTGGTGGCCTCCGAGCTCGCCGCACCCCACCTCGCGGCGCTGTGCGAGCTGCCGGACCGCGGCCATCACGGCCGTCTGCTCGGACGCGCCGCCGCCCAGCTTCAGGAGCTCTATACGGAGCTGACCTCCTACGGCTGGCGCCTGGTGGCCCGTCCCGGGGCCGATGATCAGCGCGCCCGCGCTCTGCTGCGCTCCGATGTGGACACCCTGGCCGAGGTGCGCGGGGAGCGGACCGAAGCGGGGCAGGCCATCACCGACGCCGTGGGCCTGGAGATCCTGGGGCCGGTCAGTCTGGCCGCGCTGCTGCACCTTCCCGGCGGAGAGAAGGTGCTCATCGACCACGGCGCCCGTCGGGATCTGGCCCAGTCTCTGGCAGCGGGCGCGGCCGACCATGTGGCGCATGTGCGGCGCTCAGTGGCCCCGCAGCGCCTGCGGGTGACGCTGCTGGAGCCCGACTATCACCGGGTCCGGACAGGGTCGGTGCCCACCGTCAGCGGCTATCAGAGCATCCGCTCGCTGCCGCGCGATGAGACCCGCGGGATGCTCGGCGTCGTCATCGAGGCGCTGCGGCAGGCCGGTGCGGACGAGCTGATGCTCGACTTCGGCTCTGGGGCGGAGAATGAGCACACTGAGGACTTCCGTTCCCAGCGCGGGGCTGAGGTGGACGGCTTCGCGCTCCCGGTCCACCGGGCCACCTCGGCTGACTGGGAGCGCGCCGCGGTCCTGGTGGAGGACGGAGCGCAGATCGTCGCGTCGCTGCTGCATCCCGAGGAGCCGGGGGCTCTGCCGGAGGTCTCGCAGCTGGCGGCCCGGCTGGTCCAGCCGTGGCAGGCGCTGGGCATGCCTGCGTCATCGCTGTCGTCCTTCACGGTCGGTGCCTTCGGCGCTGCTCACCGGCACCTGTCGGCGCAGCTGGGGGAAGCTGCTGCGATGCGCACGCTCACCCGGCTGCGGGACACCGCCGAGGCTCTCGCTGACCGAGCGGCGGCGTAGGGACGCCACCCGGGAGTTTCCGCACTCTGCGTACTGAGAACTTCCTGCATCGGCCGGTGAGAACTTTCTACATCGGGTGCTGAGAACTTTCAGCATTCTCCAGAACGCAGGGCACCAGCGGGTTCAGCGCCGTGCAGAGACTGACCACTGAGGTGTAGTGATGCACCGTCATGCCCAGCTCGGCCGCGCCGGAGAGCTTGCCCAGCGAATCATCGGTGAAGAAGACCTCGGGACCAGTCAGCGACAGCTCGTCCAGCACATGCTGGAACGCGCGCCGGTCCGGCTTGATCCACCCGATCTCGGCGGTGTTGAAGAATGCGTCGAAGTGCTCCACGACGCCCAGCTCCTCGGCCTCGGCGCGG
Source organism: Nesterenkonia sp. (assembly GCF_029265375.1). Lineage (GTDB taxonomy): Bacteria > Actinomycetota > Actinomycetes > Actinomycetales > Micrococcaceae > Nesterenkonia. The sequence goes on from NZ_JAJUJJ010000008.1 coordinate 96,059, forward strand.
ACCTCATCGGTTCCGTTGGTCAGCACCGCTGTGAGCAGTCCAGAGGCCCGCAGCTGGTCTGCAAGAGCCAAGACGTCCTGATCGGCATGCGTGGGCTGGCTTCCCCACACCGCCGCAGCCTCGTAAGAACCGATCGTCTCCCCGATTCTGCGCAGCCACTCGCGGCGCGGTATCGCGCCTGTGGTCAGCTCGGTGATCAGCGGCTGGGCGAACGCCGTGGATGCGATAGTGCCCGGCGCCAGCCCATAGGTGCTTTCCAGCTCGGGCACGAAGCCCGCATCAAAGTGCCGGATCACGCCGTCGAAGTCGAAAAGCACCGCCCGGATCTCAGTCATCGCGGATCTCGCTGCCGCCCGCACCGGCCGGCTCCGGCGGAGCCACGTCAGTGGGAGTTCCGCCGGTGACCTGCACCAGCTGGTCGTAGCTGGTGGGGAAGACTGTTTTGGGGTGGCCTGCTGCGGCCCAGACGTCGGAGTACTGATTCAGGGCGGTGTCCACGAAAGTGCGCACCGGCTGCGGGTGCCCCACCGGTGCGACTCCTCCGATGACCTGGCCGGTGGCCTGTTTCACCACGTCGCGGGAGGCCCGTCCGATGCTGCCGCCCAGCTGAGCGCCCAGCCAGTCGGTATCCACCCGGTGCGCCCCGCTGGTGAGGACCAGCACCGGTTCCTCGTCCAGGGTGAAGACCAGTGAATTGGCGATCTGCCCGACGTCGACCCCCAGAGCCTCTGCCGCCCGCTGCGCGGTGGTCACGGCGTCGTCGAACCAGGTGATCTCAGGGTGCAGGCCGTGGGCGGCCAGGTCGGCCAGCACCCGGGCGACTGCAGGATGGGTGGGAGTGCTCATGGCAGCAAACTACCGCAGCGCGGGGTTCAGCGGCCTCCGGCCGCCATTCCGGCCGACCGCGACTGCTCGATGATGTCCGGCAGCGCCTGGGCCAGGGCGGCGACATCCTCCTGCGTGGTGGTCCAGCCCAGCGAGAAGCGCTGCGCGCTGCGCGCCTGGGCCTCGCTGAGCCCCATCGCCAGCAGCACATGCGAGGGGCGCGGCACTCCCGCGGTGCAGGCCGACCCGGTGGCGGTGTCGAATCCAGCCATGTCCAGCATGAACAGCAGAGAGTCGCCCTCGGCGTCGTCGACGGTGATGTGCAGGTTATTGGGCAGTCTCAGCTCAGCGTGGCTCCTGGGGTCCGGGCCGCGCAGGGTGACTCCGTCACATCCGACGGCGGACTCCAGCAGCTGGTTGCGCAGGCCGCTGATCCGCGCGGCTTCCTCCTCACGTCCGGCGACCACCTCCTCGGCGACGGCGGCAAAGGCGCATATCCCCGCCGCGTCCAGGGTTCCTGAGCGCACGTCGCGCTCCTGCCCGCCGCCGTGCAGCACGGGGGTGAGCTTCACGTCCCGGCGCACCAGCAGCGCCCCGAGACCCACCGGAGCGCCGATCTTGTGCCCGGTGACGGCCATGGTAGAGGCCCCGGATTCGGCGAAGCTGAGCGGCACGGATCCGAGGGCCTGCACTGCGTCGGTGTGGAACGGGACTCCGGCCGCCGCGCAGGCTTGCGCGATGCGGGGCACCGGCTGAACGGCGCCGACCTCATTATTGGCCCACATCACCGTGGCCAGCGCGATGGTCTCCGGCCGATCGGCAAGCATCTTCTCCAGGGCGTGGACGTCGACTATCCCGGTCTCGTTCACCGGAATCAGCTGCAGTTCCGCACCCTCGTGAGCCTCCAGCCATTCGGCGGTGTCCAGCACCGCATGGTGCTCCACGCCGGTCAGCAGGATGCGGCGCCGCTGCGGGTCCTCGGCACGGCGCTGCCACCACAGTCCCTTCAGCGCCAGGTTGTCGGCCTCGGTTCCTCCGGAGGTGAATACCACCTCTGAAGGATGGGCCCCCAACGCTGCGGCCAGCTGCTCGCGGGCGGAGTCCACCGCCAGCCGGGCGCGGCGTCCGGACCCGTGCAGGGAGGACGGATTCGCCAGCTGTGGCATCAGTTCGGTGAGCACCTGCACTGCCGTGGGGCGCACCGGGGTGGTCGCGGCGTGGTCGAAGTAGCGGCTCACCCGAGAGATTCTACGCCTCAGCGGTAGGCTTGGCCCCTGATGAGAGAGCTGGACTACTACGCTGTGCTGGGGGTGGAGCCCGGAGCTGATGCGAGCGCGATCCGGGCCGCCTACCGCCGTGCCGCCCGGCAGCATCACCCAGACCGGGGCGGCAGCGCCGATGCGTTCCACCGCGTCCAGGAGGCCTGGGAAGTGCTGGGCAGCGAAGAGTCCCGGCAGGACTATGACAGGCGGCGCGGCGGCGCGGCGGAGTCGGCGCCCAGTCCGGAGCCCACCGAAGAAGGGGCGGGCTTCACCTATACGCGCAGCGGCGCGGCACGGACCAGCGGCCGGGCAGGGTCACGCTCCCGGGAGCGTCGTCGGCCGCGCCGAGCGGCGCAGCCCGACCAGCCGCCGGTCTATGTACCGCCCCTGGAGAGTCCCGAGCCGCTGAGCCTGGCGCTGACCAGTCAGAGGGTCCACGGCCACTTCGCCCCGCACGGTCTGTTCGGCCGGTCCAAGACCGCTCGCCGCCACCAGCGGACAGTGGAGATCCTGGAGAAGCATGTGCTCTCTGCGCTTCCGGCGGCCAGACTGTTCAATGACGTGCGGCTGACTGTCCCGCCGGCGGCAAAGTCCAGCAGGCGTCGCGCGAAGTCCCCGACGGTGGACCACGTGCTGCTGTGCGGCCAGACCTTGGTGCTGGTCTCGGCGCTGGAGGTCCCGGCGGCCGCAGCGTCCTGGGACGGTCGCGCACTGCGTGCCGCGGGCCGAGTGGTGCCGCTTCCGAACCTGGCGGCCGCCGCGACGCAGCTGCGCATCAGCCTGGCTCAGCGTCTGACCAGCGCGCATCAGACGAGCTTCTCCCTGGAGACCGACTACCAGCACCTGCTGCTGGCCGCAGATGGCGACGTCTTCCACCCGGTGGTGGAGGCCCAAGGGGCAGGCCGCCACGGGCCGGTCCCCCTTGCGGCCGGCAGGGCCATCGGTCACCTGGTCAACGTGCTCAGCGATTCGCCGCAGGCCCATGTGGTGGACCGCAGGGTCATGGCCGCGCTGCGCGAGCA
>NZ_JAJUJJ010000027.1 GCF_029265375.1 Nesterenkonia sp.
GTACGCCGCCCTCTCACGGCGGTAACGCGGGTTCGAATCCCGCTGGGGTCACCACCTGAAGAGCCTCTGACCAGTAAATTTACCGGTCAGGGGCTCTTTTTCATTGGAGAGAATAGCGCACGGGCAAGCGGCATGAATGTGTTCACAGTCCGGGCGTGTCAGCCCCTTCCAGCCCGCCCTTTTCTGTCCCAGAGCTCTTCCTCCGCTATGACTGAGACGCCGTAGACCCTCAAGCGCCTGTGGACACAATTTCAGATGAAGAGGCGAATCACTCGCTGAGGACGCTGAATAACCGCCGCTGTGTGGCTACGACGCACAAAACATGGAAGGTACCGAATGGTCACCATCAAGAGGCCTATCGAAACTATCCTCGTTGCGCTCCCCGTGCTGCTGCTCATCTGTGGGGTAGCGACCGGCACTTTTGACATGGCCCCTGCTGTCGTCCTCCACGCTGCTGTTATTGCAGGACTGGCTGTCTGGGTTTGGACACAACACTGGGGCGCTTACCTTGGGCTTCTTGCCGTCGGCGTTGCCTGCTTGTTCGTGCAAGGACTTATCGCGTTGGCGTTCTGGGCAACTGGGGGCTTGTACGTCACCATCGCAGTGATCAACCTCGTGGTGACGCTTGTCCGAACGCGTAGGGGCGACCGACCCGCTCACTCCTGAGCAGCACCACCCGTGCTAACCATCAGAGTCACCTAGCTGTACTTCCCCGTGAGGTTGTGAACACGGGCTGAGGGGACCTCTCCGTCGATGGCGGTGTGGGCGCGGTGGTGATTGTAGTAGTGCAGGAAGTCCTCATAGGAGGCTTCTCGATCTGCTTAGCTTCAGGTGCATGCGGATCATTGTTCTCGGCGGCCACGGCGCAGCTGGACGCGCTGTGGTGGAGGCGCTGGCCCCTCACAATGTGCGGGCCGTCTCCCGGCGCGACGGCGTGGACGCCTTCACTGGCGCCGGACTTCAGCAGAGCTTCGCCGGTGCTGATGTGGTGATCGACCTCTTCACCCGGTTCACCTTCTCCTCACGCCGCGCCAGGGCGATCCACCAGACCGAGGCCGAGAATGTGAGCTCCGCCGCTCAGCAGGCTGGGGTCCGGCACGTGGTGGTGCTCTCGATCATCGGCGTCGACCGCAATCCGCACAACTACTACGCCGGAAAGCTTCAGCAGGAACAGGTCTACGAGGCCTCCGGCGTGCCGCTCACCATCCTCCGGGCCGCGCAGTTCCACGAATTCGCCGCCCAGGTCCTGGACCGCACCTCACTGGGACCGGTGGGCCTGACGTTCCAGGCCCGCATCCAACCAGTGGCGGTCCAGGAGGTCGGCCGGCGCCTCGCCGCCATCGCCACGGGCCCACCCCAGGGCCGGGCAGCCGACTTGGCCAGGCCGCAGCCGGAGTCCCTGGCAGAGATGATGCGCCGCTATGCCGCCGCGGACTGCTCATTCCCGCCGCCATGCCGATCCCGCAGTTCCGCGGCATGCGGGCCGGACTGAATCTGCCCGGACCCGATGCGCAGCTGGGTGCCCAAACCTTCGATCAGTGGCTGGAAGGGATCAGGAACCGGCAGCCCTGAGAGCCTGGGCCAGGTCCTGGTAGAGGTCCTCAGTGTCTTCGATTCCCACCGACAGGCGCAGCAGCCCCTCAGGAACCGTCTCCGGCTCCCCAGGGTGCCGCCGTCGTCGTTCAACCAAAGACTCCACGCCTCCCAGGGACGTGGCCGGGGTCCACACCTGCAGCCGCTCCAGCACCGCATCGGCAGCCTCCCGACTGCCGGTGTCCACCGTGATGATGGCCCCGAAGCCGCCCAGCAGCTGCGCCGCACGCTGGTGCTGGGGGTGATCGGCGAGTCCGGGATATCCGACCGAACGCACCGAGCAGGCGCCGTCCTCGGTGAGCTCGGCCAGGCGCTGGGCCAGTACGCCGGCGCTGCGCTCAGCAGCGTCCAGCCGAACCGCCAGGGTGCGCACCCCGCGCAGGGCCAGGAAGACCTCCATCGGTCCGGGGATGGTGCCGTGCAGGTTCCGGTGGCCGTGCAGCTGCGTGTGGAGCTCGGGATCGGAGGTGATCGCCGCCCCCATCACCACATCCGAGTGACCTGAGAGGAACTTGGTGACTGAGTGGATGACGACGTCGGCTCCGTGGCTCAGCGGATTCTGCCGCAGGGGAGTGGCGAATGTGTTGTCCACCGCTGTCAGCGTCCCGGCCGCCTGGGCGCCCTGAACCAGACGCGGCACATCGGCGACCTCCAGCATCGGATTGGTCGGCGATTCGATCCACAGCAGCGACTGCGCTCCCGCCGCCTCAGCCTGGGCAGAAGCCTCGGCCACTGTCGAGAGCACGGCCTCGGTCTCGGCGATGTCCACCCGGTGCAGCACGATCAGGCCCTTGTCCGCCATCTGCTGCGCCAGGGTGCAGAAGCCCATATAAGCATGCCGGGGCATCACCAGATGACTGCCGACCGGCAGCTGCTGGATCACCGCGGAGATGGCGGCCTGCCCGGAGGAGAACAGCAAGGCATGCTGCCCGCCTTCCAGCTCGGCAAGCAACTGCTCCAGCGGCTCAAAACTGGGAATTCCTTCCCGGGCGTAGACCTGGGGATACTCCACGCTGGGGCGGTAATGGTAGGTGGAGGTGAACTCCACCGGAGGATTCACCGGTGAGTTCGGCTCGTGAGGACGCCCTGCGGCGACGACTCGGGTGCGTGGTGTGGTGCTCACCTTCCCCACGCTAGCCCAGCTCGATGCGCGGTGGGGCGGCCCGGCCGGAAGTTCTCACATGCTGAGGGGCCCTCGCTGCTCAGGCCGCGGCCCGGCCGATGCCTTCGCTCAGCCTGCGGATGGCCTGCTCCAGGGTGGACCGGTCCTTGCAGAAGGCGAACCGCACCAGCCGGTCCAGCTCAGCAGAGGCTTCGTGCTGACCCGTCAGCGCCGAGACCGGGATCGCGCCGACCCCGGCACGGGCGGCCAGTCGCAGGCAGAACTCATCAGCCGGCAGGTCAGTAACGCCGGAAATATCGGCCAGCACAAAATAGCCCGCCTGCGGCACGGTCGGCTCCAGCCCGGCCGCGGCCAGACCGGAGACCAGCAGATCGCGGTGGGACTCCAACTCCGCGCGGTTCTCATCGAAGAAGCCGCGGTCGTCGTCGAGCCCCTGCGCCACAGCCCACTGGTAGGCCGGACCGGAGGTGAAGGTGAGGAACTGCTTGACGCCGCGGACCCGGTTGACCAGCTCGGCGCTGCCGGTGACCCATCCGACCTTCCAGCCGGTCAGGGAGAACGCCTTGCCCGCCGAGCTGATCCCCAGCGCCACCTTCTCCGCCCCCGGTACGGCGAGCACCGGAGTATGCGCCGACTCGCCGAAGACCAGGTGCTCATAGACCTCGTCGCACATCACCACGACGTCGTGCGCCGCCGCGGCCGCCACGATCCGCTCCAGCTCCTCGGCGGTGAACACCGACCCAGTGGGGTTATGCGGTGTGTTGAGCAGAATCATGCTGGTCCGCTCGGAGATGCGCGAGATTAGTGCCTCCACCTCCGGACGGAACACCGGCGCGCGAAGCGGGACAGTCACCAGCTGCGCCCCTGCCAGCGCAGCCAGCGCGCCGTAGGAGTCATACCAGGGCTCATAGGTGAGAACCTCCGAACCGGGGGAGGCGAAGGCCAGAATGCAGGCGGCGATCCCCTCCGTAGCGCCAGTGGTGACCATCACCTGGGTATCCGGATCCAGGGTGAGGCCGTAGCGGCGAGCCTGATGGTCGGCCACAGCCTGGCGCAGCACGGGAAGCCCGATGCCGGGAGAGTACTGGTTCGTCGGCCCGACGTCGGGCTCGGTGATCGCCTCGGCGGCGGCCTGCCGGAGCCACTGCGGACCGTCGCGGTCGGGGAACCCCTGGCCCAGATTGACCGCACCGGCAGATGCGGCCGCAGCATTGGTGCGCTCGTAGACGGTCGGCAGCACAGTGCCGGAGTCGGCGTCGAACGTATTCGCCCCGGCAGCGGCCCGGGCCCAGGGGGAGTTCAGCATAGGCCACATGGTATCGGGACATCCCGTGGCAGGATGTCAGCATGCATTCGGCACAGACCAGCGTCGCTGAGATGGGGGAGGACGCTGTGCTGCGCGTGATCAGCCGCGTCTTCGCCGACCATAATGCGCAGGCGGAGGGCGGGCATCTGGTCATCGGGCCCGGCGGCGACGACGCCGCAGTGCTGACTCCTGCCCCTGGGGCCCAGCAGGTGCTCACCACGGACACCATGAGCGAGGATCAGGACTTCCGACGGCGCTGGTGGGCCCCCCGAGGGGACGACCACGCCGCAGAGCACCGGTGGGTAGCCCGGCCGGACAGCACCGAGGCGGAGCACCGGTGGGCGGCCGATATCGGCGCCAAGGCCGCCGGGCAGAACCTTTCCGATATCAGCGCTATGGGAGCCGAACCCACAGCGCTGCTGGTCTCACTCACCCTGCCTGCGGAGACGCCTGTGGGCTGGGTGGAGCAGTTCTGTGCCGGAATTGTGCGCGCCTGCCGCGCCCCAGGTGCGCAGCGGTGCGTGGTGGCCGGGGGCGACCTGGGCTCCGGGGAGCTGATTTCAGTGAGCATCACCGCTGTCGGAGAACTTGCTGCCGGGGCTGCCCCGCTTCGCCGCAGCGGCGCCCGTGCCGGGGACGTGCTGGCAGTGTGCGGGACTCTGGGCCGCGCCGCCGCGGGACTGGCGCTGCTGGAAGCCGGCGCTGCTGCCGGGGAGTCCGCCGCCGGGGAGGAGCACCGCAGCTGCATTCGCGCGCAGCTGGCGCCTGAACCGCCCCTGCGTGCCGGTCCGGAGGCCTCCGCCGCCGGTGCTTCAGCGGCCATGGATATCAGCGACGGCCTGCTGCGCGACGGACACCGTCTGGCGCAGGCATCGGGTGTGAGGCTCCTCCTGGACGGCGAGCGGCTCAGGAGCGAGGCCCAGAGGCTGGAACCGGTGGCCGCGAGCCTCGGGCTGCCGGCCCACACCGCTTTTGACTGGGTGCTCAGCGGGGGAGAGGACTACGGACTGCTGGCCGCCTTCCCCGCCGAGGCTGTGCTGCCGGAGGGATTCCGCGCCATCGGACGCGTGTCATCCCCTGAGGCCGCCGCCGGCGAGCCCGGGGTGAGCGTCATCGGCGCCGACGGGTCCGGGGAAGTCTCTTCGGGAGAGGGCCGCGGGGGGTGGGACAGCCTGCGCGGCGGATCGCCGGTGTGAGCCTGGGGCGCGGACTCCTCCCGGCAACGTGTCATAGGGGAATCGAGGGGTCATAGCCCTATAGGCATATGACGCCCCGAGATCCCTATGACAGGCGTGGGGTGGGTAAAGCAGAGGCGCGCTGCGCTGGGGCTGACCCGGACTGCGCCCGGGCTGACCAAGGTGTCCTCCACCTGGGCCGGCCCGGGCCGCGGTGGGCGGTTCAGCGGTTGAGTTTGCGGCCGAGTTGGGCGAAGGTCCAGCCTGCGTTCTCCCAGTCGTGGGCGGGTAGGACGTTGCGGGCGTCGAGGAACCGTTTGGCGGCGACTTTGCCCTCCAGGTCGGCTGGGGTGAGGGCTTTGAACTCGTTCCATTCGGTGGTGAGGATGACCAGCTCGGCTGCGGTGACAGCTTCGTCGAGACTGTCGACGTAGCCCAGCCGGGGGTAGCGGGCGGCGGCGTTGCGGTTGCCTTCGGGGTCGTAGACAGCCACATCGGCTCCGGCGCTGTAGAGCCGGGCGGCTACATCCAGGCCGGGTGAGTCGCGCACATCATCGGAGAGTGGTTTGAAGGTGATGCCCAGTACGGCGATCTTCTTGCCTTCGATGTTCTGGTCCAGCAGTTCGAAGGCCTGGGCGACGGCCTTCTTGCGGCGGCGCAGGTTGATCTGGTCGATCTCATCGAGGAACCGCATGGAGTGATCCAGCCCCAGCTCGGCGACCCGGGTCTGCAGGGCGCGGATGTCTTTGGGCAGGCAGCCGCCGCCGAAGCCGACTCCGGCGTTGAGGAATTTGCGTCCGATCCGGGTGTCGTAGCCGATGGCATCGGCCAGGGTGGTGATATCGCCTCCGATGGTTTCGGTGACCTCGGCGAAGGCGTTGATGAAGCTGATCTTGGTGGCCAAAAACGCGTTGGCGGCGACTTTGACCAGCTCGGCGGTCTCATAGTCGGTGCTGATCCAGGGGGTCTCCCGTTCCAGGGCCTCGGCGTAGACCTCACGCAGGATGGCCTCATCCTCAGGCCGGCGGGTGCCGATGACCAGCCGGTCCGGGCGCAGGGTGTCTTCGACCGCATAGCCTTCCCGCAGGAACTCCGGGTTCCAGGCCAGCGAGACCTCCACACCGGGTGCAGCAGCATCTTCAACCAGCTCTGCCAGGCGGGCGGCGGTGCCGACCGGGACGGTGGATTTGCCCACGATGAGGCTGTCCTTGGTGATGGATGCGGCCAGCGACTCGGTGGCGGCGTCGACATAGGTCAGATCCGCTCCGGTGCCGCCGCGCTGCTGGGGCGTGCCCACAGCGATGAAATGCACATCGGCCCAGGATCCGGCCTGGCTCATATCGGTGGTGAACCGCAGCCGCCCGGAGGCTACATGCTTACGGATCAGCTCCGGCAGGCCCGGCTCATGAAACGGCAGATCTCCTGCGGAGAGAGCCTCGATCTTTGCCGGGTCCACATCGACCCCGAGCACGTCAAAACCCAGCTCCGCCATACACGCGGCATGGGTGGCCCCCAGATAGCCGGTCCCAATCACAGAAACATTCTTCACAGTCACAGCGGACATCCTACGGTGCTGCCATCGGCAGCGCAGTCAGCGACGCAGGAGAGTTCTCTCATTTCGGCGCCGGACAGAAGCATGGTGTCGCACAGAAGATCAATGTCGCGGACGAGCCCGCTGCTTCCGCTGCTCGTTGAGTCTGCTACTTCCGCTCCTCGTTGAGGCCGTGGTCGGCGTCGGGGTTCTTCCGCACCATCTCGGTGAGCTGGTGGGCCGCGGCGACGACGACGCCGGCGAACTTCCGGCCCGGCTGCCGGGAGAGCCGCTCGATGGGTCCGGAGATCGATACCGCGGCGATCACCCGCCCCGAGGGTCCCCGCACCGGAGCCGAGACCGAGGCGACGCCGGCCTCCCGCTCACCCAGGGATTCGCCCCAGCCGCGCCGGCGCACACCGGCCAACACCGTGGGGGTGAACCGCGCGCCCCGCAGTCCATCCACCAGACGCTCGTGGTCCTCCCACGCCAACAGCACCTGGGCGGCGGAGCCGGCCTTCATGGACAGCTGGGTGCCCACCGGAATGGAATCCCGCAGACCGATCGGCCGCTCGGCGGAGGCCACGCAGACCCGCGCATCCCCTTGGCGCCGGAACAGCTGGGAGGACTCCCCGGTGGCATCGCGCAGCTTCAGCAGCACCGGCCCGGCGGCGGACACCAGCTGATCATCACCGGCGGCCGAGGCCAGCTCGGCCAGGCGGGAGCCGATCACATAGCGGCCCCGCACATCCCGGGTCAGGAACCGGTGGTGCACCAGCGCGGTGGCCAGGCGGTGCACTGTGGGCCGGGCAAGGCCGGTGCATTCGACCAGCTGCGCCAGGGTGGCCGGCCCGGCCTCCAGTGCCTCCATAATCATCACCGACTTGTCCACCACGCCGATCCCGGAGGGCGAGCGCAGCGGACGGGGAGGGTCCGGGTCCAAAGTCGGTCGGGGAGCAGTATGTTCGGCCATAGCCCCCGAGCATACCGCGTGATCTCACATAATGAGACCCGCCACGCGCCTCTTCAGCTCGCCCATCAACAGTGGTTCCCTAGTACCACAGGCCCACACGGCTGGCGCCGCCGTCGTCCCTCACCCTGGACGCGGGCACCACAACGGTGCGGCGGCGCCCACCACCAACGGAGGACCCATGGCAGAGAACATGGCAGACAAGCCGCTCACCCTGGCGGAGAAGGTCTGGCGCGACCACATAGTGGTCCGCGGTGAGGAGAAGGACGGCGAACGCTCGCCCGACCTGCTCTACATCGACCTGCACCTGGTGCACGAGGTGACCTCCCCGCAGGCCTTCGAGGGGCTGCGCCTGGCCGGCCGCAGCGTGCGCCGCCCGGACCTGACCATCGCCACCGAGGACCACAACACCCCCACCCTGGAGATCGACAAGCCGATCGCCGACCCGGTCAGCCGCAAGCAGGTGCAGACCCTGCGCACCAATGCTGAGGAGTTCGGCATCCGGCTGCACTCCCTGGGAGACGCCAACCAGGGCATCGTCCACGTGGTCGGCCCGCAGCTGGGGCTGACCCAGCCCGGCATGACGGTGGTCTGCGGCGATTCCCACACCTCCACCCACGGGGCGTTCGGGTCCCTGGCCATGGGCATCGGCACCTCAGAGGTCGAACATGTCCTGGCCACCCAGACCCTGCCGCTGAAGCCGTTCAAAACCATGGCGATCACCGTCAACGGGACCCTCAAACCCGGGGTCAGCGCCAAGGACATCATTCTGGCGGTCATCGCCAAGATCGGCACCGGCGGCGGCCAGGGCTACGTGCTGGAGTACCGCGGCAGCGCCATCGAGCAGCTGTCCATGGAAGCGCGGATGACCATCTGCAATATGAGCATCGAAGCCGGAGCGCGCGCCGGAATGGTCGCCCCCGATGAGACCACCTTCAACTACGTCCAGGGCCGCCCGCACGCCCCCGCCGGAGAGGACTGGGACGCCGCGGTGGAGTACTGGCGGTCCCTGCGCACCGACGAGGGGGCGCAGTTCGACGCCGAAGTGATCCTCGACGCCGACGAGCTGGAGCCCTTCGTCACCTGGGGCACCAATCCCGGCCAGGGCGTCAGCCTCAGCGACGCCGTGCCGGACCCCGCCACCTTCGACGACCCGGTGGATCGGGAGTCGGCAGAGCGGGCCCTGCAGTACATGGATCTGGCCCCGGGCACCCCGATGAAGGACATCCGGGTGGACACCGTCTTCCTGGGCTCCTGCACCAACGCCCGCCTGGAGGATCTGCGCGCAGCCGCAGAGATCATCCGCGGCCGCGAGAAGGACCCCGATGTGCGCATGATTGTGGTGCCCGGCTCAGCCAAGGTCCGGCTGGATGCCGAGGCCGAGGGCCTGGATCAGGTGTTCAAGGACTTCGGCGCCGAATGGCGGTTCGCCGGATGCTCGATGTGTCTGGGCATGAACCCGGACCAGCTCGCACCCGGGGAGCGCTGCGCCTCCACCTCCAATCGCAACTTCGAAGGACGTCAGGGCAAAGGCGGCCGCACCCACCTGGTCTCCCCGGTGGTGGCCGCGGCCACGGCCATCCGCGGCACCCTCTCCGCCCCGTCCGATGTGCTGCAGCCCCAGGCTGCGTGAGGAGTCACCATGGAACCGATCACCACCCACACCGGAATAGGCGTGCCGCTGAAGGCCTCCAATGTGGACACCGACCAGATCATCCCCGCAGTGTTCCTGAAGCGGATCACCAAAACAGGGTTCGACGACGCCCTGTTCTACGCATGGCGGAAGAACCCTGATTTCGTGCTCAACCAGGAGCCCTACCGCCACGGCAGCGTGCTGGTGGCCGGCCCGGACTTCGGCACCGGCTCCTCCCGCGAGCACGCGGTCTGGGCGCTGAAGGACTACGGGTTCCGCGTAGTGATCTCCTCCCGCTTCGCCGATATCTTCTACGGCAACGCCGCCAAACAGGGGCTGCTGGCCGCCAAGGTCGCCCAGCCCGACGTCGAACTCATATTCAAGGAGCTGGAGACCGAACCCGGAACCGAGATCACCGTGGACCTGGAGTCCCGAACGGTGATATGCGGCACAGTAGAAACCACCTTCAGCATCGACAACTACACCCGGTGGCGGCTGATGGAGGGCCTGGACGACATCTCCCTGACTCTGCGCCAGGAAGAGGCGATCAGCACCTACGAGGCGACCCGCCCGGGGTTCAAGCCCACCACTCTGCCGGCACGCACCTAGCCCCAGGATCCTGGGGGTCCATCGGGTACAGTGACAGGGCACAATTCGCAGACCCCCACGAAGGGATCCACGACGCCAATGGCCAAGCTGCTCACCATTCAGGGCGGGAAACCGCTGCAGGGAGAAGTTCATGTTCGCGGCGCCAAGAACCTGGTGCCCAAAGCGATGGTCGCCTCTCTGCTGGGCAGCGAGCCCTCACAGCTGCGCAATGTGCCGGAGATCAAAGACGTCGAGATCGTCACCAATCTGCTGACCATCCACGGAGTGAAGGTCGAGCGGGACTCCGCCGCCGGGCTGATGAGCCTGGACCCGCGGGAGACCTATTCAGCTGAGCACTCCGAGATCGACGCCTATGCCGGGGATTCGCGCATCCCGATCCTGTTCTGCGGGCCGCTGATGCACAAGAACGGGGAGGCCTTCATCCCCGACCTGGGCGGATGCCGCATCGGCGACCGGCCGATCAACTACCACCTGGAGGTGCTGCGCAACTTCGGCGCCGTGGTGGACAAGCAGGCCACCGGCATCCACATCTCAGCTCCCAAGGGGCTGCGCGGGGCGAAACTGGAGCTGCCCTACCCCTCCGTGGGAGCCACCGAGCAGGTGCTGCTGACCGCCGTACTGGCCGAGGGCATCACCGAGCTGAAGAACGCCGCAGTGGAGCCGGAGATCCACGACCTGATCGCCATCCTGCAGCAGATGGGCGCGATCATCACCGTCTACACCGACCGGACCATCCGGATCGAGGGTGTCTCCGAGCTCAAGGGCTACCGGCACCGCGCCATCCCGGACCGGAACGAGACCGCCTCCTGGGCCTCGGCTGCGCTGGTGACCGAAGGCGACATCTATGTCCGCGGCGCAGCCCAGCGGGACCTGACCGCATTCCTGAACACCTACCGCAAGGTCGGTGGCGAGTTTGAGGTCGACGACGACGGCATGCGCTTCTGGCACGGCTCCGGACCGCTGCAGCCGCTGGTGCTGGAGACCGACGTCCACCCCGGGTTCATGACCGACTGGCAGCAGCCCATGGTGGTGGCGCTCACCCAGGCTCAGGGCGTCTCGATCGTGCACGAGACGGTCTATGAGAACCGCTTCGGCTTCACCAACGCGCTCAAGCGCATGGGGGCCTCCATCCAGCTGCACCGCGAATGCCTGGGCTCCAACCCATGCCGCTTCGGGCAGCGGAACTTCCTGCACTCGGCTGTGATCTCCGGGCCCAGCGAGCTGACCGGCGCCGATATCGACATCCCCGATCTGCGCGGCGGGTTCTCCCACCTGATTGCGGCCATGGCCGCTACCGGCACCTCCCAGGTGACCGGCATCGAAATCATCTCCCGCGGCTACGAGCACTTCATCGAGAAGATCTCCGGCCTCGGGGCCGATATCGACCTTACCGACCGCTGATCCGCCGCCGCGCCGCGTGCCGATAAGGTGATGACTATGACTCCTTCCCACGCTCCGCTCGGATTCCGTGCCGCCGCTGCAGTGGTGCGCCCGAGCATGAATGTGCTCATGGGTAAGCAGTGGGAAGGGCTGGAGAACCTGCCCACCGACGGCTGCATTGTGGTGGCCAACCACGTCAGCGAACTCGACCCCCTCGCAGTGGCTCACGCGGTCTACATGAGCGGGAGCACTCCGCACTTCCTGGCCAAAGATTCGCTGTTCCGTGTGCCGGCGTTCGGGGGAGTTCTGCGCGGACTCAAGCAGATTCCGGTGGCTCGCGGAGACCGCTCCGAGGCTCGCCGCTCCCTGCAGGTGGCCAGCGAGGTGCTCTCCTCCGGCGGAGCGATCCTCATCTATCCCGAAGGCACTCTCACCCGGGACTCGGAGCTGTGGCCTATGCGCGCCAAGACCGGAGCCGCCCGGCTGGCACTGGAGACCGGCGCTCCGCTGATTCCCGTCACGCACTGGGGCGTGCAGGACTTCTTCCCGCCGTATGCCAAAGCGCCCAAGCCCTTCCCCCGCAAGCGTTACCGGCTGCGCGTGGGGGAGGAGATCGACATAGACGATCTGCGGGGAAAGCCGCGCACGCGCACCGTCCTGGCCGAAGCCACCCAGCGGGTCGAAGACGCGCTGACGGCCGGGGTGGCCGCTCTGCGCGGCGAGCAGCCGCCGGAACTGATCTTCGACCGCGCCGTGGGCCAGCGGGTCCCGCGGAATCAGATCCGTGCGCGCGCCGAGCAGGCCGGGCGCACCGCCGCACCCCAGCAGGCCGGGGGCGCCGACGCGCCCGAGCAGGCCGCAGAGCCGAAGCCCGACGCCGAGGCGGCCGGTTACCCCCAGCGCTCAGGGGGTTCGCGCCCGCAGCCGGAGCACGGGGCTGAGCAGGACGGCGAGCGGGAGACGCGGGCATGAGCCGCATCGCCGTGCTCGGCGCCGGTTCCTGGGGCACCACCTTCGCCAAAGTCCTCGGCGATGCCGACACCGCCTCCGAACCCAGCGAGATCATCCTGTGGGCGCGGCGGGCTGAGGTCGCCGAGGAGATCAACACCCTCGGCACCAACAGCACCTATCTGGGCAGCATCCTGCTCCCCGAGTCCATCACCGCCACCACCGACCTGGCACAGGCAGTCCGCGGAGCCGACGTCGTCATCCTTGCCGTACCCGCCCAAAGCCTGCGCAGCCACCTGGCCCAGGTGCGGGCCGCGATGAGCCGCGATGCCGTCGTCGTCTCCCTGATCAAGGGTCTGGAGCGGGACACCAACCAGCGGATGAGCGAGATCATCGCCGCCGAGCTGGAGCTGTCCCCGGCGCAGATCGCCGTGGTCTCCGGACCCAATCTGGCCATGGAGATCGCCCGCGAAGAGCCCACCGCCTCTGTGGTGGCCTGCCGGGATGAGGCGGTGGCCGAAGAGATCGCCGCACTGTGCAGCAGCCGCTACTTCCGGCCCTACACCAATACCGATGTCACCGGGGTGGAGATCGCCGGGATCGTGAAGAACGTGATCGCCCTGGCGGTCGGCATCTGCGACGGCCAGCAGCTGGGCGACAATTCGAAGGCCTCGGTGATCACCCGTGGACTGGCCGAGACCACCCGTCTGGCTGCGGTCCTGGGCGGCCGGCTGGAGACGCTCTCCGGCCTGGCCGGTCTCGGTGACCTGGTGGCCACCTGCGCCTCTCCGCTCTCCCGCAACCGCACCGCCGGTCGGCTGCTGGGCGAGGGACTGAGCGCCGAGGAGGTGACCGCACGGCTGACCCAGACCGCCGAGGGCATGAAATCCGGCACCGCGGTGCTGGATCTGGCGCACAGTCTGGGGGTGGAGATGCCGATCTGTGAGGCTGTCTGCGCCGTGCTGGACGGCCGGCTGGCGGTGGAGAACATCGCCTCCCTGCTGCTTGCCCGTGACCTCAAATCCGAAGGAGCCTGACGCCATGAGCGACTCGTCCCGACGTCCGCGGGTGTTGGTGCTCTACGGGGGCCAGTCCTCCGAGCACGCCGTCAGCTGCGTGACCGCCGCCGGCGTGCTCAGGGCCATCAACACCTCTCGGTTCGATGTGGTGGAGGTCGGGATCACCGCTGCCGGACAGTGGACCCGCCCCGCGGTGGATCCGCGCACCCACAGCTTCTCCGCGGGCGAGCTGCCACAGGTGGCGGCCACCGAATCCACCGTTCAGCTGTTCACCGGCCAGCAGGGCAGCACCGGCCGCGGCGCGGATCTGCTGGAGATCCACCCTGACGGTTCCACCACGTCCTTGGGCCCGGTGGACGTGGTGCTGCCGCTGCTGCACGGCCCCTACGGGGAGGACGGCAGCCTCCAGGGGCTGCTGGAGCTGGCGGGCCTGCCCTATGCAGGTGCCGGGGTGCTGGCCTCGGCGGTGGGAATGGACAAGCACTTCATGAAGCTGGCCTTCCAGGCTGCCGGCCTGACCGTCGGCCGCTGGGAGACCATCACGGCCCGGCAGTGGGCCTCCGATCCGGCCGCCTGCGCCCACCGGGTGCAGCAGCTGAGCCTGCCGGTGTTCGTCAAGCCGGCCCGGGGCGGTTCCTCGATGGGCATCAGCCGGGTCGATGACTGGTCCCAGCTGGATCAGGCGCTTGAGGCGGCACGGAAGCATGATGCCAAGATCGTGGTCGAAGAGGGCATTGTGGGCCGGGAGATCGAATGCGGCGTGCTCGGCGGCCACGGCCACGGCCCGGCGCGGGTCTCGCTGCCGGGCGAAGTGGTGGTCCACGACGGCGCCAGCGACCACAGCTTCTACGACTTCGAGGCCAAGTACACCGATGAGGCGGCCCTGGACCTCTCCTGCCCGGCGCAGCTGCCCGAGCAGGCGGCGGAGGAGATCCGCCGCCAGGCTGCGGTGGCTTTCGACGCGATCGACGCCGAAGGGCTCTCCCGGGTGGACTTCTTTTACACCGAAGACGGCGAGATTCTGATCAATGAGATCAACACAATGCCCGGCTTCACCCCGATCAGCATGTTCCCCCAGGTGTGGAAGGCCTCCGGGATCGAGTTCAGCGATCTGATCACCGAGCTGCTCGAACTGGCCCTGCAGCGCCCCACCGGCCTGCGCTGAGCAGGCCGGCAGCCCCATGCGCCGCCTCGCCTGACAGTGCGAGATCCGGGTGGCCGCCCGCCGGCCCCTCGACCAGGCCCTGGAAGCGGATCAGCCCGGCGATCCAGCGGGCCGCGCCCGGCGGGTGCCGGCCAGGACCCGGAAGAGGATCAGCCCGGTGATCCAGCAGGCTGCGCCCGGCGGCCGGTCTCCCGGAGATCCGGGACCCGTTCCGAGCACCGGCTCTGCCCAGTGTCCTTCGGGTTCGGTAGAATGGGGTCCATGATGTCCTCCACCGACGAGATCTTCCGGATGCACACCGCGGATCCTGACGCCGCCCCAGGCGGTGCGGCCACCATCGAGCGGGAGCACCAGGAGCAGCTTGCCGAGCCGGGCGACCACGAACGGTTCTCCCACTATGTGAAGAAGGACAAGATCATGGAGTCCGCCCTGGAGGGCGGCGCCGTCGTCGCGCTCTGCGGCAAAGTGTGGGTCCCGTCCCGGGATCCGAAGAAGTTCCCGGTCTGCCCGGAGTGCAAGGAGATCTACGAATCGCTCTCCGAAGGCGGAGACGGCTCGGGCAAGGGTTCCGGCCGCGGCTTCTTCGGCTTCGGCAAGAACTGAGTCCCGCCCGGAGTGAGCGAACCTACCCTCTTTGACGTCGGCACCGACGTCGGATCCCAGCTGCCCCCGGCCTATCCCCACCGGGCTCCCCGCGGCACCGCCGGGACGTTGCGTCAGTGGCAGCAGGAGGCGCTTGACCTCTACATCCGCCGCAAGCCGCGCGACTTCCTGACCGTGGCGACCCCCGGCGCCGGCAAGACCACCTTCGCGCTGCGAGTGGCCAAGCTGCTGGTCGAGTCCGGAGAGGTCAACCGGCTCTACGTCGTCGCACCCACTGAGCACCTCAAACGTCAGTGGGCCGACGCCGCAGCCAGGGTGGGGCTGTCCATCGACCCGAACTTCAAGAACTCCGACGGCAGGCACGGCCGCCAGTTCATCGGTGTGGCGGTCACCTATGCCCAGGTGGCCAATAAGCCGGCCCTGCACCGGAACAAGACCGAAGCAGGACGCACCCTGGTGATCTTCGATGAGATCCACCACGCCGGAGACTCGCTGAGCTGGGGCGACGGGGTGCGCGAGGCGTTCGAGCCGGCTGTGCGGCGCCTGGCGCTGACCGGCACCCCGTTCCGTTCGGACACTGCTCCCATCCCCTTCGTCCAGTACGAGGAGGACAACGACGGCGTCCGGCGCTCCAAGGCCGACTACTCCTACGGGTACGCTCCGGCGCTGAAGGACCATGTGGTGCGGCCGGTGGTGTTCATGACCTACTCCGGGACCATGCGGTGGCGTACCTCCAGCGGCGAGGAGATGGAGGCAACCCTCGGAGCCGCGGCCACCAAGGACATCACCGCCCACGCCTGGCGCACCGCACTGAACCCGGAGGGGGAGTGGATCCCTGCTGTCCTGCGCGCCGCCCACCAGCGCCTGCTGAAGGTGCGGGACAAGATCGACGACGCCGGTGGGCTGGTCATCGCCACCGACCACGAGGCCGCCCGCGCCTACGCCAAGCAGCTGGACGCCATCACCGGACAGCGCACCACCGTAGTGCTCTCCGATGACAAGACCGCCTCGAGAAAGATCGAGGAGTTCAGCGACGACGGCTCCAAATACTGGATGGTGGCCGTGCGGATGGTCTCCGAGGGTGTCGACGTACCGCGGCTGTGCGTCGGCGTCTACGCCACCTCCACCTCCACACCGCTGTTCTTCGCCCAGGCAGTCGGGCGCTTCGTGCGGCTGCGGAAGAAGGCCGAGGTGGCCAGCGTGTTCCTGCCCTCGGTGCCGGTGCTGACCGACCTGGCCAATGAGATGGAGGCCGAGCGAGACCACGCCCTGGCAGTCCCGGAGAGCGCCCGGGAGCAGGAGAACCCCGAAGAGGACCTGCTGGAGGCCGCAGAGAAGGAAGAGCGCGCCTCGGAGCAGCTGACCCGCGGCGAGTTCGCGGCCCTGGGCTCCCAAGCCTCGTTCGACAAAGTGCTCTTCGACGGCGACGAATTCGGCCTGGGCGGCGCGGTCGGCTCCGAGGAGGAGATGGGCTTTCTGGCCATACCGGGACTGCTGGAGCCGGACCAGGTCTCCGAGCTGCTGCGCCGGCAGCAGGCCGAACAGCTCAAGCGCCGGCCCCAGGAGGCGCGGACCCACAGCAACGCGGTGGACCACAGGCAGCTGAAGGCTCTGCGCACCAAGCTCAACAAGTCCGTCTCCGCCTATGCGGCCAAGACCGGTATGCACCAGGGGAGCATCCACACCAAGCTGCGCGAAAAGTGCGGCGGGCCCCCCGTGCCCCAGGCCACCCAGGACCAGCTGGAAGAGCGGCTCAAACAGCTGCAGCGCTGGTTCGTGGGCCTGAAGTAGACGCTAGCGCGGGCTCGCCCTGCCCCGGCCCCGCCGCCCGGCCCTGTAGCGGCCTCAACGTCTCCGCGCCCCAAACCCACGGGACGGTGGCCCGCACTTTTCATCGGCGCCCCAAACCCACGGGACGGTGGCCCGCACATTTCACCGCGGCGTCGAAATCGGGCGTGTGTGAAAAGTTGGGGACGGTGCCACGCTGGTTTGGCCGTTATCCATAGGTTGAGCATGGGCTCTGGCGCACGTCCCAGGCCGGGACAAGCATGGACCTATGGGCAGTTGGCAGTGGAGCAGGGACCGTTTGGTGCTGATCCGGACCAGTCCTGGGGTGCGGGGCCGTTCAGCCGCGAGTTTGATGCGCAGAGTGGATGAGGGCGCGCTGCTGCGGATTCGTCCCGGTGTGTTCGTCTCCACCCGTGAGTGGAGTCGTGCGCCGGTAGGAGTCAAGGTGGCGGCCGAAGCCGCCGCATTCTCGCTTCGCAGGCCGCAGACTGAGTTCTGCTCTCGGACTGCTCTTCACCTGTATGGGCTGCCGCTGCTGAGCCTGCCCGCGGAGCTGCATGTGCGGGCTTCCAGCGTCGGCGCGTCCAGACTGATGCCGGGTCGAACTATGGCCGGGCGGTGCGATCTTGCCCGCATCCATCGGCTCATAGGCGAGGCAGGTGGGGACGCGGCGCGTGTACGGCTGGACGCGCTGGGGATCCGCCGGGTGCTGCCTCCGAGACCTCCTGGTATGCGGCGGGAACAGGCTCAGCTGCTGCACGCACAGGGGGAGCTCGCCGGGAGTCCTGAGATCGTCCCGGTGCCGCATGTGGAGGATGAAACCGGCGCGCGCCTCTGTGTAAGGGTGACTCCGCCCGCCGCCGCTCTGGCGGAGACGATTCCGGACATGCCCGTGCAGGAGGCGGTGACTGTCCTTGATGCAGCCTCAGCCGGCCGTTGGTCAGCCGATCGCCCAATGAGCCTCTCAGATCTGGAGGCAGCCGGGGGCATGGTCTCCACGTCTGAGGCGCGGCGGCGGTGGGAGATCCTGAACCGGTTTGCAGATCCACGGGCGGAAAGCCCTGGAGAATCCCGATCCAGGGTGCTGATCGCCCAACTGGGTTTCGCCTGCCCCCGACTTCAGGAGCCGATCCCGCTGGGCCGCTCACGCACAGTGCGGGTGGACTTCTATTGGCCGGAGGCCGCCGTCGTGGGAGAGTTCGACGGCCGAATGAAGTACCTCCGGTCCGGAGAACTCAGCGGTTTGAGCGTGGAGGAAGTGGTGTACCAGGAGAAGCTGCGAGAGGACGGCCTGCGCGAACGGGGTCTGCGAGTAGCACGGTGGGGCTGGGATGAGCTCGCCAAGCCGGAGCGACTCGCGGCCAAGCTGCGCCGCGCCGGCGTCCCCCAGCGCGATCCGTCCACTCCCGCGCCCCTGCCTGGCATTGAGGGGTGACCAGTGGGCCATCCGGCCGCTGCATTGAGGGGTGAGCGCCCATCCGGCCGGTGCGAGGGTGGCTGACCGGCGAGGCACCCCACCTCTGCGAGCCTGTGGCGTCGCTGGCTTTTCATTTCGTCTCCGAAACCCGCTGGAGGTGAAAAGTGGGAGACGCGACAGGCGCGCTCGCCGCAGGCCGATAAGACATCGGCCACAGTTCAGTCAGAACTGCTCTCGTGAGAGCAGCTCGACGCCGGCCTCGCGCAGCTCCTCATAGGTATCGGCGATCTTCTCCTCGCTGACGCCGGCGGTCAGATCCGTGATCACCCGCACCCGATAGTCGTTCTCCGCGGCGTCCAGGGCCGTGGCACGCACGCAGTGGTCGGTGGCGATGCCCACAATGGTCACTGTGTCCACCTCATGGTCCTGCAGCCAGGAGTCCAGGTCCGGAGCGTCGGAGGCGATCACATCCTCCGGCTCCACTTTGATGCCCTTCTCACCCTCCAGGATTCCGACCCGCTCCGGCTCGCCTGCGCGGCCTTCGAATCCGGAATAGCCGTCGTCGTAGAGGCCCTTGAGGAACCGGGCCTGCACATAGTCGGTGTCCAGATCCTCGTGCAGCTCGGCCCCCGGGGTGCCGGCCACGCAGTGCACCGGCCAGGACCGGACGAAGTCCGGTTCGGAGGAGAAGTGCTGGCCAGGATCGATGTGCCAGTCCTGGGTGGCAGCGATCACCTCGAACTCGGCGTGGTTGTCCTCCAGAAACTCGCTGATCTCCGCGGCGGTGGCGGCTCCGCCCTCGACCGCCAGGGCGCCGCCCTCACAGAAGTCGTTCTGCACGTCGACGATGATCAGTGCCTCAGCCATGGAAGCCTCCTTGGTGCTGATAAGTGCTGCTGCTCCCTACGCTACTACCCGCCCGTGCAGCCCGGTACTCTCGCAGCCCTAGACGAAAAGGCTGGGGATCACCGGCTCGCCGGGGGAGAGGCGGTGCGCCTCGGCAGGCAGCTCCTCCACAGAGGCCTGATGGCGCTCTGCGGCCCGCTGCACACCCTCAGGTCCGGTGAACCCTGGCTGCACCATCCCCTCGACCACCAGCGGGACCTGCAGAGTCCGGCCCATATAGCCGGTGTCTTGCAGGTCGCCCTCAGCGGTGATGATCTCCGCCTCCGCGCGCCCATGGTCATCCAGGCTGCGCAGCGCCCGCTTCGCCCCGCCGGTGCTGGCCTTGCCGGCTGAGGCCTTCTCCACCGATACCGGTTGCCCATCCGCACCGGCGCGTTCGACCAGCTTGTAGACCATCGAGGCGGTCGGCGCCCCAGAGCCGGTCACCAGCCTGGTCCCCACGCCGTAGGAGTCCACCGGCGCGGCAGCCAGCCGGGCGATCGCGTGCTCGTCCAGGTCAGAGGAGACGATGATGCGGGTCTCGCGGTTGCCCAGCGAGTCCAGCAGCCGGCGCACCTCATGGGCCTGCTCCACCAGGTCCCCGGAGTCCAGCCTCACGGCCCCCAGCTGCGCACCGGCCACATCCACCGCCGTGCGCACCGCACGCTCGACGTCGTAGGTGTCCACCAGCAGGGTGGTGCCGGGGCCGAACGCCTCCACCTGCGCGGCGAAAGCCTCCTCCTCGCTGTCGTGCAGCAGGGTGAACGCATGGGCAGCGGTGCCCAGGGTGGGGATCCCCCAGGTGCGCCCGGCCTCCAGATTGGACGTCGCGGTGAAGCCGACCACTGCCGCGGCCCGGGCGGCGGCCGTGGCCGAACCCTCCTGGGTGCGCCGTCCGCCCATCTCCACGCAGGGACGCCCCGCAGCGGCCATGGTCATCCGAGACCCGGCCGAGGCGACTGCGGAGTCATGGTTCATCACTGAGAGCACGAAGGTCTCCAGCAGGCAGGCCTCGGCGAAGCTGGAGGTCACCTGCAGCACCGGAGAATGCGGAAGGTAGACCTCTCCCTCGGCGTAGCCGGTGATGGTCCCGGAGAACCGGTACTCGGAGAGGAAGTGGAGGGTGTCCTGATCCACAATGCCGTGGCGGTCCAGGTACTCCAGCTCTTCGGGGCCGAAGCGGAAGTGCTCCAGCCCCTCCAGCACCCGGCCGGTCCCGGCCACCACCCCGTAGCGGCGGCCCTCCGGCAGGCGCCGGGAGAACACCTCAAAGGTGCATGTGCGGTGCGCGGCTCCCGAGCGCAGAGCGGCCTGAACCATGGTGAGTTCGTACTGGTCGGTCAGCAGAGCGGTAGAGGTCACGCTGGCCATCCTACGCGGGCAGGATCGCCCCGAGGCCACTAAACTGGAGTGCATGAGCACCACTGCCGGATCCACGCTGACCCGCGAGGCCCAGGACCTCGCCGAGGGCGCCGCGGTGCTTCCGCAGCGGCCCTACCACGTGGTGGTCTGGAACGACCCGGTGAACCTGATGTCCTATGTGGCCTGGGTGTTCCGCAGCTACTTCGGCCATTCGAGCGAACGGGCCCACCAGCTGATGATGCAGGTCCACACCGAGGGCCGCGCCGTCGTCGCCTCCGGCCCGCGGGAGAAGGCCGAGCAGGACGTCACGGCCATGCACAGCTACGGGCTGCAGGCCACCCTGGAAGAGGCCGAATAGTGCACCCCCGCCCCGGAGCTCTGAGCTGATGGCCCGTGCCTTCCGCCCCACCACGCGCGGCTACAAAGCCGAGCTGGAGACCCACGAACGGCGGCTGCTGTCCCAGCTGTGCGCCGATGTGATCACCATGCTCCAGCAGCGCAGCCAGCAGGTGGACCCGGAGCCTGCAGGGGAGGCGCCCGACGACGAATTCGCCCATTTCCGTGCGGAACTGGCCGGTCTGGGAGCCGGACTGGATGAGCAGCAGGAGCACGACGACGGCGCGGAGCCGGGCCTGGACCCGCCGGAGGACCAGGCTTTGGCGCGGTTACTGCCGGACGGCGCCGCCGACCAGCAGCAGGCGGCCCAGCTGCGGCGGCTGACCGAAGCGTCCGTGCGCGAAACAAAGATCGCGGACCTGCGGGCGGCTAGAATGGCGCTGGAGCACGATCCCGTCACCCTCACCGATGAGCAGGCTCCGGTGTTCGGCAGGGCGCTCAATGACATTCGGCTCACACTCGCCTCGCGGCTGGGGATCGAAGACCAGGACGACGCCGAACGGATCCATCAGAGCGCGGGTCAGGGCGCGGCCGCCACCACGGAGGAGTTCATGGCTGAGCTCTACGTCTTCACCACCTGGCTGCAGGAGACCCTGTTCTCCGCCATGCTCGATGTCTTGCCGGAGGACGAGTGACGCTATGCTGACCGTTGATGCGACTCACCATCATCGGCTGCAGCGGGTCCTTCCCGGGCCCCAACTCTCCCGCCTCCTGCTACCTGCTTTCGGCCGAGCACCAGGGCCGCACCTGGCGCATCATCCTGGACCTGGGCAGCGGAGCCCTGGGAGCGCTGCAGCAGCACATCGGCCTGGACAGCATCGACGCCGTCTGCCTCAGCCACCTGCACCCGGACCACTACATGGACCTCTGCGGGCTGCATGTGGCGGTGCGGTGGTGCCCGGAGGGCTGGCCGGCGGACCGGATCCCGGTCTACGGCCCCGCCGGCACCGACGACCGGCTTGCCGCCGCCTACGGCATGGATCCCGACCCGGGCATGCACCAGGACTTCAGCTTCCGCACCTGGAGCCCCCGCACACCGGTGACCATCGGCCCCTTCACCGTCACCCCCGTGCCGGTGCGCCACCCGATTGAGGAGCCCTACGCGCTGCGCGTAGAGTGCACCGACGACGACGGCGCTGTCCGGACCCTGACCTACTCTGGGGATACCGACGCGTGCGAAGGCCTCACGGAGGCGGCCCGCGCGGCGGACCTGTTCCTGTGCGAAGCGGCCTACCAGGACGGCCGGGATGAGCACTATGAGGGCATCCACCTCACCGGCGCCCGCGCCGGGGTCACCGCGCAGCAGGCTCAGGTCAAACGGCTGCTGCTGACCCACATTCCGGTGTGGACAGACCCCCAGGTGCTGCTGCAGCACGCCGGCGACGCCTACAGCGGAGACCTGGCTGTGGCCGTCAACGGCGTCACCTACACCGTCTAGAACAGCCACCATGTGTCAGAAGGAGACTGATGACTGAGACCTATGTGCGTGCCGATGGGCGCGCCGCCGACCAGCTGCGCGAGGTGAGCATCACCCGCGGATGGTCCGCCCACGCCGAGGGCAGCGCGCTCATCGAGTTCGGCAGCACCCGGGTGCTGTGCACCGCCAGCTTCGAGACAGAGGTGCCGCGCTGGCTGCGCGGGGAAGGCCGCGGCTGGGTCACCGCCGAGTACGCCATGCTTCCGCGGGCCACCAACACGCGCAGCTCACGCGAATCGGTGAAGGGCAAGATCGGCGGACGCACCCATGAGATCTCCCGGCTGATCGGACGCTCGCTGCGCGCAGTGGTGGACCTCACCGCCCTGGGCGAGAACATGATCACTCTGGACTGCGATGTGCTCCAGGCCGACGGCGGCACCCGCACCGCAGCGATCACCGGGGCCTTCGTGGCCCTGGCCGACGCCGTGGAGTGGGCCCGGGCCGAGGGCCATATCCGGAAGAAGGCCGAGGTGCTCAAAGACTCGGTGGCCGCCGTCTCAGTGGGCGTGCTGCCCGACGGCACCAGCGTGCTGGACCTGCCCTACACGGAGGACTCCACTGCGGAGACGGATATGAACGTAGTGGTCACCGGCAGCGGCGACTTCGTGGAGATCCAGGGCACCGCCGAAGGTGTGCCGTTCACCCGCGGCCAGCTGGATGAGCTGCTGGACCTGGCCGTCACCGGGGCAGACCAGCTCGCCGAGATCCAGCGCCAGGCCCTGCTGAGCTGAGGCCCCAATGACTGCCCGCATCGTCCTGGCCAGCTCCAATCCTGGCAAATTGCGCGAATTCCGCGCCCTGCTGGCCGCCCAGCCGCAGCTGGCCCACCTGGACATCGACTCCGCGGTGATCGACGCCAAAACCGCAGGAGTGGGAGACATCCCGGAGACCGGGGCGAGCTTCGAGGAGAACTCCCTGCTGAAGGCCCGCGCCGTGGCCCGGCACACCGGCCTGCCCGCCGTCGCCGACGACTCAGGACTGGCCGTGGAGGTCCTCGGCGGCGCCCCGGGCATCTTCTCCGCCCGCTGGGCAGGGGAGAACGCCTCAGACGAGAACAACCGGCGGCTGCTGCTGGCCCAGCTGGCCGACATCGCCGCCGAGCACCGCCAGGCCGCCTTCGTCTGCGTGGCCTCCCTGGTGATCCCCGGCAGCAGCGGCGCCCCCGCGGCCGAACACACCGCTGAGGGTCGGATGCCCGGCAGCCTGCTGCAGGCCGAACGCGGCGACGGCGGATTCGGCTACGATCCGATCTTCCAGCCGGCGGGAGAGTCCCGTTCGGCGGCAGAGCTGACCATGGAGGAGAAGAACGCCATCTCCCACCGCGGCCGCGCCTTCGCCGCGCTGGCCGACCGCATTGTGGAGGCGCTGAGCTGAGATATGAGACCCACTACCTCGCTGGCCGGACTGCGGCCGCCCCGCGTCCCGGGACTGAACTTCACCGCCGTCGACTTTGAGACCGCCAACGGATTCCGCGGATCCCCCTGCGCCATCGGCCTGGTCCGGGTGCGCGACGGAAACGTGGACGAGCTGCATTTCCGGCGCATGCGCCCACCGGAGGGATTCGACCGGTTCGACCCGAAGAATGTGGCGATCCACGGCATCACCGCCGAGCGGGTGGCCGCCGAGCCGCGCTTCGGCGATCTCTTCGCTGAGATCAGGGCCTTCATCGGCGACGACATACTGGTGGCGCACAACGCCGTGTTCGACATGGAGGTCTTCGAATCCGCCCTGGAGGTCTCCGGACTGGACTCCCCAGGGTTCCGCTGCCTGTGCTCGGTGCGCCTGGCGAGGGCCGTCTACCAGCTGGACTCCCACGCACTGCCGGCCGCCGCGGCCGAAGCGGGCTTCCACCTCAAGCACCATCACCATGCGCTGTGGGACGCCCGGGCCGCAGCCGCCGTCGTCGTCGATATAGCTGAGCGGGAGAAGATCAGCAGCATCGAGACGCTCTTCGGCCGGCACTTCATCGGCCCCGAAGAGTGCGAACCCTTCCGCGCCCCGCGGGAGTACGAATCCCGTGCCACCCGGCAGGTGCGCAGCTACGGAGCCCTGTTCGACGCACGAACCCCCGGAGTGGACCCGGAGACGCTGCCGGATCTGATGCGCTGGCAGGACGAAGGCCGCAACCTTCCGCCCAACCCGGAGGCCGACCCGGAGCATCCGCTGCACGGCGAGCACCTGGTGTTCACCGGGAATCTCGGGATACCGCGCTCGCAGGCCAAGGAGCTGGCCGCAGCCCACGGGGCCGCCACCTCCTCACGCGTCACCGGATCCACCACTGTGCTGGTGGTCGGTGACGGTTTCAGCCCCGAGGATCTGCAGTCACCGGAGGCCGCGCCGCCGCTGAAGGCCCGCAAGGCCCGCGAGGTGCTGGCCCGGCAGCAGAAGGGCCAGCAGGTGCGCATCGTCGGTGAGGAGCAGTTCCGCAGCTGGCTGGGCGAGGAATGGCCGCTGCCGCAGCCGGCGGAGATCAGCGCGGGCGGGTGACCGCCTCCCAACGCGCTGCCAGGGCATCGACGACCTCATACAGCGGGTGGTCGGGGGAGCGGCCGGCATCGGGCTCAGCTGCGGCCGGTTCCTGGCCGGCGCGCCGGTTCAGTTCGTCCACAAACTCTTGGCCGCGTCGGGTCAGCTCCGGGTCTCCGTGGGTCATGGCCAGCGCCTGCTCCACCCACCGGCTGCGCATCGCGGAGTCTATATAGGGCACCAGCGCGATGGGCACCAGCCGCAGCAGCGCCCCGTCCTCCGGGGCCTGCGGCTTAGCCGGGTCGCCGGGATAGTGCAGCTCGCCGCTGGCCAGGCCCGCCAGTGCGGTCTCCCCGGTGCTGTCCTGGCAACGGAGGCGCCCCTCGGCCATCAGCCGGGAGACAGCAGAGTCCAGCTGCCGCGGCGGGGGCTGCGGCGCGGGATCCGGAAAGCCGCCGGTGAGCAGCCGGTACCACCGCAGCCCGGCCAGCCACATGCAGGCCTGGGGATCGGCGCCGGTGCCCTGCTGGGCCCATTCCAAAACCTCCAGCAGCCCGTCGGCCAGACACAGCCGGTGCAGCTGCTCAGCATGCAGCTCGATCACCCCGCCGACCGGAGCGGGAAAGTCCTGAGTCAGCAGCGGCGCACACTGGGAGATCAGCCTCTGGTCATCACTCACAACTCCCAGACTATCCGCAGGGCCGGCAGGCGGCCCGCCGGATGTCACCGGGGATCTCCGTCACGGCATATAGCGTGGTGACTATGCGGATCCTGCACACCTCTGACTGGCACCTGGGTCGGGGCTTCCACGGCGCCCCGCTGCGCGAGGAGCAGTCTCAGATGCTGGCCACAGTCTGCGCAGAGGCGGCCGAGCACTCCGCCGACGTCGTGCTGGTCTCCGGAGACGTCTATGACCGTGCTCTGCCCCCGGAATGGGCGGTCAAGCAGCTGGAGGACTGCCTGCTGCAGCTGGTGCAGGCCGGCGTCCAGGTGATCATCACCTCCGGCAATCACGACTCCGCCCAACGCCTGGGGTTCGGCCGCGGACTGATGGCCGCCTCCGGGGTGCACATCCGCAGCAGCCTCCAGGACGCCTGGGACCCGGTGGAACTGGACGACGATGACGGCGGCACCGTGCTGGTCTACGGGATTCCCTACCTGGAGCCTCAGCTCTACGCCGGGGCCCTGGAGCTCGAGCGGGCCAACCACACCGCGGTGATCACGGAGGTCACCCGGCGGATTCGCGAGCACGCCGAAGCCCGCACTGCCGAGCTGGCCGGCCCGGTGCGCACTGTGCTGATGGCGCACCTGTTCGCCGCCCACGGGATCGCCTCCGAGTCCGAGCGCAGCATCGGGGCCGCCGCCACGCCCGAGCAGCCCCTGGAGCACCACGAGGAGACCCTCGGCGGGCTGGCGGTGGTGCCGCTGGAGGTCTTCAGCGGCTTCGACTATGTCGCACTGGGCCACCTGCACGGCCGCCAACGGCTCAGCCCCCGGGTGCGCTACTCCGGAGCCCCGCTGCGCTATTCGTTCTCCGAAGAGAACCAGGCCAAAGGTGCCTGGCTGGTGGAGACCAGCCGGCTGGCCGAGGACCCAGACGCCGCCATCGCCGCCCTGGACTGGAGGATCGGCCGGCCGGTGAAACGGCTGCGGGGGCCACTGAGCCAGATGCTGGATCCCGCCGTCATCGAACAGTGGACCGAGGCCTTTGTGCAAATCACCCTCACCGACGACGAACGCCCCGAGCGAGCCTATCCGCGGCTGCGGGAGGTCTACCCGCACCTGATGTCCTACAGCTACGCCGGCGCCGCGGCCACCGGGACCCACGCCACCTACTCCCAGAAGCTGCGGGAGGCTGAGTCCGAGTACGACGTCGTCTCCGGGTTCCTCACCCACGTGCGCCACCGCGCCCCCAGTGAAGAAGAGACTCTCATCCTGCAGCAGGCGCTGGAGGATGTGCGCAGCGCCGAGCACCAGCCGCCGCCCCGGGAAGGAGGAGCATGAGGTTCCATCGCCTGAGCATCTCCGCCTTCGGCCCGTTCCCGGCTACTGAGACGGTGGACTTCGACGCGCTCAGCGCCGACGGGCTGTTCCTGCTGCGCGGCCCCACCGGAGCCGGAAAGACCTCGGTCCTGGATGCGCTCACCTTCGCGCTGTACGGCAACGTCCCAGGGGAGAGGTCCCCGGACCGGCTGAAGTCCCAGCACGCGGAGCCGCACCGCGCTCCGGTAGTGGAGCTGGACTTCTCCTGCGGTGAGGACCGCTACCTGGTGCGGCGCCAGGCCAGCTACTACCGGCCTGCCAAGCGCGCCGGCGCCAAGCCCCAGAGGGAGGGCACCTCCCTGACCATCCACCGCTGGTCCGCAGGCCAGTGGCAGCCGGTGCCCACCGCGCGGGTGGTCGAAGGCGATGTGGAGCTGGAGAACATCATCGGGCTGAAGATGCACGAGTTCACCAAAGTGATCCTGCTGCCCCAGGGCGCCTTCGCCCAACTGCTGCACGCCAGCAATGAGCAGCGCCGCGGCATCCTGGAGCAGCTGTTCGACATCTCCGCCTATGAGCGACTGGAGACCCACCTGTGGGAGCAGATGCGCGCCTCCGAAGGCGCCCTGAACCAGCTTGATTCCCAGATCACCCTGCACGCGGACGCGGTGCGCCGTGCGGCCGCGGCCCTGCTGGGGGATCAGCCCGACCTCAGCGAGGTGGAGACCTCAGAGCTGGCTGAGGCTGCCCGTGCCGCGGCCGAAGCGCAGCACCAGGTGCTGGCCCAGGCCGAAGCGCAGGCCCGCCGAGCAATGGAAGAGGCCGCAAAGCACGCCGAAGACCTCGCAGAGGCGCGCCGCCAGCTGACCTGCTGGGAGCAGCACCGCAAGCGCCGCGCCGAGCTTCAGGAAGACAAGGCTGAGGCGGAGGAAGCCCGACGTCGGCTGGCAGAGCACCAGACCGCCTCCGGCATCCGCGAATGGCTGCGCACCGCCGAGGAGGCTGCGGAATCCCACGAGGCCGCTGCCCACAGGGCCGACGAGGCCGCCGCACAGGCCCGCCAGGCGTTGAAGTCCCAGGACGACGTCGACCACCGCGATCTGGTCGCCGACTCCGGCGTCCAGGCTGAGCAGATCCAAGAGGCACTCAGCGACCTGCTGACCCTCCAAGCCCGGCTCACCGGGGAGGAGGCCGCCGACGCGCAGCGGCGGCACCAGCAGCTCCACACCCAGGCGCAGCAGGCCCGCCAGGAGGCCGAAGAGGCCCAGCAGCAGTACGACCGGCTCCAGAAGCGAGTCGCTGAGCAGCTGGACGAGCAGCAGCAGGCCCAGGAGCAGCTGTGCGACCTCACCGAGCTGGACCGGCGGCGCGATGCGGCACACGCGGCCCTGACCGAGGCCCAGAGGCGCACCGAGCAGATCGCCGAGCGGGACCGGCTCGCCCGGACCAGAGCAGACCTGGCGGAGCGGGCGGAGACTCGCAGAGCTGAGCTCGACGCCGCCGAAGCGCACTATCGCAGCACCGCCGAAGCGTACCTGCGCTCCCAAGCACACGAACTGGCAGCGGCCCTTCAGCCCGGGGAGCCGTGCCTGGTCTGCGGATCCACCGAACACCCGGCCCCGCTGACTGCCGCGGAGGACACGGTGACCCGTGAGCAGGCCGACCAGGCCTCCGCCGAACTGCAGGAGGCGCGGGCCCGATGGGAACAGGTCCGGGCCGAGCTGAGCTCCACCACCGAAGCGCTGGAGGCGGTGCGCACCGAGCTGGGTCAGCACAGTGAGAGCACCGCGGACCAGGCGGCCCAACTGGCCGAAGCAGCCCAGGCGGAGACGCAGCGGGCCGACACCGCCCGGGAGGACCAACACCGGCTGCGAGAGAGCCTGGAGAAGCTCACCACCGCGGTGGCGGACACCCGGCACCAGCTGAGCTCCGCCGCGCACCGAATCGAGCAGCAGCAGGAGACTGCCCAGCGGCTGGCCGAAGAGGCCATCCAGCAGCAGGCCGTGCTGGATCAGCTGCGCGGAGACCACCCCAGCCTGGAGGCCCGGCTGGAAGCCCTCAGTGAGCTGAAGCAGAAGCTTCAGACCGCACAGCAGGCCGCCGAGGAGGCCGAGCGTGCCCAGCAGGAGGCCCGGCGTTCCCAGACCGCCGCGGCCGCCCAGCTGGAGAAGTCACCCTTCGATCACGCCGACCAGGTGCAGCAGGCGCTCTGCGCCGACGAGCAGCTGCAGCAGCTGCGCAGCACGGTGGAGGCCTTCGACACCCGCGCACGGCAGCTGGACTATGAGGCCGAACTGGCCGAGGTCCGCGCCGGACGGCGGCGCGCCGAGGCGGGGGAGTCCGCCCCGGAGGAGGAGACGGTCCAGCAGGCGCAGCAGCGCGCAGCCGAGACCGCAGAGGACTGCCAGCAGCACCACCAGAGGCTCACCGCCTTCACCGCCCGCCGCGAGAGCCTCACCGACGCCGCCGATGCTTTGGACCAGGCCCTGCGGCGCCGGACCGAGGAGGCCACCGAGCACCTGCGCACCGCAGAACTGGCGCAGGTGCTCAACGGCAAGGGTGACAATGCGCTGCGGATGCGGCTGACCACCTATGTGCTCGCCGCGCGGCTGGAGCGGATCGCCGACGCCGCTACCCGGCATCTGAAAGCCATGAGCGACGGGCGCTACCAGCTGCTGCTGGACGCCGAACGCTCCGGCAAGGGGCTGCGCGGACTGGACCTGAAGGTCTATGACGAATACGCCGAGCAGCAGCGCCCCGCCGAGACCCTCTCCGGCGGAGAGACCTTTATGACCTCATTGTCCATGGCACTGGGCCTGGCCGAGGTGGTGCAGTCCGAAGCAGGGGGAATCGGTATGGAGAGCCTCTTCATCGACGAGGGCTTCGGCTCCCTGGACGAGCAGACTCTCGAGGCAGTGATGACGGCTCTGGAGACCCTGCGCGGAGAGGGCCGCCGCATCGGGGTAGTCAGCCACGTCACCGAGATGCACCAGCAGATCCCCATGCAGCTGCGCGTGGAGAAGACCCGGTCGGGCTCCCGGCTGCGGATGCAGGAGCCGGTATGAGTCCCGGCCAGCGCCTGCTCTCCCTGACGGCCAGACTGCCCGGCACACTGCTGCCCTTCGCTGCCGGACTGGCACTGTCGCCCACCGGTCTGCTCTACGCGCTGGCCGCAGCCATCGCCGCCCTGACCGGATGGTGGATCTCCCAGGCCGCCTCACGGTGGCTGCACCGGCGGATGCACACCCACCACCTGCTGCTATGCAGCGCAGTGCTGTACGTGGTGGCGGTGATCCTGCTGCTGGTGGCAGCGGAGCAGCACGCTGCCGGAACCGCCGCGGCGCTCAGCCTCGCCGGCGGACTCACCGCCCCGGCAGAACGCGTCGCAGTGCCGCACCCACGCCTGGACCGCACCGCCCTGGCCGCAGCAGTGGTTATCTCGCTGATCTGCGGCGCCGCCTCAGCATGGAGCGTGCCGCTGGTCGCTGCCGCGCTCGCCGCGGCCATCAGCGTCCCACTGCTGGTGATGACCCGCGGAGCCGGTGAGAAGCTCAGCGACCCAGAAACTCCGTGACCGCCTGCTTATAGGCCCGCGCGGTGAGAGCATTGACATGGTTGCGGCCGGGTATCGGGACGAACCGAGCTTCGTGTCCTGCATCGCGCACCAGGTCGGTCAGCTGCTCAGCTCCCTCGGCGATCGAGTCCTCAGTGCCGGCGACCACCAGAGTGCGCACCTCAGGCACCTCAGCGGCAGGGTCGTACCGGTCTGCGCCGAGTGCGATGCGCAGCTCCACCACGTGCGGCAGATGCTGACCGGGCAGGGCCGCGGCCACAGTGATG
This sequence comes from Nesterenkonia sp., assembly GCF_029265375.1. Lineage (GTDB taxonomy): Bacteria > Actinomycetota > Actinomycetes > Actinomycetales > Micrococcaceae > Nesterenkonia. The sequence goes on from NZ_JAJUJJ010000027.1 coordinate 30,670, forward strand.
AACCGGGCGGTGGCCTCGTCCGCAGGCTGCACTCCTTCGGCCGCCCACGCGCGGGCCTGATCGGCGTCGATCTGGTAGACCTCATCGCTGACCGGGGGCCCGCCGAGCACCAGGGACGCGGCCGCCTCCGGATACCGGTGGGCGAACTGCCAGCACAGCCGAGCTCCCAGCGAATAGCCGTGCAGATGGACCCGGCCCCCGGCGGTCTGGGTTACCTGGTGCAGGTCGGCCAGCAGCTGATGAGTCTGCAGCCCCGCCGGGTTGATCTCCCGGGACTCCCCGTGGCCGGGAAGGTCCACTGAGACCACGGTCCGTCCAGTGGCAGCCAGTGGGTCCAGCCAGCCGGTCTTCACCCAGTTGTACAGCGTGCTGGAGGCGAACCCGTGCACCAGCAGGACCGGCTCGGCGCTGGGCTGCGCATGCGGCCAGGTGTGGACGGTCAGACCCGCCGCGGTCCGGTGGGTCTGCGGTGCCGGAAAGCTCAGGCTCCCCACTTCAGCTGTCGAGCTGCAGCGACTTCGCGGTGGTTGCAGCAACCTCGTCAAGCAGGGCCGGGTCCTCATTGAGCAGCCGGCCGTAGGAGGGAACCATCGCCTCCAGCTTGGGCCGCCAGGCATCCATCTGGGCGGGGAAGCAGCGCTCCAGCAGCCGGAACATGATGCTCGGCGCGGTGGAGGCACCCGGGGAGGCGCCCAGCAGACCGGCGATGGTCCCGTCGGCGGAGGAGACCAGTTCGGTGCCGAACTGCAGCACACCGCGTCCCTTGGCGTCCTTCTTCATCACCTGCACCCGCTGTCCGGCGGTGATCAGCTCCCATTCGGAGCCCGAAGCCTGCGGATAGAAGTCCTGCAGGGCGGCGATCTTCTTCTTCTGAGACTTGGTGACCTCCTTCATCAGATAGGTCACCAGGGAGGTGTTGTCCAGCCCCACCTGCATCATCGGCAGCAGATTGTGCGGGCGCACCGACAGAGGCAGATCCAAGTAGGAGCCGCTCTTGAGGAAATTTGTGGAGAAGCCCGCATAGGGGCCGAACATGAGCGAACGCCGGCCTTCAACGAACCGCGTGTCCAGATGCGGCACAGACATCGGCGGGGCCCCCACCGAGGCCAGGCCGTAGACCTTGGCGTGGTGCTCCGCGGCGGTCTGCGGGTTGGTGCACCGCAGGAACTGTCCGGAGACCGGGAACCCGCCGATTCCCTTGATCTCCTCAATGCCGGATGACTGCAGCAGTCCGAGTGCGCCTCCGCCGGCGCCGGTGAACACGAACCGTGCGCTGGCGGTGACCTTCTGGCCCGTCGAGGTGTCCTTGACCTTCACCTCCCAGCGGCCGTCTGAGCCGCGGGAGAGCCCGGTCACCTCATGCTGGTAGCGGAAGTCCACGCCCTCGGCATCCAGGTGGCCGGCCAGCTGGCGGGTGATGGCGCCGAAGTCGACGTCGGTGCCGTCTTGGAACCTGGAGGCCGCCACCTGCTGCTGCGGGTCCCGGCCCTGGGCCAGCAGGGGAGCCCACTGGCCGATCTCGGTGAGGTCCTCACTGTGCTCAATGTGGGCGAACAGCGGCTCGGCGCGCATCGCCTCATAGCGGTCGCGCAGGTACTGAGCGTTCTTCTGCCCCCAGACGAAGCTGATATGCGGCAACGCGTTGATGAAGGTGCGGGGGGACCCCAGGACGCCGTCGTCCACCCAGTGCGCCCAGAGCTGCCGGCTGACGTGGAACTGCTCGGCGATGCCGCTGGCCTTCGCGGTGGAGATGCTGCCGTCGGAGCCGCGCGGCGTGTAGTTCAGCTCGCAGTAGGCAGTGTGACCGGTCCCGGCGTTGTTCCAGGGATCGGAGGACTCTTTTCCTGCGCCGTCGAGCTTCTCGAACAGGGCGATGTTCCACTCCGGCTGCAGCTCCTTCAGGATGGCGCCGAGGGTGGTGGACATGATGCCGGCTCCGATGAGGATCACATCGTAGCGCTGTGTGGAACTCGTCGCCGCTGACTCGCTCACAGGACTCTCCTTGGATTCTGCTGAAGGCTTTTGATTCGGCCCTGACTTTACCCGCGGGGGAGGAGCCGGAGAAATTCAGTTCTCCTCGGAAGTGACAATCTCGCTGAACCGCTCGTTGAGCACCGGGGACATCGGATAATCCGCCACTCGGGGGCCCAGCGCGAGCCCGGAGATCGGATAGGCCAGCGGCACGGCCGGCAGGTCCTCGGAGATCAGCTCGGCGGCCTGGCGGTACAGCTCAGCACGCGGCTCCTCCTCAGACTCTGCTCGCGCCTCGGCCAGCACGTCGAACACCTCCTCGTTGGAGTAGTGGAACTCCCGGGTGGTTCGGCCGAACAGGGGTCCGAGGAAAGTATGGGGAGAGCGGAATCCGCCGTTGCGGCCCAACAGGTGCATCGCCCGGTTCTCGTCGCCCATCAGCTGCTCCACATACCCCTGATCCCAGGGCACCGGACGCGGTCGGATGATGAACCCGGCGCTGGTCAGATCAGCGGCGACGGCGGCGAAGACAGCCTCCGGCTGGGGCAGGTAGCTGCGTGTGGTGGCCAGCGGATAGTGGAAGTCCAGCGGTTCGCCGTCGTAGTCCGACTCCTCAAGGAGCTGGCGCGCCTGCTCCGGGTCATAGGAGTAGCGGCGGGCGGCGTCGGAGTGCACGCCCAGAGCGGCCGGGGTGAACTGATAGGCCGCGCGTGTTCCCTCCAAGAAGAACTCCGCGGCCAGAGACTCGCGATTGATCGCCCGGGCGGCGGCTTCACGGATCTGCGCATCAGCCATGATCGGATGCTCCACGTTGAAGCCCATGTAGAGAATGGAGAACGGGTCGCGTTGGAGGATCAGCCGGCCGGCCTGGACCAAAGACCGCAGATTATCTGCGGTGATGCCGTCATAGACGTCGGCCTGACCGCGGTTGAGCTCTCGCAGCCGGTCAAAGGAGCGGGGAAGCGGACGGACCACCACCTGCTCCGGGCCGCTGAGGTCACCCCAATAGTCGGGGTAGCTCTCCAGGACGGTCTCGGGTCCTTCGGTGGGGTGCAGCCGGTATGGGCCGGTGCCCACCGGCCGGCGTGAGACCAGGCCCGGGTCAGAGTCGCTGAGCACCTGGGGAGAGGCGATGCCGAAGGCCGGCAGCGTCAGCGCCTGCAGCAGGAAGGACACCGGTTCGCTGAGCGTCAGCACCACGGTGTCGTCATCCTCGGCCTCCACCGAGTCGAGCACGCAGTCCTCAGTTCCCAGGAAATTGCCGAATACGGTGGGAAACGCCAGCGGAGTGGAGCGGCTGATATTGCCGAAGCCGTAGAGATAGTCCAGCCGGCCGGCGCGTTCAATATTGGCGACGACCGCCTCCGCATTCAGCGGGCTGCCATCGTGAAATGTGACGTCCTCGCGCAGAGTGAAGGTATAGCGGAGCTGATCATTGCTGACGTCCCACTCCTCGGCCAGCCGGGGCGCCAGGGCTCCGGTCTCCTTATCGATCCCGAGCAGCGGCTCGAAGATCTGCCGAATGATCCGCTCGGACTCCATATCCGTGGCCAAACCCGGATCCAGAGAGGCGGGACGGGACATGGCGGCGATGATGATCCGGCCGTCCTCCCCAGCAGGAAACTTATCCTGCTCCGCGGAGGCGGAAGCGTGCGCGGAGCCGGTCAGCGCCAGTGCGCCTCCGGCCGCCGAGGCAGCACCAAGAAACCCCCTGCGGGACAGATCGATCACGTGCGCCTCACAGGACCTTGTACGAACACCAACTCGGACGGACTCCCAGGGGTGGCCGGGATTGCCGAGGGGCTGGACAAGCTTCTGAAAGACTCACGCGCTCATGTTATCGCTCGTAAGCATAGTAATAGTATGACGGCTGATCACAGGCAGGTGCCGAAGCGTCGAGAGCTCACTGAAGCCCAGCGTCAGCGGATCCTGCAGACCTACCGTGGATGCCGAAACATCCAGGCCACCGTCAAAACAACTGGTTTCACTGACCAGACCGTCTACCGAGTGCTCTACGAGAATGGATACTCCGAAGCTGATCTCGGACGACGCATCACAACTAGGGCGCGTCTGATAAATGCTTGGTCCAAGCAATGACGCCGTGGAGTAGGACTGCGGCGCGGAATGTGGTGGCCAGCTTGTCGTAGCGGGTGGCGATACCGCGCCATTGCTTCAGATGGCTGAACCCGCGTTCGACGA
>NZ_JAJUJJ010000030.1 GCF_029265375.1 Nesterenkonia sp.
CAGGAGGCGATTGAGGGTGAGTGACTACGACGCCACCACAGAAAAAGTCCGCCGAGCCTGGCAATACGCGCAAGGCCCCTGTGCCTGCTGTCTCGGCGGGTACTGCATGGAGAACGGGATCGAGTTCGATAAGTGGCTCCAGCAGGTTCGCACAGAAGCCACGGACGAGATGCGGGTCAGCAAGCCAGCGGAACAGCCAGTGCACACCACAGTAGGGATGCTGCACATCGGTCTGAAGTGGCTCACCGAAACGAAGCTGGAGGACGACACCGGATGATCCCCATAGCAGCCCCTCAGCGACCGTCGTTGTCCGCCACCTATCGACTTCCTGGAGATCGCATCCCTCATGACCTGGCTGAAAGTATCCGACAAGGCGCATTCTCACCCGCTGGTGGTGGGGATTGCCATGTTGGAACCAGAGAACCCGAGGGTTACGAACGAGATCTTCGGCTACGTCAGCAGGTGTGCCGACGTCGCGGCCGAGCACCTGCTGGACTATCACGTGCCGTTGGGCACGGCTATGAGCTTCGGTATGGGAGAGGGCCCCCGGCTCATCGAACTCGGGAAGAAAGCCGGTCTGTGGAAAGAGGTCGTCTGGACACCGGATCCGGAGAAGCAGGAGCCCTCGGTTCACCTGAAGCTGGTGGAGGATGAGGAGCTCTGGCACATGCCCACTCGCAAACAGGTTCTGTTTGAGCGGGCCCGCAAACGGGACCGGGCCGGATTGACCGCGGCGAAGATCCGTTTCCGCGACGGCGATCACTGTCGGTACTGCGGCAGCTGGGTCGACGCCGGGGAGAAGCAGTCCACCAAGAGGACGCTCACGGTGGACCACCTGACCCCGGGCGAGAGTTTCAAGTCGACCTCGCGGCCGGATGACGGCGTTGTGGCGTGCCAGTCGTGCAACGCGCAGCTACGCCAGAAGCCCAGGGCCGAGAAGGTCAAGCTGCTGCAGCCTGTCCCGTCCCAACCCGAGTACACGCGACCAACCCGTGAGTTCCTGATCGAGCACGGCCTGCTGGGCACCAGCGCCTACGCAGACGAGGCTCCGCCGAACAGTGGCCCCGGCGATGGGTCCGAGGGTATCCACACCGCAGCCAGCGGTGACTGTGACCCCGCCATCGCGTCCGCAGGGCATCCTGACAATGGCGCCGAGTCCGTGCGCGGGTCCGAGGGTATCCACACCGCAGCCAGCGGTGACTGTGACCCCGCCGCGCCAGAGATCCTGCCTCAGGGCGTCTCTGAAGACCGTGGACGCGGAATTCCGCGTCGGCCGACGCGGAACGAAGACGGGGGCGGACGCGGAACCCGGGTCGGGTCGGGACGGGACGGGCCTGGTCGGTCCGGTCCGGAACGGGCGCGGGGCGCGCCGCAGGCCCGCCGTGTCCGGGGTCGGCCGGAGCAGAAGTCTCGTCGAAGACGTGGGAGGAAGCGTTGAAGGCCGCTGATTTCAGGAGACAGGAGATCTTGGGCTGGCCGGAGCACAAGCTGCAGGCTGAGGTGATCAAGCTTGCCCAGCAGCTGGGTTGGCGGCATTACCACACGCACGATTCGCGGCGGTCGGTGCCCGGGTTTCCGGATCTGGTGATGGTGTGTCCCGGCACTGGCGTGCTGTTGTTTCGTGAGCTCAAGCGTGAGGGGGAGTATCCGACGCCGGAGCAGCGGGAGTGGCTGTCCTGGCTTGAGGGTGCTGGCCAGGACGTGGGGGTGTGGCGCCCGCGGGATTGGTTGGACGGTCGCGTGCAGGAGCGGCTGCGTGCCGACGCATCGAGACGGTGAGGCGTGCCGGTGCTGGGGTTGCGTTCAGGTGTGGGTCAGAGACGCGAAGGAGGTACCGCCGATGGGTGTGAGCGTGACTGGCAGTCCGGCGGGTGGTCGTGTGGATGTGTGGGTGTGCACGGGGCCTGATTGCTCGGCCGTGACGGTGGCCGGTGAGTGGCTCTGCTCTGCGTGTGTGAGGAAGGTACTGCGTCGGCAGGCTGCTATTCCTGCGCTGTTGCCGCCGGTTGGGATGATTGCCCGGGGTCAGTTGCGGCCTAAGCGGAAGCCGTCAGCGAAGAAGACTTCTGCCTCGTTGCGGGTGGAGCCGGTCAATCTGGCAGCTTTGGTGCTGCAGAAGAGGTTGAGGGAGCTCTACGCACTGGAGGTGGACCGGTGGTTTGCTTCTGATCCTCAGGCTGGAGAGATTGCCAGGCGGATCATCAGTGCGGTGGACACCGCCGACGAGCTGGTTAACGGGTCTGCGGTGGAGCCGTTGAACCGGGATGCGGAGTGGGCTCGGATCCGGTTGAGCATGATCTCTCCGATGACTCCGGAGCAGGCGGTGGAGTACTTCGCACGGGAGCTGGGTATAGAGATTACGCAGAAGCAGGTCCGGAACTGGCGTGATCGGGGGCGGCTGTATGCGGTGGATCGTTCGCGCACTCCGCACCGGTATCGGCTGGTGGATATCTACACGGCCTGGCTCAATCGTCACCGGCACGGGTGGACGGCCAGGAGGCCGTCTGAGGCGATGGGCGACACGCAGGGGAAGAATTTGGGATGACTCGCCTGATTGTCCGCTGTGCGGGTAGACTGCCTCACATTGGGGCTACCCCCTACCCAGAAACGGGTGCCGGGGCTGGCCCCATTGCTGTGTCCCCCGGCTTTGAAGCCTAGGGGTGTAGTCGATGGCTACCTCACGGACCGGAACTGCCGGGTGGAAGCGGGTCAGGGCTGAGGCCTTGATGCTGGCGTTCGAGTCAGGCCTGACCAGGTGTCCGCTGTGCGGGACGTGGTTGAACTGGGAGTACTCGCGCCGGCCGGACAGTCCGGAGCCTGACCATGTGATTCCGTACTCGCAGGGCGGCACTGACACGATCGAGAATGTGCGGGTGATCTGCCGGCGCTGCAACCAGCGGCTGGGCGCGAGAGCTGGAAACACGGTCAAGGCATTGGCTCGTCGTCCTGTTGTCCGGTCGGTGGATCTGCAACCGGGAGATCAGTGGTGATCACGTTCCGGGGGCAGGGGGTGTACCCCCACCCCGGGGCGGCGTTCGCCCCCGCGCCGGTTAGCGATATCTCCCCGCCTTTTCTTGATGTTCCACGTGCTCAACCGGGTGTGGTCATGTGGTGAAAATGTTCCACATTCCTCTGTGATTCGGCTCTGATGAGGGGTGATCGTGTGCCGCGAGAACTCAAGCCGTGCGGAACTAGGGCCGCCGCGCAGCGTCACCGCCGGCACGGCGAAGAGGTCTGCCCTGACTGCAAGGCAGCCGAACGGGAGCATCGCCGTAAGTACGCCCGCCGTGACCGGGTGGAAAAGACCATCCAGGTCGACTTCGGTGGCGCAAACACCACGGACCCGTTGACGGTCGCGCGGGAGAACCTCGCCATTGTCACCGCGACTCTGCGTTCGGATAAGTGCTTGCCCAAGGACATCGTTCCATTGACGAAGCGGCGTGAGGAGCTCGTGCAGCTGGTCCAGCAGCTGTCGACGCAGCACGAGGAAGAGCGGATGGAGCAACAGGGCGCGGAGGTGGCTGAGAATGTCGCTGAAGCAGCCTTCCGGCCCACGGCTGTCTGAGGTCGCTCGCCACGTGGTCATGCCTGAGGGCATCGCCACTACCGCGTTCCCGCCGGTGCAGGCTCGCGCCCAGAAGATGGGCGTCACCTTCGATACGTGGCAGCAGGGCCTGGGCACGCTGATTCTCGGCAAGCGCGCCGACGGGCTCTACGCCGCCGGCGTTGGCGGCGTGGTGATCTCTATCCCCCGCCAGGTGGGCAAGACCTTCACCATCGGTGCGATTATCTTCGCCCTCTGCACCCTATTCCCCGGCCTCACCGTCATCTGGACCGCCCATCACGCCCGCACCCACGCAGAGACATTCCGGTCCATGGCGGCGATGGCAGAACGCCGACAGATAGCCCCCTACGTCGAAGGGGTGCGCAGAGCCAACGGCCAGGAAGAGATCGCTTTCACCAACGGCTCCCGGATCCTCTTCGGCGCTCGCGAGCACGGTTTCGGCCGAGGCTTCGCCACGGTGGACATGCTGGTGCTCGATGAGGCGCAGATCCTCACTGAGAAAGCCATGGAGAACATGGTGCCGGCCACCAACGCCGCCCCCAACGGCCTGGTGCTGATGATGGGCACTCCCCCGCGCCCAACCGACCCCGGCGAAGTGTTCACCAACCGCCGAGAGGCTGCCCTCCACGGGGAGGACCCCGACATCCTCTACGTGGAGTTCAGCGCCGACGAGAAAGCCGACCCCGACGACCGAGACCAGTGGCGCAAAGCCAACCCCTCATTCCCAAACCGGGTCACGGAGTCAGCGATCCTGCGAATGCGCAAGCTCCTGGGCTCCGTTGATTCCTTCCGCCGGGAGGGCCTGGGGATCTGGGACAAGGTCTCCACAACCGCTCGGGCGTTCAAACCCGCTGCGTGGGACGCGCTCGCGGTCGCCCCCGAAGACGCTCCTGTGGAGGGTCGCCGCGCGTTCGGTGTGAAGTTCTCCGTCGATGGGTCTGTGGTGGGTCTGGCGGCTGCTATGCGGCCGGCCGAGGGGCCTATCCACGTGGAGGGCATCCGGTACGCGTCCATGTCTGAGGGGACCCGTTGGCTGGTCGACTGGCTGGTGGACCGTAAGGACCGGGCGGCCCAGATCGTGATCGACGGGAAGTCCAACGCCGGATATCTGGTCAATGCGCTGCTGAAGGAGGGCGTCAGCAAGACGGCTGTGCTCACACCTGGGACTGACCAGGTAGTGGCCGCGCACGCGATGTTCTTGGAGGCGGTCCGCGCTGGCGGGATGTCTCACCTGGGCCAGGAGCTGATGGACGAGCAGGTGAAGGATGCTGTGCGCCGTCCCATCGGGAAGGCAGGCGGCTTCGGCTGGGATCCGGGGACTGAAGGCGCGGATGTGACTCTGCTGGATGCCGCGACCCTGGCTTTCTGGGGCGCAGCGACGACGAAACGTAGACCGGGACGGAAGGCGGTGATCCTGTGACCGTTACGGCTTGGACCACCGAAGACATCCGGGGCCTGTCGCTGCCTGAAGTGACCGATGACGAGCTCTCAGTCATTCGCACGCTGTTCCTAACGTGGCAGAACCGGCTGGAGAAGAACCTGAAGCGCTCGCTGTACTACGACGCGGAGCAGGCGTTCAAAGATCTGGGCATCGCCCTGCCGCCGCAGCTGCAGAACGCCAAGTTCTATCTGGGCTGGCCGGCCATGGCCGTGCGGAAGCTCGCCCAGCACAGTCTGTTCGCTGGTCTTCGCCTGCCTGGCACCAGCGATCCTCTCGAGCTTAACGAGGTATTCGAACGCAACCGGTTCGGCCTGGAGTTCTCCGAGTCCGTGGTGTCTGGCTATAAGCACGGGGTCGCCTTCATCACGGTGGCTGCCGGTGGTCCTGGCGAGCCTGCGGTGCAGATCCAGGCGCATCAGGCCGATTCCTCCGCAGCGGTGTGGGATCCTCGTCGCCGCCAGATCAGCGCCCTGCTGACTATCAGTGACATGCAGGACGGAAAACGTCCTTCGGATTTCACTGTGTGGCTGCCGGACAACATCCTGGAGTTCACCCACGACCAGTCTTCGGGCCGGTGGGAGGTAGAGCGGCTGCCGCACCGGATGGGCCGCACCATGGCCACCCCGGTCTGCTATGACCCGCAGCTGGGGCAGCCGTTCGGCCGTTCCCGCATCTCAAACCCGGTAATGTCGCTGACCGACATGGCGGTCCGCGCCTATGTCCGCATGGAAGGCAACGCCGAGTTCTACTCGTCTCCGCAGCTGGCCGCCGAGGGCGCCGACATTGACGCTTTCGACGGGCTGAGCCGGGACAAGAAGTTCCAGCTGGCTATGGACCGGATAATCGCGCTGACTCGCGATGAGGACGGCAACGCGCCCTCGATCAAACAGCTGCAGCAGGCCTCGATGGAACCGCACAGCGCAATGCTTCGAACCGTTGCGATGGCGTTCTCCGGAGAGACCGGCATCCCGCCCTCCAGCCTGGGCATCATCCACGACAACCCGGCGTCGGCCGAAGCGATCCGCGCCTCCAAGCACGATCTGCTCATCGACGCCACCTACCAGAACACCCGGGTGCTGAACACAGCGGTGCAAGATATCGCTCGCATGGCCTGGATGGTCCGGGAGAACTCCACCGACCTGCCCGAGGAGGCCTGGCAGCTCAGCGCCCGCTTCACCGACCCCGAGTTCCGGTCGCTGTCTGCCAGGGCAGACGCGGTGGTCAAGATCGCGGGGGCACTGCCGGACCTGGCTGGCTCGGAGGTGCTTCTCGAAGAACTCTTCGACGAAGACCAGCTGGACAGGATCCGCGAAGAACGCCGCCGCGCAGAGGCGCTCTCTCTGCTGCAGCAGGGCGACGGTACCGGGGAGCCCACCGCCGGGCTGCCGAACGCGGCACCGCAGCCTGACGGCGAACCCGCGGAGGCGGCACAGTGACCACCAGGGACCAGGTAGACCGTCTGGCAACTGCCCAGGCCAAGGTGTACCGGATGGTCAAGCGACGCCTCGACAGCCTGCTCCCCCGCCTGCAGTCACTGCCGCCCGACCAAGCACGCGATCTGCTGCTCGCGGTGATACCTGTCCTGGTGGAGGAACACGGAAACCTCGCGGCGACCGCCGCAGCCGAATGGTACGAGGAGACCCGCGCCCAGCAGGTCACCGGCACCTTCCGCTCCCGACTCGGCGCGAACCCTCCCACCAACGACATCCAGCGGACCGTACGCCGCACCGCTGGCCACCTCTTCACCGGAGACCCAGCCGCCACCATCGGGGCGCTCGCCGGGGCTGTGCAGCGCTATGTGGCTGGCACGGCCCGGGACACCATCCGCCGGAACATGCTCAACGATCCCACCAAGCCGCGCTGGGCGGTGATCCCGTCTGGAGCCAAGACGTGCGCGTTCTGCGAGATGCTGGCCTCGCGTGGCTGGCAGAAGGGCGCCGCGGAGGCCGGAGCGGCGGGGTTCCACGATCACTGCGACTGCCAAATAGTGCCCGAGTGGGACAAGAGCGGACGCAACCACGTGGAGGGATACGACCCCGACCAGATGTATGAGCGCTATTCGGCAGCGCGCGCCGAGCTGGAAGCTGATGGGCTCGACTCCGGAGATACGCGCCTGATCCTGGCCCGGATGCGGGACATGTACCCAGACCGGTACACCGACGGGCACGCTGTGCCGCTGATCCTCCGAGACCCAGTCCACGGCTGGCCAGACGACCGAGTTCTTCCAGTGACCCCACGCACCTGGGAGCACATCCTGGAGCATGGTCCTGGCGGAAGCAAGGAGGATCAGTTCAATGGCACCCGGTATGAGATCGCTAAGGACATCAGGCGGGGCATCACCGAACCGCAATGGCAGGGCACACCTGAGTGGCGCGATGATGTCTACAACTACCATTGGAGACTCCCAGACGGCCGAGAGGCGCTTGCCGGCGGCATCGCTGTCAAGGAAGGCGACCCACCAGTGATTCGGCTTCTCACGGCCTATCCGGTCAGTGACCGGTCCCGTAGAATGTTGCCATGAGCTTCAGCCAGGATGAGCTTCGGACCATTGCGGAGAAGGTGGCGCAGCAGGTAGAGCCTGCCGCGCCCGCCGATGCTGTCGCTGAGCTGAACCACTGCCGGCAGGTTGAGGAGTGGGAGATGCTGCTCAACTGCGGTTTCACTATCGCTGTACGGCTGGGGCTGGACCTGCCGCCCGAGGCCAGGAAGTACGCGAAGACGAACATCGTTGGTGTCAATCTCGCGCGGAAGGTTCGCGAGCACATCGACTCTCAGAGCTCTTTCGCTTCCACCTAACAGATCACCTGCTGTCTCTAGAGCCCGTACCACTCGGGGCGGGTTTTCCATACCCGCCGAACGACGAGAGTCCTGTCATGGGGGCATGGCGGTCATGGAGTCAAGAGCAGTAGCGGAACAGCTCCGCGATCTTGTGCTGCCTTCGGTCCCTGACGAAGACCTCGACTACTTCGAAGCCGCTGCCGAGGACGAAGACTGGGCACACTTAGCTCAGCTCTCCCGCGAAGCAGCCCAGGCGTACGGCGTCGACCTTCCAGCTGAACTGGTCGCCGCCTAGCCGCTCCCTCCCCTGAAGGCCCCGATCACCGCTTGGTGACGGGGCCTTTGGCATGCCCGCCGACTCTCGAAACGGCGGCTCACCATCTTCCAGCGGCTCCCGCTGAAGCGGAACGCACCCGTAGTGCGGATCGTCCCACCACGCCCGACGGGGCCTAAACGGAAAGGAGATCTGACGTGTCAGAGACACAGCAGAACACCGCGTCAGCGGGAGAAGCGCCCGAACAGAACCAGCAGAAGCCTCAGGAGAAGCCTCAGGAGAGGCCCCAGGAGAAGTCTGAGCGGCCCTTCGAGGCGATCACTTCTCAGGAGGATCTTGACCGGATTATCCAGTCACGGCTGGATCGGGAGCGAAAGAAGTACGAGGGCTTCGAGGACTTCAAGGCCAAGGCCGCCAAGGTCGATGAGCTCACCGCTAAGAATGCGGCGCTCGCCGAGGAGGTGGCCAGCTACAAGGCGGAGAAAGAGCTTGCGGCTCTCGCCGCGGAGGTCGCCCAGGAGGCCGGCGTGCCTGCTGATGCGCTGCGCGGTTCCACACGCGAGGAGCTTGAATCTCACGCGGAAACACTGAAGTCGCTTATGGCCCCGTCCATGCCTGTGGTGCATGGGCAGGGTCGTTCACCGTCAAAGGTCGAGGAGACAGACGACGTCAAGGCCGTCCGGAAGCTCTTCGGCTCCTGAAAATTCTTCCTGAAAGGATTCCATCATGGCCGTTTTCGGCACAGAGGAAGCCAAGGTGCTGATGCCCCGCAACATTGCGGACGGCATGGTCACCGAGGCTCGGACCTCTTCGACTGTTGCGCAGCTGTCGGCTCGTGAGCCGCAGCGTTTCGGCGAGACCGAGTACATCGTGTTCAATGACTTCCCGCGGGCTGAGTTCGTGGAGGAAGGCGCGCAGAAGTCTCATACCACCGGCGGGTTCACTTCGGTAACCGCTAAGCCGCACAAGGCGCAGGTGACGCTGCGGTTCAACCAGGAGGTCCAGTGGGCTTCTGAGGACTATCAGCTCCAGGTCTTCCGGGACCTGGCTGACGCTGGGAAGCTGGCTCTGGCCCGGGCCCTGGATCTGGGCCTGTACCACCGGATCAACCCTCTCTCCGGCGAGGTGATCAGCGCGTGGGACAACTACGTGGGCGCTACCACCCTGCGTGCAGAGCTGGCTGAGGGCGCAGAAGCTGATCAGGTGATCCGCTCTGCAGTGGGTCTGCTGGTCAACCGGGACCGCCCGACCTCGGTCAACGGCCTGGCGCTGGATCCGCGTCTGACTTGGGCGCTGTCGGAGCTTCAGACGAAGCTGGCCAACGGCGACCCGTCCGGTCAGCAGCGCTACCCGCAGCTGGGCTTCGGCGCCGCGCCGACTTCGTTCGCCGGCATCAACGCCGCACAGGGCGACACCGTCTCTGGCCAGCCCGAGGCTGCCGCCGACACCGGGGTGCGCGGCATCGTCGGTGACTTCCAGAACGGGATCCGCTGGGGTGTTCAGCGTGACCTGCCGGTGGAGCTGATCCGTTTCGGCGATCCGGATGGGCAGGGCGACCTGAAGCGTCATAACCAGATCGCCCTGCGCCTGGAGATCGTCTACGGCTGGTATGTCTTCGCGAACCGGTTCGCGGTGATCGAGGAACCGGCTGCGGAGACCGGAACGGGGGCCTGAACCATGCCGCGACTTCGGAACAAGAAGACCGGCGTCGTGGTGAACGTGGACCAGGAAGCTGCGCGGGGGCTGGGGCCTGAGTGGGTCCCGGCCTCCGCTGCGGCGGGCTCTGGCTCCGCGTCCCAGGAGTCGGAGAAGAAGACCAAGACGTCTACTCGTCGTTCTCGCAAGAGCAGCTGAGCTGAAAGGGGGCTCGCAATGAGTGCGCCCAGCCCTTTTCCTTTCGCCACAGTCGATGAGCTGAAGAAGCGATGGCGGGACTTCCCTCTCGGGGCCGAGGATCACGCCGAAGTGCTGCTGGAGGATGCCTCTCAGTTCATCTTGGACGTCTGTCCGGCCTCGGCTGACGCTGCGGAGGAAACCCGCCGCCGGGTGGTCTGCGCGATCGTCAGGCGGGCGATGAACGTCCCAGACCATCTGGCCGGCTTGTCCACCGGGCAGGAGACCACAGGCGGGGTGTCCCGTTCCTGGTCCCCTTCAAACCCGAATGGTGACTTCTACCTGACCAAGACTGAGCGGCAGTCGCTTGGTTGCGGCAGGCAGAAGGCGTTCGGCGTGAAGATCGCAGGATTCGGTGGGCGTCCGCAGCACCGCCCGTGGTGCAGCCTGGCGTTTGGCGCGGCCTACTGCTCGTGCGGCGCTGATATCGCTGGTGAGCCGATCTACGAAGGGTAGGGCTACCGTGGCGCTCTCAACCTTCGATAGGCACACGATCGTGGTGCTGGAGCCTCAGCTGATCGAAGAACGCGGCGAGCTGGTCGAGGACTGGTCTGCGCCTACACGCCGGCAGGTCCCTGGATGCTCTGTGCAGCCGGGGGCCGGCGCCAGGGATATGGAGCACGGCGATGGAGTGACCGCGGATTTCACCGTCTACCTGCCTCCGGACGCGGATGTGCCGCCGCGTGCCCGCATTGAGCTGCCCGAGCAGACCAGCGGGCAGTTCACTATCCAGGGCGAGCCGGAGCGGTGGGTCTTCGGGTTCTCCACTGACCACATCAGGATCCGGTTGAGGAGACGCGATGGCTAAGGCGAAGGTGAAGATCAAGCCCAACGACAAGGGCATCCAACAGCTGCTCAACGATCCAGGGATCCAGGGCGTAGTGGACTCGGCCGCCAACCGGGTCCGCTACGCCCTGCCGGCGGGCTACGAAATTGTTCGCGGCGACGGCACTCGTACCCGATACCGGGCCATGGTCGTCACCGAGACCGGGGAAGCGAAGCAGGACAACGCCCGAAACGCCTCCCTGCTGCGCGCCCTGGGGGCGGCCTGATGGTACTTGTCCCAGCTGACATCGAGTACGTGGTCAATTCCTGGCTCCGCGACCAGTACCAGAGCCACGGGTGGGGGCAGATTCCAGTCTCGACCCGCCTGCCCCGAGCCGAAGACACGTTCGTGGTCGCCTTCACCACCGGAGGCACAAACCGCACCCTCGTCTCCGGTGAGGACCGCATCGTCTTCGACTGCTACGCCCCACGCGAAGCGCTTGCCCAGAAAGTCTCCGCCCGCATCTTCGCGCTGGTGACGGATCTGGACTGCCGCCGCGTCGGAGACGTCCAGTTCTACGACGTCACCCCGACCAAGCCGGCCAACTATCCCAACCCCGAGAAACCGAACCTGTACCGGTACCAGTTCAACGCCCTGATTCACGCCCGCTACCTGACGGGCGCCTAACAGAGAAAGAGGAGCTACCCCATGGCTGCTGCAACTGATCATGTCCTGGTGGGCGCCCCGGAGCGCTCCGACGACCCCGATGTGGTGGGCTACGCCTACGCCATGCCGACCACCGCCAACCTGCCCACTGACACCACAACGGAGCTGGACACCAGCGCAGAAGACCTGGGATTCGTCTCCGAGGACGGCCTCACCATCTCCACAGACCGGACTGTGGAAACCATCAGGGACTGGAACCTCGACGACGTGCGCGCGCTGCTGACCGAGCACTCCGCCACCGTCGGGTTCACACTCATCAGCTGGACGGTCCCGGCGCTGAAGGCCTATTTCGGCGCTGAGAACGTCACTGAGACCGACACCGAGATCGTGGTGCGCATCAATGCCTCCGCCATCGGTGACCGCGCCTGGGTGTTCAACCTCAAGGACCTCGACGTCAAGCGTCGGGTCGTCATCCCCCGCGGCGCGCTCGCGTCCCAGGGAGAGATCACGCTGATGAAGGGTGAGCAGACGCCGCTGGAGATTGAGCTGACCCCGTTGGCTGACCCGTCTGGCGAAAAGATCTACATCTACACCCAGAAGCCCGCCGGTGCCGTCGCCAGCGGCACCTGATATGCCCCTGCAGGCGTGCGTGACGGGGGACTCCGCACGCCTGCAGGGCCCGCCTGACGTGTCCCCCGAGATCAGTTGAGTTGAGGAGTCCTTCATGCCACCGCGTAAGTCCCCCACCGCGCAGGACAAGCCGTTCACGTTCAAGTCGAAGACCGGCGCGCGCGTCACTATCCCCTCCAACGTGGTGTTCGACCCGGACCCTGACCTTGTGGTCGAGGTATCCGACGCCCAGCAGTCCGGCAATGAGCTGGCCATGGCCGCCGCTACGTGGAAGATGGTCAAGTCCGGGTTCCCCGACGACGTGGCCTCGAAGCTGAAGATCAAGCTCTCGGAGATCGAAGCGTTCACCGAGGCCTACTTCAAGCACACCGGGGTGTCTATCCCAAAATAGTGTGGCTGTGCTCCCTGCCGCCCAGGGAGCTGGCCGCTATAGAAGCTGACCTTGTGAGAGCGGGCTGGACGTTTGACGACGTACCAGCCCGCTTGTCGTATCCAGCGCTCTTCGCGTTCATCGAGAACCTGCCTGCCGATTCGGCGCTGGATCGCATCACCGATCCGCAGACCGCGGCCTGGACGTCGGGGGTGCTGGTGCCCAACCTTCTGGCCGAAATCGGCTACAGGCTCGACATCTTGGCCTGGCAGCAGTCCAAAGACGGCTCCAAGGGGCGACGTCGACCGCAGCCGTGGGAGCGGCCCTGGGCGAAGAACAAGAACAAGCGCCGGATCGGCGCGGGCGCGATCCCCGCCTCCCGCTGGGAGAAATTCTGGGACGGAGGAAAGTAGATGGCCGGCAACGAGGTCGCCAACGCCTGGGTGTCTATCACCCCGTCGTTCAAGGGCGGAGTGGATGCAATCGCTGACGAGCTCGGCGCTGTCGGCGATCCCGCGGGCAAGAAAGCCGGCCAGGGTTTCCTCAGCGGCCTCGGCAGCGCGGTAGGCGGGGTGGCCAAGGTCGCTGCCGGCGCAGTCGGTATCGTCGGCGGCGCCCTCGGCGGCGCTGCCCTCGCTGGGGGTATCAGCCGCGCGCTGCAGATTGAGGACGCTCAGGCCAAGCTCTCGGGACTGGGGCATGACGCACAGTCGCTGGAACGGATCATGTCCAACGCGACCTCAGCGGTCACCGGCACCGCCTTCGGCCTCGGGGACGCCGCAACCGTGGCTGCCTCCGCGGTCGCCGCAGGTATCGCTCCGGGCCAGGAGCTGGAACGCACCCTGTCGCTGGTGGGTGACGCCGCCACGATCGCCGGCACAGATATGGGCAGCATGGGCGCGATCTTCAACAAGGTCGCAGCAGCCAACAAAATCCAGATGGATTCGATCAACCAGCTGCACGACGCGGGAGTGCCTGCCCTGCAGCTGCTGGCCGATGAGCTCGGTGTCACCGCCGAGCAGGCATCGCAGATGGCCTCTGCCGGTGAGATCGACTTCGCCACCTTCCAGGCGGCGATGGAAGAGGGCATGGGCGGCGCGGCCCTGAAATCCGGCGAGACTTTCCGCGGCGCCATGGCGAACACGATGGCGGCACTGAGCCGCATCGGCGAGACCGCTGTCACTCCGTTCCTGGATGTGATCAAGACCGGGTTCAACGCAGTGATGCCGCTGCTGGACAGCTTCAACGAGGCTCTGAAACCGATCGCGGATTCTTTCGGCGACTGGCTGTCTCAGAACGCTCCTGGGTTCATTGACCAGCTGGCCGCTGGGCTTTCCCAGATCGGCCCGATGTTCTCCGGCGTCGCCTCGGCGGTCCTGCCGTTCTTTCAGCAGCTCGGCGCCGCGTTCGCGCCCCTGATCCCGCAGATAGTCCAGCTAGTCACGCAGTTCTCGCCACTGTCGATGATCTTCCAGATCGTCCAGCCGCTGCTGCCGCAGATCGCCGCGCTGTTCGGTCAGATCGCCTCAGTGGTGGCCCAGCTGCTGGCCGCGATTCTGCCGCTGGTTTCGACCCTGGTCGCCGCTCTCGTCCCGGTGTTCCTGCAGCTGGCTTCAACACTACTTCCGGCAGTCGCTAACGTGATCACCCTCATCGTGGGACTGCTGCCGCAGCTGGTGCCGCTGTTCACCATGCTGGTCCAGGCGGTCATCCAGGTGGTGACTGCGTTCGCGCCGCTGATGGTGCAGCTGGTGCAGACGCTCGTGCCGGTGCTGATGCAGCTGATCAGTGCCGTGCTGCCGCTGGTGGTGCAGGCGCTCGCGGCGATTGTGCCCGCTGTGGTGATGGTGGTCCAAGTGCTGGCAGCGACTCTGATGCCGATCATCCAGGCGCTGCTGCCGGTGGTGCAGACCGTCTTCAGCGCGGTGGCCACCATCATTCAGGGCGTCATGCAGGTCATCTCTGGAGTCATCCAGGTGGTGATGGGCGTCATCAGCGGCAACTGGTCGATGGTGTGGACGGGCATTAAGAACGTCTTCTCTGGGATCTGGACCGCGATACAGGGCATCCTGCAGGCCGCTTGGGCGGTGATCCAGGGTGTGTTCAACACGCTCGTCGGCGTGGTCAAGGGACTGTGGAACGGGCTGTGGTCCTGGGTGAGCACGTTCTTCTCGAATACGTGGGACAGCATCCGCAACGCTCTATCCGCGGCGTGGGGAACTCTGCAGGGCATCTTCAACACGCTTGCGTCTGTGGTGACCGGTCTGTGGAATGGCCTGTGGTCGGGAGTCTCCTCGTTCCTGTCGTCGACCTGGACTGACATGGTCTCCTCGGTCTCGGGATTCATCGCTGACCTGCTGGTGTACTTCCAAGACCTGCCCGGAGAAATCACCGGCTTCCTGGCCTCCCTGCCGGGTGAGCTGCTTCAGGTCGGCCAGGACATGATCCAGGGCCTGATCGACGGGATCAGCAACATGGGCGGGGCCGTAATCGACGCGATCGGCGGCGTCGTCGACGGCGCGATCGGGTGGGCCACCGACCTGCTCGGCATTAGCAGCCCGTCGAAGGTGTTCATGCAGATCGGCGAGTACACCGGCGAGGGTATGGCAGTAGGACTGCAGTCCCAGGGACGCACGGTGCAGAAGGCTGCAGAATCCATGCTTCCCGCCCTCTCCCCGCAGCGGTACCAGCTGGGCTTCGACGCCGCCCCCGGATCATCCGGACCCGCAGGCTCCCCGGCGGCCGGCATGTCGCCGATCCAGATCCACATCGACCAGATGCGAGTCGACAACGATCGGCGAGTCAAAGAGGTGGCCCAGGACCTGTTCCACCGAGTCCACCGTGCCAACCGCTCGCAAGGAGGATCCAACTTGGGAGGTGTGGTCACCGTATGAGCTTCACGCTCGGAGGCATCAGCACCGCCAACCTGGACGGCGTAACCGCCGTGCTCGAACAGTGGCCCTCCCTGGGCGGCCACACCGTGCAGAACTCAGAAGTCACGGGAAAGGACGGCCGCTTCTACCACGACTCCAACCGCACCGCCTCCCGCTTCGTCTACGACGTGATCATAGAAGGCAACACCCCCGAGCAGGCCGCCCAGCGCCGCGACGCGTTCGTACGGTTCCTCGACCCGGCGAAAGGGCCGCGCTCGCTGGTGCTGGACGCAGACGCCGGCTGGGTGTATCTGGAGGTGCTGGTCGCTGACGAAATCACGTGGGACCGGATGACATGGGAGCCAGGCCTAGGCTTTCGGCTGCGCGGCGAGGTCACGTTGGAGACCCAGGGGGACGCGGAGGCACGAGAACTGGACCCTACCGTGCTCACCACCGCTGGCGAGCTCACCTACACCCATGAGTTGGGCACCACATCGGCGTATCCCACCATCAGCATCACCACCGCATCCTCCCACTCCTCCTACGAGATTCAGATTGGGTCTCACACTGTGACAGTCGACCGGTTCAGCAACTGGACCGAGAACCATCGACTGGTGCTGAACTACGAGGACATGGCCTTCTACCTGGAGCGCACCAGTTCAGGAGAGCGGCTCGCCTCGGCAGTGCGGCACATGAGCACCTACCAGCGGCCGGCCCTTCACCAAGGGCAGACCTACACGGTGCAGGTCTCGCCTCAGCGGCCGCTCCGGTTCTACCCGAATGCACGGAGGGCATGACATGGCGACCGTGCAGCGCCTGTGGACCAACCGGTTCCACTACTCCGGAGAAATCCCTACCGACTACCCAGGCCTCAACCCGGTAGCCATCGCGCGCATCAACGCGCTCGCGTCCGGGACGGGACGCTATGTCGACGGGGTGAACAGTCAGCGTGCCTGGCAGCTGCACTGGGACGGCAGCTCTTCCCTGTGGGGTCAGGCCAGTGGCCGGATGGGTGGTCGGCTCCAGATCAACAATGCTGGGGCGAACGTGGAGCGTGGGCGTCTGCAGCTGGACCATTTCTCTGGGCTGTGGCCGGGTTCTGCGAGTCCGCGGCTGCTGGTCGGCGGCTGGTTCTGGCAGGTCTATGAGATGGCGTTCAACCCGCTGATCGATACGCGGGCCACCGATCCGGTGGTGTATCTCTCCACAGCTGGTGGGACGGGGCAGCCGCGCGCCCAGGTGTACAACGCCTCTGGTGCTCTGCTGCTGGATCAGTATGAGTCGGGTCTGCCGTGGCTGCAGACCACCAGCGGCTACTTCTTGGGCATGCTGGTCACCGCGTCGACCTCGACAATGTTCAGCGTCCACTCTGACGGGCGTCGCTGGATAGGGCCTCAGCGGACCTTCTCTGGAACCCCGAACTGGGGGTCCACTGCGGATGTGGAGGTGTTTTCGCTTCGCAGTGCTGAGTATTGGGAGGCCGGCTTCGTAGACGAGGTGGTGATTGCCCACCCCTCTGCAGGCTTCGACCTCGAACAGTTCGTCGACGACCTGGGGAATTCGGTCTGGGCTGACGGGTTCCAGCGTCCGGACCGGGACTCGGACTTCACCGTCACCGACTCCTCGATTCGGTCTGATAACGGCAGCAACAGGACTTTCAGCACCGGCGCCGAGCGGGTCAGCTGGCCTTCAAGGCCGACGATCAGCATCTCTTCGGGACAGCTGCTCTACAGCACCGACGATGGCGCTACTTGGCAGGACTCGGACAGGGGAGCCCAGCTGCCCGAGACCGCTGACGGGATCCTACTGCGGCGGGCTAACATGCAGCTGTCAACCGGCACGGACTTCACGGGCACGAACATCACGATCCCGGAGTCTGAGAACATCGAGGTCACTCCACAGGCCCCGGTGCATGACGTGGAGTCCAACACGGTCACGGTGACCGCGCAGACTGGTGTGGTGTGGTCCCAGGTCGGGGAGATCAGCATCCCTGAGGGCGGCAGCGTGACCATCACGGCCAGCCCGGCCGAGGGATACCAGTTCCCCGAGGGGGCGACCACCGAGTGGGTGTTCGAGTACACCTACCCGGATCCTCCCACGCTTGACCCGATCCCGGACGTAGAGCTGCAGCAGGGCAGCGCTGAGCCGTACACGACCGTCCTGTCTTGGTCCGCGCCGGTGGGACCGCACACGTGGAGCGTACGAACCCCGTCGCTGGCCACTGTGACTGTCGATGACGGGGTGCTCTCGGTGGCGGTGGGTTTCGAGACTGGCACCCAGGCGGCCACTGTGCGGCTCACTGATGGGATCGGCCGCACCGCGGAGCAGACTTTCTACATCACGGTGACGCCTCGGCCGTGGGAGGAACCACCGCCGCCGCAGTACCCGCACGCCCCTATCGTGCTGTGGGAAGACGGGCATCCTGAGGCCGTGCTGATCGACCCGCGCGAAGCGGTGGTGATCGAGGAGGTCAACGGGGAGCACGCTTTCGAGTTCACGATCCCTGCCGGGCACCGGCACGCACGCCTGGTCGTCAACGAGAACGTCGTCGAGGCGGCCGGGGAGCGGTTCTGGATCCGCCGGGTCACCAGTGAGCGAGTGGCGGGCGTACCGCTGCTGCATGTCTATGCGGAGGCCCGGTTCTATGAGCTGGGCACCGCCGGCGGCATCGACCCGCAGGAATGGACGCAGGTGCTGCCGGGCCCGGTGATGGAGACCGCGCTGCGCGGCACAGGCTGGAGCATCGGCACTGTGAACGTCGGCACCCGGCGCACCTACGGGATCCAGGAGCGCACGAGTCCGCTCGCGCTCCTGCGCCTGGTGCAGAAGAACCACGGCGGGGACCTGGTGTTCGACAACACCAACCGGCAGGTCCACCTTGTGGTGCGCTCCGGCCGGGACCAGGGTGTCGGGTTCTTCTACAGCTCAAACCTCTCCGCGGCCAAACGCGTAGTCGACACCAGCAGCCTGGTGACCCGGATCTATGCCCGCAATGAGGATGGCCTCACCATCGCCAGCATCAACGGGGGCCGGCCCTACCTGGAGGACTTCAGCTACACCGATGAGCTGAAGTCCACCACCTACAACTTCAAAGCCGGCACCAGCCCCTACACGATGCTGGAGATGACCCGGGCCACCCTTGCCCGCCGGTCACGACCGGACGTGTCCTACGAGTGCACGGTCAGCGACCTCAGCGCCAAGACAAACAGTGAGCTGGACCGGTTCACCGTCGGCGACCTGGTGACAGTCGCAGACCCAGAAATCGGCATCGACGGTGAGACTCAGCGCATCGTCCGCCTCGAGTATGACCTGCTGCGCCCCTGGGCCAGCGAGATCACCCTTTCGGCGAAGCTGAGGGAGACAGGAACCAGCGACGGCACCCAGGACAGCCTGGGCACAGGCTCCACCGTGGACACCTTCGACCTGGTGCCATTCAACCTCCTGCTCAACGCCCGCTTCGACAACGGCCTGGCGCACTGGGCCAACAGCGGCGCCGAAGTCGTTGAGACCGAACAGGGAACAGGCGACTACGCCGTCAGGTTCGCCGGCGCCGGCCGACGCTGGATCGAGCAGACCATCACCCCGGACAACCGACAAGCCTACGCCTTCAGCATGGAGCTGAACTCTGCGGGAGGACCCGAGGGCTGGGTGCCAGACGTGATCGTGGAGGCCGAGGTCACCTACCAGGACGGCGAGGTAGAGGTCATCGAACTGGATCTGGGAGGTGACACCGACTATGCAGGGGAAGCTGCGGACCAATAGCAGGCCGGCCAAGATCCGACTGCGCATCCAGGTCAACCCTCTCCCTGCCGGCGCCACAGTCGAGATCACCGACCTCATGCTCCAGCCCGGAGGCACCCACTCCGGGTGGCTCCCCCACGTCACGGAACTGCCCTGGTCAGCGGGAGTAGGCGAAAACAACATGTACCCATCCATCAACTTCGAACAAGTCAACGCCCGACTCGACGCCCTAGAGGAAGGCGGCACACTCGCCCCGGCCTCCCCGTGGCAAGGACCCCTCGGAACCCCCGAGACCGAACAGCACCCCCGATACGGGCCGATCTACTGGTACAGCCTCAACGGCGCCACCGGAACAATCACCTTCACCACCAGCCCACTGGTGCCCGCACTCGGCCTATCCCGCGGACAGCGCCTCCGCCTCATAGCACTCACAGACGACGTCCAAGGAGTCACCGCCATCCAAGGCAGACCAGACCTGCTTGACGGCACGACCCGAGTCTCAAGCCCCATCGAACCAGAGTTCGCGCTCGCAGATGGGGACAGCGGGATCCACACGTTTGATCTGGACTTCGTGCAGCCGGGGAACCTGGGGGCGAGAGCCGCTGTGGTGCTGGTGGGGGCTTCTGAGGCGTCCGGGCGGGTCGGGCTGGCGTGGCCGGCCGTCGGTACTGCTGTGGAAAGGAGCGCCTGACATGAGGTACGCGCATAGGGACGCCCCTCTGATCGTGGACCTGAGCGACTATGTGTCGCCAGGCATTGAGCCGTTCGCGCAAGGCAGCGTGAAGGGCCATGTTTTCCCGAACTTGGTGATCATAGACGCCCGGATCCGCATCGACCGGGAGCATCCGGATCTGCCGGACCGGCTGCTGATGAGCCTGCCTGCCGATGGGGCGGCGGGGGATCTGCGGCCGCTGGCGGCGACTCCGCCTGTGACTGGATGGTGTCAGGACACTCCGGTGCCGGTGCTGGCGTTCTCGGACATGGTGAACATTCCCGGCTGGGCGGGGTGGACTCTGGCGACCCTGCCTGCGGGGAATCTGGGGGTCACGATCATCTACGAACGGAGGCCGCAGTGAGTCTCAGATACCCGCAGTTGGGGGAGAAGGCCTACATCCAGCAGCTGCTCAATCCTGGCCTGACCGAGCGCGGGAATGAGGCGCGCTGTTTCGTGCGAGTAGGTACTGCACTGCAGCTACGTACGGAGGGCCGACGCATGACGGTGCTCGATGATCTTCCGCTGCTGAAGACGCCGTATCCGACTCAGCACCCGTGGTATGACCTGTCACCGTTGCTGGTCAACGGGTGCCGGGCGCTCACCCCGGGGTCGTGCGGCGTGGCCGTGGACGGCAACCTGGTCCACTTCGACTTCCGCATCGACACCCGCGACGCCACCCCCGGCGAGAAGCGCTTCATAGACGGGCTGCCCGGCGATGTCCTGCCGGAGGGGGAGCGCACCCCGGTGTGCTCGATGAGCGGCCGCGCCGTCGGCCTGCTGTTCAAGGGCTCCTACATCATGATCGGCCACAACGCCCCCGAGACCCTCGACACGTACCCCAACATCGGGGCGTCGTTCACCGTCAGGAGGGCATCATGAGTATCCGCTATCCGACGCTTACCAGTGAGGTGCTGATCCGGCAGGAGTGGCTGGCTCCTGGGTTGGAGCGGCTGTCTCCGGCGTCACGGTCCTACCTGGAGGTTGAGGCGAATTACGTCACGCTGCATATCGCGGTGTGGACCAACCGGGAGGGTGTCTCGGGGCGGATCGTCATTCCCGCCGGTGTCATCCCGGAGGAGTACCGGCCGCAGGCGGCGGTCCGAGCACCGATGCGGCATACCGGCCAGTTCGTCTCCGCCCTGTGGGGACCCACCGGCCAGCTGGCGATTGAGGACCGCGACCTGGCAGAGGACTCCTGGCTGAACGGGTCCATCCGAGCCAAGAGGAGCGCCGCATGACGACTCCGGCAACTGACGCCGTGTATCCGACACTGCCGGTGTGGCAGGATCTGCGGCCCTACCTGGTGAACGGCTGGGAGCAGTGGGGCAGCAACGTTTGCGCGTTCAAGGTGGACCGCAACGAGATGGAGATCCAGGCCGCTCTACTCATTGGCGATTCCGACGTGGTTGCAGAGGGGCTGCCGCCGACGACCGGGGGCACCAGGCTGATTACGGCGTTGGCGAACCGGGGAGGGAACTCACTCGGCGTCAACATGCGGTGGATGGGCAACGGTCAGCTCAGAATCAACTCCGGCCCCTGGACTCGCCACCTCAGCGACGGTCAGTACGGGGAGCTGAGCTTCAACTGGAGGGGGCCACGATGACCACGCCCACCATAGACGCTGTGTATCCGACTCTGCCGGTGTGGCAGGATCTGCGGCCCTATCTGGTGAACGGGTGGGAGCAGCGAGGTCAAAACGTCTGCGCCTACAAGATCACGGGAAACGACCTGGAGACTGTGGCCCTACTGCAGATCGGCAACGAACCAGTCATCGCCGAGGGACTGCCTAGTCTCACCGGGGGCACCCGCGACATCGAAGCCACAGCATCCCAGGGCGGGGTGTCGGTGCCAGTGAGAATCTATTGGGGCGCCGGTGGCTCGCTCGTCGTGCGGCCCGGCTACTGGACCAGATACCTCCAGGACGGGTCCTACAGCACCCTGACGTTCAGCTGGAGAGGTCCACGGTGAGCAGCATGCGCTTGCAGCGTCCGCTCTATACCAGGAAACCAGTCGACCGAATCAAGCTCCGCCTCGTTGTCCAAGGCCTCCCCGCCGGTGCCCACATCGACGTCACCGACCTCCAGCTCCAACCCGGAGAACTCGCCACTGGCGTCACCGTCAACCCACGCGAGGCCGGTAGCCGGCGAGGACGCACTCAATACCGCAACGGCGTCATCCACAACGGCATGGAGATCGTCGCCCTGGCAAACATCGACCGAGCAACACCCACACGCCTAGAGATCCGCAACGCCGTAGGAGACACCCGGATCGGCAGCTACCGGTTCGGCCACCTCGACGGCACCCCAGCGATAGCCGACGCCCGGACCCACACCGCCACGCACGGCTACGGCAGACCCCCCGTCATCACCCAACGGAGCGACCTCTACCTACACACCGCGCTCGCAGGCCGGGCGCATCTGCGGCTGCAGTGGGACGACAGAGAGATGGGAGAAGTGCCGTGAGCGGTCGGGTCTGGTGCTGGGTTGGCCATATGGGCCTGACGGAGCGGATCCAGATGGTGCTGGAGCACTACGGCGACCGGATAACCGACATCAGCATCTTCGGATGGGGCGTCAACCGGTACGGACAGCTCACCGAGACCTTCGACCCCAGCCAGCTCGACCCGTACCGGGAACGGTGGCCGCACATCCGCTTTTGGGGCTGCTTCCGCAATATGGACGACCCCGAGGATGGGCCGTTTGAGATTTTCGAGGCGCTGCGGGACAGTGCGGCCGCCCGTTCCCGGCTCTCCGATCACGTCGCTGAGATGTTCAGTCAGTACCCGTGGCTGTACGGGGTGGACATCGACTTGGAGTCGGGCGGCAATGAGCGCAGCGAGGAGTCGGAGGCGATCTTCCGCGCCGTCGCGGACCGGGCGCACGCGCTCGGCAGGCGGTGCGGTGCTGCCCTTCCCCCGTTGACCGCCACCGGGAGTGTTGGCGGTGAGAATTGGGTGCGGTATCGGCAGCTGGGCGAGATATTGGACAGCGTGGAGATCATGTCCTACGACTTCGCGTGGGGCGGCTCCGCGCCGGGGCCGATCAGCCCGGGGTTCTGGATGCAGGATGTCTATGACTGGGCGGTCTCGCAGATTGACCCGTCGAAGGTGCTGATGGGTGTTCCGCTCTATGCCTACTATTGGCGGCTGCATGCGACTCCGCAGGAGTTGGGTAACGCGTGGCGTGGGATCAGCGGCACCTATTACAGCTTCTGGCAGCAGTTCAACGGTGTTGTCGACTGGTATGACCCTGGGGTTCAGCCGCGGGCAGGGTGGATCACGTATCGGGACCACGACGATGGGCAGAGCTTGTGGGGGTTCCTGCACGCCTACGACTGGCTGCAGCCGCAGCATTACAGCGAGCAGTTCGGGATCGATACGGACTGGTTCTCCGGCAAGTTTTATGCGGTGCGCTACGGGCTGCCGTCGGGCACTCCGCAGTGGGCTATCGCCGACAACGGGCCGGGGGATTCGCGGGCGGTCTATCAGGTGCGTACTGAGCCGATAATTGATGTCGACGGCAACGAGACCGGGCCCTATAGTGGCCGGTTCACGCTGACTTTGGAGATGCTGCAGCGCGATGCTGTTGCCGCGACGATCATCGATGACTACGCGACCAGCGGCCAGCAGCTCTCAGCGATCTACACCCAGCCTGATGGGGACGGTTCCTGGGAGCATTGGCAGCAGGCGCCGGGTTCTACTGTCCGTCAGTATCGCGGCTCCGGTCGGCTGGAGTTCAACAACGACTTCGGCGCCCAAAGCCTGTACGTGATGGCGCGGTTTCAGCTGACTCGGTCTGGCACGTTCACTGTCTACAGTCAGGGCGTGCGGGCAGAGATGACCACTGCTGGCACGATTCGGCTCTACGTTGGGGATACTCTCACCGCATCCACCAGCGTGGGCGCGCGCGCAGCTGACACCGCGCTCCGCTCCCCCGCCCTGAACGTCTTGGCCCTCCGCGTACGGGAGAACTCGGCGCGCGTCTATTTCAACAACGCCGAGACGGAGGTGCCGTTGGTGCTGGAGGCTACCGACATCGCCCCGCCGGGCGGGCCTACCGGCTACCGGTCGAACGTGACTGCCTGGATCGATCACACCTATCTCGGTGACGGCTGGTGGTACCAGCCCCGCGAAGCCGTAGAAGTCATTCTGGACGGCCAGCGGCAGGTGATGGGCCGAATCCCCCGGCTCGGGGTGACCTGGCACGACTCGCTGAACATGTTCAGACCTGACGAGGACGTGGACGAACCAGAGACCCACGACCCGGACCACTGGAGGGACTACTCCCGCCTGGACTGGACCTACATCCACTGGCGTGAGGCGCCCTTCCGGCTCGGAGAGGACCAACAACTGGTCATCGTGCCGCTGGACCACGACGCCTGGTGGGGCCGCATCATCGCTTTTGACTACGCCGGCGGCTTCATCGGCTACTGCAACGACGCTCAAGCGGTGGCCTACTGGCGAGCCAGAGCAGAGCACGACTGGGGCCTTGCAGGCATTGCCGCGTGGAGCCTCGGCCAGGAAGACCTTCGCCTCTGGGAGACCCTTGCCGGCGGTGAACTGCCAGCAGACACGAAACGCCTCGACGGATAGGAGCAGCATGACGCCCCCACCCCTCACCCTTGTTTCGCTTCTGGGGTCCATCGAGGCCGTCATTGTCGCCGCCACAGCATTGCTGGCCGCGCTTACCGCGGGATTAACCACAACGTATAGGGGCTGGCGGTGGTTGAAGGCTCAGATCACGGAGCTGCAGCAACGTTCCGGCCAGACCCTGCACGAGGTGAAGAACGATCACGCCAAGAACTTGCGCGAGGACATGGACGAGAAGTTCCAGGCAGTCCACGTGAAGATCGACGCCCTAGCCGACGGGCTGAGGCGTCTCGACGAGCGTGACCGGCAGCGCGGCGACACCGACGTAGCGATCTACAGGCGGCTGGGCCAACTGGCCGAGCAGGACAATCTGCTGCACCGCCGCATCGACAACGAGCTGAAGCGCCCCCACGACTAGCCCCTGCCGACCAACCGAGTCTGGAAGCCCCGCAGCGATCCCGCTGACGGGGCTTCTCCATACCCAGCAGCCCCCACCCCTGGAGGAGGACACCGTGCCGAAACTGCCACCCGAAGACCAGCTCGCCCCAGCACACGACCTGGGCGGCGAGCCCACCGAGGAAGACCTGCCCGCCCCTGACCTCGACGACTACGACACCGACCCGACGCCGGGCCAGGACCACGACATCGACATCGAGCACGTCGCCGTCCCCGAGACCGACGAGGAGCCCCCACGATGAGCAGCCGCCCCACCATCCTCAAGAGATCCACCTGGACCTCCCAGCCGAAGGGCTTTACCCGCATCACCAGCCGGCTCCTCGACCCCGCCGACATCGTGCTTCTAGTCCCCCACTACCCCGCCATCGGCGACGTCACCGTCGGCGTGGAGCCCCTCGAGACCAGCTGCGCCCGGATCCGCGGCTGGCGCAACCTCCACATCCGGGTCAACGGCTGGGCAGACCTGGGCTACCCCTACGTCATCGACCAGGCCGGCAGGATCTTCGAGGGCGCCGGCGATACGCACGCGGCCGCCCACGCGATGCACCACAACTTCACCGCCCTCGGCGTGCTGTTCATCGTCGGCAACGGGGAGCGGCCCAGCGCCGCGGCGCGCGCGAGCTTCCGCGCCCTCGGCCGATACCTGCGCGCCACCAAGTTCCCCAACATGCGGACCCTCCCGGTCGACCACGGCAACCTACCCCGCAACTCGACCGCCTGCGCCGGTCAGCCGATCCGCAGCGAAATCGCCGCCGGCCGGCTGACCTTCGGACCCCTCACCGGCCGGCCGACCCCGGCCGCGCCGGGCGGCACCTACACCGTCCAGCCCGGAGACACCCTCTCCAGCATCGCGGCCGCCCACGGCACCACCGTCGCCGCGCTCGCCGAGGCCAACGGGATCAGCAACGTCAACCTCATCAAGGTACGGCAGCGGCTGACCATCCCCAGCAGCAGCGACAGCGGCGGTCTGAGTAGGGCCACCGATACGCCCTGGCCGGGCAGCGCGCTCCCCCAGGTATTCCTCGCCGCCAGCAACCCGTTCCGCAGTACCCCCGGCGTGCCGCTGGATAACTGGCACCGCGCCGTGCCGGCCAGCCATTCGGCCGCGTTCTTCGAGTACCTGCGCCGGGCCGGCTACCGGCCGACCGGCACCAGCAAGTGGGCGCATGAGGAGCTCGCCCGCCAATGGCTGCTCGACGCGCACCGCAGCGTGACACAGCGCGCCGACGTCCGCCGGCATGGCAACGGCAAGGCGTTCGGCAACGCGGCCAGCATCTGGGCCGCCGTGCAAGCCGTCCTCGCCGCAGGAGGGCTCTACAGCGGAGCCATCGACGGCCAGCCTGGCCCCGCCACCTGGTGGGGCCTCACCGAACGCATGAACCGACAGCGAAACGCCTACAAATGAGGAGCCCTCTCATGTACACCACAGACTTCTGGAAAGCCGCCGCCGAGCGCTCAGTCAAAACCATCGCCCAAACAGCGCTCGCGGTCATCGGCCTCTACACCAGCGGCCTGCCCACCGACACGCCCGCAGGAATCCACAACATCGACTGGCTCGGAGTCGCAGCCGCAGCCGCGCTCGCCGGCGTGGTGTCGCTGCTGACCTCCATCGGCTCAGGGGCGAAGAGCGGCACGCCCAGCCTTGGGGACCTCGAGGACCTCCCGGGGCATGCGTACATCCGTATTCATCCCGAGATCGATCACGACGAAGCCGTAGAACAGCTGCGCCGAGCGCAGAACGAGGCCGAGCAACGCTGAGTGGCCGCAACAGGGCGCCTACTAGCGCGCCCCTCGATAGACCTGCCCGGGGGCAGCCCCGGCAGGAGTGGCCCGTAGAAAGACTGCGGACCAAAGTGTTCAAGAAAGGAACGCGATGCTGAAGAAGGACGGCGAGCGACTGCTCGCAAATGCCGACGCGAAGAACCTGCAAGTCGCAGAGGAGAAGGGTCACGAGAAGTGCCGCAGGGCACTTCAAGAAGTCGCAGACACTCTGGATGCCGCGGAGGACTACCGTCCCCTGTTGGACCGAGCGTACGAGATCGGCTATGAGCCGTCGTGGGATGGGGGTGTTTCGTTCGATTTCAAGGATGCACCTTTTGGGATCGTCATTGGGGGCATGCCTGTTGCCTCACTCACTGACGTAGAGAATGCCTTGTCAGATGAGGAGGCCGTGAAGCAGGGATACCTCGACGAGGCTGCTCTGGCCCTTCCCGAACTGGAAGAGTACCGCGTCGCCGACACGGAGGAGGGGCAAGATGGTGCTGTGCAGATTCAGCCCACGAGTGCTTCCTGGCATCAGACATACCCGGGCGGCGGCCTCGTAGAGGGGATGCACTATCGCTGGTACAGCAACGCAAACTCCCACGTCTATGGGTTCGGAGTCCTGGGAGGGCGTGTTGTCTCTTCACGTCCGGTGTTCCGCCACATTCTCATTCGTCGGTTCAACTACCGGTTGTCACAGAACAACATCCTGACTGCATACGAGACCCGTGCGCGGTCGCGCTACACCCTGGCAAATAGCGGCACGGAGTATTCGAGGTTCCGCACCTCGAGAACCAGCTACTATCAGTGGCATTCGTTCAGTCAGTCGGTTGTCGGTAGGGCAGCCGAAATGTGGCGTAGTGACTGGCGCGTCCTCTAAACCCTGAGAGCCCCGGGGCGCGTTCCTCGAACCGCGGAGTCTCCGACCTGGGGTCGAAAGCCCCGTCTCCGGCTTCACTTCGAGGCCAGAGACGGGGCTCTTCGTCGTACTGCCAGCTCACTCGTCGACAGACGAGACCACTGTTTGGTCGGCTTCGACGGTTTCGCCGTTAAAGTCGAAGCACTCCCAGTGGTCGCCAGTGGTGTGCTCGGGTGTAAAGACTGACGCGACTGGTTCGTTTCCCTTCGATGTGGGCATAACGAGTGTCTGAGCGGTGGTGTTCGGGGCCTGGCATACGTAGTGAATTCGCCGGAGTTCCTCAGACGGGACACGTCCGCCACCCTCTCCGAAACAGGTCGGGCCCGCCTCCTCGCGGGTCCCATATCCGTCTTCGCGGAGCCAGTAGTAGAGCGCTTCCTCGCATGATGTCTCCCCGGCCTCCATGTGGACAGTCGCATCAAAGTAGCCGCGGAGGATGTCCATGTCGAAACTCCCGTGCAGATCCCACATCTCACCGTTTGGTGCCGGGACGACGTCAGGCACGGGATCGTCGAATATGACGAGGGCTTCGTCCGGCGCGCCCTCTTCGAAGGGGCCTGCGGCTGGAACTGCGGGCGCTTCAGCTTCAGAGATTGGCGTCTCTGCTTTGTTGTCCGAGGGGTCCTGGCTGGAGCAGCCAACCAAGATGAACAGCAGCAGGACCACTACAGCGGCGAGAATGCCGAGGCCGATCAGGGCGCGGAGCAGCTTCTTCCCGGCCGGCAGTTCGTCAAAGTCTCTTGATGCGTAGTTGGGCTGCATTCTAGGCATCGTTCAGTTCTCCTTCAGGGTGCGGTGTAGTCGAGCATAGGGGTTCTCGTTCCCCAGCGGTACCCGTAGTGGGCCCAATGGCCTGCTCAGCCGACTGGCTGGTTATGCGGGCCGTTGTCTTTCAGCTTCGCGCACTGATGAGTTGGTCATTCAGATGCAGCCAGGCTCGCTTCTCCGAGGGCGGCGTTCGCGTGTCGGCTGCTGCGGTGGGCTCATCGGGGCGGCACTTATCCGGGCGTGAAGGGCGGCGTGGTATATTTTCTGGTATGTTTTCAAGGGATTTCCCACAGGCGGAGGCGGTTCTCGACGACCTCGGTCCCGAGTTCGTGCAGTCATTCATCACGGCGGTGGACGGTGCTCGGGATGATTATGAGCAGATGCGTGAGTCCTATCGCGATTGGTTCGTACGATTCGCCAGTCGTACGACCGCCAACATCATTCATGAACGCATTTGGGCGCGATTTGTGGACGGACTGCAAGGACAAGACGAGATTGTGATCGTCGACGAAGACCCCACGCGGGAGATCCACAAGGGACTGAACTACCAGTTGCGGATCAAGCGTCATCATCCCGGTGACAAGATCTCGACGTTCGCGACTGATGGCGCTAAGGGGTTTTGGGCGAACGATAATCTTGCGTTGGACGGATTTGAGTCCCATAGTCTGGCAGTGGGTTACCTGTGGGATGCAGACCTCCGCGCCGTGGGTGAGGCGGTGCTGTCTTACCGCAGCTCTCTGGATAGCCCAATTTGGGGGATTCAGTTGAAGCGTGATGTTGGCAATGTGGCTGGATTCAGCTGGGAGCCGATGCAGCCTGACCTTCCCGAGGTGGATCTCACTGGCATCATCGTGCCGGACGAGGAGGAAGGAAGAGCGTCGTGAGTTCTATGATCGGCGACGTCATTCTCGTGCTGAGGCGTGCGGCGAACATAACTCAGGAGGAACTTGCCCAGCGACTGGGCATCACTCAGGCTTCGCTGTCACGCTACGAGAACAACCTGCGCTCCCCCGATGAGTCGGCTCTGGAGGCAATTGCTGAAGCACTTGGTGTCACTGCTGGGTTCCTCGACCATGACTTCCAGATTCAGGGTGCCATTGCGGCGGATGCGCATATGCGCAGGCAGAAGACAACCAAGCCATCTGACTGGAAGCGAGTGGAAGCTCGTCTCAACGCGCTTCGTATGCACTCGTCGTACCTGCTGGAGCGGGTGCCGTTGAATCCGAAGAACCATGTCATCCAGCTGGACCCCGACGAGCATCTTCCCAGTGAGGCCGCGATGATGGTGCGCGCGGACTGGCGTATGCCTATTGGGCCCATCCGGAGCCTCACGCGTTGGGTCGAATCAGCTGGGGTGCTTATTGTCGAAGAAGACTTCGGTACTCACCGAATCGATGGCATGTCTCAGTGGGCTGGGGATCACGCCGTGATCTTCATCAATAGCTCGTTGCCTACCGACAGGAAAAGATGGACGATCGCCCACGAGCTGGGGCACCTGGTTCTGCACTCCAACTATGTCGACACCGACGTTGAAGCGCAGGCAAATGACTTCGCGACCGAGCTCCTGATGCCTGAGCACATCATCGCCCCGCAGCTCACGGGACATCTGACCCTCGGAAAGCTGACGGACCTGAAGGCTGAGTGGGGCGTCTCAATGCAGGCGATTTTCGAGCGAGCTTTCCGGATGGGGAAGGTCACCAGGGAAGACCGCAGCCGGTTCTACCGTGCTCTGAACGCTCGTGGATGGAAGGTGCGCGAACCTGGCAGTGAATACTTGCCTCCGGAAACTCCCGAGTTGGCAGCCGCAGTCGGAGACCAGCTCCGGGGTGCTCGTCTGCGGGATGAAGAAATTTGCCAGCTCGTCGGAGTCAGAGACCTGGCAGGAACGCCATTCGCGTCCAAACGGCCCCGACTTCAAGCTGTATAGGGAGCTTTTCACTATAGGTCTCGTGGACCGGTTACCGAGCAAGGCTACGCCGCTTCTGCATAGCCCACTCTCGATCCCCCAGGGGTCCTGCTGGCTGCGGCGACGGCGGTGCGGAGGTAGTCGTTCGGCACTGCGGTGTAGATCTGTGTGGTGTTCAGCGACGCGTGCCCCAGCAGCTCCTGCACCACTCGGACGTCGCGGGTCCGCTCGTAGATCGTGCTGGCGAACGTGTGCCGCAGCTGATGCCCGGTGTAGCCGGCTGGCAGCGCTTCGGACAGCAGCTCGCTGACTCGCGCTGCCGAGAGGTGACCGTTCACGGCGCCGGGAAAGCAATAACCGTCAGCGGCCGCAACCCGCTCGATGATCGTCTTGTCGTCGACCGGCACCACCCGCTGGTGGCCACCCTTGCCGTGCACCACTAGGGACCAGCCCATTAGATCCTCTATGAGGTCGTCGCGGTGCACCACGGCGATCTCGCACGCACGCAGACCGAGATACCGACCCAGCTTGATCATCAGCCGCTCGCGCTCGCTGGCTTCGTTGAGGGCTTTCTGGATGATCCGGCCGGGGATGGGGCGCGGCTTCGGGCGCTTCTGCTTGATGGAGGGCAGCGCTCTGGTGGGGTCGGTGTCGATGCGTCCGGTGGTGAGTCCCCATTGGTAGAAGCCGGTCAGGGCTGAGCGATGGGAGCGGAGTGTGTCTGCGCCCCACTCCTGGGCCCCGAGCCAGTGAATCAGGTCCTCGAGGGTGAGCTCCCATGGGCTCTGCTGTGGGAAGGCTCGGCCAAGACGTTCGAGCTGCTTGCGCCGCAGGTTGATGGTGCGTGTGCTTTGGCTGCAGGCTCGTAGCCATTCGAGGTAGCTGGTGATGTCGTCCACCCATGTATCGGGCACCGGTTTGCGGTGACCACGCGTAAACGAGTACTCCATGAAAGTGACATACAACACCTTGCCAGGCTCGCGCACAGCGTCTTTCGAGCTGTCATCGAGGGCGCTCCTAGCTGGCTCACTCACTCGGGAGGACTCCCAGCGCCCGCAGTTCAGCGGCAACCTGTTCCAGGGCGCGGCCGAGCTGGTACCACTTCTCGATGAAGAATCCGCGCTTGCAGGTCCCGCCGATCATGGTGCCGCCGCGTGCCTCGAAGTCGATGTCGAAGCCCTCGGGCATGTAGCGCGCCCGACCATAGGCGATCTTGAGGCGGCACCAGGAGCCCCCGGCCAGGATGTCTACCGCCTCGTCGTGGTCGCCTCGCTCAATGATCCAGGTATCACCTTCAACGGCGTAGTGCTCGCTGCTGGTGTCGAGTTCAGCATCGGGGAACAGCGCAAAGATCTGGGATTCGAACTGCTCGGGCCAGGGTGTCATCAGGCTGCTTCCTTCCACTGAGCGGGCTGGTCGACGAACAGCGGCACAATGACGTCCAGGGCCCGCCAGCGAGACTGGTAATCGAGT
This sequence comes from Nesterenkonia sp., assembly GCF_029265375.1. Taxonomy (GTDB): domain Bacteria; phylum Actinomycetota; class Actinomycetes; order Actinomycetales; family Micrococcaceae; genus Nesterenkonia. The sequence continues at coordinate 31,584 of NZ_JAJUJJ010000030.1, forward strand.
GGTTGCTGGTTCGAGTCCAGCCGGGGGAGCTGAGAAGAATCACCAGGGGAGCCTCCACCGTCATCGGTGG
>NZ_JAJUJJ010000039.1 GCF_029265375.1 Nesterenkonia sp.
CCTCACCGAGCTTACGGATGATCTGCTCCGGGGAATGCCGTTTCCTCTTCGCGGTCATAGTCACACCAGTCTTCCTCCCGCTAAGGGCGGGCGCTAGTGCAACTCACATAACTACTGGACCGAATCTAGGGGGTCACTCCAGGGGTTAGACCTGCTGGCCGACGTTCCAGAAGAAGTTGATCAGTGTGACGCTGGCTCCGCAGATGATCGCGGCCCCGCAGGAGACCAGCACGCCGATCTTTCCTCGGCCTGCCAGATGCGGGTTGGAGCTGTTAGCTCCGAAGCCCCACACGATCGCCGAGATAATCAGCGCCAGCACGGAGAGCACCAGGCCGATGGTCATGACCGCCCCGACGATGGTGCGCAGCTGGCTGATACCCGGCAGCCCGGATTCGTTCGGGCTGATGTCGATCTGAGCCACCACCACCGGATCAGCCACCGGGGTGGGAGTGGCGAGTGTGGCGGTGTGGATGGCCTCAGAGAGTGTGATGAGAGTGTCCACGACAACTTCTCCTTCAGATGAGAAACGAGTGGGTCGTGAAGGAGGTGCACACCCTATCCCCGCCCTGCATGGACCGGGCCGGGGCAAGGATGGTTAGAGATGCCCGCCGAGGTCGATCAGCCAGTTCATCCAGGTCATCGCCCCACCGGCGAGGATCGCCGCCCCGAGGCAGACCAGCACCCCGGTCCTGCCTTTGGCTGCGGAGGCTTGGTTGCCGTGTGAAGATGCGACACCCCAGATGATCGCGGAGACAATGATCATCAACACTGCGACCACCAGCACAAAGGTCAGCAAAGCCCCGACCACCTCACGCAGCTCAGCGATCCCGGAAAGGCCCTCAAAATCGGGAAAGACGCTCATGACGGGCTTCCGCCGACGGACGGTTTACGCCGCCTAGGAGTTTTTGCCTTTTCCATAGCTACTAGGTGCTCTACTGGACCTCACGCCGATCGCGGCCTCATGGGTCGGTGTGTACAGGTAGTAGACTTCTACAAGCCGTAGAACTTATTGGGCTACTGCCCGAACTGATGCCGTGGAGGTAGTCGCATGGGCCGAAGGGAGACTCGGCATGATTCCGAACTTCACGGGCCATGGCGGGTGATCCGAGGCATAGTTCTTGGTCTTGTTGCTGTAGCTTCCACCGCTATAGCTCATTACGCAGTCACGGGACACGTGCCGCCTGTCACTACCATTTTGTTGGCTCTTGCGATTACAAGTCCGGTTTGCGTAGCCCTCTCTCGCCTTCCCTGCAGCCGACTTCGCTTGGCTGGGGCGGTGCTACTCGGTCAATCAACGCTTCACCTGCTCTTTGGAGACACGAGGGCAACAGTCGGGGACCATCACCATCAGTTTCTGCTGCATACGGAACCCGGCGCTCTGTTCACTCACATCATTGCGTTGTCAGTTACTTACGCTGCGGTGCGAAAAGGGGACCAGGTAGCCCGTGTTCTCCAGCAGATACTTAGGCTGGCTTTCCTCAGCCCGTTTCCAGAAGTCAACACGACGCGATGTTATCCGAGTCATGTCCCGGCGGTAACTGCTGCGTGGGTTCCATTTGAGTCTCGACCTGGCGATAACCCTAATCCTTTACGAGGCCCGCCAAAGCCCCTCTGCTCGTTACCTCGGTGACACCTGGCGAAGTCTTAGTAGGACAGGCCCGTCACCGCATCGTGCGACCCCGATCGCTAACGCGCTGAACCACGCGCTCTAGCCTCCTTTGAACTCTACCGCCGTCCTACATCGCGCAAGGAACCACCCCGTGAAATCAACCTCAGATACCGTAGTCTCAGACCACAATCCCACTTCCTCAACATACGGACCGCTGAAACGTGGGCTACTAGGAATCGGAGCATTCCTCTCCGCCTCCGTGGTGGCGCAACTTTCCTCTATTGCGCCAGCGGTGGCCCATGATGTGCTGCTCTCCTCGACCCCAGAGCCGGACCAGGTTGTGAGTGAGCCTCTCCACGCAGTGGAGCTGGAATTCTCTGGCTCCGGCTTGATTGCCAGTGAATCTATTAACAACGTGATCCAGGTAGTGGACTCCGACGGGGAGAACTGGGCCGGCAATGTTGAGGTCGACGGCCCGACCGCTACTGCTGAGCTAGATGACGAGTTGCCCGATGGCTCTTACGAAGTCGTCTATCGGGTCGCCTATTCGGATGGTCATGTTGAAGAAGAGTCGTTCGACTTCGAGATGCGTGCGAATCTAGAGAACCCTGTAGAAGACGCGCAGGAGGACCAGCAAGATAGCGGTGCCACTACTGATGAAGAACCGGAACCTACTGATCAAGCTCCGAGGCAGGAGGTCCCGAGCGACGAGGACCGAACTACATCCGACGAGCCTGAGTCGACGTCGGTGTGGCCGGTCTTTGCAGTGATTGCCGCGGTGCTCGCTGCCGGTGTTGTGACCGTGCTGGAGCGTCGCCGGGCAAGAAGTAAAAAAGCGGATGATTCCATTCGTGAAGACCCCAGACCGTGATCCACTGACAGATAGGACGGTCGAGGGATATGTCTGACGCCAGCAACCACTCTAAACACTCGAAACTAAGAAACTTCGCGCGGCCTTGGATAGTTAGCGCAGTCCCACTTGCGGGCTTGCTCGCTCTTATCACTGCCGGAGTAACCACCGGAGTTGGTGAATCCACTCAACTCTCCGATCCTGGGGCAGCAACTCGATGGGGACTTTCTATCGCGCGATTTGTGCACTACTCAGCGATGGCGACCGCTGTCAGTGCTGCGCTATTCGCTGCAGCAATCCTCCCTATGAGGGGGAAACTCGCGACAGGCTCATTTTCACAGCAAGTACGTGAGGAAGACGAGCTATCCCCACTTATGAAGAGTGCATTGCTCATTAGTGGGATTGCAGGCCTCGTCTGGACGGGAGCGGCACTTGCGGTCCTGGTCTACAGCTACTCACTTATCGCAGGCGAGCCACTTTCAGCCTCACGGGAGTTCTCCCGCGGCTTCTTCAATTATGTCCAGTCGGTAGAGACAGGCCAGGCCTGGATTGCAGTAGTGGCAATTTCAGCAACTTTTACTACGGGCCTCTTTGGTTTTCGCTCAAGAAAGGGAGTGCTCCTACTTGTACTGCTCGGTCTTAGCGCGATCATCCCTATTGCGCTCGTCGGGCACTCCGCCTCTGCTGAGAACCACACGGAAGCGGTTACCTCTTTAGTTCTTCATATTTTGGGACTAACCCTGTGGGTGGGTGGCCTCTTTGTTCTACTACTCCTTGGGCTGGCGCAATGGGTACAGAAACCACCAAGAAGCAGAAGAAGTGAGACCTGTCGTGAACTCGATCTAGTGATACGCCGCTATTCGAGAGTCGCGAGCGTCGGGCTCGCTCTCACCGTCGCTTCAGGGGTAATAAACGGCATGTTGAGGATAAGAAACGTTAGCGAACAGCTGACGTCTGAGTACGGCGTCATGCTCCTTGTCAAAACTGGTGCGACCGTACTTCTTGCTGGTATCGGCTTCGTTCTTCGACAGTGGGTGATTCCGCAGATACGGGGAGCCGATGATGACTCTAAGCACGGACCTGTGACCTGGCTGTGGCGACTCATATGGGTCGAGGCTCTCCTGATGGGTGCCATCATTGGCGTTAGTACTGTGCTTGCGCGAACCGCGCCGCCTAGTAATGAGCAAGAGTACATAGACGCCACGCCTGCTCTTATTCTTACCGGTTATGAGATGCCGCCTGACCCGGAGCTTACCCTTTGGGCGACCCTTTGGAGGCCGGACTGGCTGTGGACCGCTGTCGCTATCACGATGGCTATTTGGTATCTCCGAAGTATGTGGAGACTGGAGGGCGCTGGTGAGAAGTGGCCTCTCAGTAGAAGCGCTTCGTGGGTACTGGGAGTCGTGCTACTGGTATGGGCGACTTCTGGCGCGCCGGCAGTGTATGGAAAGGTTTTGTTCTCGGCCCACATACTGCAGCTTATGGTGATCACTTTCCTCATCCCTGTGCTGCTCGTGTTCGCCGATCCAATCACCCTAGCTAGGCGGACGACTAGAGGGCGAGAGGACGGCACCCGAGGTCAGAAGGAGTGGCTGAGCCAGATTTTTACGTCCCGCGTGTTCTCATTCATGGCACACCCGCTAGTGTCCGGTATATACCTAGGCGTTTCTACCGTGCTGTTCTACTTCACTCCGGCCTTCAGAGTTTCACTCGAATATGTTCTAGGTAACGGGCTGATGATTGCTCACTTTCTTACTGTGGGCCTGATTTTCTTCTACGGGATCACCGGGGACCACGCGCGTCACTCACGTGGAACACCCATCCGGTTGTTTGCACTGGTGCTGCTGTTAGCGCTATTCGCTGTACTTGCGACGGTACTTTCGGCCTCCTCTCAGGTTTTAGAGCCCGATTGGTTTGGGGTCCTCGCCCAGGAACTCCAAATTTCGGCCCTAGCAGATCAGCAGGTTGGCGGAAGAACATTATGGGTACTTCCTGTTGCTCTGTTGGCATACTTCACCGTACGAGAAGTACTGCATCGAATAGGGGTGCGTGCCCAGCTCGAAAGATCAGCGAATGAGCAAGCCTGATCGCAGACGTGTCGTCCCTAATCAAACCGGCGTAGGCAATTGTTCGGAGCGTTCGTATTCCATGCTGATGAGGTGCGCGGGCACCCTCGTGGCGTAGCGAACTTCCGATGCGTAACGGGGTGACCCGTCTGGTGGCGCGGGTGTTCTGCCTGCGCCACCAGTGCGTGGGGTGAGTCGATCAGGTTGTCGGTTGCTCTTCGTCGTGAGTGGCGTGCGGGACGAGTTTGAGTCCGACGACCGCAGCGATGATGCCGGTGATGAAGATGACCTTGCCGAGGGAGATCGACTCGGTGCCGGTGGCCATCGCATAGGCGACGGTCAACGCCGCACCGACCCCGACCCACACGGCGTAGGCGGTGCCGATCGGGATGTGCTTGAGCGACCAGCCCAGTCCGACCATGCTGATCGCCAGGGCGATGAAGAACACGATCGTGGGTGCCGGTTCGGTGAAGCCGTTGGACATACCGAGTGCGGTGGCCCAGATCGCTTCGAAGACGGCGCTGAGGAGCAGGATGACCCACGGCATGGCTTAGCTCACCGCCTTCAGGCCGATGACCGAGCCGACCAGCAGCACCAGCAGTAGTAGGCGGGCGATGGTGGGCCGCTCCTGTTTGGTGAGGAATCCCCATAGCACGGTCAGGGTCGCGCCGATGCCAACCCACACGGCGTAGGCGGTGCCGGTTGGAAGGTCGGTCATCGCCCAAGCAAGGCCGGCCATGCTCAGTGTGAGCGCGATGAAGAAGACCACAGTGGGTCTGCGTTTCTTGAAGCCCTTGGACTCTGAGAGCGCGACGGCCCAGACGGCCTCCAGCGCACCAGAGATGATCAGAATGGTCCAGGCCATGACGAGACGTGCCCCTTTCGTGGCAGTCTTGTCGTGGTGCGGGTACTGCTCCCTCGTCCGCGAGCCCGGATGCGGGCTCTGATCTCAGATTTTACCTGACTTCACTGCGTTTGGGCTGGTCAGATTGATCACCATCAGCGCGGGCGTTCACGTCGCGATGCTTGCTGACTGCTTGTCCTGATTGGCACGTGGGCGGCGTAGTTGTTCCAGGCGGCGCCGGTGAGTTCGGCCCAGCGGGTGGCGGTGGTGATGTGGATGCCGACGAGGGAGGCGAACACGGCCGGTGGAGTCGTGGCAGCCAGGTGCAGCAGCGCGGTATTCCTGCTGGCGCGAGTGGTGATCCCGAGCCGGTTCATCCGCGCCATCAGCGAGGTGGGGTGCAGGTGGGTGCCGGCGTTCTTGCTGGTGAACAGCCACCGGGGGTCGGCCAGGGTGCTTGCGGTGCCAAAGGGTTTGGCGACCGGCAGCGCCTTGACCATAGCGTCCAGCGGCGGGATGAGTAGCAGGGGTTCGGGGCCGAGTGTGAGGTAGGTGCCTGCGTCACGGACCTGGATATCGCTGGTGGTCAGAGCGGCGATCTTGGTGACGGGTTGGGCGTAGAGCAGGATCAGGCAGGCCGCGGCACGGTCTTCCACGCTGGCGGCGTCGGGGTCGTGCAGGAGCCGGCGGGCAAGGCCGAGCTGTTCCTCGGGGTCGACGTCGTGACTGGGGTCTTTCTGCCTGATGGGGTCGGGCAGTTGGCATCGGGTCAGGTAGCCGCCTTGTTTGAGCCAGCGGATGAACCCGATGCGGCGGGTTGAGTCCCTGCTCAGCCATGTCTCGAGCTGGGCTTGCGGGAAGTCGTGGAGGGTATGGCCGCTGGCGGTGAGGTGGTCGATGAAGTTGCGGGCGCTCTGGATGTTGGCCTTGGCTCGTCCGGCGGTCGTCGGTGAGATGTGGCCATGGCGGTTGGTCTTGACGCGGCCGATGACGTGCCAGCGGGCGTAGCGGGACAGCGCCCCGCGGAATTCGGGGTTGGTGATGTCGGTGGCAGCTTCGGCGGCGTAGCGGCGCAGCCGGACGGCGTTCTCGTCGCGTGGTGGGAGTGCGTCGGCGGCGACGAGCATGGCGCGCAGGTAGGTCACCGAGAAGACCTGCGGGCGGGCATCGAGAGCCTCGTGGCTCAGCTCGAGCCGGCCTTGGGCGATATCGCTGAGTAGATGCAGGCTCGACAGGTTGTGCCAGTTCGTCAGCAGTGACCGGGGCCGATCACTCGCGGCCAGAGCGTCGCGCACGGGCACCAACTCGGGGCGGATCAGCCCGTCGGGGCCAGTGAGCGCGGCGTCGATCTGGCCGATGGTCTGGCAGGAGAAGCAGCGGGGCCGGCCGTGGTTGGTGGTGCGCCGGCCCAGGGCCTGTTGGCCGCAGATGGAGCAGTCGACGACTGGGGCCTGGTAGCAGGTCGGGCAGATATCGGGGCTGGTGTCGGTCGCCTTCAACGCCACTCGCCTGTGTCGACCGCAGACGCCGCAGAGCCGTCGTGGATAGCGGTAGCAGCGTGCGCACAGGTTCTTGCCGGCGTTGGTGCTGGTGGTGGTGCGTCCATCGGCTCGTGTTTGCAAGGGTGCGATCTGTCCACACTCATCGCAGGGCGTGGTGCCGGTGCGGGCCTTGGCGTAGCAGGTCGTGCAGATCGCGCCGCCGTCGTCGGTGCGGGCATTGATGCGACGCTGCTGGCCGCAGACCACACACGGTGCGGTCGGTGCCTGCTTGGCCCGGCACGAACGGCAGTACCGGCGTCCGTCGACCACCGATTGCTTGACCGAACCGGGCCGGCCGCAGCCGTCGCAGGGTTGCTGTGGTCGGGCGTGTTCGTGGCAGCGCGAACAGATCGGCTGCCCGTCGGCGGTGCGGGCCTTGATGCGCCGATCTTCACGCCCGCAACCCGAACAGGTCGCGGTGTGCTGCCGGCTGTAGCAGCTGGTGCAGATGCGCTCACCGTCGCCGTGGGTGTGGAAGAGGGTGCGGGGCCGCGAGCACAAGGCGCAGGAGGGTGAGACGAGCCCGTCGATGCCAGCGGCGATAGCGGCGTAGATGAACTCGCTGACGACCTTGGGCATCCGCGATCCGCCTGCGGTGAGCACGCCCGGCTCGGCGGCAAGATGTTTGACGAGCTGCGATCTGGCGTTGGCGGCGGGCGCCACCGAGGCCAGTAGTTCCTCGACGAGTTCATGGCTCATGCTGGCATCAACGGTGCGCAGCAGGTCGAGAATCGTTGCGTGCTGGGCTTCGCGTTTCGCGGCAAGACGAGCGGTGGCGAGCCGTTTGTCGCTGCATCGGCATCGCGGGCCAGGAACGTTGGAGCGTTGGATCGGCAGGCCGCAGTCCGGGCACTGCCGCATGCCTGCGCTCAGGACTCGTCAGCGCCGCGGATGGTGGCGCGCTTGGGACGGTTCTTGCTGGGTTTGGGCGGCGTCGCGCCGGTCGTTCCGGTCTTGTGTCCACGGCGGGAGTTGGTCGCGACGTAGGGCTCGATGAGATCGTTGGGGGTGACGTCGAAGATGTCGCAGAGTGCGGCGAGCATCCGCATGTTCAGCCGCTCGGGCTCACCGACCACGATCCGGTAGACCTGCGTGGAGGTCATCACCACGCCCCGGTCGGCCAGCAGCGGCACCAAGTCGGTTGTGGACTGCATGCCGTGTTCGTTCATCACCTTGCGCAGGTGCCAGTGGTAGGCGACGGCCTTCGTCATATCGATCAGACCTCCTCGGTCGCGGGCGGGGTGAACGCGCCATCGAGTGCGCGGCGCAGGGTGCGGTTGCGGTAGTCGCCGGACACGCCGGTGTAGAGGGCGGTGGTCGAGCCCCAGCGGTGCCCGACCTGCTGCTGGACGAACAGCGGGTCGAAGCCGTCCTCGATCAGATGCGTCACATAGGAGTGCCGCAGGCAGTGCGGGTGCAGCGCGGGATCGAGGCCCAGCTCGTCGCGGTACTCGGCGAACCGTATCCCGATGTAGCTGCCCGTGATCCGCGACTGTCGTTTGGTCGGCCAGAGCATCGCAGTTCCGCCGGTGTCGAACAGCGGCAGGACCTCGGTGACGTACTCCTCGATCACTGGGCGAGTCCAGTCGAACACCGCCAGCACCGTCCGACGCCTGGGCTGGGAACCGCGGCTGGCCTTGGCCCAGCGGACGTTGCAGACCCCGAACCGGCCGAACTCGGTGGCCGTGGGATTACGAGTGAAGTCGTGCAGGTCCAGCATCGCGACCTCACGGCGACGCAGGCCAAAGGCATAGATCATCTTGAACAGCGTCGCGTCGCGAAACAACGACTTCCAGCCCTTCTTGCCTCGCGTGCGGGCCCGGTCCACGCGATCGTCGGCATAGTCGAAGAACTCCTGGACCTCGACCCGCGACAGCGGCCGCACCGCCGGGCGTGCCTCGTGATCGCTCGTGTGGATGACGGTGTTCCACTCATGGCAGACCTGCACCGGGTGTGTGCCGAACAGTTCCTCGCACCGCTCGGTCCAGCCGTAGCGGCGGTCGGTCAGGTAGTCGCAGAACAGCGCGACCGCATTCTGATAGGAGCGGATCGTGCCATGCGAGCACGGACGTTCACCGGAGACCAGTTCGGTCGTCCACTCCTCGACATCGGCCGGCGTCCACTCCCACGGCAGGCTCCCGCAGAACCCGGCGAACCGGCGCACCTGAGCCAACCGCGCCCGGATCGTGTTCGGGTTCAACATCCGCGAGGACTGCTGTGCCGACCAGCCCGCGAGCATGTCATCGAAGACCTGCTCGGCCGGGCGCAGCAACGCTACGTTGCCCGGCCTCAACGCCGTCACCGATCCAGGCTGCTTACCGTCCTCTAGGTCCACCCTGCAAGTCTTACATCTAATGTAAGAAAAGTACATCTGATGTAAGCCTGGGCGCGTTTCCCCTGGTCAGAGGCGGCTTTCGAGCACGCCAACGTGCTTCACTGATACCCTTGCCTGACCAGGGAACCGCATGATCCCGGCCGTCGCCGCTTACATCTAATGTAATAATTGCTAGTTGTCAGTGACGGTGATATGGAGGTGGTCGTAGTGGCCACCTGTGGGGTCGTTGGGGTCGTGCATGCCACCGCCGTCGTAGGGCCGCCAGCCTTCATCGGCTCGTGAGGCGACCCAGATTTTCCCGTCGAAGATCAGGTATTCGACCCCGAGGGTTTCGGCGTGGTCTTTGACCCAGTTGGTCACCTCCCACCCAGCCTGACGTTGGGCCTCGGTGGGGAAACTGCCGATGGGATTGCCGAAGGTGACATCGCAGGCCCGCCCCAGCGGGTGCTCGGAGTCCTGGCCGGGGCGTTCGTCCCAACAGACCCAGGAAGTCTCCGGGAAAGCCTCGCTGGTCTGCTGGTAGAGGTGCAGCATGGCGGCGGTGATCTGCCCACCGGTGGTGGGGTCATCGAGCATCTGCGACCCATCACCGCCACTCGGTTCCGGCTCGCCGGCTTCCGCGGTTTGGTCGGGTTCGGTGGGGCAGTCTTCGCCCTCTGCACCGGCTGGTTGGGTGCTGCTGCCGGACCCGGTGCTGGGGGCGGGGTGGGCGTCGTGGGTGGCTAGCCAGGGTTCGGGGTCGGTGTGTTCCCCGGTGTCTGGGCCGCCGGGCCAGATTTCTAGGTGCAGGTGCGGGCCAGTGGACTGCCCCGAGTTGCCCACATCCCCAATGTGGTCCCCGGCAGAAACGGTGTCTCCTGGTTGGATGTGGATGCCGGTCTCCCACATATGGATATACACCGAGGACACCGCTTCACCGTTGATGGTGTGGTCGATGACGATCACCCCGCCGCGGGCCTCGTTGTAGTCAGCCGAGGCGACGACACCGTCGGCGATGGCATAGATCGGGGTGCCATCCGGTGCTGCCCAGTCGGTGCCAGCGTGGAAGCTGTCTTCGCCTGTCACCGGGTGGACCCGAGGCCCGTAGTCGCTGGTCTGGACCGCAGCATCCTCCGGTAGGGGGAAGACCACCCGGCCGGACTCCGGCACCGAGGCTGGCCCGGCCTCGCTGCCGGCGGTGAGTGCTTCCAGGATGGTCTCTGCGACCGGTTCATAGTTCCTGTACCGGTCCGGGTAGGCCGAGACTTCGACGGCTTGGGCGGCCTCGCCCTTGTCCATCTCCTGCCAGCCGGGGATGTCGAGCAGCCCACGCGGTGAGCCGCTATTCGGCCCTTCTGGGCCGCCGAAGAACGCTTCTGCTTGGTAGATGGGGTCCATGAGGTCTTCGACGGAGCCCCACCCGGTAGAAGGGCGCATCTGAAACAACCCCAGGCTGTCGTGATCGGAACCGTCACCGTCGTTGGGATAGTCAGCAGAGTCCGGGTAGGCGGTCTCATTGGAGAGCTGACGCAGGGTGGATTCAGTCAGTGCGGCCATCAGTGCGATCACCAGCCCATCCCGACTCACCGCCTCGATGCTGGTCCCTGTTTCGATGATCGTCGCCGCGTGGGTGAGCTGCTCCTGGTTCAGGGTGAAGGTCTCTCCGTTGGCGGTGGTGACCTCCAGTTCCTCGGGGACCTCACCGACGGTGAGGTGCGGGCTTGCCCCGGGCACTGTGCAGGAGGCTCCAGCACTGGGGCTCATCAACGCGCCGACCGAGACCAGGGCGACTGAGGGGCCAAGCATGGCGAGTAGGACCAGGATGATGGCTGCTTTCTTCGACACCGGTCAGGCACCTCCCTTCATGCCAGTCGGGTCAGGGGCGGTTAGGTCAGCGCGTTGTCGAGTTCGGAGAGCCGCAGCAGGTGGCAGGTCTCATAGGCAGGGGTGCAGACGATGAACACCGTGAAGGAGACCTCGTGCTCACTGGTGACCGGTTCGTCGTTCCAGGTGCCCTGTCGGTGCCGGGTGCCGGTGATTGTGTAGGCCACCGTGCCTTCGGTGATCTGCCCGGGCTGGGCCTGGGCCAGAGCGTCCTCCCAGGCCTGCGGGACATAGACCTCATCAATGCTCAGGTGCTGGGAGGTGGAGTGTCGGCGCAGTTGAGTCCAGGCCTCACGAGTGGGCAGGTAGGTGGCCACATCAGAGGCCAGGCCTGCCTGTTCGGCCCCGGTGGGGTCACCAACTTCCAGCAGCGCGGAGGTGTAGTCCAGAGGCATGAGCCCCGAGGCGGTGTCCCACTCAAACAGGGCAGTAGCGACGTTGCGGGCGAACGTCTCAGGATCGGCGGATTGTTCTACCGGTGGGACCACTGGCTGTCGCACATCAGAGCCCGACTGTTCGGTGTGTTCGCTGGGTGCAGCCGGTGTGGGGTCTGGGGTCTGCGCAGTCGTCGGCGCGGGCGGCTCTGGCTGGCGGGGTCCGGTGGCCAGCCCGTAGATACCCACTGCGACTAGTAGGAGCAGGGCCAGACCAGCGGCAAGTGCGGCCAGCAGTTTGGGCCGGGAGAACACAGTGGAGAACTCAGGGAGCTTCATACCCACCAGGTGCACACCCACGCCCCAGAAGGTGTTCACCGCCGCCACTGGATGGGTAGGCGGGAGAGAGGTGGGTGGGGGTTAGAGGGCGCGTAGATGCCCACGCACCGGCACAGTCCCGCCGGTGCTGGTGTCGTCAGTGCGGGCTTCGCGTGCGGCGTGGAGTTTCTCAGCGAAAACAACGGTGGCTTCCACGGTGGCTTGGAAGCTGCGGTACTGCTCATCGGTCGGGGCTGATGCAGGGATGGGTGACAACTGATCTGGCTCGGTCGCCCCGGGCCTGGAAGGATTGTCATCATGCCCAAGCCTTATCCAAAGGAGTTCAAAGAGGA
>NZ_JAJUJJ010000038.1 GCF_029265375.1 Nesterenkonia sp.
GGCTGCAACGGCCCGCTGGTCATCGAAGACGGAGACCGGCCGCCGCAGATCTTCGCTGACCAGTACGACGACGCCGGCAACTGGCGCGGCCCCTGAGCCATTCCACACCGTCGTCGTCGACCACACTGCCCCACCGCTGATCCGCAGGACTTTTGCAAAGTCCGGTGAGTTGGATGGCGAGTTCAGTGAACGCGTAGCGGACCCCGCGGGCACAACGGGGATCACTGACCGATCCCAAGTCCTGTCGCAGGCAGGGCAGCTCATCGGTGGTGAAGCCCTGGCGAATCGGGCCCCAGCGATACCATGGCAGGTATGGGAACATCCACCATCTCGCTGAAGGAAGCCATTGACCGCGGCGGCTTCTACCCCTCCTTGGTGCATCACACGGTCACCGATGCGCTCGACGGCCGTGAGCCTGAGCATCAGATCGTGCACGTGGACACGCACTTCGACTTGGAGGAGGTGCACCGGCACATCACGGTGCTGGTGCTGGCCGAGGACGTTGTGGTGGTGGCACACCTGGACGACCACGACGCCGAGGAGGAGGACTCCTCACCGCGCGGCAGCTCCGAGGTGGTGGCCCGGATCTCCACCGAAGTGGTGCCGGTCTCGCGCATCCGCTCGCTCATTCTCTCCGAAGTCCACCGGCAGCCGGAGAACTTCCGTCCCGACCGTGGCCTGGCCGAGGTGACCCTGAACCTGAACTGGACCGGGGGCGCACGGTTCGACTCGATGCCGGCCGACTGCGGAAACCCCGAATGCATGGCCGACCACGGGGACACCGGCAGCGTGGTGCCCGAGGACATTACGCTGCGAATCGCCGCCACGGCCGAGGGCGATTCTGCCGTCGATGAGGCCCGCAGCTTCGTCAAGGCTCTGCGGCGAGCCTGTGTGAAGTACGCCCGGTGACAGCCGCACCGCAGGCCCCGGACTTCGACGGCGCCCACCTGCGGCATGTGCTCACCTCGGCGGCGGCCGCGCTGGGACTTGAGGGGTTCACCAATCGCTTAGGGGTGCCGGAGTCGAGCATCTGCGTGGTGATCCTCGCCGACGGGCTCGGGGAGGCGAATCTTGCCGCCCACACCGGGCATGCCCGCCACCTGGGCCGGGCGTGGCGCAGCAGCGCATCGGCAGCCGCGCTGGACACCGGAACCCCCACCACCACCGCCGCCTCGCTGGGCTCACTGGGCACCGGGCTCACCCCGGCGGAGCACGGCCTGGTGGGCTATGACCTCTACGCCGAGCATCTGCAGCGGGTGGTCAATATGCTCGGCCGCTGGGACCCGCAGGTGGATCCCCAGAAGTGGCAGCCGCATCCGAGCGTGCTCACCAGAGCGGAGCAGGCCGGGGCCCGGATGGTCACCATCTCCCGGCCGGGCTTCCGCGACTCGCCCCTGACGGCGGCGGCTCTCTCCGGGGGCGAGTTCTTCGGCGCGAACCGGATCGAGATCCGGTTCGCCCTGTGCGCTGAGGTGATCTCCGAGCACCGCAGCCGCGGCGGAGCGCTGCGGCGCGGACCGGCGCCGCCGCTGCTGGTCTACCTCTATGTGGATGAGCTGGACAAGACCGGCCATTCCAGCGGAGCCGGCTCCGACAAGTGGATCAGCATGCTGGAATCCCTGGACTCCGCCGCCGGGCGCCTGGCGTCCAGCCTGCATCATCAGTACGGGGACCAGGCGGCCGTGCTGCTGACTGCCGATCACGGCATGGTCAATATCAGCCCTGAGCACCGGATCGACCTCAGCGGGCGGGAAGACCTGCTCACCGGCGTGCGGCACACCGGGGGAGAACCGCGGATGCTGCACCTCTACAGCGAGTCCGGCTGCGAATCGGAGGTGGCCGAGGCCTTCCGCTCCGCCTTCGGGGAGGCCGTGTGGGCGGTGACCGGGGATCAGGCGATCGATGCGGGATGGTTCGGCCCCGCGGCTGCCGCCCGCAGCGCCCGAGTCCGTCCGCGCATCGGCGATGTGATCGTCGCCGCAGCCGCTGATATTGCGCTGTTCCACACCGACCGCACCGGCACCGGTCCGCTGCAGATGGTCGGTCAGCACGGCTCGCTGACTGAGGCAGAGCGCCGCGTACCGCTGCTGGAGCTGACCGGCCGCGGCCTGGAAGGCTCGGAGACTCGCGAAGGCACAGGGACCCGCGCTTAGGAATCCTTCGAGCCGAAGAGAATATCGTCCCAGCGCGGCATAGTGGGCCGCCGGGAGGAGGACTTCTTCTTCCGCGGGCGCTGCTGCCGGTCCTGCTGGGTCTCAGGCGGGACCTGTTCGGTGTCCTCGGAGTCGTCGGAGGCCGGGGCCTCGGAGTCGTCGTCGCCGGAATCCTCATAGCTGAAGCCCCAGGCGTCGGTGCCCGAGGTTTCGTCCGCCTTCTCTGAGTCCGGCGCCTCGGCGTCGTCGCCCTCCAGGCCGGGCAGCTGGCCGGTGTGGTCAGTCTTCTGCTCCACGGCCCGCAGATCCGTCATCGGGCGCTGCCCAGACTGCTCGTCGCGGGTCAGCAGAGTGGCCAGCTTGTCATCGCCGGTTTCGTCGCTGCCCAGCCGCTGGCCGCGCCGGGCCCGCAGGATGTCCAGCAGGTCCTCATGGTCGGTCCCGGACTGGCCGGAGGCCTCCGCAGACCGGGCTGAGCTGCGGCTGGGCGCCTGGGCTGGGGGCGTGTGGTCGTCGACGTCGAAGGGCTCCTCCACCGGCGCTAAGCGGCGTCCGCGGGACGAAGCGGGGGCGGCCGGGAGGCTCATCAGCGACTCGGCCCACTTATTGACCGGACGGACAGTCCGCGCGGCGGGGTCGAAGATCCACTCTGCCGGGGGCTGCTGACCGATGGACTCGGACTGGGACGCCGAGCTGGAGACGTCAAAGTCGCAGCTGACCGCCCAGAGTCCGTCCTCCCGCCGCCACGCATCCCAGCTGGCGGAGTCGACGCGCACGCCCATGGCGCGCAGCCGCACAGCCACCATCGCCTCCAGTGTGGCCGCCGAGTCGCCGAAAGCCAGCCGGTGCTGCTCGGCGCTGGAGGCCCGGGCTACGACTGTCTGGCGTGCCCGCGAGGCGTAGAACGCCCGCTCGTCGGCCACCGGTCCGGCGTAGCGCAGCACATGCTCGCGGGAGAGTCCCGATTCGCTGACCACCTGATCCACCGTGGCTCCGGCGCGGACCCTGGCCTGAATGTCACGCGGGGACATCTGGCGAGTCGGCGCCTCAGAATCAGATCCTGCAGCGTTCTGGGCAGCGGAGGCGCGGGCGACGGCTGAGGTGAGCGCCTCGTCGACGGGGAGCGCGTACTCGGCTCCGGCCTCGTCGGAGAGCAGCAGGTGCGGGTTCTCACCCTCGGCCTGAACCCCCACGATCCGCAGATCCTGCATGGACGGCGTCCTCCAGTATGCGTCAGCTGGTGTGTCCTCTCTGGCCACTGTATCGCCTGAGCGGACATCTGCCACTGGGGCCTCAACCCCACCTGGAAGGATGGGCGGTTCAGCCCAGTGAGGAATGGATTTGTCAGCACCGGGCGGATACGACACAATCTGTGCGACCTCAAACATCACCCGCGAGCACCGACGTGGGCCTGACGATGTACGAACCACCATTGGAGCACCTGCTATGGCGACTGACTACGATGCCCCGCGGAAGAATGACGACGACGTCAATGAGGACTCCATCGAGGAGCTGAAGAATCGCTCCACCAATCGTCAGTCTGCCGTTGTTGATGAGGACGAGGCGGAGGCTGCGGAGGGCTTCGAGCTTCCCGGAGCGGACCTCTCCGACGAAGAGCTGCAGATTCGGGTGCTGCCGGCGCAGTCCGACGAGTTCACCTGCGCCTCCTGCTTCCTGGTCCGCCACCGCTCCCAGGTGGCCCGCGAAGAGGGCGGCCAGCTCTTCTGCACCGACTGCGAAGCCTGAGAGCTTCTCGCCTCAGAGTCTGCTCAGTCCTCGCTGACTGAGACCCCGCTGCGATGGATCTCCTCCTGAGAGCCCAGGGCGGCCAGCACCTTCTCAGGCCGACGGGTGGAGAACACCCAATAGGGCGTGGGGTCTGCCGGATCGGTGATCTCGGCAGTGACCACCGGGCCGATCCAGCCCCGGATGCACTGGTAGCTGCGCGCATCGAATCCCGGACCGAGCTGTTCGCGGGCGGCCTGACCGGTGTGGGCCACCACCCGCCCCACCAGCTCCAGCGGGATCCTGGCCCGGCCGGCGCGCAGCTGGTCCCCGGTGATTTCGACCACCGGGGTGGTGGCGACCAGGGCGCCTGTGCACAGCGCCACCCCGATCACCAGAGCGATCAGGCCGTAGGTGACGCTGATGGGGAAGAACGTGGTGGAGAACGAACCGCCGACGATCACCGCGGCCACCCAGAGCCACCATGCCGGCCACAGCTTCTCACGGTAGCGCACATCGGCGCCGCTCAGATCCTGACTGCTCATAGAACTATGGTCGCACGGGCCGCGGCAGCTCTGCGCACCGGACCGGCCGCAGGCACCGGCCCGACTCTGTAGACTCGATGAGGTGAAGCGAATCAATGTCCCGGTCCAGCGGCTGGACCCCGACCTCCCCGTGCCGCGCTACGCCCACCCGGACGATGCAGGCGCGGACCTGCACTCAGCCGAGGACTTCACTCTGGCCCCGGGGGAGCGGCGGCTGGTGCCCACCGGTCTGGCCGTGGCCATCCCGGAAGGATGGGTCGGGCTGGTGCATCCGCGCAGCGGGCTGGCGGTCCGCCACGGCGTGAGCATGGTCAACACCCCAGGCACCATCGACGCCGGCTACCGCGGAGAGCTGAAGGTGCTGCTGATCAATACCGACCCGGCCGAACCGGTGAGCTTCTCCCGCGGGGACCGCATCGCCCAGCTGGTGCTCCAGGAAGTGGCCCAGGCGCAGTTCGTCCCGGTCCAGAAGCTGCCGGAGAGCCTGCGCGGGGAAGGCGGCTTCGGCTCCAGCGGCATCACCACCCACGCGTAGCCGCAGCAGGCAGGCACAGCAGAGAAGAATTCAGCATAGAAGCCCCCAGGCAGACAAGGAGAGGCATGCTCTTCGGACGCAGGAAGAAGAACAAGGACGCCGAGGAGCGTCCGGCGACCATCAAGGAAGCCATGGCCCAGGCGGAGGAACCCGAGGTGGAGATCACCGAGGCGCCCGCCGGCGAGAACTCCGCAGATCCGGTCGAAGCCTCCGCAGCCGCAGAGGAGGCCGCCGACCAGGCCCCCGCCCCGAGCAGCCAGCAGGCCGAGACCCCGCAGACCACTGAGCTGGGATCCGGACCCAAGGACGTCAGCGAGATCGCCTCTACCAAGGGGTACCTCGATTTCGGCGCGATTCTGGTGCCCGCGGCCAAGGACCAGAAGGTGCGCCTGGACATCGACCAGAAGACCAAGCGCGTGGTGTCGCTGACCATCGGAGTCGGCCATGCCAGCATCCAGCTGCAGGCATTCTCGGCTCCGAAGTCCGGCGGCATCTGGGAGGATGTGCGCCGTCAGATCGAATCCTCCGTGGTGAAGCAGAAGGGCCGGGTGAAGCAGGTCGAGGGGCGATTCGGCCAGGAGCTGCACGCCAGGGTGCCGACTGTGCTGAAGGACGGCAGGCAGGGTTGGCGCGCCGCTCGGTTCATCGGCCACGAGGGCAACCGGTGGTTCCTGCGCGGCGTCATCGGCGGCCGCGGGGCCATCGACCGCAGTGCGGCAGAGGGCGTCGAAGACCTCTTCTCCCGCATCGTGGTGGTGCGCGGGGATGAGCCGCTGCCGCCTCGAGAGCTGCTGCGGCTGCGGCCGCCGGCCGGAGCCAAGCGAGTTGTGGTGCCGCGGAAGGCCCAGGGCGGCGGAACCGCGGCCGGCACCAACGGGATGCCGCAGGCGCGGAAGCCGGACACGTCCCAGTAGTCATGCCGAACAGCAGCCCCGACCAGGTCGGACACCAGATCTCCTCGGCCGCTGCCCAGCGGCTGAGCACCCGGGACGACGGCTCCCTGGATGTGCACGCCTCAGTGGGCGGATGGCGTGGACTGGCCGAAGCGGCTCTGCCCTCGGCCGGCTTCCTGGTCACCTACCTGATCACTGAGGACCTCACAGCAGCGATCCTCCTGGCGCTGGGGACCGGCCTGATCTTCACCGTGCTGCGCCTCATTCAGCGCGGCAGCCTGCTGCAGTCGGTGTCCGGACTGATCGGTGTGGCGATCTGCGCCGCCTTCGCACATTTCTCCGGAGACGCCCGCGGCTACTACCAGCCGGGATTCTTCGTCAATGCCGCATACCTGGCCGTCTTCGCCGTCTCAGTGGCGGTGAAATGGCCCTTTATGGGCATTCTGTTCGGTCTGATCCGCGGTGAGGGCCTCCACTGGCGCCATGATGACGCTCGCCGGCGCGGCTATGCAGCGGCGACCTGGATTGTCGCGGCGGTTCTGGCCGCCCGCCTTCTGGTTCAGGTGCCGCTGTACCTCGCCGATGAGGTGGCAGCCCTGGGTGTGACCCGCATTGTGATGGGGGTCCCGCTCTATGCGCTGGCGCTGTGGCTGGGGTGGATGATCACCCGCCCGCAGCCGGCGGAGAACCCCAGCGAGCACCAGGTATGAGTGCACCGCGCGTGGTGACGCTGACCGTGGGGCCGATGTCCCACGGCGGGCACTGCGTGGCCCGGCACCAGGGACGCGTCGTCTTCGTCCGGCACGCCATCCCTGGGGAGACTGTGCGGGCGGTGGTGACTGAGGGGGACAGCTCCTCGAAGTTCTGGCGCGCCGATGCGGTGGACGTGCTTCAGGCCTCCGACCATCGGCGGCGCCACCCGTGGAAGCAGGCGGACGCGCTGCGCGCCTATGACCACCATCAGGTGCCGGTGGGCGGGGCCGACTACGGCCACATCAGCGACCTGCACCAGCGGCGGCTGAAGTCCCACGTCTTCCGGGACACCATGGCCCGCATCGGCGGCATCGACCTGGCCGAGCTGGACCTGCCCAGCGCCGGCGCTGACGGCGAGCTGCACATGTCAGCACTGCCGGAGACCTCCGCCAGCGGCCTGCACTGGCGCACCCGGGTCAGCTTCGCCGTCGCCGGCGGCTCCCTGGCTATGAAGCCCTATCGCTCGCACGATCTCATCCCGCTTCGTTCGATGCCCTTGGCTGTGGAGGCGGTCGGCCGGTCGCATCTGTTCTCCTGGGACTTCGCCGGCGCCGAGAGCGTCGACGTCGTCGCTCCCGGCGGCAGCGCGCCGGTGGCGCTGGTGGTGCGGGCCCCCCAGGACACCGGCGGCTCCCTGGCCGAACGGCTGACCGCTCAGGCCCGGGAGGACCCTTCAGTGGGAAGCATTCTGCTGGCTCGCGTCAAGAGCCCGGCCGGTCAGCGTTCCGCCGGCCGCCGCCGGCGCTATCACCAGCTGAGGCCCGTACAGGTGGACTATCAGGTGCTCACCGGGGAACGCACCGTGACCGAACCGCTGCCCGTGCCCGCCGGGGAGGCGGTGCAGCTGCCGCCGGAGGGGTTCTGGCAGATTCACCGGGGTGCGCCGAAAGCACTGGTGAGCGCCGTCGATTCGATGGCCCGCCTGGCATCCGGCGGGACCGCCGTGGACCTCTACGCCGGGGCGGGACTGTTCACCGCCTGGGCGGCGCACACGGTGGGGGCCAGCGGCCAGGTGCTCTCGGTGGAGGCGGCCGAAGCGACCAGCGCCGCCGCGGCGCAGCTGTTTCAGAACCATCCGCAGGTGGAGGTGGTCCACGCCCCTGCCGAGCGCATCGCTGACCGGCTGGAGAGCGCGGATGTGGTGATCCTGGACCCGCCCCGGGCCGGCGCCGACAACCGCGTGCTCACCGGCATCGCCTCCAGCAGGCCGGGGCAGATCCTCTATGTCTCCTGTGATCCGGCCTCCTTCGCCCGGGACGCCAAGGTGCTTGCTGAGCTGGGCTGGCAGCTGGCGGACCTGCAGCTGCTGGACCTCTATCCCAATACCCACCACATGGAATCAGTTGCTCGCTTTGAGCGGAACTGACCACACCCTGCCTCCCCGGCGCTGACCAGGTGCGTATGAGTAGGATGGAGGGCGGATAACAAGGCCCTGGGTCCCACCCAAGATCCGAGGCCGTGTCAGTGCATACAGACAAGGAGTCGAAGCGTGAGTACAGTGGACAGCTTCGGAGCAAAGGGCGTTCTCAACGTCAACGGCGCGGACTATGAGATCTACCGCCTGAACACGGTTGAGGGCTATGAGACCCTCCCGTACAGCCTGAAAGTGCTGCTGGAGAACCTGCTGCGCACCGAAGACGGTGCCAATGTCACCGCCGAGCACATCAAGGCTCTGGGCAGCTGGGACGAGACCGCAGATCCCACCACGGAGATCCAGTTCACCCCGGGCCGGGTGCTGATGCAGGACTTCACCGGTGTGCCGTGTGTGGTGGACCTGGCCACGATGCGTGAAGCCGTCGCCGAGCTGGGGGGCGACCCCAACCGGATCAACCCGCTGGCGCCGGCTGAAATGGTCATCGACCACTCGGTGCAGATCGACGCCTTCGGATCCCACGAGGCGATCGAGCGCAATATGGACATCGAGTACCAGCGCAACGGTGAGCGCTACCAGTTCCTGCGCTGGGGCCAGACCGCCTTCGAGAACTTCAAGGTGGTGCCCCCGGGCATGGGCATCGTCCACCAGGTCAATATCGAGTCTCTGGCTCGGGTGGTGATGACCCGCGAGAGCGACGGTGCTCTGCAGGCCTACCCCGACACCTGTGTGGGCACCGACTCCCACACCACCATGGAGAACGGCCTGGGCGTGCTGGGCTGGGGCGTGGGCGGCATCGAGGCCGAGGCCGCCATGCTGGGCCAGCCGATCTCCATGCTGATCCCGCGCGTGGTCGGCTTCAAGCTCACCGGCGAGATTCCCGCCGGCGCGACCGCTACCGACGTGGTGCTGACCATCACGCAGATGCTGCGTGAGCACGGAGTGGTCGGCAAGTTCGTAGAGTTCTACGGCGAGGGCGTGGCCGAGGTGCCGCTGGCCAACCGCGCCACCATCGGCAATATGAGCCCGGAGTTCGGCTCCACCGCGGCCATGTTCCCGATCGATGAGGTGACCATCGACTATATGCGCCTGACCGGCCGCACCGAGGAGCAGATCGCTCTGGTGGAGGCCTATGCCAAGGAGCAGGGCATGTGGCACGACCCCTCGCGCGAACTGCGCTTCTCCGAGCACCTGGAGCTGGACCTCTCCACCGTGGTCCCCTCCATCTCTGGACCCAAGCGCCCGCAGGACCGGATCGAGCTCACCGATGCGAAGGAGCAGTTCCGCAAGGACATCCACAACTACGTCTCCGAGACTGAGAAGGCCCTGGGAGTGGAGAACTCGGTCAACGGCAATGTGGACGAATCGGTCGCGGAGACCTTCCCCGCATCTGACGCCCCGACCCCCAGCGGCCAGGGCCAGTCCGACCGTGACAAGCCGCGGCCGATGGACTCCGACGCCGAGCCTGCCGACGGCCGGCCCTCCCACCCGGTGCCGGTGACGATGCCCGATGGCAGGGAGTTCACCCTGGACCACGGGGCCGTCTCCATCGCCTCGATCACCTCCTGCACCAACACGTCCAACCCGAACGTGATGCTCGCCGCCGGTGTGCTGGCGCGCAATGCGGTGGAGAAGGGACTGGTGCAGAAGCCGTGGGTGAAGACCTCCATCGCCCCGGGCTCCAAAGTGGTGACCGACTACTACGAGAAGTCCGGTCTGATCGAGTACCTGGAGAAGATCGGCTTCTACGTGGTCGGCTACGGCTGCACCACCTGCATCGGCAACTCCGGCCCCCTGGAGGAAGAGATCTCCAAGACCATCCAGGAGGAAGATCTGGCGGTGACCTCGGTGCTTTCGGGCAACCGGAACTTCGAGGGCCGCATCAACCCGGATGTGAAGATGAACTATCTGGCCTCGCCGCCGCTGGTGGTGGCCTACGCGCTGGCCGGAACCATGGACTTCGACTTCGAGAATGATCCGCTGGGTCAGGACTCCGAGGGCAACGACGTCTACCTGCGGGACATCTGGCCGGACCCCACCGAGGTGCAGCAGATCATCGATGAGTCCATCGACACCAGCATGTACACCTCCAAGTACGGGTCGATCTTCGACGGCGACCACCGCTGGCAGTCCCTGGACACCCCCGAAGGGGAGACCTTCACCTGGGACGAGAACTCCACCTATGTGCGCAAGGCCCCCTACTTCGACGGCATGACGCTCGAGCCCGAGCCGGTGACCGATATCGAAGGCGCCCGGGTGCTGCTGAAGCTGGGAGACTCGGTCACCACCGATCACATCTCTCCGGCCGGCTCCTTCAAGTCCGACACCCCCGCAGGGAAGTACCTGCTGGAGAACGGGGTGGAGCGCAAGGACTTCAACTCCTACGGCTCCCGCCGCGGCAACCACGAGGTGATGATCCGGGGCACCTTCGCCAATATTCGGATCAAGAACCAGCTGCTGGCCGATGAGAACGACGGCAAGGGCGTTGAGGGCGGCTTCACCCGGGACTTCACCCAGGAGGGCGCTCCGCAGGCCTACGTCTACGATGCGGCGATGAACTACCAGAAGGCCGGCACCCCGCTGGTGGTGCTCGGCGGCAAGGAGTACGGATCCGGCTCCTCCCGCGACTGGGCCGCTAAGGGCACCCGTCTTCTGGGTGTGCGCGCGGTGATTGCCGAGTCCTTCGAGCGGATCCACCGCTCCAACCTCATCGGCATGGGTGTGCTGCCGCTGCAGTTCCCCGAGGGCGAGTCGGCCGAGACCCTGGGTCTGACCGGCTTCGAGACCTTCAGCATCTCCGGGATCACCGCGCTCAATGACGGTGAGACCCCGAAGACAGTGAAGGTCACCGCGGAGAAGGAGGACGGCGAGACTGTCGAATTCGACGCTGTGGTGCGGATCGACACTCCCGGCGAGGCCAACTACTACCGCAACGGAGGCATTCTGCAGTACGTCCTCCGCCAACTTGCCGATAGTTGATCTGATCGGCTCGGATACGAGGCGATCTAGCACCTGACACGTCCGGTGTGTCTCGGTTCAGCATCTCATAAATGCGCCCCGTCAGGCTTCTGCCTGACGGGGCGTGTGTGTGACCATGCCGCACGAGGCCTTGGCTCCCGTGGCGCGAACCAGTTCCAATAAGCCAGCCGGTCTGAGATGCTGTTGCGGGACGACTAGAGTGCACACAGTCAACTCGGGAGTAAAGCGCGCTGACCGAGCGATCCATTGAAACGCGCTTTCGGCGAGAATGACCTGCAGATCGATGCGCGGACGATTTCCTCCGTCGCTTGAGCCGAAGCGTTGCCGGCCCTGGTTGAGCAGCCGACTATCTGCATGTTCGTAGTTATGCGCGGCAAACAAGGTCCACGGTGTGGCCCTGCGATTGAAGCTGATGTCTGAATCGCCTATCCTAGGTCATGTAATGCCCCGGTGACTATTCGAACTTCAAGGCTCGGACTCCCGGGGCAACAGTCTTTTTCGGGTTATTGGCCAAAATGTGTGTATGGCCCGGGCGTGTCACGGCCTGCCGGCCCAGCCTTTGCGGGTCCAGAGGCCTTCTTCGGCTATAGCTGAGGTGCCGTAGGCCTCAGGGCCTATCTGTTCTTCTTCCACCGGCTTGTGCTGGGACTGCCTCGCCGCTTCGCGCTGCTGTCGCTGCACCAGCTTCCACGGGTCGTGGGGGGTGCTCGGTGAGGTTGTTGAGCAGCCAGTCCACGGCTTTGCGTGCGTGATGGTCGGGCATGCCTCGGTGATGGCGCAGCAGGTGTTTGATCGCGTTGTTGGGCTCGCCTTCTAGCCTGGAGGTGGCCCGTTCCACCGTCCTGACGCCTTCGCTGGTGTAGTGCTGGTCGAGGTAGGTGAACAGGGACTTGTCCCGGATCAGCTGCCGGTAGAGTCCCTGGACTCGGCGCAGTCGGATGTGGGTGTACCACCAGTTCTGGTTCGGCTTAGCCCAGGATGGCCGTTCCACGCCTTTCTTGGCGTAGGTGCGCTGCTTGAGGAACTTCTCCCACTTCGCTTCCCAGGAGCCGTAGGCGCCCATCCACGCTGCGGCGGCATCGAGGTCCTGGACCCGCATGAGTTCCCTGGTCAGAGCCAGGATCTCCTTACCTGCCTCCAGTCGTGGATTCAGGGTGGTGTGCCTCACCACGGCGGCGCGGATGTGGAAGTAGCAGCGTTGGATCCGGGTGCGGCGCCACTGCTGATCCAGAGCCGCCCGCAGCCCGGCCCCGCCGTCGGTGACCACCACATCCGGGGCGGGGAGCTGGCGGAACAGTGCTGCCCAGGCGGCTTTGGACTCGCGGTCGCACCACTGCCAGCCGATCAC
>NZ_JAJUJJ010000018.1 GCF_029265375.1 Nesterenkonia sp.
CACCGGCCTCGCGGTTCTTCGCGACCGCGACAACATCCTCCCGGAACTCCACCGGGTACTTTCCTGCCATAGAGACATCCTCTCCTGCCCAGCACCAGCGGTGCTAAACATCAGATGTCACCTGTTCCTGCATCAGCCCCGCATTCCAATTTCGGCAAGCTTGGTCATCGAAGCATGTCTCAGTACGTCCTCCGCCAGCTGGTGAGCCAGAACTAGCCACCGGCTGTCAGCTCACGTAGGGACCCCGGCGCTGCCGGGGTCCCTACGCGTTCACCGGTTCTTCAGCTCGGCAACTTCCTCTTTCAGCTCCTCCACCTGCTGCTGCAGCTGCAGGACTTTCCGGACCCCGGGGAGGGTCACGCCCTCATCGGTCAGGGCGACGACCTCTCTGAGCTGCTCGACCTCCTGCTGCGAATAGCGGCGCTGGCCCCCATCGGAGCGCTCAGGGGACACGATCTGCTGCTCATCCAACCGTCGCAGGGCCGCCGGCTGGACTCCCAGAAGGTCGGCAACCTGCCCTATGGTGTAGAAGGGCGCAGTGCGGTCCTCAACCAGTGCGTCCCTGTTTGTTCGGCGCTGCGGAGCGTCTTTCTCAGTCATCTCAGCCTCACAGTGTAGCGGGCTGGGCAGCCTGCACCCCTTCGGGAAGGTCGAGGAACTCCACACCGCGCTGGTCGGCGAGCACGGTGAAGCTGCCGGACTCACCGAGAGGAATCTCGGTGATGCGCACAGTGCCGAAGAGCGCAGGAGGCGCCTGGGCGCTGACCCGGCCCCGGCGCACATCCACCTCCAAGCCCAAGGAGAGGCGCAGCATCTCGAACGGCACTGCCGCCGCCCAGGCCTGGGGTGAGCAGGAGGTGGGGTAGGGAACCGGCACCGGCATGTCCGAACGCTGAAAGCCGCAGAAGAGCTCCGGCAGCCGTCCGCCGAAAGCCTCCAAGGCGTCGGTGAGTCCGCTGAGGACCGCCGCAGCGGCGTCGTGGAATCCATACTGCTTCATCCCTGCAGCAGCCAGCACTGTGTCATGGGGCCAGACGGAGCCGTTGTGGTAGCTGACCGGATTGAACGCGGATGAGCGGGCCGAGCGGGTTCGGATGCCGAAGCCGCTGAAGAGGTCCTCGCCCACCAGCTGATCGACGACGGCGGGCGCCTGCTGCTGGTCGATCAGTCCTGTCCACAGACAGTGGCCGATATTGGAGCTCACCGCGTCCACCTGCTGCTTGTTCCCGTCCAGCGCAATTGCGTAGAAGCCGCGACGGGGCATCCAGAAGGCCTCGTGAAAGCGCTGCTTGAGCTCTGCGGCTCGCTGGCGCCAGCGTGCGGCGTCGTCTGCGCGGCCCCAGAACTCCTCCAACTCCGCCACGGCCAGATAGGCGGCATAGCTGTAGCCCTGGACCTCAGCCAAGGCGATCGGTGGCTGGGCGGGCACACCGCCTTCGCTGATCATGGAGTCATGGCTGTCCTTCCAGCCCTGGTTCAGCAGCCCCCGGTCCGAGCTTCGCTGATACTCGATGAAGCCATCACCGTCGCGGTCGCCGAATCGAACCAGCCACTCAGCTGCCGCGCGCACGGCAGGCTGCAGGCGCAGCAGCACCTCGGCGGGCGCTCCCCAGCGCATAGCACGGGCGGCGAGCATGAGGAACAGCGGTGTGGAGTCGATGGATCCGTAATAGACGCTCTGCCCACCCAGGGCCAGGGAGAGGTCCGCTCCGCGCCGCACCTCATGGAGGATCTTGCCCGGCTCCTCCTCGGTCATCGGATCCGCCTCTGCGCCCTGGAGCCTGGCGAGCATCGTCAGGGTGCCCAGCACCAGCTCGGGTGCAAAGGGCAGCAGCATCCAGGAGGTCAGCAGGGAGTCCCGGCCGAAGAGAGCCATGAACCAGGGCGCACCTGCTGCCACCGCCTCGTCGTCTGGATGCTCCGGATCTCTGATCCGCAGCGCCCCCAAGTCCTGTTCGCTGATGCTCAGCGCCTGCGCCACCACCGTGTTCTCTACGCTGATACGCGGCGTGGCCTCCCGCCAGCTGTGCATCCGGCGAGCCGGCTGCGTTGCTTCGACAGCCTGGCCTGCGGGGAATACGGCATCCATCTCCTGGCCGCTTGCCGAAGGGTGAACACTCACCGTGGTGCTCCAGGACCCGAGGGGCGGCACCACCGCCCGGTGGGTCAGGGTGTAGGGGGACGCCACGGCTCCGGGCGCAGTGATCCGCACGCCGCGCCGTTCAGTCCCGCGGTGAGAGACGAACAGCAGATCACTGCCGGCCTGGCTGTGGGTGACCGACCCGGACGGCAGCCCCCGCTGCTCCTTGACCTGGAACAGATCAGCAAAATCTGCGCCCACTGTCAGAGTGAGGTCGATCCCCGCTGCCTCTGAGGCATAGTTGCGCACCGTGATGTCTTCGCGCATGCCCTGCCCGACCAGGCGCCGGCGCTCCACAATCAGGGTGGGTTCTGCCCGGCCCTGGCGGGCGGGTGCGCGGGAGATGAAGCGCTGCTCGAACGGCTCACCGGGTATGACGGTCAGCGGCTCCAGCAGCTCGCCGTCCAGACGCAGCTCCCATTGCGAGATCACCCGGGTGTCACGCACAAAGAGACCCTCGGCGCGTCCGGGGCGGATCTCTCCGCTGGTGGTGCAGACGCAGAAGGTCGAGCCCTCCACCAGCGTGACCTGGTGCTGCGGCAGTGCCACCTGAGGCAGGCCTGAGGGACGCACCTCATCGGTGTGCGCTGGGGGAGACTCAGCGGTCATCGGCAGGATTCTCCTTTCGAGTCGCTTGCATACCAACAGCATATTCGTTACAACTACAGTTGCAACTTCCATCTCAGTGAAGTTGCAGGTAATGCGATCTCCCGTCCTGACCCTTCATGGAGGCGTTCCACGCGATGTCCATTGCTGCCGAGATCCCGGAGAACACTGTCGGCATCGAGGAGTCCACACTCCCGCTGCGCATCGGAATGGTCGCCCCGCCCTGGTTTCAGCTGCCGCCGAGCGGATACGGCGGCACTGAAGCTGTGGTGGCGGCGCTGGTGGACCAGCTGGTGCTGCGCGGGCACGAGGTGACGCTGATCTCCTCCGGACCCAACGGCACCCGCGCCCAGCGTCACATCCGAGTCTTCGAGCACCCACCCAGCGAGCTGCTGGGGTCCAGCGCCCTGCCGGAGGCGATCAGCGCGACGGTGACGGCTCAGAGCCTGGACGCGGTCGGCTGCGACATCGTCCACGATCATTCGCTGGCGGGCCCACTGCTGGCACGTGGCCGACGGGTTCCCACTGTGACCACCATGCACGGGCCGGTCGCCGGCCTCAACGGTGAGTACTTCCGCCGGCTGGGCACCGCTGTGGACGTTGTAGCCATCTCCGACGCTCAGAGGCGTCTGGCGCCGGATCTGAACTGGATCGGCACTGTGCACAATGCAGTCGACGTCGCCAGCTTTCCCTTCCGGCAGGACAAGCAGGACTTCCTGCTCTGGCTGGGGCGCTTCAGTCCGGATAAGGGAGCACACCTGGCGATTGAGGCAGCACGGGCCGCCGGGCGACGCATCGTCCTGGCCGGAAAGCTCAGCGAGAGCCTGGAGAAGGACTATTTCGCCGCGGAGGTGGAGCCGCTGCTGGGAACGGATGCCGAATATGTGGGGGAGGCCGATGCCGTGCTGAAGCGTGAGCTGTTCTCTCAAGCATCGGCGTTCCTCTTCCCGATTCAGTGGGAGGAGCCCTTCGGCATGGTGATGGCCGAAGCCATGGCCTGCGGCACCCCGGTGGTGGCCACCTGCCGCGGCAGCGTGCCGGAGGTGGTCGCCGACGGCATCAGCGGCATCATCGTCGACCGGTTGGAGGATCTCCCGGCTGCGGTGGAGAAGGCGGAGGCCCTCGACCCCCGGCGGGTCCGCTCCTGGGCCGAGCAGCAGTTCGACCTGCCGGTGATGGCCGAACGCTACGAGCGGATCTACCGAACCCTGGTGGAAGGCACCCAGAATATTCAGGACCTCGCCTCGCAGTCCCTCTGACGTGCCGCCGGCGGCTGGGTAGACTGGTCAGATGAGCATTCTGCAGACGGTCCGCACACCGCAGGACCTCTCCAAGCTCACCGGAGAGCAGTTGGAGCGGCTCGCCGGGGAGATCCGCGAGTTCCTGATCAGCAACGTCTCAGCCACCGGCGGCCACCTGGGCCCGAATCTGGGAGTCGTGGAGCTGACCATGGCGGTCCACCGGATCTTCGACTCCCCGCGGGACTCCATCATCTTCGACACCGGCCACCAGTCCTATGTCCACAAGCTGCTGACCGGACGCCAAGACTTCTCCACGCTGCGGCAGGCCGGCGGGCTCTCCGGCTACCCGGACCGCTCCGAGTCGGTCCACGACATTGTCGAGTCCTCCCACGCCTCCAGCTCATTGGCCTGGGCCGACGGCATCTCCCGAGCCCGGAAGCTCAACGGCGAAGGCGACCGGTACGTAGTTCCCATCATCGGCGACGGAGCCCTGACCGGCGGGATGGCCTGGGAGGCGCTGAACAACATCGCCGCCGATAAGGACCGGCGAGTGGTCATTGTGGTCAATGACAATGGCCGCAGCTACGCGCCCACGGTGGGAGGCATCGCCGATCAGCTCTCCAAACTGCGCCGCGGCGTGCTGGACAAGGTCCGCACCCACCCGGTCTACGAGACCGTGATGGACGGCACCAAGCAGCGGCTGCAGCGTGGGGGAGCGGTCAGCCAGATGGTCTACCGCAGTCTGCATGCTGCCAAGAAGGGCGCCAAGGACTTCTGGGCGCCCCAGGGGCTCTTCGAGGACCTGGGCATGAAGTACATCGGCCCCGTCGACGGACACGACCAGCAGGCCCTGGAGGAGGCGCTGGCCGATGCCCGCAGCTACGGCGGTCCGGTGATCGTTCATGCGATCACCGAAAAGGGCCGCGGCTACGCCCCTGCCCGCGCCGATGAGGCTGACCAGTTCCACGCAGTCGGCGTCATCGACCCGGAGACCGGTGAAGCCGTCAGCCGCGGCTCCGCGCGCTCCTGGACCTCAGTGTTCGAAGAGGAGATCGCCGCCATCGCCGATGAGCGCGACGACATCGTGGCCCTCACCGGCGCCATGCTCATCCCCGTGGGGCTGCGCACGATGGCGGCCCGGCACCCGCAGCGGGTGGTCGACGTCGGGATAGCCGAGCAGCATGCGGTCGCCTCCGCGGCGGGACTGGCCTACGCGGGCATGCACCCAGTGGTGGCGGTCTACGCCACTTTCCTCAACCGCGCCTTCGACCAGGTGCTCATGGATGTGGCGCTGCACCGCGCCGGGGTGACCTTTGTGCTGGACAGGGCCGGGGTGACCGGACCCGATGGGCCCAGCCACCACGGTATGTGGGACCTTTCGCTGCTGCAGATGGTGCCGGGAATGCAGATCGCCGCACCCCGGGACTCCACGCGGCTGCGCGAGGAGCTGCGTGAGGCCGTCGCCGTCGAGGACGCGCCCACGGTGGTGCGGTTCTCCAAGGGGTCGGTCAATGATGAGATAGATGCTCTGCAGCGGCTGGCCGATGGCACTGACCTGCTGGCGACCAGCACCGAAGCCGACGACGACGGCTCCTGGTCCAATGACGTGCTGATCGTCTCGGTCGGCACGATGGGGGAACTCTCCCTGGAGCTGGCCCGCCGGCTGGAGGACCAGGGCATCACCTCCACAGTGGTGGATCCGCGGTGGGTGCTGCCGGTGCCCGACTCAGTGGTCTCGCTGGCGGCGCGTCACCGGATTGTGGTCTGCATCGAGGACGGTGTGCGCGCCGGCGGGGTGGGCTCCCGCATCCGGCAGACCATGCGCGAGGCAGGCGTGGACACGGCGCTGAACGAAGTGGGACTGCCGGTGGAGTTTCTGGGCCACGGATCGCGCAACGACGTGCTGCAGCGCGTCGGGCTCACCGCCGCGCAGATCGCCCAGGACACCGTCGCCCAGGTGCTGGGCACCAAAGTGCCCTTCGCCCGGCGGCTGCCGGGAGAGGATGTGCCCACCGGCGAGATTCCGGCTTTCCGCAGCGGCCGCGGCTGAGCAGCGCTCAGAGCTCCGCGCGCACCATACCGCCCTCCACGCGTGAGGTCACCGTCTCCAGGCCCTGCTGGGCCGGGCCGGCGATCAGTTCGCCGTCGAGCTCGAACTGGGAGTCGTGGCACGGGCAGACGTACCGCTGGGAGTCCACCTCCACAGCGCATCCCTGATGCGGACACACTGCCGAGAGCACCTGCACCTCGTCCTCGGCGGAGCGGTGGACCAGCAGCTCCCTGTCCCCGGCGGAGACCTTCACCGCAGAGCCGGAGGGAACCTCGTCCAGCCGAATCAGATCCGTCCAGCCCGAAGGCTCCTCCTCACCGCCGCAGGCGGTCAGCGCCAGTGCTGAGGCGCCCAGACATCCGTAGCCGAGAAACTCGCGGCGGCAGCAGGTGGAAGCCATGCCCCCCATGCTACCGCCGCGCAGCTGCCGGGTTCATTCAGCCGTGGAACCTGCGTCCGGTCACCCGGGTGCTGACTCCCAGCTGGTCCAGATAGGGCGTGATGCCTCCGCGGTGGAAGGGCCAGCCGGCCCCCAGGATCAGGCACAGGTCGATGTCCTTCACCGAGGCGACGACCTGCTCCTGCAGCATCAGATCGATCTCCTCGGCCAGTGCTTCGGTGACGGTGGCGAAGACCTCCTCGGCGGTCTTCGGACTGCTGCCGATCTGCATCAGCGCCCGCGTGGAGTCCTTGATGTATGTCCGTCCGTCCTCATCGGTGCTGCGGATCTCGGTGACTCCGTGGTCGATGAGCGCCTGCAGGTTCTTCGAGACGTGGAAGCGGTCCCCGAAGCTGGAGTGCAGCGATTCGGTGACGTGCTGAGCCACCGGGATGCCAACCATGGCCAACAGGTCGAAGGGACTCATCGGCAGCGCCAGCGGCTTCAGCGCCTCATCGATGGTGTCCGGGTCCGTGCCCTCGTCGAAGGCCTTCTGCACCTCCGCCATCATCCGCAGCAGGATGCGATTGACCACGAATGCGGTGGAGTCCTTGGTCAGCACCGGTGTCTTGCGCAGCTTCGCGGCCAGGTCGAAGGCGGTGGCGATCGGCTCGTCGGCGGTCTTCGGAGTCCGGGCGATCTCCACCAGCGGCATCACCGGCACCGGGTTGAAGAAGTGGAATCCGATCACACGTTCGGGGTGCTTCAGATCAGCGGCCATCTCCGTCACCGACAGGGAGGAGGTATTGGTGGCCAGGATGGTCCCCGGGTCCACGATCTCCTCCAGCTCGGCGAAGACCTGCTTCTTCACCCCGATCTCCTCGAAGACCGCCTCGATCACCAAGTCGGCATCGGCGTAGACGGACTTGTCGGTGGATCCGGTGACCAGCCCGGCAAGAGCCTGGGCCTGCTCCGCAGAGATCCGGCCCTTCTCGGCCTGCTTGGTCGCCTGCTGGCGGATCCACTCCAGTGCCTTGTCCACCCGCTCGGAGTCCAGATCAGTGAGCACGACGGGCACCTGCAGATGCTGGGCGAAGACCATGGCGAGCTGGGAGGCCATGAGCCCGGCACCGACCACACCCACCGTGCGGATCTCTGCCGGGGCCGCCGCCGGCACCCCGGCAGGCTTCTTCGCCCGCTTCTGCACCAGCTCCATGAACGCGTAGACGACGTTGCGGAACTCGTCAGAGATCAGCAGGTCTCCCAGGGCCCGGACCTCTTCGGCCCGGTCCTCCTCCCGGCTGCGGTGGGGGACCTGCTCGAAGAGCTCAAGGGCCCGCAGCGGGGCCGGCGCGGTGTCCCCGGTCTTTGCGGCAATGGTCTTCTTCGCCCGCTGAGCAGCCCGCTGCCACGCGGCGTCGCTGGTATCGACCTCCCGCCGAGCTGCGATCTTCTGTGCCGTCTCGCCACCGCGCAGCACCTCGGCGGCGAAGGCCAGAGAATCGGCTTCAAAGGTCTCGTCGGTGAACAGGGCGTCGGCGATGCCGAGCTCATAGGCCTGCTTGGCCTTCAGCGAGCGGTTGTTGTTCAGCGGATTGGTGAAGATCACCTCAGCCGCGGCCTCGGGACCGATCAGCCGCGGAAGCCGGTAGATGCCTCCCCAACCGGGCACCAGGCCCAGGAAGGTCTCCGGCAGGCCGACGGCTCGGACCTGATCAGAGATGGTCCGGTAGTCGGCCGGCAGCGCGATCTCCAGGCCGCCGCCCAGGGCTGCTCCGGAGATGAAGGCAAAGGTCGGGGCGGGGAAGTCATCCAGCAGGTTGTAGACCTCATGCCCCAGTTCGGCCATGCCTGCGGCGCGTTCGGGGCTGCCCAGCTGGCGGGCGGAGACGATGTCGGCACCGGCAGCAAATTTTCCGGGGGTGCCGGTGACTGCCAGGCCCACAATCTCTCCGGCCTCGGCTCGGGAGTACTGGGAGGCCACAGCCTCTCCGAACTCCATCAGAGATGCCGGTCCCAGGGTATTGGGCCGCTTGCCGGCACCGTTGTCCAGCCGGATGACCGCCAAGGTTCCTGCACCCTCGGGGAGCTGGATGTCCTCCAGCCGGCTGTGGGTGACAGTCTCACCTTCGAACTGGTGAGGCAGATCGGCGTAGCGGGACAGATTGTGCGGCATAGTCAGACTCCTGGGGTGGTGACGTACGTGCGTGGCAGATCACATCCTACCGACGAGTAATACGCCCCGCCACAGCATCTCTCATGCGGGACTGCCGAACCGGCTCGGCTCAGAGATTCTCCATCGGCTCCGGCTCCAGCAGCGCCACCGCAATAATGGCTGCGGTCTGCTCGATCTGCCATTCCCTGGCTCCGCACCGGCGCAGACCCTCAGTGACCGTGTTCAGGTCCACCGGCTCAGGCGCTTCCCAGCAGAGCTGCTTCAGCACGGCGGGGGCCAGCAGGGTGTCCGGCATAATGCGCAGCTGCTCCGCCCGCCGGCCCAGGCGCAGTTTGGCTGTGCGGTACTGCCGGTAGGCCAGCGGATTGCGGTCCTTCCAGGTCCGCGGGGGAGGGGGGCTGCCGCTGGGCCGCTGCCTGACGGGGAGGTCTTCAGTGGCGACGCCGGCCTGGACCGCCCGCAGCCACCGGGGGGCCTCTCGCTTCGCCGCCCGTCCGTGGAACCCCGGCACGGAGAGCAGCTGCGGTACGGTGCGCGGCATGACCTCGGCGGCGGCCACCAGGGCTGAGTCGGGCAGCAGACGTCCGGGGGCGACGTCCTTCTTCTCCGCCAGGGACTCCCGGGCGTTCCAGAGCTCACGCAGCACTGCCAGGCTGCGGACGGACTTCAGCTTGTTGATGCCGCTGGTCTTCCGCCACCGCTCGCTGCGCGGCACCGCGGCAGGACGGGCCGTGCGCAGGTGCTCGAACTCCTCGGCGGCCCAATCTGCCTTGCCCTGGGCGACGAGCAGCTCCTGCAGCTTCTCACGCAGCCCCAGGAGCAGCTCCACATCCAGGGCGGCGTAGCGCAGCCATTCGGCCGGCAGCGGCCGGCGGGACCAGTCGGCCGCGGAGTGCTCCTTGGCCAGCCGCAGGCCCAGCAGGTGCTCGACGACGGCGCCGAGGCCCACCCGTGGCAGACCGGCCATCCGCGCGGCCACCTCCGTGTCGAAGAGGCTGGGGGGATGCATACCCAGCTCCGCCAGGCACGGCAGGTCCTGCCCGGCGGCGTGCAGCACCCACTCGGCGTCGTCCAGCGCCTCCTGCGCCGGCAGCAGCGTGTCGAAGGGCTCGGGGTCGATCAGCCAGATCCCTGAGCCCTCGCGTTTGAGCTGGACCAGGAAGGCGCGCTGCCCGTACCGGAACCCCGAGGCACGTTCGGCGTCCACTGCCACCGGCCCGCTTCCTGCGGCCAGGGCGTCTGCGGCGCGCAGCAGCCCCCGCTCAGTCTCAATGACCGCGGGGACGCCGTCGTCGGGTTCGGTGAGCAGCGGCAGCGTGTCGGGGTCGGGCGGGGGAGTGAGGGTCACTAGCTTCTCCGAATATGAGGAAGAGCGACGACGCCGTCAGGCACCGGGGGCAGCCCGGCGAAGGAGCAGGCCATATCCGCCCAGGCCTCCAGGTGGGTGCCGAAGGAGGTGTCCGCCGGTGTCCACGAGGCGCGCAGCTCCACGTCATTGCTGGCCTGGCGGTTCTGCAGCGATCCGAAGGACTCCGAGAGGATGCGCGTAGCAGTGCCGCCGGCATGCGAGTATGCCACCCCGTGAGCCTCCAGGGCCTCGCACAGCCAGGTCCAGGCCACTGAGGCCAGCAGCGGGTCATTGCCCATCTCAGGCTCCAGCTCCGCCCGGATATAGATCACCACCCGGAAGTCCCCGCCCCAGCTCTGCTGGCCGGCGGGGTCGTGCAGCAGAATCATCCGCCCGGTGGCCAGGATCTCCTCCTCATTGGCAGTCGGCCGCAGGCGGGCTACCGGATGGGCGGAGGAGACCTTCGCCTCGGGCGAGGCGATCTCGGCTCGCAGTGCGACGGCGAAGGGAGCCAGTCTCCGGGGAGCGGGCACTTCAGCCACTACCGCCTCCTGCCGGGGCTGCGCCCGCCGCAGCTGGGTCAGGGCAGCGCGGAATGATTCGGGCACATCCTCAATGCCGGGGGTGCGGATCTGCGGTCCCCGGCCTGCGGCCGCCTGCGATGTGTGCGCGGCTGGGTCGCCCAACGGGCCGAATACGCTCACGTCCTCCAGCCTAGGGAGCCGCCTGTGCTGGGCCGGTCAGGCGCGCCGCGCTGGCCTTGACTGCTCGCCTACTCTCCTGCGGCGACGGCCAGCAGCGCGTCAATGTCCTCTTGCCGGGTCTGCCAGGAGCACATCAGACGCAGCACCGGATTGCCGCTGGGTGCGGTCCCCCACACATGAGCCAGGTAGCGCGCCTGGATGCGGGATGCGATCTCAGCTGACACCTCCGGGAAGACGGCGTTGACCGGGGTGGCTCCGGAGAGCCGCACTCCCTGAAGAGCGCTGAGCCGGGCTGCCAGCTCAGCGGCGCACCGGTTGGCGTGCTCCGCGTTGCGGCGCCACAGATCAGTGCTGAACAGCTCCAGCAGCTGGGCGGAGATGTAGCGCTGCTTGCTGGCCAGCTGCATGGAGAACTTGCGGATGTAGTCGGTGCCGCGCACCCGGTCGGGATTGATGACCACCACCGCCTCGGCAGCCAGCGCCCCGTTCTTGGTTCCGCCCAAGGAGACGATGTCCGCGCCTGCGCCGGCGGTCGCCTCGCCCAGACTCACCCCCAGGGCCGCGGCCGCATTGGAGAGCCGGGCACCGTCCACGTGCAGGCTCATGCCGTGGGCATGGGCCGCCTCGGCCAGGGCAGAGAGCTCATCCAGGCTGTAGAGCGTGCCCACCTCGGTGGACTGGGTCACCGAGACGGCCAGCGGCTGGGCTGCGTGGACGAAGCCGAGCGCACCGACCTCCGCGCCGATGTCCTGCGGGGTGAGCTTGCCTTCGGCGCCGGGGCGGGGCAGCAGCTTCACTGCGCCCAGCCGCTCCGGGGCGGCTCCCTCGTCATTGTTCACATGCGCCCCCTGGGCGCAGATCGCCGCGCCCCAGCGGGGCAGCAGCGCCTGCAGGGCCACCACATTGGCTCCGGTGCCGTTGAAGACCGGGTAGATCTCCGCTTGCGGTCCGAACTCGCGCTGGGCCCACTGCTGCAGCCGCGCTGTGGCGTCGTCGGCACCGTAGGGCAGGGCGGGGCCGTGGTTGACGGTGGTCAGCGCCTGGAGGATCTCCGGGCAGACTCCGGCCGTATTGTCTGAGGCGAAGGAGGGATCCAGGCTGGTCTCGGCGGTGCTGCGCTGCTTGCCCATCAGCCGTCCTGCTCCGCGCTGCCGGCGGGCTGGAAGGTCATCGAGACCGAATTGATGCAGTAGCGCAGATCGGTGGGCGTATTGAACCCCTCGCCCTCGAAGACGTGGCCCAGGTGCGAATCGCAGGAGCCGCAGCGAACCTCGATCCGCTGCATTCCCATGGATGTGTCCTTCAGATAGGTCACGTTCGATCCTTCAGCCGGCTGGTAGAAGCTCGGCCAGCCGCAGCGGGAGTCGAATTTGGTCTCGGAGTCGAACAGTTCGGCTCCGCAGGCCCGGCAGAAATAGGTGCCCGGCTCCTTATTGTCCCAGTACTCCCCGGTGTACGGGCGTTCGGTGCCGCCCTCGCGCAGCACGTGGTATTCCAAGTCGGTGAGTCTGTTGCGGAACGGATCGTCGCTCATACCTCCATCCTACGTCCGAGGCGTAAGGTGGATCGTGACGGTGCGAGCATTCTGGGAGGTCTATGAACCGGGATCTGCGAGGCGGACTGAAACGGGCCGCCGCCGGTGCTGAGTGGGCCCGACTGCGCGGTGAGCGGCAGGCTAAGGCGCTGCTGCGGGCTGCCGGCCGGGAGCCGGAGCCCACGCCCTGGGTGCGGGCGGTCACCCTGGGAGCAGGCACCGGACTGGCCGCCGGGATGACGCTGACCGCGGTGGCTTCGGCGATCGCCGGGTACTTCGCCCGGGTGGTGGTCACCCCGGTGAAGGAGCGGGTGGAGGACCTGGAGATCCTGGCGGTGGTGCATGGGCCCGACGGCGACGAGGTGATTCTGCCGGCCACCGATGAGACTGTGGTCGACGGCGTCTACGGACTCTACTTCCACGGCGGCAAGTCGTTTGCGCGGATCGGGAGCATCACCAGCTTCACGCCCCGGGACGGCACGCTGGCCCGCAGGGTGGAGGCGGTCCACGGCGGAGACCTGCGCACCGCAGTGCGCGGCTGGTGGTCCTCGGTTCCGTATCTGACGCCGCAGGAGGCCGGATACGAATACGACGACGTCATCCTGGACCTGCCCGGCGGCCCGGCCCCGGCCTGGTACGTGCCGGCCTCCGACCCGCAGGCTCCACTGGCCGGCCGCGGCATCTGGGCGATCATGGTCCACGGCCGCGGCGGGCTGCGCACTGAGGGCATCAAGGCGCTTCCGGCTGCCGCGGAGCTGGGCATCGATTCGCTGCTGATCTCCTACCGCAATGACGGTGAGGCCCCCGCCGCCCCGGACGGCAAGTACGGGCTGGGCGTGACCGAATGGGAGGACGTCGAGGCCGCCATCCGCTACGCCCTGGAGCACGGAGCCCGGGAGGTGGTGCTCTTCGGATGGTCCATGGGTGGCGCCATCTGCCTGCAGGTCGCCGATCGGTCTCCGCTGGCCATCCATATCGCAGGTCAGGTGCTCACCGGCCCGGTGATCGACTGGATCGACGTGCTGGCCTATCAGGCCAGGGCGCTGAAGATCCCCGATCCGATCGGCCGGCTGACTCGGTGGTTCATCTCCAACCGGGCAGGTCGCAGGGTCACCGGCCTGGCCTCACCGGTGGACCTGAAGGTGCTGAACTGGATCGACCGTGCCGATCAGCTGCACGTGCGCACCCTGATCCTGCACAGCATCGACGACGACGTCGTCCCCTACGGTCCCAGCCGGGAGCTGGCCCAGCGGAACTCACTGGTCCATTTTGTGCCCTTCAACCGCGCCAAGCACGTCAAAGAGTGGAACTATGATCCGCGGCGGTGGGAGCGCAGCGTGATCCGCTGGGTGCAGGACCTGTTCGACCGCCCTCAGCCGGGCCAGCGTCCTGAGGGATCAGACCTGGCCTCAGACCGGGATTAGACAGCGATGTGCTCGCGCACATTGCGTTTGATGCGCCCGAGCATCGCACTCATACCGCGCAGCCGCAGCGGGGTGATGGCCTGGGCCAGCCCGAGCCGCTGGTGCAGGTCATCGGGCACGGCCAGGATCTGCTCATAGGTCAGCCCGGAGAGCCCCTGCTGCAGGATCGAGGCGAAGCCCCGGGTGGTCGGCGCTTCGGCCGGCGCGGCGAAGATCAGCTCGGCGGTGGAGGCGTCGTCGTCGTACTCCACGGCCAGAAACAGCGGCGTCTGGCACTCCACCACCTGCTCCATCTGCTCGGTGTAGTCGCCTCCGTAGGCTTCGGGCAGCTCGGGCAGCTCCCGGGAGAGCTCCAGCAGCAGCTCCAGACGTTCACGGTCGCCGACGGCGTGGAATTCCTCGACGATCTCCGCCAGGGGCTGCGGCAAATCAGCGGTAGGGGTCATAGTCTCCAGGGTAGTCCTCGCGGCGGGGGCGCGTCTCGGCCGCAGGCTGTGGCCGGCTCAGGATGCTTCGCCGGGCTCCTCGCCCACGGCGATGGGCAGCCTCACGGCATTGCCCCATTCGGTCCACGAGCCGTCGTAGTTGCGCACATTCTGATAGCCCAGCAGGTGCTTGAGCACGAACCAGGTGTGTGAGGAGCGCTCACCGATCCGGCAGTAGGCGATCACCTCATCGGCCTCTCCGATGCCGGCCCGGCGGGTGTAGATCTCCTCCAGCTCCTCGCGGGACTTGAAGGTGCCGTCCTCATTGGCCGCCATCGCCCAGGGAACATTCGCGGC
Source organism: Nesterenkonia sp. (assembly GCF_029265375.1). Classification (GTDB taxonomy): domain Bacteria; phylum Actinomycetota; class Actinomycetes; order Actinomycetales; family Micrococcaceae; genus Nesterenkonia. The sequence goes on from NZ_JAJUJJ010000018.1 coordinate 14,385, forward strand.
CGTGGGGATATGACCTCCGCGCAGCGCCCCCTCGCCCTCGAAGCCGGCCGCCACTGTGACCTCCCCGGTGTACTCCGGGGCTGAGCGCACATCCACCAGGGGTTTGCCCAGATGCTCCAGAACGTCCTCCCGGAAGGCGCGGAAGGTCCGGTCATCGCGGGCCGCGGGCACCGGATAGTCGCTCGGCGTCGGCTGGGGGACCTGGGTGGTCAGCTCCCGCCCCTCGGCGATCCAAGCGGCCCGGCCGCCGTCGAGCAGGCGCAGGTCCTGGTGCCCGAAGAGGGTGAAGACCCACAGCGCATAGGCGGCCCACCAGTTGGAGCGGTCCCCGTAGAAGATCACCGTGGAATCCGGGGAGATGCCCTTGGAGGAGGCGAAGGCGGCGAATGCTTTCTCATCCAGGAAGTCCCGGGTCACCGGGTCATTGAGGTCGGTGTGCCAGTCGATCTTCACCGCCCCGGGGATATGGCCGGTGTCGTAGAGCAGCACGTCCTCATTGGACTCCACCACGACCACATTCGGGTCATCCAGGTGCTCGGCGAGCCATTCGGTGCTCACCAGCGCCTGCGGGTTGGCGTACTGGGTCAGGTCCTTCTCAGCCATGGCCTCTCACCTTTCCTCTGATGCCGGCTTACCTTCAGCCTAGTACCCGAGTCCGGCCGCCGGGCACCGGCAGTCACACGACGTCACAGCCAGCACGCGGCCCCGGATGAGAGCCGACGGATGCGGGGTCCGGGCCCTTCAGTACAGTGGAGGCATGACCTCCACCGCTGAGCACAGCCCCGCAGCGCCGCTTGCCGAGCGCCGCCCCCAGGTCACCGTCGATGACCTGCTGGCCGGACTTCAGCCCTCCTTCCGCTTCGCGGACGTCTCCTTCGACTCCTACATTCCGGATCCGGCCCATCCCTCCCAGGCCGAGGCGGTCGAGGCGCTCCGCGGCTTCTCCGAGACCGTGGGCGCCTCCACCTCCTCGGGGCTGCTGGGCAGACTGTTCGGCCGGCGTCCTGCCAGCACTGCACCTGCGGGCATCTATCTGGACGGCGGCTTCGGGGTGGGCAAGACCCACCTGCTGGCCTCGCTCTACCACGCCGCCGGCAGCAGGGGGGTGCCGGAGACCAAGCGGGCCTTCGGCACCTTCGTGGAGTACACGAATCTGGTGGGTGCGCTGTCCTTCCGCAGGACGGTGGAGGTCCTGAGCGGCTATGAGCTGGTGTGCATTGACGAGTTCGAGCTCGACGACGCCGGCGACACCACTCTGATGTCGCGGCTGCTGCGGGAGCTGGCCGATGCGGGGGTGAAGCTGGCCGCCACGTCGAATACGCTGCCCGGCTCGCTGGGGGAGGGGCGGTTCGCCGCCGCCGACTTCAAGCGCGAGATCCAGGTGCTGGCCGATCAGTTCCGGGTCATCCGGGTCGACGGCGAAGACTACCGGCACCGTGGACTGCCTGAGGCCCCGCCCCCGCTGCAGACCGGGGAGCTGGAGCGCTTCGCTGAGGAGCACTTCGCCGATCAGCAGATCGTCGTCGACGATTTCTCCGCCCTGTGCGAGCATCTTTCCGAGGTTCACCCCTCCCGGTACCGCCAGCTCATCTCCGGGGTGGAGGTGCTGGTGCTCAAAGACGTGGAGACCATCACCGCGCAGTCGCTGGCTCTGCGGTTCGTGGTGCTCGCGGACCGGCTCTATGACCAGGATGTCCGCCTCATCGCCTCCGGCGTGCCCTTCGACCAGCTGTTCACCGAGGAGATGATGAGCGGTGGCTACATGAAGAAGTACCACCGGGCGGTGTCCCGTCTGACAGCCTTGGCGCGTGCCGGGCAGATGGGTGAGCAGGCCCTGTAGGCTGGAGTATCCCCCGTTCACCGTCCGTTCACGGTGCGGTGGTGGTATGGACGGGCGATTCGGCCAGAGGAAAGGGGTGTACTGCCTATGGTGAAGCAGCAGGCGTGGGAGGGACTGGAGTCCGAGCCCCGGCAGAACCTTCGCGAGTTCATCGACCAGCTGCGCGCCGGCGGGTACACCGTCCGTGACGGGCACACTCCGGATCCTGATCTGATCGACCCGCAGGGCAATGCGGTGGAGACCTGGCAAGAGAACTATCCGTACGAGACTCGGCTGGACCGGGACCTCTACGAGATTGAGAAGTACCACCTGCAGGTGGAGCTGCTGAAGTTCCAGTACTGGGCCGAGGATTACGGGCTCAAGCACGTGATCGTCTTCGAGGGCCGCGACGCCGCAGGCAAGGGCGGCACCATCAAGCGGTTCACCGAGCATCTGAATCCGCGCACCGCCCGGGTGGTGGCGCTGTCGAAGCCCAGCGACCGTGAGCAGGGGCAGTGGTACTTCCAGCGCTACATCTACCACATGCCCACCGCCGGAGAGATGGTCCTGTTCGACCGATCCTGGTACAACCGGGCCGGGGTGGAGCGCGTCATGGGGTTCTGCTCCGACGACGACTATGAGACGTTCATGAAGCAGGCCCCGGTCTTCGAGCAGATGCTCATCGACGCGGGCATCCATCTGACCAAGTTCTGGTTCTCCGTCACCCGCAAGGAGCAGCGGACCCGCTTCGCCATTCGGCAGATCGACCCGGTGCGGCAGTGGAAGCTCTCCCCGATGGACCTTGAGTCCCTGGACCGCTGGGAGGCCTATACCGAGGCCAAGGAGGAGATGTTCCGGCGCACCGACACCGACCACGCTCCTTGGATCACGATCAAGTCCAATGACAAGAAGCGCGCCCGGCTCAATGCGATGCGCTATTTCCTCTCCCAGTTCGAGTATGAGGGAAAGGATCATGAGATCGTCGGGGAGCCCGACCCCCTGCTGGTGCGGCGCGGCCGCAACGCCGTCGGCGACTGACCGGCGTCGCGAACGGGTAGGATCGGGGAGGCACTGACCGCGTGAAGGACTGATCGCTGCAGGGAGACGCATTCTATGGCCGCTGATATTGGAGTGACCGGACTGGCTGTGATGGGCGCCAACCTCGCCCGAAACCTGGCTCGCAACGGCTATACGGTGGCCCTGCACAACCGGACGGCGGCGAAGACGGATGCGCTGATCAACTCCTACTCCTCTGAGGGGGAGTTTGTGCGCACCGAAAGCCTGGCTGAGCTGGTGGGCGCCCTGCAGCGTCCGCGGCGGGTGCTGATCATGGTCAAGGCTGGTGCCCCGGTGGATGCGGTGATTGATGAGCTGGTGCCGCTGCTGGATGAGGGCGATATTGTCATCGATGCCGGCAACTCGTTCTTTGAGGAGACCCGGCGCCGGGAGGAGACCCTGCGCGGACACGGCCTGCATTTTGTGGGTGTGGGGGTCTCCGGCGGTGAGGAGGGTGCTCTGCACGGGCCCTCGATCATGCCCGGTGGCTCGCGTGAGTCCTATGAGACCTTGGGCCCGATGCTGGAGAAGATCGCTGCTGACTATCACGGCGAACCCTGCTGCGCCTGGGTGGGTACCGATGGTGCCGGCCACTACGTGAAGATGGTGCACAACGGCATCGAGTACGCCGATATGCAGGTCATCGGTGAGGCCTATGACCTGATGCGGCAGCTGGCCGGGCTGGAGCCGGCTGAGCAGGCGGCGGTATTCCGGGAGTGGAACACCACCGACCTGGCCTCGTATCTGATTGAGATCACCTCTGAGGTGCTCGAGCAGGAGGATGAGCTCACCGGCCGGCCGCTGGTGGATGTGATCGTCGACGCTGCCGGGCAGAAGGGCACCGGACGGTGGACGGCGATCTCCGGTCTGGAGGTCGGCTCCCCGGTGACTACGATCGCTGAGTCTGTCTTTGCCCGTTCGATCTCTTCGCAGCAGCAGCTGCGCCGGATCACCCGGGATGCTTTTGCCGCCGGGGTGGGAAGCCCGGTACCGGCCGATGAGCTCTACGGATCCGGAGAGGCCCGGCAGAGCTTTGTGGAGGATATCCGCAAAGCGCTCTACGCCTCGAAGCTGGTCTCCTACGCCCAGGGCTTCGATATGCTCACCGCCGCCGGCGCCGAGTACGGCTGGGACCTGGATATGCGCACTATCGCCTCCCTGTGGCGGGCCGGGTGCATCATCCGGGCTGATCTGCTCGACACCATCATGAAGGCCTACCAGCACGCTGATGAGCGGCCGGCGAACCTGCTGCTGGCCCCGGAGTTCACCGAGGCCATCAACGAATGCCTGCCGGCCTGGCGCCGAGTGGTCGCCGCAGCAGCCACCTACGGGGTGCCGGCCCCGGTGTTCTCCTCCTCACTGGCATACTACGACTCGCTGCGCGCCGAGCGGCTGCCAGCCTCGCTGACCCAGGGACTGCGCGACTACTTCGGCGCCCACACCTACCAGCGGGTCGACAAGCCCGGCACCTTCCACATCCGCTGGTCAGAGGACCGGACCGAAGCCGAGGTGTAGCGCAGTTCAGATGAACAGCGCCGGGTCCAGGGCGTAGGCCGCCGGGTCCACCAGCGGCTTATGCTCCTCCTCGCGGCGCTTGCGATCCTTGGCCGGGACCCCGATCAGCACCGAGTGCGCAGGCGCGGATTTGACCACCACAGCATTGGCGCCGACCGCTGAGTGCTCGCCGATCTCCACCGGGCCGAGCACTTTGGCTCCAGCACCGACCACCACGCCGTCGCGCAGCGTGGGATGCCGCTTGGTCTGCTCCAGGGAGGTTCCGCCGAGGGTCACCCCCTGGTAGAGCATGCAGTCATCGCCGATCTCGGTGGTCTCTCCGATCACCACTCCCATCCCGTGATCGATGAAGAAGCGGCGGCCGATGGTCGCCCCGGGATGGATCTCGATGCCGGTGAGGCTCCGCGCCACCTGGGAGAGCACCCGGGCGGGAGTCTTCAGGGGCGTGATCTGCCACATCTTATGGGCCACCCGGTGGGCCCAGATGGCGTGCAGCCCGGAGTAGGCCAGCACGATCTCGGCATTGCTGCGCGCAGCAGGGTCATGCTCGCGCGCTGCGGTGATGTCCTCGCGCAATCGGGACAGAAAGCCCACGGCAGTGTTCCTTTCGCAGTAGAACGGGAGCCGGCGCCTCCGGCGGGAGGGCCTAGCCGCGGATGTCTTCGTAGAGCAGGGTGGAGATGTAGCGCTCACCGAAGTCGGCGGCCAGGGTGACGATCAGCTTGTCACGCATCTCCTCGCGGGAGGCGACTTCCAGGGCGGCCGCCACCATGGCGCCGGTGGAGATTCCTCCCAGGATGCCTTCCTTGGTGCCCAGTTCGCGGGCGGTGGTGATGGAGCGCTCCAGGTTGGCGGTGACCACCTCGTTGTAGATGTCGGTGTCCAGCACCTCCGGCACAAAGTTGGGGCCGATGCCCTGGATCTTGTGCGGGCCGGCCTGGCCGCCGGAGAGAATCGGTGAGTCCTCCGGCTCGACTGCGACGATGTGCAGATCCGGCTTGTGCTCGCGCAGCCGGCGTCCGGCGCCGGTGATGGTGCCGCCAGTGCCGATGCCGGAGACCAGCACGTCCACCGCGCCGTCGGTGTCCCGCCAGATCTCTTCACCGGTGGTGTTGTAGTGGATGGTGGGGTTGGCCTCATTGGCGAACTGGCGGGCCCAGATCGCGTTCTCGGTCTCCTCCACGATCGCCTTGGCCCGCTCCACCGCGCCGCGCATGCCGTCGGCGCCGGGGGTGAGCACAATCTCTGCGCCGTAGGCGCGCAGCATCACCCGGCGCTCTGTGGACATGGTCTCCGGCATGGTCAGCACCACGCGGTAGCCGCGTGCGGCCCCCACCATCGCCAGGGCGATGCCGGTGTTGCCGGATGTGCCCTCCACAATGGTGCCTCCGGGCTTGAGAACTCCGGCCTGCTCGGCGGCATCGATGATCGCAGTGCCTATCCGGTCCTTCACGGAGGAGGCCGGGGAGTAGAACTCGAGCTTGACCGCCACGTTTCCGGGGAGGTCGGCGTCCAGCGAGTTCAGCCGGACCAGGGGAGTGTTGCCTACCGCCTCGGTGATGTTGTTCAGCATGCCCATGGTGGTGTGACCTTTCGACGCGTGTGCTTGTTCAGTTGTGCTTCGCCTGGACTCAGCCTACCGAGGAGAGCATCTCCGGCCGCATCCAATGTGACCAATGCTTACGCAGCAGAGCGACCTTCGGCTCGATGATGAAATGGCAGTAGCCGACGTCGGGCCGGCGCTGGTGGAAGTTCTGGTGCTCCGCCTCGGCCTCGTAAACCTCGCCCAGCGGTTCCAGGGTGGTGACGATGGGCCGGTCGAAGTGCTGCTGTGCGGCGGCGATCGCCGCAGCGAACTCCTCACGCTCCTCCTGGTCCCGGTAGAACATGGCCGAGCGGTACTGTGGGCCGACGTCGCAGCCCTGGCGGTTCAGCGAAGTGGGGTCGTGCACGGAGAAGAAGACCTCGTAGAGCACCTGGGCCGGCAGCTGGTCGGGGTCGAAGCGGATCTCCACAGCCTCGGCGTGATCGGTGCCGCCGCTGCAGACCGCCTCATAGTGGGCGGTCTCGGCCGAGCCGCCGGTGTAGACGCTGCGCACTGCCTGGACCCCGCGCAGCCGGCGAGCCACCGAGTCCAGACACCAGAAGCAGCCGGCTGCCAGTACCACTGTCCGATCACTCATACCGATGCCAACTGAGCCGGTGAGCGGTTCATTCCTGGCCCTGCGGCGTGCGGGGCGATAGGTTCAACTGGAGATGTTCCCGACCGAAAGCGAGCTCACAGTGACCGTCACCCCCACACTGCAGCAGGTGCTCGACGTCGTCGACGAACTGTGGCCTGCCTCCCTGGCCGAGGACTGGGACGCAGTGGGCCTGGTGGCCGGACGCCGTGAGGCGGAGGTCCGCAGGATCCATTTCGCCGTGGACCCGGTCGCCGCGGTGGTGGAGGAGGCCTGCCAGGCGCGGGCCGATCTGCTGATCACCCATCACCCGCTGCTGCTGCGCGGTGTCCACTCAGTGGAGGCTGGCACGTTCAAGGGCGAGGTGATCCACCGACTGATCGAGTCCGGCTGCGCGCTGCTGACCGCGCACACCAATGGTGACTCAGCGGTCGGGGGAGTCAATGATGTGCTCGCCGAGATCCTGGGACTGCAGGATGCTCAGCCGCTGCAGCCGGCAGCCGACGGCCTGGCCGAAGAGGGTCTGGGGCGGATCGGCACGCTGCCGCAGAGCACCACGCTGGGGGACTTCGCCGCCACGGTGTTTGAGATTCTTCCCGCGGTGGCCGGTGGTGTGCGAGTGGCCGGTGACCGTGATGCCATCATTCAACGGGTCGCGTTGTGCGGCGGGGCTGGGGACTCTCTGCTGGCCGCGGTGCGGGCCAGCGACGCCGATGTGTACCTCACCGCTGACCTGCGGCACCACCCTGCCTCTGAGGCGCGCGAGGCCGTGGGCGGGGACCGGCCCTATCTGATCGATGTCTCTCACTTCGCCAGCGAATGGCTGTGGCTGCCGGCGGCGGCCCAGACCCTGGACCGCCGTCTTGCCGATGCCGGCTTCGACGTGGAGATCGCGGTCTCCGGCATCAATACAGACCCGTGGGACTTCGTCCTCACACCCGGGCGCTGAGCGGGGTAGGGTTTCCCCCTGTGACTGATCTGATCGTAGAGGCCGACGGCGGCAGCCGCGGCAACCCTGGTATCGCTGGTGCTGGAGCGCTGGTGCGCAATGAGCAGGGCCAGGTCCTGGCCGCCGTCGCCGTCCCACTGGGCAAAGCCAGCAACAATGTCGCCGAGTACAGCGGCCTGATTGCCGGGCTGCGACTGGCCCGTGAGATTGATTCCCAGGCGATGGTGGAGGTCCGCATGGACTCCAAGCTTGTGGTGGAGCAGATGAGCGGCCGGTGGAAGATCAAACATGCCGATATGAAGCGGCTCGCCGACGAGGCCAGCCGCATCCTGCCGCCGATGCAGGTCCGCTACACCTGGGTCCCGCGGGCGGAGAATCTCGACGCCGACCGGCTGAGCAATGAGGCCATGGACGCCTCCGCCGCCGGCACCGAATGGGATCCGACTGCAAGCCGGATCCAGCCTATTCCGAACTGATCAGGTCCAGCTGGTGCCCGCGGCGCCCGGTGGCCGGGCGGACCTCCACCTCCCAGCGGGCTGAGGCGATCTCGGCGACCTCGTCCACGTTGGTCGGCCGTCTTCTGCTGCGCAGCAGCATTCCGGCCAGTTCGCCCCGGGCATGCTTGGCGAAGTGGGTGACCACCTTCCGCTGACCATTGCGCACCGTGAAGCTGTTGACCGCCAGGGTCTGTTCTGCCGGCGGTGAGTAGGCGGCCGCATAGGTGGCGGACCGACAGTCGATGACCAGCTGATCGGCTGCCTGGCGGCCCATCGGCTCAGCGAGGGCCTGTTTCCACCAGGTGCTCAGCCGGCCGATCCCCGGCAGCGAGACACCCATGGAAAGCCGGTAGGCCGGAATCTGGTCGGCGAATCCCACCGCGCCGAAGAGCCCGGAGAAGATCCGCACGCTCTCTGCGGCGCGGCGGTGTTGGGCGGCTGTGAGCGTCTCCGGCTTCAGGGCCTCGAACAGCACGCCGGTGTAGATCTGCCAGGCCGGGGCAGCCGGTGCCTGGTCCAGCTCGGTATTGCGGCGGACCTCCGGGATCACTCTGGCGCCCACCTTCAGAACCTCTTGGGCCTCGTCGCCGGCGCTGACCTCGCTCAGGGCGGTGAGCACCTGCCTGCGCTGCGGCGCCAGCTCAGGCATGGCCAGCGAGTTCAGGTCCAGACGCGCGTCCCGTTTCTCGGCCGGCGGGGTCTTACCTTCGGAAGGAGGCAGCAGAATAAGCACCGCAATACCCTAGCAATCCGACGCCGGCCCCGATTCCGTGGGGCCGAACCGGCACCGGCGTCCCGAACAGGCACCGACACCGCCGGCCAGGAACACTGTGAGCACCACAGGTGTTGGGCCCCCTGCAGGTCCCTTGAGGACTGCCGCTGCATGTCATACGCGAAAGGAGGCTGCGCACACATGGCCGCACGCATAGGATTCGGCAGCGCGCCGCTGGGCAATATGTTCCGCGATATCAGTGAGGACGAGGCCCGTTCGACCGTCGCAGCCGCCTGGAACGCCGGCATCCGGTACTTCGACACCGCGCCGTTCTACGGAGCGGCTCTGGCAGAGCTGCGTCTGGGGAGGTGCTCTCCCGATACGACCGCGATGAGTACCGCCTGGGCGCCAAAGTCGGCCGTGTGATCTCTGAGGAGCACGAGCCGAAGGAGGGTCCCTTCGCCGATGGGCGGCAGAAGAAGATCATCACCGACTACAGCACGGACTCCGTCAAGCGCTCGATCGAGCAGAGCCTGCAGCGGCTGCAGACCGACCGCCTGGACTACGTGTTCGTCCACGACGTCTCCCGGGACTTCCACGGCGACGACTGGATCGCTTGCCTTTGAGCAGGTCCGCACGGGCGCTTTCACCGTCCTGAGCCGGATGCAGGAGGAGGGCGTCATCTCCGGCTGGGGCTTAGGGGTGAACACCACCGAGCCGATCGAGCTGGCCATGGAGCTGGAGGAGACGCCCCCCAGCGTATGCCTGACCGCCACCCAGTACACACTGCTGCAGCATGAGCGGGCACTGGAGCGCATGATGCCGTTGGCCGAGCAGAAGGGCCTGCGGCTGATCGTCGGGTCCCCGTTCGACTCCGGTGCACTGCTGGGCGGAGATCACTTCCACTACGCCGAGGTGCCGCCGGCCATCCGGCAGCGGGTCCAGCAGCTTCGCGAGACGGCTGAGCAGTATGCGGTCAGCCTGAAGGATGCGGCCATTCAGTTCTCCGCCGCGCACCCGGCGGTCAGCATGGTGATCCCTGGATCCAGCCGGCCCGAGCACCTGCGCGAGGATGCTGAGAGCATGTCGGCGCAGATACCCGCGGAGTTCTGGGAGCAGCTGCGTGACCGCGGGCTGATCTCAGAACGGGCCCCGGTGCCCGACCAGGAGTAGACTCGGGTACCAGGGACGGGTCGGCCAGACCATCGCGGTGCCCTTAGTGGGCATCGAGGAAAGTCCGGGCTCCGCAGGGCAGGATGGTGGGTAACGCCCACTCGGAGCAATCCGCAGGCCAGTGCCACAGAAAACAGACCGCCCCAGCACGCTGGGGTAAGGGTGAAACGGTGGTGTAAGAGACCACCAGCGCGCCGGGTGACCGGTGCGGCTCGGCAAACCCCATCCGGAGCAAGGTCGAACAGGATGCGTCATCAGGGCTGCCCGCCCGAGCATCCGGGTTGACCGCTTGAGGCCCGTGGCAACACGGCGCCCAGATGGATGATGGTCCACGACAGAACCCGGCTTACCGGCCGGCCCGTCCCGCCTGAATCGTGAGATGCCTCACGCTCTGACTGGTTTCGCCCGCAGGTGCGGCATCCGGTGGCTCCGCCTCCCGTAGACTCACCGAGGAAGGATTCTGTCCGCACAGCTCCTTTCAGGACAAAGGCGTCTATCCAGGAGGAACACCACCCGTGTCTGCACCCGTGAGCGAGCACCTCAACGAATGGATCGATCGTGAGGCCCAGGCGGAAGCGATGATCCCGCTGATCGGCCGTCTCTACCGGGAGAACAACGTCGTCACCGGGATCTACGGCCGTCAGCTGGTCAACCAGTCCGCCATCGACATCCTCAAAGCCCACCGCTTCGCCCGCCAGATCGACGAGGTCGAGCTCCCCATCTCTGAGACCCTGCCTCTGGTGCAGGCGCTGACCACCCTGGACCTGGGGGCTGCCAGCATTGACATCGCCCGGCTCAACAGCCGCTTCAAGGCCTCCGGCGGTGGTGATCTGGAGCAGTTCCTGCGCACTGAACTCGCCGATGTGGTCGGTAAGAAGGGTCAGGGCCGGGCTGAGCCCCAGGACGTGGTGCTCTACGGCTTCGGGCGAATCGGACGCCTGCTGGCACGCATCATCGTCGGCCACGCATCATCGGCCACCGGCCTGCGGCTGCGCGCCATCGTGGTGCGCAGGGCTAAGGGCAATGACCTGGCCAAGCGGGCGTCGCTGCTGCGCCGCGACTCTGTCCACGGTCCCTTCGCCGGGTCCATCCGGGTGGATGAGGAGAACCAGGCAATCATCGCCAACGGCACCTACATCCAGGTGATCTATGCGGACAGTCCCGATCAGGTCGACTACACCGACTACGGCATCACCAACGCGGTGGTCGTGGACAACACCGGCATCTGGCGGGATGAGGAGGGACTGAGCAAGCATCTGCAGGCCCCCGGGGCTGAACGGGTGTTGCTGACCGCCCCCGGCAAGGGTGAGCTGAAGAATATCGTTTTCGGGGTCAATCACCACAGCATCACCGGTGAGGACCGCATCCTCTCGGCAGCCAGCTGCACCACCAATGCCATCACCCCGGTGGCCAAGCTGATGAATGACACCTACGGGATCGACCACGGACACGTGGAGACGGTGCACGCCTACACCAATGACCAGAACCTGATCGACAACTACCACAAGGGGGAGCGGCGGGGTCGGTCGGCGGCGCTGAACATGGTGCTCACCGAGACCGGAGCCGCCAAGGCCGTGGCCAAGGCGCTGCCCGAACTCTCCGGCAAGCTCTCCGGCAATGCGATCCGGGTTCCGACCCCGGATGTCTCGATGGCGATTCTCAACCTGGAGCTGCAGAAGGAGACCACCAAGGAAGAGCTCAACGCTTTCCTGCGCCGAGAGTCTTTGGAAGGCGAGATGCACAGCCAGATCGACTACATCGACTCCGCCGAAGTGGTCTCCACCGACTTTGTCGGCTCCGCCGCGGCCGGCGTGGTGGACGGACTGGCCACCATCGTCAACGGCAGACAGGCCATCCTCTACGTCTGGTACGACAACGAGTACGGCTACTCAGCCCAGGTGGTGCGGGTGCTGGAGCACATGACGCAGTCGGAGCCGGTCAAATACCCTCAGACCGCCTGAAGCGACTAGGCTGAAGACCATGGCAGAGTTCATTTACACCATGGTCCGTGCCCGCAAGAAGGTGGGCGACAAGGTCATCCTCGACGATGTCACGATGTCCTTCTTCCCGGGCGCCAAAATCGGCGTCGTCGGCCCGAACGGAGCCGGCAAGTCCACCATCCTGAAGATCATGGCCGGCCTGGACGAGCCCTCCAACGGCGAAGCCCGGCTCTCCCCGGGATACTCCGTGGGCATCCTGCAGCAGGAGCCTCCGCTGAACGAGGAGAAGACGGTTCTGGGCAACGTCCAGGAGGGTGTGGGCGAGATCTACCAGAAGGTGGTCCGCTACAACGAGATCAGCGACGAGATGGCCAACCCGGACGCCGATTTCGAAGCCCTGATGGAGGAGATGGGCAAGCTCCAGGAGGAGATCGACGCCGCCAATGCATGGGACATCGATTCCCAGCTGGAGCAGGCGATGGATGCTCTGCGCTGCCCGGCCGGCGACGAACCGGTGACCCACCTCTCCGGGGGTGAGCGCCGCCGCGTGGCGCTGTGCAAGCTGCTGCTCTCCAAGCCGGATCTGCTGCTGCTGGACGAGCCCACCAACCACCTCGACGCCGAGTCGGTGCTGTGGCTGGAGCAGCATCTGGCCTCCTACGAGGGCGCGGTCATGGCCGTCACCCACGACCGGTACTTCCTGGACCACGTGGCCGAGTGGATCTGTGAGGTCGACCGCGGTCGCCTCTACCCCTACGAAGGCAACTACTCCACCTACCTGGAGAAGAAGCGCTCCCGTATGGAGATCCAGGGCAAGAAGGACGCCAAGCTGGCCAAACGCCTGGCGGACGAGCTGGAGTGGGTCCGCTCCAACACCAAGGGTCGGCAGGCCAAGTCCAAGGCGCGTCTGGCCCGGTACGAAGAGATGGCCGCCGAGGCCGAGCGCACCAAGAAGCTCGACTTCGAGGAGATCCAGATCCCGCCGGGTCCGCGCCTGGGCACCCAGGTGATCGAAGCCGAGAACCTGGTCAAAGGCTTCGGGGACCGCAGACTCATCGACGGGCTGAGCTTCAGCCTGCCGCGCAACGGGATTGTCGGCGTCATCGGCCCCAACGGTGTGGGCAAGTCGACCCTGTTCAAGACCATCGTGGGGCTCGAGGAGCTCGACGGCGGCGAGCTGACCATCGGCGAATCCGTGAAGATCTCCTACGTCGACCAGTCCCGAGCCGGCATCGACCCGGAGAAGACCCTCTGGGAGGTGGTCTCAGACGGCTTGGACTTCATCAATGTCGGCAATGTGGAGATGCCTTCGCGCGCCTATGTCTCCGCCTTCGGATTCAAGGGCCCTGATCAGCAGAAGAAGGCCGGCGTGCTCTCCGGCGGTGAGCGCAACCGGCTGAACCTGGCGCTGACCCTGAAGCAGGGCGGCAATCTGCTGCTGCTGGACGAGCCCACCAACGACCTCGACGTCGAGACCCTCGGCTCACTGGAGAACGCCCTGTTGGAGTTCCCCGGCTGTGCCGTGGTGATCTCCCACGACCGGTGGTTCCTAGACCGTGTGGCCACCCACATCCTCGCGTGGGAGGGCACAGAGGAGAACCCCGCCCAGTGGTACTGGTTCGAGGGGAACTTCGAGTCCTACGAGAAGAACAAGGTGGAGCGCCTCGGCCCGGAGGCTGCCCGTCCGAGCCGAGTCACTCACCGCAAGCTCACCCGCGGCTGAGCTCCGGCTGCGCGTCCCAGTCTGCGGCCGCGCCGGCTGCTGAGGCAGACTCAGTCTCCTCGGCCGTCGGCGCGGAGCCGGAGTCGGCTTCCTCAGGCGTGTGGGCGCTCTGGGCTGCGGAGGCCTGAGGGGCGTCCTCACTGCTGCTGCTGACTTTGGTGAACCGCCCCATCCCATAGGTGAGGTCATGGCCGACCGCCTGCGCATTGATCTCCACTTCAGTGCCGCGGTCGCCGTCGTCGCTCTCCCAGCGCCGGACCTTCAGCCGACCCACCACCACTACGGGCTCGCCTTTGCGCACTGAGGCGCCGACGTGCTCAGCGAGCCGTCCGAAGGCCGCCACGGTGTACCAGTTGGTCGGCCCTGAAGACCATTCCCCGGTGACCGAGTCCTTCCAGCGCGGTGTGGATCCCAGCCGGAACGTGGTGAGCCGATGCTCGGGATCGGTGTTCTTCAGCTCAGGGTTCGTCCCGGCGAAGCCGCGGACGGTGATGATGTCACTCATGCTGCTCCTTCGCTCCTGCGCCGCAGACCAGTTCTGCGCTGCGGGCCGGCTGCGGAGCGTGAGTCCCGGCAGCGCACACTATGAGTCTCCGGCGCAGCAGCTGCCGCCTCACCGCACTGCCGCGCCGATGGGGAGCGGCCGGAGTGTGGAGCAGAGCCCGCGGGCAGCTGAGGAAAACTCAGCCGGCGGACCGGCAGAGGATGAACCCACCGGCTGAGGTCAGCCGCATCCACCGGCCGACCGCGTGCACCTCCGTGGCCGCCTGGCGCTCCGGCTGAAGGAAGCCCAGGGAGAGGGCGCCGAAAGCGGCGCCGGCGGGAATGGGCATACCGGCCAGCACCTCATCACCCGGCCCCGGCTGCACCGCAGTGCCCCAGACGCGTTCCCGGACCTGCTCCACCACATGGGCCCCGGCCGTCTCCGGGATGGCCTCAGCCACCTCAGTGATCCCGGCCTCAGCGGCCTGAGCCAGCGTGGCATCGGCGATGCGGCCGCGCGGCTCCCACCCTGATCGTGGGGGAGTCACCGCAGCCCAGGGGGCGTTGAGCCGGCCCGGCGGCAGCGGAAGATCCGTCGAGGCTGGGTTCAGCCGGGCCAGCCGCTCGCTGATGGCTCCCAGCTCCACGGTGATGTCGGCGTCAGAGGGTTCCGCCAGAGCCATAGTGCGCAGTCCCAGCACGGCGGGGATGCGCGAGGTCAGAGTTGAGGGCGTCATCACCGGAAGCCATGCTGCCACCACAGTGCCGACTGCCTGCAGGCGCACCCCCTGCTCGTTGACCCGCCGTCCCCGGGCGATGAAGGTTCCCAGGTCCTGCAGGGCGGCGGCCTCGGCGAAGCGCAGCAGTTCAGTCATAGGATGATTGTGTCAGAGACCGACTGTGAGGAGTGCTGATGCCGGAGTCCGAGTACCGCGTCCCCGATCCGCAGGAGACGGTGGCTCAGCTGGTGGCCATGCTGGACCTGCAGCCGCTGGAGGCGGAGGACTCCGAAGGACGCACTCGGTTTCTGGCCCCTGCCTTCCCGCAGGCATTCTGGCGCGTCTTCGGCGGTCAGGTGCTGGCCCAGTCGATCACTGCGGCGATGCGCACCGTCGATGCCGAGCGCACGGTCCATTCGGTGCACGGCTACTTCCTGCGCGCCGGCGACTCCAGCAAACCGATTGAAGTGGCCGTAGAGCGGCTGCGCGACGGCGGCTCCTTTTCCGCCCGACGTTCGCAGGCGTATCAGGACGGGCGGCCGATTCTCTCGATGATCTCCAGCTTCCAGAAGCCGGGGCCGGGGCTGAGCCACCAGATGCCGATGCCGCAGAACCTTCCTGCCCCGGAGGAGTTGGCGTCTCCGGATGAGCTGGTGGGCCACGTGAAGCACCCGGTGGTTCAGGAGTGGGGACGCGGCAGGCCCTTTGAGATCCGGCATGTGGACCGTCCGATCTACCTGGAGGCCGACCGGGACCGGCGGCCCACCACTGCGGTGTGGCTCAAGACCCGGGCTGAGCTGCCGGATGATCCCAATATTCACCGGGCGGCGATCCTCTACGCCTCTGACTACACCCTGCTGGAGCCGGTGCTCCGTCAGCACGGCTACTACTGGGCCAAGCCGGGGCTGAAAGTGGCGTCGCTGGACCATGCCTTCTGGTGGCACCGGCATGCCCGGGCGGATCAGTGGCTTCTCTACGTTCAGGACTCTCCCAGTGCGCAGGGGGCACGGGGTCTGGGGACCGGTTCGATCTACACCCAGAGCGGAGACTTGGTGGCCACCGTGGCGCAGGAGGGGATGATTCGCCCGCCGCAGGGCCTGCGTCCCAAGATCCAGGAGACCTTTCAGCGCCGCGCTGTCGGCATCGGGCGCAGCCGCAGGCAGCTCAATCAGCGCTACAGCTCAGCTTGGCGTTCGCGCTATATGGGCTGACGCCTGGCGGTAGGCCTTCACCGCCCGGGCGGCGGTGGAGTCCCATGAATAGTGCTGCGCCAGCTGCGCGGCCGACTGGCTGATCCTCCGCGGCCGGTGCGTCTGGGACGTCAGCCAGCGGATCTGCTGCGCCCACACGGCGGGTTCGAGGGTGTCGATGAGCAGCCCGGTCTCCCGGTGCCGCACCAGTTCGGCCAGTCCGCCGACCTGATGCGCCAGCACAGGGGTGCCGCAGGCCATCGCCTCCAGGGCCACCAGGCCGAAGGATTCGCTGTAGGAGGGCACCAGGACTGCATCGGAGCCGCGGAAGAGCTGGGCCAGCTGCGGGTGCGGCAGCGGGTCGGTGAGCATCACGGCGTCGGAGACCCCCCACGCGGCCGCCAGCTCGGTGATCTCCACCGCGTCTGCACCGCTCTGCCTGCCGGCCACGGTGAGCTGGACCGGCACCTCCGGCAGCAGCTGCCGCAGATGTCCGACGGCGGCCACCGCCACCTGGGGCCCCTTATGCGGCTGCAGGCGGCCGGCGAAGGTCAGCCGCACAGGCCGCTGAGGCCCCCACGGCTGCTCCCACCGGGCATCGGGACGGGCCGGGGGGCGGAAGACGCTCAGATCCACGCCGGGGGCCACCACAGTGATCCGGTGCTCGGGCACACCGAAGATGCGCTGCAGGTCGGCCGCCTCGCCGGCGGTGTTCGCAGTCAGCTGCGCGGCGGAGGAGACGATCCGCTCCTCGGCGGCATGCCGCCGCGGGTCCTCCTGGGCGCAGGGGTCGCGCTCGTGCTTGACGGCCCCGATGGTGTGCATCGTATGCACCAGTTCGGCATCCAGGGCGCTTGAGACGGTCAGGGCGGCCAGACCGGAGATCCAGTAGTGGGAGTGCACCACGTCCACCCGGCGAGCCGACGCGGCCTGCAGGCTCTGCAGTGCCCGGTGGGCCAGATCGTTGAGGCACTCGATGAGCCGGGACTTGTCCCGGCGGCAGGTGTCACAGACCCGCAGCACATGGACCCGACGCCCGTCGGAGAGGCTGCGGCAGCTGTCCCCAGAGGAGCCGTCGTCGTACTCCGAATCCAGATCGGTGGTGACGATGTCCACCTCTGTGCCGCGCGCGGCCAGCGCCCGGGACAGAGCGTTGACGTAGACGTTGAGCCCGCCGGCGTCGCCGCGCCCGGCCTGGGCCAGGGGAGAGGTGTGCAGACTCATCATGACGACCCGCTTCGGGTCCTCGGGCCGATGGGCCGCGGAGTCCTCGGACATCGTCTCTCCGGAGTGCCGGTGGTCAGTGGTTCCCATGCTACAGCGCGGCTCTCAGCGCAGGTATTCCGCACACTTCGACGCCTGGGGAACATCTCGGTGCAGCACCCAGATGCCGTGGTCGTCGGCGCTGACGGTGCTGAAGCCCAGCCGTTCGGCCCGCGCGAAGGCCTGCTGCGGCGTCAGCGGGTCATTGCCTCCCAGCTCGGAGACCCGGTCATCGATGATCAGCCATTCGATGTGCTCCTCGGCGGTGGTGCCGTTGAGGCCCACATAGGTGCGGTCCACCAGATGCGGCACTGCGGTGTCGGCAGCCTCCACGCAGGCGCCGTCGGGGATCATCTCCACTGCCCGGGCGTGGGCCTCAGCCCGTTCGCTCAGCGTCCAATTGGCACCGGTGAGGGTGCGCTGATAGGGGAAGACCTGCGGTGCCAGCAGCGAGCCGATGATCCCGGCGGCCAGCAGAGTGGCCGGAAGAGCCGCCGGAAGCCTCCGGCGCACCCGTCCCGGGGGCTGCGGGCGCGACGGCATACCGGGGATCAGTCGCCCACGGTGATGCAGCCTGCGGATCACGTCCATCGCCGCCAAAACCATCACCGGGGCCAGGATGGAGTCGTACTGATACACCGGGGACCATACATTGAGGCGATCGTTCCACAGCCGTGAGAGCAGGATCGGCAGCGTCAGCAGGATGTGGGGCGAGAGCAGCGGCGCCAGCCACAGCGGCACCAGGTGCAGCAGCCACAGACCCACCTTCAGCGGATGGTCGAAGAGCGCGACGGCGGCTTCCCACGGCCTGGTCACCAGTGTGATGACCGCGGCGGTGGCCGAGGCGCCCAGGGCGGTGTACTCCCAGTACTGGAACTCCCCGGCCGGGGAGAAGTGGGGGATGACGACGCCGACGGCGAACCAGAGTCCCAGCGCTCCGAGAATCGCGGTGACGGCGGCCGGCGCCCAGGCGCGGCGCAGGGCCAGCACCGCGGCCACGGCCAGCACTGTGGCGCCCATGTCCTCGCGGACCGTCAGCAGCACCGCCGCCAGGCCGGCGGCCAGCCAGAAGCGACGCCGTTCAATGGCCCAGATGACCCAGGCGATCAGCGGGACACCGAAGGCGATCTCGTGGAAGTCCCAGTTGACGATGGCCTGGAAGGGCCACCACAGCAGCAGCCCGGCCGCAGTGAGCAGTGCGGGCAGGTGGCTGAACCAGCTGCGCACCACCAGGTAGACCGGGACTGCGGAGGAGGCCAGCAGGGCGATCATCCCGATGTTGAGCATCCGGGGGTCGTCCCAGATCCAGTACAGGGGGGCGAACAGCGCAATGATCGGGTGGAAGTGGTCGCCCAGCAGGTGGAAGTCCTCGCCCTTGACCGGGACGATCGGCGCCTTCAGCAGCGCATACTGGCGCACCGCCTGATCGAAGATTCCCAGATCGTAGCCCTTGGCCTCGAAATTGCGGAACCGCAGCAGCGAATGAACCAGCGAGAGGATGCTGAACGCCGCCATCACCAGCCCCAGCTGGACCTTGTGACGCACTGGCAAGCGCCGTTCTCCTTCCGATGAGGTGTGCCCGAGGAGGGATTCGAACCCCCGACCGGCGGATTAGAAGGCCGCTGCTCTATCCCCTGAGCTACTCGGGCAGGACTGCTGGAAGTCCAGCAGCCTAGTCTAGCGCCTCAGCTGTTGACCATGGAGTGTGCGGCACGCTCAAGGTAGTCCCACAGCACTTCTTCGTGCATGGGGGAGAGCTCCGCCGCCTCCACCGCGCGGCGCATATAGCGCAGCCAGGTGTCCCGGGCCGCGGCGTCGACCCGGAAGGGCATGTGCCGCATCCGCAGGCGCGGGTGGCCACGCTGCTGCTGATAGGTGCGCGGACCGCCCCAGTACTGCTCCAGGAACATCAGCAGTCGCTGCTTCGCCGGCTCCAGGTCCTCCTCCGGATACATGGCGCGGAACTCTGGGTCCTCGGCCACCTGGTCGTAGAAGACGTCCACGATCTTCTGGAAGGTCTCCCGTCCGCCGACCTGGGCGTAGAAGCTGTTCGGGTCGATCTCCTCCGGGTTCGGATCCTCCTGAAGCGGGCGCCCGTCCGGGCCCGGCATCCGCCCGGTGGGTGACGTCTCCTCGGGCGCGCTGCGGTCACCGGATCCGGGGCGACCGGTGACCTGGGAGGGCGGCTTGCCCACCGGCTTGAGCGTGGCGATCGGCGCGCCGAGCCGGCGGGAGAGCTTCGGCAGGCGCGGCCGGCGGGAGGTCCCGCCGCTGGGGTCCTCGTCGCTGGGAGACTCCGGGCTGCGGGCGTCGTCGTCATGGGGTCGCATCACGTCCTCCACGATACTCTTAGTCTCCGCGCCGAATCATCCGCTCAGCGCTGTCTGCCGCGGCTGGGCTGACGGACCTAGGACCGGGCTGACCGGTCCTGGCAGCCGGGGCACCAGTACAGCCGGCGGCCCTGCAGCTGCTGGGTCTGCACCGTGGCCCCGCAGCGCAGGCACGGGGTGCCTTGGTGCTGGTACACCCAGTGCCGGCGCACTGCACCTGTCAGGTCGGCGCCGCGCAGACCGAGGTGAGGGTCTTCAGGATCCACCGTGCGGATGATCCCTTCGCGCACGCCCCGGCGCAGAAGTTCGGTGAGCCGGTCCCACAGGTCAGTAATCTGGGCATCGGTGAGCTCGCCCGCCGGAGTGTGCGGGTCGATGCGCTCCAGGAACAGCGATTCGGCGCGGTAGATGTTCCCCACCCCGGCGATCACCGCCTGGTCCAGCAGGGCCGCGGCAATGCTGATGCGGCGGCGCCGCAGGCCTACCGCAAACTGCTGGAGCATATCGGGATCGGTCTGGGGGCAGGCCTGGCGCAGCGGGTCCGGTCCCAGCCGAGCGATGACGGCCTCGTACTGCATGGGGTTGAGCACCTGACAGCGTGCCGGTCCCCGCAGGTCGGCCCACCCATTGGGCACATGGACGCGGGCACGCACCTCTCCGCGGGGCGGCTCGGGCACGATCCAGCCGTCGTCGTCGTACTGGGGGTCCAGCTGCGCGGCCGCGCTGCGCGGTGCGCCGAGGGTTTCGGCTCCGGTGAAGCTGCTGTCCCCGCGGAAGCTGAAGGCCCCGTAGAGTCCCAGGTGCACCTGCCAGATATCGGGTCCGAGATGGATGAACAGCTGCTTTCCCCAGGCCTGGGCAGAATCAGGGGCGCGCTCGGTCAGTCTGGCAGCACCGGCGGCGAATCGCCCCTGCGGGGAGCTGACCCGCCACTGACGGCCCACGAATAGGTCCTGAACCTGGCGCGCCAGGCGGTGCAGTGTGTGGCCTTCAGGCACCCTCAGTCCAGAATCTCGCCGGTGGACTCGTAGTGCGCGATCTTGCCGATGCGCCGGGCGTGGCGTGTTTCGGCGGTCCACTGCGCCGAGAGGAACGCCTCCACGATCTCCACCGCCTGCTGCGCCGAGTGCTGCCGTCCGCCGATGCCGACCACATTGGCATTGTTGTGCTCCCGCGCCAGGCGAGCGGTCTCCACGTTCCAGGCCAAGGCAGCCCGGATACCGGTGACCTTATTGGCCGCGATCTGCTCGCCATTGCCCGAGCCGCCCAGCACGATCCCCAGGCAGGGCGGTTCGGTGGTCTCGGGGTCCACGCGGGACCACTCCAGGGCCACCGCCTCTGCGGCACGCAGGCAGAAGCCTGGGTAGTCGTCTTCGGCGTCATAGCTCTGCGGGCCGTGGTCGACGACGTCGTGGCCGTGCTCCTGCAGGTGATCCACCAGGTGGGCAGACAGTTCCATTCCGGCGTGGTCGGTGGCGATGTGGACACGCATGGCGTTTGGGTTGTTCCTCTCGGAGGTCGCAGACAGCGGGATCCGGGTCCATCCTACTGGCACTGCGGATGGGTGCTTCATGCCGGGCTGCGTCCGGCAGAGACGGCAAGATCGTGGGCGATGAGGGCCAGCTGCAGCAGCAGCCTGTCCCGGGGCTGCTGCATATCACGTTCGGTCAGCTCAGTCAGCTGTCTGCTGCGGTAGATCACGGTGTTCCGGTGGCAGAACAGCTCCTCCGCGGCGTAGGTGGGGGAGCCGTCATGGCGCAGCAGCGCCCGCAGGGTCTGCATCAGCGTGCTGCGCTGGGGGACAGGCAGCTTCAGCACCGGGCCGAGCACGTGATCCACAATCATGCCGCTCAGGTCCGGGCTGGACTCCAGCAGGAGCTCAGGAAGGTGGGAAGCGGCCCACACCAGACGGGGCTCATCCGCAGGCAGCGTGGCAGCCACGCGGCCGGCGAGCCTGAAAGCCGCCGCGGTGCCCGCGATCCCATCCCGGGCCAGAGACAGTCCGACCCGCCCTCTGACCGCTGGGCGCAGCGCCTCGGTCAGCCGCTCCTCGTCCAATCCCTGGAAGCTGATGATCCCGTAGAGGGCGTCCTCGCGCATTCCCCAGCGCGAGGTGCCTCCCAGGCGTTCAATGCGGTCCTCCGGGTGGTGGAGAGGATCGTTGTAGGTGTCTTCGACGATGGCGACCACGCATACCACCGGTTCTTCGGGATGGATTCCCAGGATCTCTTCGGAGCGGGCGGCGAATTCGGGGACGGAACCGCGCCCCTCAAGGAGGCCTGCCAGGTAGTTCTCCTGACGGCGGCGGTCCTGGAGGTCCTGGCGGGCGATCTCGCGCCGGTACGCTTCGCTGACCAGCTTGCTCTGGATCTCCAGATCGTGCCAGAGGGTCTGGCCGACGCTGACCAGCTCGTCAGCCGGAAGGGTGAGCCTACCTGTGCGCACTCGCGCGGCCAGTTCCTCCCACAGCAGCAGATTGCCGGCGGTGTAGGCCGACAGCACAGCCTCCAGGGGGATACCCTGGCGTGCTCTTTCAATACCGGTGGCACGAAGCACCTCCACCAGCTGGCCCTTCTCCTCGGCAGGCTCCCCGGCCAGTCTCGTCAGACCTCGACGCACATGTTCGCGCATGCTCTGCCGCAGCACAGCCTTCAGCTTCGGCGTGGACCAGCTGGTCCCCGCATCCCGGTCCAGGATGGAGGCGGTGATCTCGTCGGCGATCTCCTGCGACTGCTCCAGCATCTGCTTCCACGCAGAGCGCAGCAGGGGACTCGCTTCGACTGCCTCATCGCGTGGTGTGGGCCGGCTCATAGTCCTAAGATCTCATGGCCGCTGCGAGGACTTCCACGAGCATGCTGAGTTCGGTGCACAAGGGAGTTTGTGCGCCGCGCCCATTGTTCCCGATGTGATGTGGGGCACATGCTGATCAGGTGCGGGACAGCTGCCCGCGGACCCAGTCGCCTAGTCTCAGCAGGAGCCACCTATGACCGAGACCGCCCGAGCCGGTGTGCTGCCGGATCACGACATCTATCTGCTCGATGACCGGTTCACCGACGAGGAACGTGCCATCCGCGACAAAGTTCGTGCCTTCGTCGAGACCGATCTGCTCCCAGTGATCAACGGCTACTGGGAACGAGCCGAGTTCCCCTACGAGCTGGTGCCCAAACTCGCGGAGCTCAATGTGGTGGGGACGGTGATCCAGGGGTACGGGTGCCCAGGAATGAGCCGGATGGCCGGCGCCCTGGTCTCGGCCGAGCTCGCCCGCGGAGACGGCTCGTTCAACACCTTCTTCGGGGTGCACTCCGGTCTGGCGATGGGCTCGATCAACATTATGGGCTCAGAGGAGCAGAAGCAGCGCTGGTTGCCGGCCATGGCCCGGCTGGAGAGAGTGGGGGCTTTCGCCCTGACCGAGCCGCTGCACGGCTCGGACTCCGTGGCTCTGGAGACCAGCGCCCACCGGGAGGGAGACACCTGGGTTCTCAACGGCGCCAAACGGTGGATCGGAAACGCCTCCCATGCCCACCATGTGATCATCTATGCCCGCGATGTCGCAGACGGCCAGGTCAAGGCCTTCGTGCTGGAACGCTCCCCGGAGGAGGACTTTCCGGAGGGCTTTCAGCCCAGGGTGATCCAGGGCAAGATCGGCAAACGGGCGATCCTGCAGTCAGACATCGTGATTGAGGACCTGGAGATCCCGGAGCCCAACCGGCTGCAGAACTGCAACTCCTTCAAGGACGTGAACAAGGTGCTGACCGCCACCCGGGGCGGGGTGGCCTATGAGTCGCTGGGCCATGCCATCGCCGCCTATGAAGACGCGGTGCGCTACGCCGGCGAGCGCGTGCAGTTCGGCAAGCCCATCGGCAGCTACCAGCTGGTTCAGAACAATCTGGCGAACATGCTCGCTGAGGTGACCGCGATCAAGCAGCTGTGCTTCCGGCTGGTCGACCTTCACGAGCAGGATGAGCTGACCAGCCCGATGGCCTCCATGGCCAAGATGGCCGCCGCAAAGAAGGCGCGCTGGGTCGTCTCCACAGCCCGGGACATTCTCGGCGGAAACGGCCTGCTGCTGGAGAACAACGTGGCTCGCCACCTCACCGATATGGAGGTGGTCTACACCTATGAGGGCACTGATTCGATGCAGTCCCTGATCGTCGGCCGTGCGATCACCGGCGCCTCCGCCTTCGTCTGATTCGGACCCCACGAAAGGAAGTGACTGCTGTGCCAGAAGCAGTGATCGTATCGGCAGTGCGTTCTCCCATCGGCCGGGCGGGCAAGGGCTCACTGCGTGAGATGCGCGCCAATGACATGGCCGCGCAGATGGTCCGGGCCGCACTGGAGAAGGTGCCCCAGCTGGACCCCGCCGAGGTCGAGGACCTCCTGCTCGGCTGCGGCGTTCCGGAAGGGGAGGCCGGGCGCAACCTGGCGCGGATTGTGGCCGTTCTCGCTGACCTCGATGCCACGCCGGGAACTACCGTCACCCGGTTCTGCGCCTCCAGCCTGCAGACCACCCGCATGGCGTTCCACGCCATCCGGGCGGGGGAAGGGGATGTGTTCATCTCCGCCGGGGTGGAGGCCACCAGCCGTCTGGCCCGGGGGCGTTCGGAGGAGGACACCCGAAATCCGCGCTTTGAGCAGGCATGGACGCGATCTGCGGCCCGGGCCGCCGGCCAGGCGCCGGCGTGGACCGACCCCCGGACGGCAGGGGAGCTGCCTGACGTCTATATCGCCATGGGGCAGACTGCCGAGAACGTCGCGCAGGTGCGCGGCGTCAGCCGTGAGGCCCAGGACAGTTACGCAGTCCGTTCCCAGATGAGGACTAAGGAGGCGGCGGCATCCGGCTTCTGGGAGCGCGAAATCGCTCCGCTGACCCTGCCCGATGGGACTGTGGTCACCGACGACGACAGCCCCCGCCCCAACACCACTGCCGAGGGGGTGGCTGAACTGCAGCCGGTGTTCCGCCCCGACGGAACGGTGACCGCCGGCAACTCCTGCCCGATGAACGACGGCGCGGCCGCCCTGGTCATCATGAGCGACATCCGCGCCAAGGAGCTGGGCCTGGCCCCGCTGGCGCGGATCGTCTCCACGGGAGTCTCCGCGCTGTCCCCGGAGATCATGGGGCTCGGTCCGGTAGAAGCCAGCCGGCGGGCATTGACCCAGGCAGATATGAGCATCAGCGACGTCGACCTGGTGGAGATCAATGAGGCCTTCGCGGCTCAGGTGATCCCATCGGCCGAGGATCTCGGCATCCCGGAGGACAAGCTCAATGTCAACGGGGGCGCCATCGCCCTGGGCCACCCCTGGGGAATGAGCGGGGCGCGGATCACCACGACTCTGCTCAATGCCCTGCAGCAGAGAGATCAGCAGATCGGCCTGGCCACTATGTGCGTCGGCGGCGGCCAGGGCATGGCCATGGTTCTTGAGCATCTCTGAGGCGCTGCCGGCAGTCCCCACAGACCCGATTGACTTCAAGGAGAAGAGAGTATGACTACGCAGAAGCGAACAGCCATTGTCACCGGAGCAGCTCGCGGCATCGGTGCGGCGCTGGCGGAGCGGCTGGCCGCCGACGGAATGGCAGTGGCCGCCATAGACCTCAGCGCAGACGCCTGCGACGACGTCGTCGCCTCCATCACTGACGCCGGAGGCACAGCTAAGGCCTATGGGGCCGATGTGGCCGATGAGGACTCGGTAGCTGAGGCCGTGGAAGCCGTGACCTCGGATCTGGGCGCCCCCACAGTTCTGATCAACAACGCAGGTGTGCTCCGGGACAACCTGCTGTTCAAGATGAGCACCGATGACTGGGACACGGTGATGAACGTCCACCTGCGCGGACACTTCCTGATGTCCCGGGCAGTGCAGGGCCATATGCGGGACGCCGGCTGGGGCAGGATCGTGAACATCTCCTCCACATCGGCTCTGGGAAATCGCGGCCAGGCGAACTACTCGGCAGCAAAGGCCGGGATCCAGGGGTTCACCAAGACACTGGCCATCGAGTTGGGCAAGTACGGCACCACTGTCAACGCCATCGCCCCGGGTCTGATCGAGACCTCTATGACCCGGGCAACTGCTGAGCGCATGGGGATTCCCTACGAAACGTTCGTGGAGAAGGCGGCACAGCAGATTCCGGTGGCTCGAACCGGCAAGCCGGAGGACATCGCCGCTGCTGCCGCTTTCTTCGTCCGCGAAGATGCCGGGTTCGTCTCCGGACAGGTGCTCTACGTGGCCGGCGGGCCTAAGGCATAACGAGGTGAGGAGTCAGATCATGAAGACATTCTCCGGACTGGAGGAATTTGCCGCCGCAGCGGGTACGCATCTGGGCTACAGCGACTGGCGGACCATCACGCAGGAACAGGTGGACCTCTTCTCCGAGGCCACAGACGACCATCAGTGGATCCACACCGATACCGACAAGGCTCGGTCCGGTCCCTTCGGGGGCCCCGTGGCGCACGGCTATCTGACCCTGTCGCTGATTCCTGCGCTGATGCGCGAGATCTACCGGATCGAGGGACTGGCCATGGGCATCAACTACGGGTCCAATAAAGTCCGGTTCCCGTCCGTGGTGCCGGTGGGCAGCCGGGTGCGGGCCGGAGCCGAGCTGATCAGCTGTGAACCGGCCTCCCAAGGGGTTCGCGCCGTCGTGGGCGTGACCATTGAAATCGAAGGTTCTGACAAGCCCGCCTGCGCAGCTGAGATCGTCTCGCTGCTTCACGGCCGGAAGGATGCGTGATGACCTTCAACGCCTCAGTGATGCTCCGCGAAACTGCCGCAGAGCACCCGGAGAAGAAGTGCGTGGTTCTGGGGCAGCGCAGCTGGACGTACCAGGAGGTGGACCAGGCAGCCGATCTGGTCTCCACCAACCTGCAGGCCGTGGGGCTGGCCCCAGGCACGAAGATCGGCCTGCAGCTGCCCAATCTTCCCCAGTTCCTGTCCGCCTACTTCGGCCTGGCCCGGGCCGGCTATGTGATGGTCCCGCTCAATCCGCTGCTCACTGCCCGGGAAACGACGTTCATGCTCGGCAACTCCGACTGTGAACTTCTGATCACCACAGATGCAGTGGCCGCGGAGGCTGTGAAAGCTGTCCAGCAGATCGGTGATATCCCCGTCTACGTGGTGGAGACTGGGAGCGCCGAGCGGCCGGAGGGAACACGCAGCTTCACCGAGCTGCTGGCTCCCCGGCCCGTTGCCGATATGGCCAGCACCCAGGCTGATGACACGGCCGTCATCGTCTTCACCAGCGGCACCACAGGCACGCCGAAGGGCGCGGAGCTGAGCCACTTCGGGATCTATATGAACTCAACCGTGTCCACTGAACGGATTGAGCTCAACCCGGATGATACGACGCTGGCGATGCTGCCGTTCTTCCATGTCTACGGCCTGACGAGTGTCCTCAATGTCTGCGTGCACAACGGGGTCACGATGGTTCTGCTTCCCCGCTTCGATCCCGCAGCGGCCCTGGATCTGGTGGAGGCCCACCGGGTGGTTCGCTTCTCGGCCGTCCCCTCCATGCTGATCGGGATGGTCGACGCCGGCACCTCGGGCCGGGACCTCTCCAGCGTGGAACGGGTGATCTCCGGCGGCTCGGCGCTCTCCGGTGAGGCGCTGCGTCGCTTTGAAGCGGCCTTCCCCTCGGCCACAGTGCTGGAGGGGTACGGCCTCTCAGAGTCCACCAGTTCGGTCGCGGTCAATATCTCCCGGGAAGAGCGCAAGCCGCTCTCCATCGGCAAACCCCTGTGGGGATCGGAGTGCCGGGTCGTCAGCGAAGCGGGAGAGGTGCTGCCGCCCGGCAAAGAGAATGTCGGTGAGCTGACGTTCCAGGGCCCCACCATCATGAAGGGCTACCACAAGAACCCTGAAGCTACTCAGGAGTCCCTGCGGGACGGCTGGCTCTACACCGGCGACATGGGATACATGGACGAGGACGGCTTCCTCTTTGTGGTGGACCGGAAGAAGGAGCTGATCATCCGCAACGGCTTCAACGTCTTCCCCCGTGAGGTCGAGGAGGTCATCGCCACCCATCCCGATGTCGTCGAAGTCGCGGTGGTCGGCACACCGGATCCGCAGCTCGGCCAGGAGGTGGTGGCCGTGGTGAGCCTGCGAGACGGCGCCTCCGCCACGGCCGAGGACATCATCGAGCATGCACGCCGGTCCCTGGCCGCCTACAAGTATCCGCGCGAGGTCCATATCACTGGGGAGCTGCCCAAATCAGCTGCCGGAAAGATCCGCAAGAAGGACCTGGCGCAGGACCTGGTTGCGGGCGCGGACCGACAGGGGCAGCGCTGAGTCGTGGCGTAGAATCGCACGGTCAGCATTGTGAGCCAATCCAGGAGAGCCGAAGACCCGTGTCCGAGCAGATCAGCATCACCCTCAATGGCGAACCGACCACCCTTGAGGCGGGCACCACCGGCACCACAGTTTTCCAGGACTCCAGGACCATTGTGGTCATGCGCGTCAACGGGGAGCTGTGGGATCTCTCCCGGGAGATTCCCGACGGCGCAGCGGTCGCCGGGGTTGATATCAGCGAGCCGGACGGCCTCAATGTCCTGCGGCACTCCACCGCCCATGTGATGGCTCAGGCGGTGCAGCAGCTCTTCCCCGGCGCCAAGCTGGGCATCGGCCCCTATATCACCGACGGCTTCTACTTCGACTTCGATGTGGAGAATCCCTTCACCCCGGAGGATCTGAAGAAGATCGAGAAGGCGATGCAGAAGATCGTCAATCAGAACCAGACGTTCGAGCGCGAGGTGGTGGACCTCGACGAGGCTCGCCGGCAGATGGCCGAGGAGCCGTACAAGCTGGAGCTGCTGGGAGAAGGGGCTGAGGCCGCCGAAGGCGCCGGGGTGGAGGTCGGCGGTGACGAGATCACCATCTACCACAATGTGGACCGCTCCGGTCAGCGCGTCTGGTCCGATCTCTGTCGCGGTCCCCACCTGCCCGGCACCAAGCTGATCTCCAACGCCTTCGCTGTGATGCGCGCCGCCGGCGCCTACTGGCGGGGCAAGGAGACCAATCCGCAGCTGCAGCGCCTCTACGGCACGGCCTGGCCCACCAAGGAGGACCTGAAGGCGTATAAGGAGCGTCTGGCCGAGGCCGAGCGGCGCGACCACCGCCGGCTGGGACGCGAACTGGATCTGTTCAGCTTCCCGGAGGAGATCGGATCGGGCCTCTCGGTATGGCACCCCAAGGGCGGGCTGGTGCGCGGGCTGATGGAGCAGCACGCCCGCACCCGTCATCTGGAGGCCGGCTACACCTACGTCTACACCCCGCACATCTCCAAGGCGGACCTGTTCTCCACCTCCGGTCATCTGGCCAACTACAAGGACGATATGTGGCCTGCGATCTCCATGGATGAGGAGCGCGACGAGCACGGCCGCATCACCAAACAGGGCCAGGACTACTACCTGAAGCCGATGAACTGCCCCATGCACATCCTGATCTACAAGGAGCGTGGGCGCAGCTACCGGGAGCTGCCGATGCGGTTGGCGGAGAACGGCACGGTCTACCGCAATGAGCGCTCCGGCGCGCTGCACGGCCTTACCCGGGTGCGCGGCTTCACCCAGGACGACGCTCACCTCTTTGTCCGGCAGGACCAGCTGGAGGACGAGGTCTCCAATGTGGTCGAGTTCGTGGTCTCACTGCTGCAGGACTTCGGTCTGGAGACATTCGAGCTGGAACTGTCCATGCGCGATGAGGAGAAGGACAAGTGGGTCGGCTCCGATGAGTACTGGGAGTCCGCCACCCAAGCGCTGCGCAATGTGGCGATCAACTCAGGGCTGAAGCTGACCGAGATTCCCGGTGAGGCCGCTTTCTACGGGCCCAAGATCGACCTGAAGATCACCGATGCCATCGGCCGGAAGTGGCAGCTGTCCACCGTGCAGGTGGACCCGAATCTGCCGGAGCGCTTCGATCTGGAGTACACCGCCGAGGACGGCAGCCGTCAGCGGCCCATCATGATTCACCGGGCGCTGTTCGGATCCATCGAACGCTTCTTCGCGATTCTGCTGGAGCACTACGCCGGCGCGTTCCCGGCCTGGCTGGCACCGGTTCAGGTCCGCGGCATCCCTGTGGCCGAGCCGTTCAACGACTATCTGGCAGAGATCATTGAGCGGCTGAAGGCAGCAGGTGTCCGCGCTGAGCTCGACGACGGCACCGATCGGTTCCCCAAGAAGATCCGCACCGCCAGCAAAGACAAGATCCCGTTCGTGCTGATCGCCGGCGGCGACGACGCCGAGGCCGGCGCCGTGTCCTTCCGCTTCCGCGACGGCAGCCAGGACAACCAGGTGCCGGTGGACCAGGCGGTGCAGCGGATCCTGACGGCCATCGAGAACCGCGAGGCCTGACCATGAGCGAAGGTGTCGAGGATGTGCCGGTGGCCGGTGTTCCTGATGCTTTCCAACGGCTGTGGAACCCCCACCGGGCTGCCTACCAGTCCCGGGGCCAGGACCAGGTGACCGGCGAGGGGGACTGCCCCTTCTGCCAGGGCCCGGCGCGCAGCGATGAGGACGCCCTCATCGTCCGTCGCGGCAGGCTGTGCTTCGCTCTGCTGAACCTGTATCCCTACAATCCAGGGCACGTGCTGGTCTGCCCCTATCGGCATGTGCCGGACCTGACCGACCTGAGCGAGGACGAGGCCGCCGAGTTCGTGGCGATGACGCAGCAGGCGATGCGGGTGCTTCGCGAGGTCGCTCGTCCGGCTGGATTCAATCTGGGGATCAACCAGGGCAAAGTGGGCGGTGCCGGCATCGCCGCGCACCTGCATCAGCATGTGGTGCCGCGCTGGAGCGGGGACACGAATTTCATGCCAATCATCGCCCAGACCAAGAACCTCTCTGCCACCCTGGGGGAGTCCCAACAGCTGCTCGCGCGGGCCTGGGACGAGCTGGGGGGCCCCTCCGGCGATCTGCGGGAGCACGGCTGATGCTCAAACACGCGCGTGCCTTCTTCTCCGCCGTCTTCACTCCGCTGGCACGTCTGCTTCTGCGGCTTGGGCTGACACCGAATGCGGTGACCATCATCGGAACCCTCGGTGTGAGCCTCGGGGCGCTGATCCTCTACCCGTTGGGCCAGCTGTTCTGGGGCACGGTGGTGATCACCCTGTTCGTCTTCAGCGACCTCATTGACGGTCTGATGGCGCGGCTGGGGGACCGCCGCAGTGTGCTGGGCGGCTTCTTGGACTCAGTCTCCGACAGGGTCCAGGACAGCGCAGTGTTCCTGGGCCTGATGCTGTGGTTCTTCGGCGAGGGGGACAGCTACTGGATCGGCGTCGCAGCCGCGCTGTGCATGATTCTGGGACTGCTGGTCTCATATATTCGCGCGCGCGCTGAATCCGAGGGCTACGACGCCAACACCGGCATCGCTGAACGGCCTGAGCGCATGGTCCTGGCTCTGGTGTTCACCGGCTTCGTCGGACTGGGGTTGCCCCCGGCAGTGCTGCTGGTGGTCCTGACGCTGCTGGCCGCAGCGTCCCTGGTGACCGTCATTCAACGCATCACCACAGTCATCCGGCAGGCACAGGCCGGCTGAGATGCGCTACGCAGCCTGAATGAGGTCTGCCCTCACCGCGAAGCTCCAGGATTTCAAGCGATGATGCCGCCGGCAGAGGGGCTGCAGATTCTCCGCCTCAGTCGAACCCTCTGGCCAGGGTGCGATGTGGTCAATATCGCAGAACTCAGCCGGCACACGGCATCCATCTGCGGCGCAGGTGGAGTCCCTGAACCACAGGGCGGTGCGGAGCCGGGCGGGCGGGTACCGTCCCGCGGCCCGGATGGCCAGCAGGTTCTGACGCTCCGATGGTCGCTGCGCATTCGCCGCCGAGGTCATAATGAGCTCGTACCAGTCCAGACGCTCGGTCTGCCGGGCGAGCATATCCCGCAGGTTCCGTGCCGGCAGCGGCATCCGACCATCGCGGGTTCGTCCGGGCTCCTCCGACTCGCCGAGCAGCGTCTCCTGGGAGACGATGACGCCGATCTGGGCGTCCACCTGGATCTCCTCCGGACTCTGCGCGCTGAGCAGCCAGGCACAGAAGGCATCGGCACTGCGCTGGTCCAGATTCCGCGGATCGCCCTCGCTGCGCGAAGTGGGCGGCAGATCCTGGTCCTCCGCCGGCTGCGCATGAGGTTGCTGCCCTACGCTATCGGGCCCCCAGGTCTCGTCCGAGGAGGCGGGAATGCTCTCATCGGATGCCTCACCGGCTTCAGGCGGCAGGGCTTCAGGCGGCAGGGCTTCAGGCGGCAGGGCTTCAGGCGGCAGACAGGGATGATCCGCTTCTGCGGTCTCGGCCGCCTGGCGCCAGGCTTCAGCCCGCCGCTGCGGCTCCAGGCGCTCCAGCTGACGGATCTGGTCTGCGATGAACGGGTTATGCGGGATATCGGCCGTCGCGGACCGGGCCACGCTGTCCAACCTGCGCTTAATGGCGTGCGCGGTGAAGGTCGGCAGCAGGGCAGAGAGCATGCTCATCCCGTCCTCACGGTCGACCACGGTGACCCGCCGGGTTCGGGCTGCCCGGGCGAAGCGCTCCGCGGCTTCCTGCGGCTCGGCTCGGTGCTCGAATCGCCTCAGCCAGCTCTCCAGCTGACCGATCCGGTGGGTCTGCGCGAAGTCAAGCGCCTGCTCATCCAGCTTCTCCAGAGCCTCGTCGGTGCGCAGATTCTCCCAGGCCGCGGCGATCTTCTTCAGCCGCAGCACGCAGATCCGGCCGGCCAGGAACCCTTCCCATACTGCGGGAAGTCGCTTCGCCGCCCGCCGGGCCGCGCTGAGCTCTGCCTCCACGGAGTATTCCGAGCGCCCCAGTGCCTGGCCCATATGCAGCACGGCGGCCCGACCGGCCTCCTGCTCCGCCAGCTGCGCCGTGCGGGCAATATTGTCCAAGCGCTCCCGGCTGGCTCCGCAGCGCTGCGCCTCCTGAAACTTTGCCGCCCAGCCCTCACGCACGGAGGTGAGGGTCCGCTCGTGGAATCGCAGCATCCAGAGCACTTGGCGGGCTCGTGCACGGCGGAGGTCCCGTTCGATGCGCCACAGCGGCTGAGTCTGCGCGTCCATCAGCGTCACCGGGGGTTCGCTGGGCACTGCGCCGGTGTCAGTGCCGGAGCCCGGTGGGGTTCCCCCGGAAGGGGAGTCGCCGCCGTCGTACCTGTCATCCATGATTCGATTATATCTTCGAATGTGACGCGCATCAAGCATTTTGCGAAGGTTTGTTCGAGTTTGATGGCGGACAGGGGCGACCGGTTGCGGGGTGTGACAGCCCGACTCCGGGTGCTTGGCGATTACGCCTGGAGTCCGAGGCTGCGCAGCAGCGGAGCTGGGTCCGGCTCGCGGCCCAGGGCGGCGCGGAAGGACTCCAGCGGCGGGCGAGTATTGCCCCGGGAGAGCAGCTCGGCCCGGAAGTGATCCCCGCGGGCGGCCAGCGCCTCGGCGTCGTGCATCACCTCGCGGAACCATTCGCTGGCATCCTTGGCCAGGACCTCGGCCCACAGATAGGAGTAGTAGCCGGCCGCATAGCCGGCGCTGGCGAAGATGTGCTTGAAGAATCCGCCGTGATACCGCGGAGGCACCAGGGGCAGGTCCAGCCCCCAGGCTGCCAGCACCTGCTGCTCGAAGCCTTCCGGGTCGACGGCGGCCTCCCGCGCCTGTACCACGCTCAGGGTGTGCCACCCGAGGTCGATGACCACTGCGGCCACATGCTCAGCGGTGGAGCACCCCTTGCCCCAGAGCTCGTCAGCAGCCGGCTCGGCTCCGGGCCGCACGGGGGAGGAGAAGAGCTCCTGGAAGACCTCGTTGACCTGGGAGGGGAACTCCACATTGTCCCGAGGCAGAGCAGTGCCTGAGAGCTGCGGAAACTCGGCGCGAGCCAGCAGTGCGTGCAGTGCGTGGCCGAATTCGTGGAACAGAGTCTTCTGCTCCGCCGGGGTGAGCACCGGCTGCTGCCCTTCGGCTGGGGGAGCGACGTTGAGGTTGTTGGTGACCACCGCCTGGGAACCCGCCAACGACGACGGCACGGAGAATGCATTCATCCAGGCGCCGCCGGACTTGGTGTCACGCGTGTAGAGGTCCAGCAGATACAGGCCCAGTCCCTCGCCGGGGGCTCCCGGCTCGCCGTCGAAGACTTCGAAGCTGCGGGCTCCGGGCACGAAGCTGGGCAGGTCATCGCGCTCCACCATGGTGATCCCGTAGACCCGGCGCGCGGCCTCGGCCAGGCGCCGCAGCCCCTCTTCGACGCTGATGTCCTCGCCGGCCTCAGACCGGTCCAGTGTGCTGCGGACTCGTGCCAGCCCGTAGCTGACGTCCCAGGGCTGCATGTCCTGGCCCAGGCCGAGGTGATCGGCCACACGCCGGCATTCCTCCCGCGCGCGGTCGGCGGCTCCGGCAGCGATGCGGCGCAGCAGCGACTCCACGGACTCCCGGCTCTCAGCGGTGCGCAGCGGCAGCACAGACTCCAGATAGTTCGCACATCCCAGCAGCTGGGCCTTCTCCGCCCGCAGCAGGGCGATCTGGGCGCCGATCTGCCGGGTGGTGCGCCCCTGCTCGTCCTTCAGCGTGCCGCGCCCCACGGAGGCGGCATGGACCCGGCGCCGGGTCTCGCGGTCCTCCAAGGAGGCCAGGACCGCCTGCTGGACCGGCATAGTCAGCGTCAGCAGATACCCGCAGTCATGGCCGGCGGCCTGCGCGGCGGCGCGTGCCGAGGAGATTCGTGCCTCACTCAGGCCCGCCAGCTCCTCCGCAGTGTCCACCAGCACCGCGGCCTCAGCCGCCTCGCGCACCTGAAGGCGGGAGTAGGCGGTCTCCAGCTCTGCCAGCTGCTGGTTCAGCCGCTTGAGCGCGGACTGCTCGGAATCGCCCAGCCCGGCTCCGGCGGCCGATGCGGTGAGCAGCAGATGCCGCAGGTACCAGCGCTGTTCGGCGGTGGCTTCGACCTCCGAGGCATCGATGCGCGCCTGCAGCTCCTCCAGACGTGCGTACAGGCCCGGGTGCAGAGTGAGCCAGTCGGTGTGGGCGGCGATCTCCGGGGCCGCCTCGGCACGCACCTGCTGGCGGGCCGCAGTGCCGTCAGCGGCCGTCACCGCGCCGAAGGCCCGCATAAGCCTGTCCAGCTCCCGCCCCGAGCGGGCCAGGGGGTGCAGCACATTCTCCACCGTGGCAGGCTCGGGGCACTCAGCAATGGCGGCCACCTCCTCCCGCTGGGTCGCCATGGCGCCCTGCCGGGCCGGCCCCCAGGCGCCGTCGTCGACGGTGGTCATATCCGGATATCCGTAGTCCACAGTGCGCGTCCACGGGGCTGATGCCACGGTGAGCTCCCTCCTGCTAGTAGCCTGGAGACAGACTACAGAGTCGTTGCCTGATGCAACGACGTATCGCCTTCGATCACGAGGAGAGATATGGCCGGCCACTCCAAATGGGCCAATACCAAGCACCGCAAGGCGGCCGTGGATGCCAAGCGCGCCAAGATCAACGCTCGCTACATCAAGCAGATCGAAGTGGCGGCGCGCAACGGCGGCCCTGACCCCGCCGGCAATCCGGCGCTGGACCTGGCGGTCTCCAAGGCGAAGAAGGAGTCGGTGCCCAATGACAACATCGACCGCGCCATCAAGCGCGGCGCGGGGCTCACCGGCGAGGCCGTGGACTATGAGGAGATCACCTATGAGGTCCGCGGACCGGCCGGATCGGCGCTGCTGGTGGAGTGCCTGACCGACAATCGCAACCGCGCGGCCGCTGAGGTGCGCACTGCGGTCACCCGCGCCGGCGGCACTGTGGCGGATCCGGGCTCGGTGGCCTATATGTTCCAGCGCAAGGGCGTGGTGACTGTGCCCAAGTCCGACGGCGTCACCGAGGACGATGTGCTCGCAGCGGTTCTGGAGGCCGGCGTGGAGGAGGTCTTCGAGAACGAGGAGAACTTCGAGATCCGTTCGGAGCCCGGAGATCTCCGCGATGTGGTCACCGGACTCCAGGAGGCCGGGATCAGCTATGACTCCGACGAGGTCGCGTTCATCTCCGACATCTCCGTGGACCTGGAGCTCGACGACGCCAAGAAGTTCCTGCGCCTGCATGATGCTCTGGATGACCTCGACGACGTGCAGAGCATCCACACCAACGCCGACCTCAGCGCTGAAACTCTGGCGGCGCTCAACGCCGAGGGCTGAGGCCGCCATGACCCCGCGGCCGGCTGCGGCGCTGGGCGGCTCTGCCGGGGCCTCCCGGGCCGCACAGACCGCTCCGCAGCGGATTCTGGGGGTGGACCCCGGACTGACCCGGTGCGGATTCGCGGTGGTGGAGATGCTGCCCAACCGCACCGGAAGCTCGGTGCATGTGGAGGTCAAAGGCACCCGCAGCGATCAGGATCTGGCCGAACGGATCCTGGCGATCCAGCGCGCCGCGGAGGAGCTGCTGGACAGCTTCGCACCCGATGTGGTCGCCGTCGAGCGGGTCTTCTCCGCGAACAATGCGCCCACCGCCATCGCCACCGCCCAGGCCTCCGGGGTGATCATCGCCGCCGCGGCGGCGCGCGGCATTCCCGTAGCCTGGCACACGCCCTCCGAGGTGAAGGCTGCGGTGACCGACGACGGCCGGGCCGACAAGGACGCAGTGGCCCGGATGGTCCAGCGCATCCTGGGCCTTCCCGGCCGCCCCAAGCCGGTGGACGCCACCGATGCCTACGCCGTGGCGATCTGCCACGGATGGCGCTCCGGGGTGGGGGCAGCGTTCAGCATGACCGCCAGCACGCAGACCCACCAGGGCGCGCGGACTGCGCTGCAGCGTGCCGCCGACGCGCAGCCTGATGGACTCACGCCGGCCCAGCGTGCGTGGCAGGAGGCCGAAAGACGCGCCGCACGCCGCTAGATGCGCCGCAGACCTCACGGCCACCGATTACAGTGGTCGAAGATACGTTCTAGTTCTGTGAGCAGACGGTGAGGGGATACACCCATGATTTCCAGTATTCGCGGCGATGTGCTCCACGTGGGGTTAGACCATGCAGTGGTGGAGGTCTCCGGCTTCGGGCTGACCGTCTTCGCCACTCCAGCCACGCTGGGCACCCTGCGCAGCGGGGGAGCTGCTTTTCTGCAGACCAGCTTTGTGCCCCGCCAGGATGAGGCACCGCTGCTGTTCGGCTTCGCCGACGCCGACGAACGGGAGATCTTCACCACCCTGCTGGGGATCTCCGGGGTGGGGCCGCGGCTTGCCCTGGCAGTGCTCAGCGTGCACACCCCCGACGACGTCCGGCGCGCCATCCAGACCTCCGACACCGCAGCCTTCACCAAGGTCCCAGGCATCGGCAAGAAGACCGCCCAGCGGATTCTGCTGGAGCTGGCCGGAAAGCTGGTCATCGAGCCGGAGCAGACCCAGAACGGGGCAGCGGCCGGTCCGGAGCCTGCTTCCTCCACGGTGGCCGAGGTTCGCTCCGCGCTGACCTCGCTGGGCTGGACGGAGAAGGACGCGGCCGCCGCAGTGGACGCCACCCTGCAGCAGGCGCCTGAGCTGGCCGAGGCGGACACCGCCACGGTGCTGCGCACCACGCTGCGCTCCCTCGGGTCGGCCAAGGCGGCTGGGGCCGCCGGAGGCGGCAGCCGATGAGCTCAACACCGGCAGAGCAGCCTGAGGACCGTCAGCTGGTCAACAGCGCGCCGGCCGCCGAGGAGAAGGCGCTGGAGGCGGCGCTGCGGCCGAAGGCGCTGGGTGATTTTGTGGGTCAGTCCACAGTGCGGGCTCAGCTCTCCCTGGTGCTGCAGTCCTCGACGATGCGCGGCGCCGCAGCTGACCACGTGCTGCTCTCCGGGCCCCCCGGCCTGGGCAAAACCACCCTGGCGATGATCATCGCCGCAGAGATGAACGCAGCCCTGCGCATCACCTCCGGCCCAGCCATCCAGCACGCCGGAGACCTCGCCGCCATCCTCTCCTCCCTCACCGAGGGAGAGGTGCTGTTCATCGATGAGATCCACCGCATGTCCCGCCCGGCCGAGGAGATGCTCTACATGGCCATGGAGGACTTCCGGGTGGACATCATCGTGGGCAAGGGCGCAGGCGCCACCTCGATCCCGCTGGAGCTTCCGCCCTTCACCCTGGTGGGCGCCACCACGCGCGCAGGTCTGCTGCCGGGACCGCTGCGCGACCGCTTCGGCTTCACCGGGCATCTGGAGTACTACAGCGCCGAGGAGCTGCAGCAGGTGCTGCGCCGGTCCGCGGGCATGCTGGACATGGATGTCACCGAGGCCGGGTTCGCCGAGATCGCCTCTCGCTCACGCGGCACACCGCGGATCGCGAACCGTCTGCTGCGCCGAGTGCGCGACTGGGCCCTGGTCCACGGCGTCGACCAGGTGGACCAGCAGGCGGCCTCCAAGGCGCTGGACACCTATGAGGTGGACTCCCTGGGCCTGGACCGGCTGGACCGCGCAGTGCTGCAGGCGCTGTGCACCAAATTCGGCGGGGGACCGGTGGGGCTGTCCACCCTGGCAGTTCTGGTGGGCGAGGAGACTGAGACCGTCGAAACCGTGGCCGAGCCGTATCTGGTGCGCGAAGGCCTGCTGGCGCGCACCCCCCGCGGCCGGATCGCCACCGGAGCCGCCTGGGAGCACCTGGGTCTCACACCTCCGCAGCGCGCCGAGGACAGTGCCGGCACCGCTACGCTATGGGACGAATGACGGCTGCGGTGAGCACTCTGATCGGTGAGCATCAGGTCTTACCTGCTAGTCTTGCCGGTTGTGATTGACACCTTTCTGACCCAGATTCTCGCCGGGGGCGCGGCGGGCGAACCGGCTGGCGGCGGACTGCTGCTGGTGGTGATGTTTGCCCTGCTGGCCCTGCTGGTATTCATGACCTTCCGGCGCAACCGCAAGATGCGCCAGGCCCAGCAGGAGGCGCACAGCTCAGCGGTGATCGGAGCCGAGGTCCTCACCGCCGGCGGCGTGGTGGGCACTGTGGTGGCCCGCGATGAGGAGCGCCAGCGCGTCACCCTGGAGTTCTCCAACGGAGACCGAGTGGACTTCCTGCTCGGCGCGGTCCAGCAGGTCCTGACCCCGGCTGCCGGCCAGCAGAGCGACGAGGACGACTGACCGGTATTCATGGCTGCTTCCCCTCCCGTCCGCAAGGCCCGCGCCGCGCTGGTGGTCCTGGTCCTGCTGCTGATCACCATGGGCGGCGTGCTGGCCTACGGTGTGCAGCAGGGGCGCGCCCAATGGGCTCCACTGCTGGCGCTGGACCTCGAAGGCGGCACCCAGATGGTGCTCTCTCCCGAAGCCGAGCCGGGGGAGGAGATCGACGACGAACAGCTCAACCAGGCGGTGGAGATCATTCGCCAGCGCGTGGACGGAACCGGCGTGGCGGAAGCCGAGATCGCCGTACAGGGCTCGGAGAACATCGTGGTCAACCTGCCGGGCGTGCCCGACCAGGAGACCCGTGAGCTGATCCAGGCACCGGCGGATATGGAGTTCCGCCCCGTGCTGCGGGCCGAGACCGACCCCGAGTACCTGGATGAGATGATGCTCGACGCCCAGCGGGAGGAGCTCAGTGAGGAGGAGTTCGCCCAGCTGGAGGAGGAGCTTGAGGCTCAGCGCGAGCAGGACCAGCAGCAGGATGAGGAGCCGGCTGAGCCGGAGGACTTCCCCGAGCCCGAGGGCGAGCCTGAGCACAACTCTGACCTGAACTGGATCACCCCCGAGCTGGCAGCCGAGTTCGCCAACTTTGAGTGCAGCAGCGAGCTCTCCATGGAGCAGCGCCAGGCGCAGGACCCGGACGAGCCGCTGATCACCTGTGACCCGACCCGCGGCGAGAAGTTCCTGCTCGGACCCGTGGATGTTGACGGTGAGCATATCGAGGACGCCAGCTGGGGCTCCGAACAGTCGCCGGGCGGTACTCCCACCGGTGCCTATGAAGTGGTGGTGCACTTCGACTCCACCGGCACCGAGCTGTTCCGGGAGTCCTCCACCCGTCTCTACGGATACCCGGAGGGCGAGGCCCAGAATCGCTTCGGAATCGTTCTGGACGGTCATGTGATCGTCGCACCGAATATGCGCTCCCCGATCACTGACGGCAATGCCCGCATCACCGGCGGCTACACCGAGCAGGAGGCAGAGCAGCTGGCAGAGCAGCTGCGCTACGGGTCGCTGCCGATCTCCTTCAGCATCGAGTCCGAGCAGCAGATCTCCGCCACCCTCGGCGCCGACCAGCTGCGCATGGGTCTGCTGGCAGGAGTCATCGGCCTGCTGCTGACCGCCGGCTATGCCGTCTTCCAATACCGTGCGCTGGCCCTGGCGGTCACCATCCCCTCCCTGGTGGTGGTGGGAGTGATCACCTGGTGGGCCATCTCGCTGCTGGGCTGGAGCGACGGCTACCGGCTCTCGCTGGCCGGCATCGCCGGTCTCATCCTCTCCATCGGACTGACCGCAGACTCCTTCGTGGTCTACTTCGAACGCGTCAAGGACGAGCTGCGTGAAGGCCGGAGCCTGGCCGGGGCGGTCGAAGCCGGCTGGTCGCGCGCCCGGCGCACCATTCTGGCCTCCAAGGCTGTCAACGTGCTGGCCGCCGTCGTGCTGTATCTGGTGGCGGTGGGCAATGTGCGCGGCTTCGCCTTCACCCTGGGCCTGACCGCTCTGATCGATGTGATTCTGGTCTTCCTGTTCACCCACCCGCTGATGCAGCTGCTGGCCCGCCGCAGATTCTTCGCCGCCGGAAAATCGTTCTCCGGGCTCAGCGCCAGGGAGCTCGGCGTGGACGTGCTCTACCGCGGTGCCGGACGCTTCGCCCACCGTCGGATGGTTTCGGCGCGCGAGGGTGAGGACGGCGCGCGGCCCGATCGTGACTCGGCGGCCGCCGACCGCTCTGAGGAGCTCCCCGATATCCCAGAAGAGGAGTGGGCCCAGATGACCATTGCCGAGCGCCGTCGAGCCCGCGAGGCCGCAACCGCGCGCCGCGAGCAGACCGAGGATGCCTCGGCCGAACCCTCCTCCACCACTCCGGGGGGTGATCGCTGATGGCCGCAGGATTCGCTCAGGCAGGCAATCAGCTCTACACCGGTGAGCGTTCCTATCCCTTCATCCAGCGCTCGAATCTGTGGTTCGCGCTGGCCGCTGTGCTGATCATCGCCTCCGTGGCCATTCCGTTCTTCCGCGGCGGCTTCAACCTGGGCATCGAGTTCACCGGCGGCAGCGAATTCACCATCTCCCAGACCGAGAACACTGAGGTGAGCCTGGGGGAGGAGGCCGTGCAGGACACGGCGGGCCAAGAGGCCACGGTCACCAATATTGCCCCCGGGACCATGCGGGTGCAGACCAGTCAGCTCGACGACGAGCAGACGCTGCAGGTCGCCGAGGCGCTGCAGGAGGCCTACGAGGTCTCCGCTGAGCAGGTCTCCTCCCAGTTCATCGGCCCGGTCTGGGGCGAGCACGTCTCGCAGCAGATGATGGTGGGCCTGGCGATCTTCCTGGCGCTGGTGACGCTGTATATGGCGTTCTACTTCCGCACCTGGAAGATGTCCCTGGCCGCCATCGCCGGACTGGGCTTTGTGGTGGTGGTGACCGTGGGGATCTACTCGGCCACAGGTTTCGAGGTGACGCCCAGTGCGATCATCGGGTTCCTGACCATCCTCTCCTATGCGCTCTACGACACGATGGTGGTCTTCGACAAGATTCGTGAGAATGTCGAGCGCCTGCAGGAGCAGAAGGATCAGACGTTCACCGAACGGGTGAACCTGGCTATCAACCAGACGCTTGTGCGTTCGGTGAACACCTCGGTGGTGGGCATTCTGCCGGTGGGCGCGATTCTGTTCATCGGCTCCTGGCTGCTGGGCGCCGGAACTCTGCGGGACATCGCGCTGGCGCTGTTCACCGGCATCATTGTCGGCACCATCGCCACCATCTTCGTCCAGGCTCCGCTGTATGCGCGGATGCGTCGGGGAGACCGGGATATCACTGCCCATACCGAGGAGGTCCTGGCGCTGCGTCAGGAGCGCGGAGTCGGTGGGGTGACCTATTCGGGCACCCCGCTGGACGATGACGGCAGGCCCACCTCCTTCCCGCCGCTGCCGGAGCCTGAGGACGAAGAGCCTGAGGACGACGACCTCGGCTACGAAATCATCATCACCGGTGAAGGGCCCGCTTCGGCCTCTGACGGCCGCAGCGGTTAGACTATTCCTTACACATTTAAAGGAATTTCGTCGGTGGGAGAGCAGGCACTACTCAGGTGAGCGACCAGGGCGCACGGGCCATGCACCAGGCGGCAGCGGCTGCCGCCGCGGCTGAACCTGCGCCCGGAGCGGCTGAGCCGGGCGGTGCTGCGCCGGGAGCTGGGGCTCGCAGCGGACGCTCGGTCGGCTCGCTGACCAGCTCGGGCGACTCTCCGCTGCTGGAACCGCTGCTGCGTGCGATGCGCGCCAATGACGCCGAGGACGATCTTCCCCTGATCCGCCGGGCCTTCGAGGTGGCCCAGCATCACCACCGGGATCAGAAGCGCAAGTCCGGCGACCCCTACATCACCCACCCGGTGGCAGTGGCCACCATTCTGGCCGAGCTCGGCCTCAACGGCTCCACTCTGGCGGCCGCTCTGCTGCATGACACCGTGGAGGACACCGACTACTCCTTGGAGCAGCTGACTGCGGATTTCGGTGATGAGATCGCGCTGCTGGTGGACGGGGTCACCAAGCTGGACAAGCTGAAGTTCGGCGATGCGGCTCAGGCTGAGACCGTGCGCAAGATGGTCCTGGCGATGGCCAAGGACATCCGGGTGCTGATGATCAAGCTGGCCGACCGGCTGCACAATGCCCGCACCTGGCGCTATGTGCCGGCGGCCTCCAGCGCCCGGAAGGCCAAGGAGACTCTGGAGATCTTCTCCCCGCTGGCGCACCGGTTGGGGATGAACACCATCAAATGGGAGCTGGAGGACCTCTCCTTCGCCGCGCTGTATCCGAAGGTGTATGAGGAGATCGTGCGTCTGGTGGGCGACCGGACGCCGCAGCGGGAGAAGTTCCTCTCCGAAGTGCGCAGCACCATCGCCGATGATCTGAATTCGGCCAGT
This sequence comes from Nesterenkonia sp., assembly GCF_029265375.1. Classification (GTDB taxonomy): domain Bacteria; phylum Actinomycetota; class Actinomycetes; order Actinomycetales; family Micrococcaceae; genus Nesterenkonia. Next base: position 56,920 of record NZ_JAJUJJ010000018.1, read on the forward strand.
ATTGCTGCCACGATCACGGGCCGCCCCAAGCACTACTACTCGATCTACCAGAAGATGATCGTCCGTGGAAAAGAGTTCGACGACATCCACGATCTGATGGGCGTGCGAGTGCTGGTGGACTCGGTGCGGGACTGCTATGCGGCCCTGGGCACCCTGCATGCGCGGTGGAACCCTCTGCCTGGGCGGTTCAAGGACTACATCGCGATGCCGAAATTCAATATGTACCAGTCGCTGCACACCACGGTGCTGGGGCCCTCCGGCAAGCCGGTGGAGGTCCAGATTCGAACCTACGAGATGCACCGTCGCGCCGAATACGGTGTGGCAGCGCATTGGAAGTACAAGCATCAGCAGTCCAGCGCGCCGAGCGAGGCTGGATCCGCCGCACCTGCTGCTGCCGCCGGGGCCGGAGCCACCCAGCAGTCGCAGGCCACCGAAGACATCAGCTGGCTTCGCTCCCTGGTGGACTGGCAGTCCGAGACGAAGGACCCCGACGAGTTCCTGGATTCGCTGCGCTACGAGATCAACGCTCGCGAGGTCTTCGTCTACACCCCGAAGGGGGAGGTCATCTCCCTGCCGGCCGGGGCCACCCCGGTGGACTTCGCCTACGCGATCCACACCGATGTGGGCCATAAGACCATCGGCGCACGGGTCAACGGGAAGCTGGTCCCGCTGAACTCCGAGCTGCAGCACGGCGACTGGGTGGAGATATTCACCTCCAAGGCTGAGGGCGCCGGCCCCTCCAATGACTGGATCCATTTTGTGAAGTCGGCCCGTGCGCGGAACAAGATCCGCCACTGGTTCTCCAAGGAGCGGCGTGAGGAGTCCATCGAGCGCGGCAAGGAGGCGCTGACCAAGGCGATCCGGAAGTCGAACCTGCCGCTGCAGAAGGTGATGAACCCGGATGTGCTGCTCAGCGTGGCCCAGCAGCTGCACTACAACGACATCTCTGGACTTTATGCTGGGGTGGGGGAGGATCACGTCTCCACCCAGAACGTGATCGAGCATCTCACCGCGCTGTTCGACACGGAGGACGAGGAGTCCGAGGAGCACGACACCACTCCCATCACCTCGGCGGGCCCTCGACGGGCCGAGTACTGCGATGCGGGAGTCATCGTCAAGGGTGCAGGCAATGTGCTGGCAAAGCTCGCGCGGTGCTGCACTCCCGTACCGCCTGATGAGATCGAGGGGTTCGTCACCCGCGGGCAGGGCGTCTCCGTCCATCGGGCCGACTGCCGCAATGTGCAGCAGCTCCGGCAGGAGCCCGGCCGCCTGGTGGAGGTGGAGTGGGCGCCGACGAAGAGCTCCGTCTTCCTGGTGGAGATCCAGGTGGAGGCTCTCGACCGGAAGTCTCTGCTCTCCGACGTCACCCGCACCCTCGCCGAGTCTCAGGTCAATATTCTCTCCGCCACGGTCCACACCTCCCGCGACCGGGTCGCGATCTCCCGGTTCAGCTTCGAGATGGGAGACCCGCGCTATCTGAACCACGTGCTGAACTCGGTGCGGCGCATCGACGGGGTCTATGACGTCTACCGGACAGTGGGCAAGCGCCGAGAGACGCACTGAGCGGCGGTCTGCTCGACGGCCTCTGCGCGGGAGGCGGCGGACCGATGCGCCAGCACCGCTTCGGTCAGCTCCTCGGCCCCGAATCCGGCCTGATGGGCCAGCTCGCCGATCAGCTGCATTCGATGCTCAGCGGGGTTCTGACCAGTCTCTGCGGCGGTGCAGATCTGACTGCGGTCCGGTCGAAGAGGGTCTGCGGCCTCCGGCCAGTAGCCGAGCTGCTCGTCGCGGCTGTCTGCATCCATCAGATCCAGACTGCGCTGCGAGGTCAGGGTGCCGATGCCGCGGAAGAGATCGGCTGCGGTGCGCAGCGGAACCGTGACCGGCAGCGGGCCGCAGGCTTCTGCCTCACCCTCGGCCAGCGGCACCTGGTGGATCTGCCACCGCTGACGGGTGGGACGGCGGTAGACCCCCGGGGTGATGACGGTGATCTTCGCCGGGGCACACCGACCCAGGTGCACCCAGGCGGCGGTCTCTCCGCACAGCACCGCGCAGCGGCGCAGCGTGCGGTTCAGCAGGGCGGAGGCGGCCGTCGCGCGCGTCTGCGGGGTGTCAGGCAGCTGCTGCTCGGTGTAGACGTCGGCGAGCATCGGACGCAGCAGGCCCTCGGCGCGCATGACTTGCAGCTCGGCGCCGCTGAACGGATAGCCGGGCCGGTAGATGCCGGTCATCGCTGATGCTGTGCTCTGCATGCCTCCAGCCTGGCCCCGGTGCGCATCGAGCTCAAGGCTGCAGCGTGGATCTGTGGATTACCG
>NZ_JAJUJJ010000043.1 GCF_029265375.1 Nesterenkonia sp.
CTGCCGGACCATCCGGACCGCGGCTTCCTTCTCCTGCCGGGAATACCGCCGCGTATTCGGGTTCCCCGGAGTGATCTCTGTAGGCATATCTCCATCTTCCTTTCCAAACGATGGAGTCTCCAAGAAACCCAGCGCGCTTCACAGACACCACCGCCTGAAAACCGCCGGGCACCCCATCCACCACAGCCGAACCGAACCCGACCCACCCGACTAACCCACACCCACACGTCTCTGCCCAAGTAATCTGTGACACAGACCCACCGGGCCAACACGGAGGTGCCCTCATGACCGAGCTGGACGCAACTGACCTTGCAACTCGGCTGACTACACGTTCCCCCGCCGGAATTGCCGAACAGGTCGGTCAGCTGATCGAGGAGGGTCAGCTTCCTATGGACTCACGTCTTCCCACTGTGCGCGATCTGGCCCAGGAGGTCGGCGTCAGTGTGGGTACCGTCGCGCAAGCCTGGGGCCTCCTGCGCGAACGCGGACTGGTGGAGACTCGGCGGCGCGGGGGCACCCGCGTCATCGATCCCAGCACAGGATCCCGCCCTCGGTTCCCCGGGTTCTCCCACGTCGACCTGCGTTTCGGCAGCCCGCACCCAGCACTGCTGCCCGACCTCGCAGAGCCGCTTCAGCAGAACGCTCCGCAGCCCACCCTCTCCAGCTGGAACCGACCGCGGCTCAGCGAACAGCTGCGCACCGCGGCACAGCGCGACCTTCCCGTCCGCGCTGAAACAGTGCTGCCCACCTCCACCGGCAGCGAAGCGATGTGGCTGGCAATGCGCGCCGCAGCGTCTCCAGGCGACTCCATCGCCATCGAACACCCCTGCTCCCCCGGCATCGAGGAAGTCGCGCGTGACCTGGGACTGCGCCCGGTTCCCGTCGAGACCGACGGGGACGGACCGTGCGCCGAAGCCCTGCGTCCGATCAGCAGCTCGGTCAAGGCCCTCGTCCTCGCCCCATCCGGCGCATTCGGACACCATGTCCTTTCACCGAAACGCGCCGAGCAGCTGGCCGCGATCCTGGGACCTGGCGGGTCAACCATCATCGAAGACGACCCACTGGGCCCCCTGAGCGAAGACCCCGGCTGCTCCCTCAGCTCCCTTCTGCCGGAGCGAACCCTGCGGGTGCGGGACTATGCACGTGCATTCGGCCCAGATCTGGGCCCCTGCCTGCTTGCGGGTCCCATCGCACTGATTGAAAGAGCCGCAGCCGAACGCAGCGGCGGATGGGGAACGCTCAGCTATATCCTCCAGGACACAGCCGCTGGCCTGATCACCTCTGCCTCACACCGGCGGGCGCTGGCCGGGGTGCGCCGCCACTATCGGAATAAGCACATCATGGCCGTGGAGGCACTTGAGCAGGCCGAACTCGCCGTCTCCTCCCGCCCTGGCAGCTGGAGCATCACCATTCACTCGCCGGATGCAGCTCAGGCGCTCGCCCACCTGGCAGCCCAGGGGGTCGACCTCGCTGCCAGCAGACACGACCAGCTGCGGCTGGTCGTCTCGCAACTGCCCGAAGACCCCGCAGTGCTGGCCGACCTCGCCGCTCTCATCGCGCGGGCAACCAAGCAGCGCGCCTGAACGGCGAGACTCACTGTGAGGAGAAGGCCGCGTCAAACGCCGAGGCGGAGGGCTCGAAGGCATGAGACCGGACGAACTCCAGCGCCTGCGGTGCACCGACCAGCCGGTCCATGCCTGCATCCTCCCACTCCACCGAAAGTGGACCCTGATAACCGATGGCGTTGAGCATTCGGAAGGCGTCCTCCCACGGGACGTCTCCCCGTCCAGTGGAGATGAAGTCCCAGCCCCTGCGCGGGTCCGCCCACGCCAAGTGTGAAGAGAGCCTGCCATTGCGGCCGTCGGTCAGCCGCTTCTTCGTGTCCTTGCAGTGCACGTGATAGATCCGGTCTTGAAAGTCCCACAAGAAGCCCACCGGATCGATGTCCTGCCACACCATGTGCGAAGGGTCCCAGTTCAGGCCAAAGGCTTCTCTGTGCCCGATGGCGTCCAGGGTCCGCTGAGTAGTCCAGTAGTCATAGGCGATTTCCGAGGGATGGACTTCGTGCGCGAACCGCACACCTACCTCGTCGAAGACATCCAGAATGGGGTTCCATCGATCCGCGAAGTCTCGGTATCCAGCTTCGATGAGATCCGGCGACACCGGCGGGAACATGGCCACATACTTCCAGATAGCCGATCCGGTGAAACCGGTGACGGTCCGGACGCCCAACTGTGAGGCGGCGTGCGCGGTCGCCTTGATCTCCTCCGCCGCCCGCTGGCGCACACCTTCTGGGTCTCCATCTCCCCAAATTCGGTCAGGCAGTATGTCCCGGTGCCGTGCGTCAATCGGATCATCACAGACCGCCTGGCCCTTCAAGTGGTTTGAGATCGCATAGACCTTCAAACCGTTCTGCTCCAGAATGTCCAGGCGGTTGCGGACGTAGGAGTCGTCCTCTGCCGCCCGCCACGGATCCAGGTGGTCGCCCCAGCTGGCGATTTCGAGGCCGTCGTAGCCCCACTCGCCGGCCAATCGCGCCACCTCCTCGAACGGCAGATCGGCCCACTGGCCGGTGAACAGGGTGACTGGTCGTCCCATCGATATGCTCCTTCAGCGTTTCAACTGGCTGCAGCGGCCGTTCGGCCGTCGGTGGTGGGCAAGCGGGAGTGATCATGCACCGGCGTCCATCTGCTCTCCGCACCCGCGGAGCGCTCCAGAGCATCCAATACCCGCTGGACATGCAGGCCCTCCTCAAAGCTTGGGCTCGGGGCCAGACCGGCATGTATGGACGAGACAAGATCCACCACTTGGTGCGTGAATCCATGCTCGTATCCCAATCCGTGGCCCGGGGGCCACCAGGCTTCCAGGTACGGGTGTTCCGGCTCTGTCACCAAAATCCGGCGGAAACCAGCGACGGCGGGGTCGGTCTCTGCCTCATAGAGATGCAGAACATTCATCTCTTCAAAGTCGAAAGCGAGCGCCCCGGCTGTTCCAGACACCTCGATGCGCAGAGCGTTCTTCCGACCCCAGGCGTACCGGGTGGCCTCCAAGGTCACCGGCGCTCCTGACTCCAGACGCGCCATGCCCATCGCGGCGTCGTCCACAGTGACCGGCCCTCGCTCGGCCCCGCCGGTGCCGTGCAGTCCGGAGAAGGATTCGGATACGGGCCGCTCAGTGACGAAAGTATCCAGCATGCCGGAGACTCCGGCGAACTTCTGTCCCGTGATGAACGTGGTCAGATCCACCGCGTGAGCGCCGATGTCGCCCAGCGCTCCCGACCCTGCTGAGGCCCGGTCCAGCCGCCAAGACAGTGGGGCCGATTCATCGGCCAACCAATCCTGCAGATACTGGGCCCGGACCTGCCGCACCTCGCCGATGCGGCCCTCCGCCACCAGCCTGCGGGCCAGCTGCACTGCAGGAACGCGGCGGTAGGTGAAGCCCACCATGGACTGCACCCCCCGCTCCCGGGCCGCCTCGGCAGCCGCCGTCATGGCTTCGGCCTCCGCCACAGTATTGGCCATGGGCTTCTCCACCAGCACGTGCTTGCCGGCTTCAAGAGCCGCCTCGGCAATCTCGGCGTGTGTGTTCCCGGGAGTGCAGATGTCCACCAGGTCCACGTCCTCACGCAGGATGGCCCGCCGCCAGTCCGTCTCAACCTCCGCCCACCCCAGCTGATCAGCGGCGCGAGCGGCCGCATCCTGGCTGCGTCCCACCAGCACAGTCATCTCTGGGGCACGGGGCAGGTCGAAGAACCGTGGGGCCGTCCGCCACGCCTGGGAATGGGCCCGGCCCATAAAGGCGTAGCCGATCATCGCCACGCCCAGGCGCGGCTTGGACTGCTTACTCATCTGCGGGGCCTCCTCAAGACTCGAATGCCTGGTCCAGGTACTGCTCCACGTTCTCGGCAGTCACCACCGGTGCATACAGTTGGATTTCACGGGGCACCTCCACCTGAACCAGGTCGCCCATAGCGCGTCCCTGAGCCAGCAGCCTTGCCAGACGTATCCCGTCTGCAGCCTGCGTGGAGGGGTAGATGACAGTGGCCTCGACCACTGAGTCCTCGTCCTGGATCTCACGCATCATATTGGCGGAACCGGCGCCGCCGACCATGAAGAACTCATCGCGGCCCGCGTTCTCCACCGCGGCGAGCACTCCTACGCCCTGATCGTCGTCGTGATTCCAGATAGCGTCGATCTCTGGAGCGGCCTGCAGCAGATTCGACGCCGCCTCTTCGCCTCCCTGCACGGTGAAGTCCGCGGCGACACGGTTGCTGACCTCCAGTCCGCAGTCGGAGAGCGCATCCTCAAAGCCCGCACTGCGCTCCTGGGTCAGCGGCAGGGAATCAATCCCAGCAATTTCAGCGACGACGGCATCGGACTGGTCCCCCAGCCGCTCGCAGATGTAGTTGCCGGCGGATACCCCCATCCCGTAGTTGTCACCCAGGATGGTGGTTCTCGCGGCGAACTCGGAGGAGAACTCGCGGTCCACATTGACCACCGGAATGCCTGCCTCCATGGCGTCGATGGCCACCTCCGTCAGGGCTGCGCCGTCAAAGGGCAGCACCACAATGGCGTCCACCTCATCATTGATGAACTGTTCGATCTGGCTGATCTGCAGGTTGACGTCGTCCGTGCCTTCGGAGACGCGCAAGTCCACGTCCTCGAACAGTTCGCCCTGCTCCTGGGCCGCCGAAGTGATCGCGCCCATCCATCCGTGGCCGGCGGCCGGACCGGAGAAACCGATCACCACTTCTTCCCCGGGTTCGGCATTGTCGCCGGCCGGCGCGGAGTCGGCGGCTGAGCCGTTGTCTTCATCGCCGGCTGCCGCTTCCGGGTCGTTGCTCAAACAGCCGGAGACCATCAGACCAGCTGAAACGACGGCGGCGGCAGCCAGCCACCTGTTGCGAGTGTGAGTGCCGAACATGATTCCTCCTTGGAAGGATGAGTGACTGATGGTGCGGAGATACTGCTAAGTGCGCCCCTCCCGGGCGAACCGCTGCTGCAGAAGAACAGCGACCACGATGATCGCGCCGGTGACAAGGGCCTGAACGGACTGGTCGAGATTGTTCTGCACGAAAATGTTGGTCAGCACGGCGAAGACCAGGACCCCCAGGACTGTCCCCACGATGGTTCCGCGTCCGCCGGCCAGCAGCGTGCCGCCGATGACGACCGCGGCAATGGCATCGAGTTCGTAGAGATACCCGTGGGTGGAGGAGCCTGCCGTGGTGCGTGAGAGCATCATCACCGCGCCGATTCCTGCACAGAGTCCGGCCAGCGCAAAGACCTTGACCTGATGACGTTTGACCTTGATGCCCGCCAGCCGCGCAGCTTCTGGGTTTCCGCCGATCGCGATCGTCCGACGGCCGAAAGTGGTCCGGTTCAGCAGGAACCAGCCGGCGGCGGCGACGAAGAGGAAGATCCAGACGATCACCGGCACACCGAGGAACTCTGCTCGGAATGTGCTGAGAAAGTCTGGGACAGAGACGATCTGGGTCTGGCGCCCGGAGATCACCTCGGCGAAGCCGCGGGCTGCCACCAGCATGGCCAAGGTTGCGATGAACGCGACCACGCGACCGTAGGCAATGATGACGCCGTTGATCAGTCCGCACCCGGCCCCCACCGCCAGGGCGGTGAGCACCATCACGCCCCAATGGATGTCATTGGCCAGGGCCTGAGTTCCCAACGTAGAGGCCCACACCGTGGCCAGACCCATCACCGATCCGACGGAGAGGTCAATACCCCCTGAGGTGATGACAAAAGTGACCCCGACGCTGATCACTCCGATGACCGCGGCCTGCCGGAGGATCACCATCAGGTTGTCCATACTCAGGAAGCGTTCCCCGCCGGTGAGCATGCCGATGACCACTAGTGCCGCCAGCGCCAGCACCAGGCCCAGGCTGTGCCCCAGGCTCAGGCGGGATGCAGCGGTGGGTCCGGTCTCACCGGCCGGGCTGAGATCCCGCTCCACAGATGAGGTGTGACTCTCTGAGGCTCTGTCCAGGCTCATGCCGCGCTTCCTTCCATCACCAGGTCCAAGACTCTGTGCTCATCAATCTCTGCCGCCGGCCCCTGATGCACTACCGCGCCGTCGGCGACGACGAGCACCCGGTCTGCCAGTCCAAGAACTTCTTCGATCTCGCTGGAGACCAGCAGCACTGCAGTCCCCTGGCGGGCAAGATCGCGAATGAGGGTGTAGATATCTGCCCGGGCCCCGACGTCGACCCCGCGGGTGGGTTCATCCAGCAGCAGCACCTCACAGCCGTGGACGAGCCAACGGGCCAGCATCGCTTTCTGCTGGTTGCCTCCGGAGAGTGTGCGGATCTGGCGGTCCACATCCGGCGGTGACAGCTGCAGCGCCTCAGCCTTCTGACGCGCAGCCTGGCGCTCGGCACGCTCATTGAGGAGCAGTCCGCGGGCGAACCGGGCGAACGTTGACAGCGTGATATTGCGATAGATCGGCTGGTCCAGCAGAAGTCCTTGGCTCTTGCGCTCCTCCGGGGCCAAGCCCATGCCATGGTTGACTGCGTCGGTGACGGACCCGGCCCGCAGGACCCGGCCGTGGATCTTCACTGTTCCGGACGTTCGCCGACGAGCCCCATAGAGCGCCTCCAGAATTTCTGAGCGGCCCGCACCGACCAGACCGGCCAGTCCCACCACTTCCCCAGGTCGGACAGTGAAGGAGACCGGGTCGAAGACTCCCTGCACTGCCAAGTCCTCCACCTCCAGCACCGGCTCCTCCGCCGTGGGACCCGAGGGGGCGCCGCCGAAATCGGTGACCACTTCGCGTCCGGTCATCAGGGAGATCAGCTCCGAGGTGGGGGTCTGGCCCACCTCCAGTCCGGTGGCCGCTGTACGACCGTCCTTCAGCACAGTGATGCGGTCGCCGATCCTCCGGATCTCTTCCAAACGGTGAGAGATATAGATCACTGCCACTCCCTGTTCGGTGAGTGAGCGGACCACACGGAACAGGTTGTCCACCTCTTCGGGGTCCAGTACGGCAGAGGGCTCGTCCATAATGATCAGCTGTGCCTGGTAGGACAGAGCTCGGGCCATTGAAACCACCTGCTTGCCGGCCGCTGGAAGCTGGCCCACCTCCCGGTGCGGAGAGATCTCCGGATGGCCCAACCGTGCCAGCAGCTGCGCAGCGTGCTCTGTGGTCCGTTTCCGATGCAGGACTCCGGTGGTGGCCAGTTCGTGACCCAGAAAGATGTTCTCCGCGACGGTGAGCCCGTCCACGACGTCGAGCTCCTGGTACATCGCAGCAATACCCAGCTTCAGGGCGTCCATGGTCGAGCTGATGGTGACCTCTTCGCCATTCCAGCGGATAGCGCCTGCGTCAGGTTGGTGAACTCCGGCGAGCACCTTGATCAGCGTGGACTTTCCAGCACCGTTCTGACCGAGGAGACAATGCACCTCTCCTGCACGGATATCGAGGTCAACGCCGTCCAACGCCGCAGCACCGGGGAAGTGCTTGACGATGCCGCTCATTCGCAGCAGGCGCGAGTCCTGATCCGTTGTGACCATGCTCACACAGTAGACGCACTTTTGCCGCTAGTCAATCAAAAGTTGTTCACTTCGAATGACATCGCCGCACTATGTCGATCAGAAGTGGGGGTGGTTTACTGTCTGCATGCCTTTTGCTGTCATCCCCGGCTCGGTGAACGGTGCTGCATCTGCACCGGCACCAGCGTCCAGCGCCGGAAGCCTCTTTCAGCTGCTGCGTGATGGCACACCCCGGACTCGTGCCGATCTGGCCGCCCGCACCGGCTTGGCTCGCTCCACCGTCTCCACCAGGGTGGAGGAGCTGCTGGCCTCGGGCTTGATCACTCCAGCGGGCGAGAGCTCATCAACCGGGGGGCGCCCACCCAGCACTTTCGCATTCAATCCTCGGGCTCGGTCAGTGCTGGCAGTAGATCTGGGGGGAAGCCATGCCCGGATCGCGGTGACGGACCTGTCCGGCCGCATCCTGGTGGAGCAGGAGCAGGAGCTGGCCATCGCGCAGGGACCGGAGGTTGTGCTGGATGCCGCAGCCGAGGCTGGACTGCGGCTGCTCGATCAGGCGCAGGCTTCACCCCTGATCGGGGTCGGCGTCGGGGTTCCGGGTCCGGTGGAATTCGCCACCGGCCGGCCGACGAGCCCACCAATCATGCCCGGGTGGGACGGGTATGACGTCCCTGGTCATCTGCGCCGCACCTTTGACGTGCCGATCCTGGTGGACAACGACGTCAACATCATGGCCTTGGGGGAGCATGACATGGTGTACCCCGACGTCGCCCACATGATGTTCGTCAAAGTGGCCACCGGCATCGGTTCCGGCATCATCAGTGACGGTCGGCTGCAGCACGGCGCCCAGGGAGCCGCCGGGGACCTGGGGCACATCGCCGCTCCGGGGGAGGACCGCACACCGTGCACGTGTGGGAACCTGGGCTGCCTGGAGGCCGTGGCCTCAGGATCGGCCATCGCGGCCCGGCTGCGTGAGCGAGGACTCGACGTACCCAACCACGCGGCCCTGACTGAACTGGTGCGTGCTGGGGACCTGGACGCTATCCGAGCTGTGCGCGAGGCCGGACGGAACGTAGGGGCAGTGCTGGCCAGCTGCGTCAACATGCTGAATCCGGAGCTCATCGTGATCGGAGGCCTGGTGGTGACGGCCGGCGAACACTTCCTCGCCGGCATTCGGGAGACGATCTATTCGCGCTCGCTGCCGCTGGCCACCAAACACCTGCGCATCGTGGCGACCCAAACCTCCGGGCGCGCCGGTGTGCTGGGGGCCTCAGCGCTGGTGACCACCTACACGCTCTCACCGGAGAGCCTCAACGCTACGCTGGAGGCCCTGCAGTTGTGACGAAAGGAGCCCGCCCGTGGCAAAGGAATCGACGTTCGACATTGTGTCCAAGGTGGATAAGCAGGAGGTCAGCAACGCGCTGAACCAGGCTGCGAAGGAGATCAGCCAGCGCTATGACTTCCGCGGAACCGGTGCCTCAGTCGAGTTCTCCGGAGAGGCGATCCTCATCCGTGCGAACTCCGAGGAGCGGGCCAAGGCCGCACTGGACGTCTTCGAATCCAAGCTCATCAAGCGCGGCATCTCACTGAAGTCCTTCGACGCCTCCGAGCCGAAGGCCTCCGGCAAGGAGTACCGGATCGAGGGGACCATCAAGGAGGGGATCGACCAGCCGACGGCGAAGAAGATCTCCAAGCTGATTCGGGACGAGGGCCCGAAGTCGGTCAAGGCTCAGATCCAGGGCGACGAGCTGCGCGTGAGCTCGAAGTCGCGGGACGACCTGCAGACCGTCATCACCATGCTTCGGGACTTTGAGGACGCCGACCTGCAGTTCGTCAATATGCGCTAGGTGTAGTTCCCCGGAACGTTGTGAACGGGGTTGAGTGATAAAGGAGACCTCCGATATCGGTGTGGGTAACGACACTCACAACCCGATACGGAGGTCTCCCATGATTCACCGTAACGCCCCGATGACACCTGCCGGTA
>NZ_JAJUJJ010000014.1 GCF_029265375.1 Nesterenkonia sp.
GGATTACCGCTCAGCGCGGGAAATCTGCCGGTGTCCCCGGTTCGGTGCCCAGTGAGGAGCGGGCCTCCAGCGCGTGGGTGAGGATCTCCACCGCGGCGGCCTGGTCGATGCTGGGCCGCTGGTCCTTCGCGGCCACTCCGGCTGACCGCATCTTCGCCGAAGCTGAGACCGTGGTCAGCCGCTCGTCGATCAGCCGAACCTGCGCATCGATGCCCCGCTCGCTCAGATCGGCGGCAAGTTCCGATGCGTAGTCCCGCGCCTTCTGGGTGGAGGCGGTCTCCGCGCCGGAGAGTGACAGCGGCAGACCCACGTAGATCACCCGGGCGGCCCGGTCGGCGGCGATGGTGCCCAGCATCCGGATGTCTGAGGACCGGTTGGGGTCTCTGCGCAGGGTCATCACCGGGGTGGCGATCAGCGCATCGGGGTCGGAGGCGGCCAGGCCCACCCGCGTGTCACCGACGTCCACCGCAAGCCGGACTCCGGCCCGCTGCTGCGCTGCGGCCATGGCTCAGCCCCGGGAGCGCACGGCTGCGACGACCTGCCGCAGGGCGTCGTCGATCGCGGAGACGTTCTGACCGCCGCCCTGGGCCAGGTCCGGCTTGCCGCCGCCTCCGCCGCCGAGGATTCCGCAGGCCCGCTTGACCAGCTCACCGGCGGAGAGCCCCGCCTCCCGGGCCGCCTCGGTGGTGCCGATGACGATGACCGGACGCCCCTTGGCCTCCCCGGCGGCCGCCACCACTGCGGCGCGGGAGCCGAAGCGGCCGCGAAGGTCCATCACCAGCTGGCGCAGATCGTCTCCGGCAGCTTCGCCAGCGTGATGGGTGAGCACCGAGACGCCGTCGGCGTCGACGGCCTCGTCCAGCAGCCGTGCCGCCTGGGCGCGCAGCTGCTCGGCCCGCAGCCGCTCCAGCTCGCGTTCGGTCTCCTTCAGCTTGGCCAGGGTGGCCGAGATCCGCTCCGGAACCTGGTCCGCTGGCACTTTGAGCATCTCTGTGAGCTGATTGACCAGGGTGCGCTCAGCGGCGAAGTGCTTGAAGGCATCCAGGCCGACCAGCGCCTCAACACGGCGGATGCCCGAGCCCACCGAGGCTTCGGACATCAGCGCCAGAGTGCCGATCTCTGCGGTGGCCTCCACGTGCGTGCCGCCGCAGAGTTCCCGGGACCACGGCCCGTTGAGCTCCACCACCCGCACCTGATCGCCGTACTTCTCGCCGAAGAGCATCATCGCGCCCATGGCCTTGGCCTCCTCCAGCGGCATCACCTTGGTCTCGACCGGGTGGTTGTCGCGGATGGCCAGATTGGAGATCTCCTCCAGCTCCTGCCGCGCAGCGGGGGAGAGGGCGTCGTCGTGGGTGAAGTCGAAGCGGAGGTAGCCCTCCTTGTTGAAGGACCCGGCCTGCACCGCCTCGGGGCCGAGCACATCGTGCAGCGCAGCGTGGATGATGTGCGTGGCGGTGTGGGCCTTCTGCGCGTCGAGGCGGCGCCGCACATCGATAGTGGCCACGGCGGCAGCGCCGACGGCGACCTCGCCCTCGACCACGGTGGCTTGGTGGACCGTCAGCCCACCGATGGGGGACTGGACGTCGCGGACCTCGAGGGTGAAGCCGTCACCGGTGATCCGTCCAGTGTCCGGGGCCTGACCGCCTGCTTCGGCGTAGAAGGGCGTCTCGTCCAGCACCACTTCGATGCTTTCTCCGGCACGGGCGCTGGTGCGGTATTCGCCGTCGGCGAGGATGCCGCGGATATGCGATTCAGTGGTGTGCTCGGTGTACCCGGTGAAGTGGGTGGGCTTTCCGTCCAGCAGACGCCGGTACTGCTCGGTGTCTGCGTGACCGGACTTTTTGGCCCGGGCATCGGCCTGAGCACGCTCGCGCTGCTCGGCCATCAGGCGGGTGAAGGTTTCGCGGTCCACTGTGACCCCGGCTTCCTCGGCCATCTCCAGGGTCAGGTCGATGGGGAAGCCGTAGGTGTCGTGCAGGGCGAAGGCGTCGTCGCCGGCCAGCGGGGCTCCGGACTTCTTGGCCGACTCCACCGCGGTCTGCAGCCGCTGGGTGCCGGCGGCGATGGTGCGCAGGAACGCCTGCTCCTCCCGCTGGGCTGCGGCGAGGATGGTCTCGAACTTCTCGGCGACTTCGGGGTAGACCCCCCGCATCGCCTCCTTGGAGACGCTGAGCAGGTCGCCGAAGACCGGCTTCTCCACGCCGAGCAGGCGCATGCCCAGAATCACGCGGCGGATCAGGCGCCGCAGAATGTAGCCTCCACCTTCGTTGGAGGGCCGGACGCCGTCGCTGATGAGCATCAGGGCGCTGCGCGTGTGGTCGGCGATCATGCGCAGCCGCACGTCGGTGCTGTGGTGCGGATCGGCCGGGTCCTCCGTGGAGGTGTAGGTGACTGACGCCAGCTCGGCGGCGCGGTCCAGCACCGGACGGACCTGGTCGGTCTCGTACATGTTCTCCACGCCCTGCAGGATCATCGCCAGCCGCTCCAGGCCCAGGCCGGTGTCGATGTTCTTGTTCTGCAGCGGGCCGGCGATCTCAAATTCGGTCTTGGAGTGCACTGCGGAGAGCCGGTCCTGCATGAAGACCAGGTTCCAGATCTCCACGTAGCGGTTCTCGTCCACCGCGGGGCCGCCTTCGGCGCCGTAGGCGGGGCCGCGGTCGTAGTAGATCTCGGAGCAGGGCCCGCCGGGTCCGGGCTGGCCGGTGGACCAGTAGTTGTCCGCCCGGCCGGTGCCGATCACCCGTTCGTGGGGCACACCCACGGTCTCTTCCCAGATCCGCCGGGCTTCGTCGTCGCGCTCGTCGCCGTCCTCATACACTGTGATCCACAGCCGGTCCGGGTCCAGGCCGAAGCCGCGCACGCCGGTGTCGGGATCGCCCTCCACCGGTGAGGTCAGCAGCTCCCAGGCCATCGGGATGGCCTGCTCCTTGAAGTAGTCTCCGAAGCTGAAGTTGCCGCACATCTGGAAGAACGTGCCGTGGCGGGCGGTCTTGCCGACCTCCTCGATGTCCTCGGTGCGGATGCACTTCTGCACCGACACCGCGCGCCGGTAGGGGGGAGTCTCCACCCCGGTGAAGTAGGGGATGAAGGGGACCATGCCGGCCACGGTGAACAGCAGGGAGGGGTCTGGGGAGACCAGCGAGGCCGAAGGGACTTGGGTGTGCCCCTTGGCGGTGAAGTAGTCATACCAGGTCCGGGTGATCTCCTGAGACTTCATCTGCTGTGATCTCTCCTGCGGGTCAGAGGAACGACGACGGCGCCAGACGCGCCCGGTCAAGTTTACGTGGAAAGCAAAGCGCCCGCCGCCTCCCCAGCGGGACGCGACGGGCCTTGCGCTGCCACCGCCCGTCATCGGGCGGGAAGCAGACTCAGCGTGCGTAGTACTCGACGACCAGCTGCTCTTCGCAGGTGACCGGGACCTCAGCGCGCTCGGGCTTGCGGGTCAGGGTGGCCTGCAGCTTGTCGATCTCCACGTTCAGGTAGCCCGGGACGTCCGGCAGGACCTCCTGGTGGGCGCCGGCTGCGGCGATCTGGAAGGGCTCGAACTTCTCGCTGCGCTCGTGCACGTGGATCATCTGGCCCGGCTTCACGCGGAAGGAGGGACGGTCCACCCGCTTGCCGTTGACCATGATGTGGCGGTGCACCACGAACTGGCGGGCCTGGGCGATGGTCCGGGCGAAGCCGGCGCGCAGCACCAGGGCGTCCAGGCGGGATTCGAGCAGCTCGATGAGGTTCTCACCGGTCAGGCCCTCGCTCATCCGCTTGGCTTCCTCGTAGTAGCGGACCATCTGGGCCTCGCGGATGCCGTACTGGGCGCGCAGACGCTGCTTCTCGCGCAGCCGGACTGCGTAGTCGGAGTCGGTGCGGCGGCGGGTGCGGCCGTGCTGGCCGGGGCCGTAGGGACGGCGGTCCAGGTACTTCTGGGCCTTCGGGGTCAGTGCGACGCCGAGGGCGCGCGAGGCCTTGACCGTGCGGCGGCCGCGCAGGGGGGTGGTGGGCATATCAGTGCCTTTCTTCTTCGGTCGGCATCGGGTTTATGGCTGTCCGCGGCACAGAGCCGGCGGGATGCGCCTGCTCAACGGACAGTGTCCTGGCCTCCGTGATCCATTCTCCGGAGAGCCCACGCTGCCGAGTGCGTGGTGACTGCGGCACCGGTGCGGGCGCACGCCGATCCCTTTGGTGAAACCTCGGGGATCATGTGCACAGGATCTGCAGATGCACCGGTCCTGCCAGACAGCAGACCAGTCTACCAGAGGCGGCGGTTCAGCCGCGCAGAGCTTTCCGGTCGGGGCGGGCCCGGTAGGGGTCCACGCCCTTGGGGATGGGGGGACGGGCGATCGGCAGTGCGGAGAGCCGGCGCTCGACTTCGTGGACTTCGTGCTTGGTGAGCTTCTTGTCCAGCTTCTTGATGTGCTTGGTCAGCTGCGGCAGTGGGACCTGCTCCTTGCCGCGGCCCGACTGCACCACCCG
This sequence comes from Nesterenkonia sp., assembly GCF_029265375.1. Taxonomy (GTDB): domain Bacteria; phylum Actinomycetota; class Actinomycetes; order Actinomycetales; family Micrococcaceae; genus Nesterenkonia. The sequence goes on from NZ_JAJUJJ010000014.1 coordinate 4,471, forward strand.
GATGGGCACTTCATCGCGCAGCACCGGCTTGAGCCGCTTGCGGGTCTTCTCCACCATCTTCTTCACCCGGCCGGAGGGACCTTCGGTGACCAGGATGACGCCTGGCTTGCCCACCACGCGGAAGACGGCGTCCTGGGTCTTGGGGTCCATAGCCACCGGCTCCTCGGTGACGACCCATCCGCGGCGCAGGGTGTTCAGTGCGGCGGCCGCCGCTCCGGGGCGGCCCTCGATGCGGGCGAACGCGGCCCGTTCTGCGCGCCGGTTCATCACCACCATGGCGGCCAGCAGCGCGCAGGGCAGGCCCATCAGCAGGCCGGTCACCCAGTTCAGCAGCAGGGTCACGATGACGAACACCACCGCGAAGGCCACCAGCGCGGCCAGCAGCATCCACCACACGATGTTGGGGTCGTGGGCGCGGGTCATGCTGAAGACCTGCTTGATGCGGGAGAAGATGCCTTCTCCCTGGGCCTTCTTGGCCTTCTTGGCGGCCTTGCGCTGCTGCTTCTGCAGCTTCTGCTGTTCGCGGAGCTTCTTCAGCTCGGCCTTTGCCTGCTGCTTCGAGGTGATCTGGGAGTCTGCCATGATGCCCCCAGTCTACCGGGTCTTGAAGCATCTGAAGCCTCAGGTGTCACGGCCTCGGCGCACCGAAGGGGAGCATCCTGGACCTGTGGAGGGCCGCGCCGGCCGCCTCAGAAGCCGGCGGCGACCAGGGTGGAGGCCTCCTGCTTGGTCTGGCCGCTGGGTTCAATATGGGCCAGCTCGGCGGGGATCTGCCAGCCCTTCTTCTGCATTGCTTTGGCCCACAGCGAGCCGGCCCGGTAGGAGGAGCGCACCAGGGGTCCGGACATCACCCCGAGGAAGCCGATCTCCTCGGCCTCCTGGGAGATCTCCATGAACTCCTGGGGCTTGACCCACCGGTCCACCGGCAGGTGCCGCGGGGTGGGGCGCAGGTACTGGGTGATGGTGAGCAGGTCGCAGCCGGCCTCGTGCAGGTCGCGCAGCGCTTCGGAGATCTCCTCGCGGGTCTCGCCCATGCCCAGGATCAGGTTGGACTTGGTGATCATGCCGTGCCGGCGGCCCTGGGTGAGCACGTCCAGCGAGCGTTCGTAGCGGAAGGCCGGCCTGATGCGGCGGAAGATGCGGGGCACAGTCTCCACATTGTGGGCGAAGACCTCGGGCTTGGCCGCGCAGATGCCGGCGATGTTCTCCTCTTTGCCGGAGAAGTCCGGGATCAGGATCTCCACACCGGTGCCGGGGTTCAGCTCGTGGATCTTGCGGATGGTCTCCGCGTAGAGCCAGACGCCTTCATCGGGCAGGTCGTCGCGGGCCACACCAGTGACGGTGGCGTAGCGCAGCTGCATCTCGCGCACCGACTCGGCCACCTGCAGCGGCTCAGCCTCGTCCAGCGGCGCCGGGCGTCCGGTGTCGATCTCGCAGAAGTCGCAGCGCCGGGTGCAGGCGGAGCCCCCGATGAGGAAGGTCGCCTCCCGGTCCTCCCAGCATTCAAAGATGTTCGGGCAGCCCGCTTCTTCGCAGACCGTGTGCAGGCCCTTGGACCCCACACGCTTCTTCATCTCTGCGAACTCGGGGCCCATCTTGACCTTGGTGCGCATCCATTCCGGCTTGCGCTCCACCGGCACTGCGGCGTTCTTGGCCTCCACGCGCAGCATCCGCCGGCCCTCCGGGGCCACCGAGGTGCTCCGGCTTCCTCCGCCGCCGCAGCCTGCTCCGGCCGCGGTCCGCACTGCCTGTTCCGTCATCCAAGGGCACCTTTCTTCGACTCAGAATTCGTGCAGGCCACTGAGGCTGCCTCACCGGGGTGGGCGCCTGCGCGCTCTTCGGTGCTGATGAAGCGCGGCAGGGCGCTCATCAGCTGCTGCTCAATACTCTCGACGACGTCGGCGGGGGTGACCTGCCGTCCCAGCTCGGAAGAGATGCTGGTGGTCCCGGCGTCGGCGATGCCGCAGGGAATGATGTTGGCGAAAGGGCCGAGGTCGTTCGAGCAGTTCAGGGCAAACCCGTGGGTGGTCACCGACTGGTGGACCCGGATCCCCACGGCGGCGATCTTATGGTGCACCGGACGGTCTGTGAGCCAGACGCCGGAGCGGCCCTCCACCCGTTCGGCGGTGATCCCGTAGTCCTGCTGCAGCACGGAGATGATCGCCCCCTCCAGGGCGCAGACGTAGTCCTTGACCAGCGCGCGGTCCTGCAGCTTCAGGATGGGGTAGCCCACCAGCTGTCCACGCCCGTGCCAGGTGATCTTTCCTCCGCGGTCGACGTCGACCACTTCCGTACCGTCCTGGGGCCTGTCCTGCGGTTCGGTGCGCTTGCCGGCGGTATAGACATCAGCGTGCTCCAGGAGCAGCAGAGTGGAGCCGGTCTCGCCGCGCAGCACCTGCTGGTGGAGCTCACGCTGCAGCGCCAGCGCCTCGGAGTAGTCGACCAGGTCGGGGTCGAACCCGAGGCGGCGGGTGGAAAGACTCATAGCACTACCCTACGCCTGATCGCAGCGGTCTCCGGCACCTGTGTCATCGGCGGTCACGGCCGCCACACCCTCCCGGTCACGGCCTGTGGATAACGTCTGCAGACTCGGCTGAACGGCGGCATGCTTATCACATGCTGGTCCATACATCGTCCTGGCATACAGGTTCTGGCCCGACGGCGAGCGGGGCTGCTCTGGCCGCCCCGCCCCAGGTGGACTCTCTGGTCCCGCTGAAGCTGCTGGGCGTCGGCGGCCGGTCGGCAGTGTGGCTGGTGGAACGCACCGGCCAGCGCAGCAGCAGCGTCACCTGGGTCACCGGCGGTGACGCGCCGCCGGTTCAGCTGGCACTGAAGGTTCCGCTTCAGGCTCCACGGACCGCACCCAGTCTGCGCAGCGGAGTGCAGGAGCTGCAGGCGATGCTGCCACTGATCCATGAGCATCTGGTCCGGCCCTGGGGCCTGGTCACCACCGAGAACGGACCGGGACTGCTGATGGATGCCTATCCGGCAGGTTCGCTGGCGCGTCTGCTGCGCTCCGGCCATCGGCTCAGCCCGGGGGAGGTGGTGACTGTCTTCTCTCCGGTGGCCGCCGCCTTGGAGCATGTCCACGCTCACGGGGCTTCCCACGGCGACGTGAGCACCGCCAATATTCTGCTCAGCAGCGAGGGCAGACCCGTGCTGGCGGATCTGGGCGATGCGGCTCTGCTCGGCATGGGGGCTTCGCAGGCTGCGCCGGAGGCCGATCTGGCCGCACTGGCAGCAGCAGCCTGGGAGGCGCTGACCGGACGAGCGCCGGAGGAGGGCAGCCGCCGGCCCCCGCTGGGCGCGGTGCGCAGTGATGTCCCGGCTGCCATGGTGGATCTGCTCGAGGAGGCGCTGAGTCCCTCCCCGCCGGGCCTGAGCGCCGGCCAGTTTGCGGTGGAGCTCTACGACGCCGCAGCGGCTCATCCGGTGGATCTGACCGATCATGTCGACGACGAGACCCTTGCCGAGCTGCCCACCCGGCTGCCGGCCTCGCCCGCACCGGGCCGGTTCTCTGCCGCGCTGGCGCGGCTGCGCAGACGACTGTGGGGACCCGCCCTACGGCGAGTCCCCACAGTCGGTCGATTCCGGCGGAGGCGTCAGAGACCCAGCTGAGCCTCGAAGCTGCCCTCCTCCAGCCGCGTCTTCAGAGTCTGAAGGAAGCGGCCGGCGTCGGCGCCGTCGACGATCCGGTGATCGTAGGTCAGCGACAGGTACATCATGTGCCGGATGCCGATGCTCTCGTTGCCTTCGTCGTCGGTGACGACCATGGGCCGCTTGACGATCGAGCCCGGCCCCAGGATGGCCACCTGCGGCTGGTTGATGATCGGGGTGTCGAACAGGGCGCCGAAGGAGCCCAGATTGGTGATGGTGAAGGTCCCTCCGGAGAGCTCGTCGGGCCCGATCTTGTTGCTTCGGGTCCGCGCAGCCACATCGGCGATCTTCTTCGCCATCCCCGCCAGGGAGAGGTCACCGGCATCGGAGATGACCGGCACCATCAGGCCCTTTTCCGTGTCCACGGCGAAGCTGAGGTGCTCGGCGTCGTGGTAGGTGATCTGCTGGCTCTCCTGGTCGTACTCCGCGTTGAGCACCGGGTGCTGCTTCAGCGCCTCGGTGACGGCCACCGCGATGAACGCCAGGTAGGTCAGGTTGGCCCCGTTCTGCTCCTTGAACGCCTGCTTGGCCTTCTGCCGCAGGTTCACGATCCGGGTCATGTCGACCTCGTGGACCTGGGTGAGCTGGGCGGAGATCTCCAGGGATTCGTTCATCCGCTGGGCGATGACCTGGCGGATGCGCGAGGCCTTCTCCGTGGTGCCGCGCTTGGTGGTGTCCGCCTGGACTTCGGGTGCTGCGGCCTTCTGGGCTCCGGCGGGTGCAGAGCTCTTCTGCTCCTTCGCGGCCTGAAGCACATCCTGCTTGCGGATGCGCCCGCCCACACCGGTGCCCTTCACTGAGGAGAGGTCGATGCCCTCCTTCTTGGCCAGCCGGCGCACCAGGGGAGTGACGTACCCTTCGGCAGAGGTGTCCTCCTGTGCGGGCTCCTGCTGCGGCTTCTCCGCGGGCTTCTCGGCAGGCTTGTCCTGCTTCTGATCCTCCGCAGGCTCCTGCTGCTCGGCCTGCTCCGGTTCGGTCTCGGCCTCCGGCTCGGGCTCGGATGCTTCCTCGGCCTCTTCGGTGGGCTCCTGCGTCTGGGCGCCGGCGCCTCCGCCGGAGCCGATGAGTGCCAGCACGGCGCCGACCTCAACGGTCTCGTCCTCGCTAACCTTCAGCTCCTGCACTGTGCCGGCCACCGGAGAGGGGACCTCAGTGTCGACTTTGTCGGTGGAGACCTCCAGCAGGGGCTGGTCGACCTCAACCTCGTCGCCGACCTCCACCAGCCAGCGGGTCACCGTACCTTCGGTGACCGACTCGCCCAGAGCCGGCAGCGTGACCACCTCGGCGTCGCCGCCGTCGGTGTCCCCGGCCGGGCTGCGCTCCTCGGCGGTCGCCTCACCTCCGCCGGACTCGCCTGCCGCCGGGGTGGGGGCCTCCTCCTCGGCCGCTTCCTCGGTGCTCTCGGGGGTCTCCGCCTCGGCGGCGGCCTCCTCGGCCTCCTCCGGTTCGGCGTCCTGGGAGTCCTGGTCGCCGGCGTCGGAATCCTCGGATCCGGAGCTGGAGCCGCCGTCGCCGATCTTCACCAGCGGGGCGCCGACTTCGACAGTCTCGTCCTCAGCGACGAGCTGCTCCTCGACCACACCCGCCACCGGGGAGGGAACCTCGGTGTCGACCTTGTCGGTGGAGACCTCCACGATGGGCTGGTCGACCTCCACCTCCTCTCCGACCTCAACGAGCCAGCGGGTGACAGTGCCTTCGGTGACCGATTCACCGAGTGCGGGAAGGTTGACAGTCTCAGACATGATGTCCGGCTCCTACTCCTGATTCGTGGTGCCTGAAAAGTTCTGCGGCACGTCTCATCCGTGCAGCGGGTGTCCGAAGAGCGCCATAGCGGCCTCGCCCAGCGCCTCATTCTGGGTCGGATGGGCGTGGACCAGGGTGGCCACGTCCTCCGGGTAGGCCTCCCAGTTGACGATCAGCTGAGCCTCGCCGATCTGCTCGCCGATGCGGGTGCCGATGCCGTGGACGCCCACGATCGGCCCGTCCTTGACCCCGACCATCTTGATGATGCCTCCGGTGCCCAGGATCGACGATTTGCCGTTTCCTGCCAGGTTGTACTCGGTGACCTCGATGTTCTCCTTGCCGAAGGTCTCCTCCGCCTTGGGCTGGGTGTAGCCCACGGACATGATCTCCGGCTCGCAGAAGGTGACCTTGGGGATGTTGATGTCCTCGACGATCATCGGGTTGTTGCCGACGATCTCCTCGGCCACGAAGATGCCCTGTTGGTATCCGCGGTGGGCCAGCTGCAGGCCGGGCACAATGTCCCCGACGGCGTAGATATTGCCCACGCCGGTGTGCAGCCGCTCATCGGTGATGACGAAGCCGCGGTCCAGGGTGATGCCCTGCTCCTCGAAGCCCAGGCCCTCGGTGACAGGTCCGCGTCCGACGGCAACCAGGCAGATCTCGGCCTCGAAGGTCTTGCCGTCCTCCAGGGTGACCTTCACGCCGTCGGCGGTCTCCTCCACATCTTTGAAGAAGGTGCCGGTGTTGAAGGTGATGCCGCGCTTCTTGAAGGACCGCTCCAGCTGCTTGATGATGGCCGGATCCTCATTGGGCACCAGGTTCGGCAGGCCCTCGATGATGGTGACCTCGGTGCCGTAGCTGGTCCAGGCGGATGCGAATTCGCAGCCGATGACGCCGCCGCCGAGCACAATGGCCGACTTGGGGGTGTAGTCCAGCTCCAGGGCCTCCGTGGAGGTGATGATCTTCTCCGACAGCGGCAGGCCGAAGGTCTTGGAGGTGGACCCGGTGGCCAGCACAATGTTCTTCGCGCTGTAGGTGGTGCCGCCCACCTCGACCTCGTTCTGCGAGACGAGCTTGCCCTCACCTTCGATGACCTGGACCTTGCGCATCTTCAGCAGACCGGTCAGACCCTTGTGCTTGCCGGCGACGATGCCGTCCTTGTACTCCTTGACCTTGGCCATGTCGACGCCCTCGAAGGTGGTCTTCACTCCGTACTTCTCGGAGGACCGGGCCTCGTCGGCCAGTTCGGCGGCGTGCAGGTAGGCCTTGGTGGGGATGCATCCGGTGTGCAGGCAGGTGCCGCCCAGCTTGGACTTCTCCACCAGTGCGACGCTGAGACCGTGCTGGACGCTCCGCAGGGCCGCTGCGTAGCCGGCGCTGCCGCCTCCCAGGACCAGGACGTCGAATTCTTCAGCCACGTGTCAGGCTCCTTTGTGATGAGACGTTTTGATGGGTTTCTCGGCGCTCAGACTATCAGCGGCCTCGCTGCTGGGTCAGGCCTTCCAGATAGGTCACCAGGGTCCTGACAGTGACTCCGGTGCCGCCCTTGGGGGTGTATCCGTAGGCGCCCTTCTCATTGAAGGCAGGGCCGGCGATGTCGATGTGCGCCCAGGGGATACGCTTGGCCTCCGGGTCAAGCGCCTTGGGGTCGGCTCCCTCGCGCTCCGGCACGAACTCCCGCAGGAAGGCCGCGGCATTGAGCATGCCGCCCTCGCGGGCTCCCAGGTTGGTCAGGTCGGCCACTTCAGAGTCGAAGCCGGAGCGGGCCTCCTCGGGGATAGGCATGCCCCAGTGGGACTCGCCGGCGTCCTGGGAGGCCTCCACCAGATCCTCGCGGAGATCCTCATTGCCCATCACACCCACGGTGCGCAGGCCGAGGGCGATCATCTGCGCGCCGGTGAGGGTGGCGACGTCGATGATCGCGTCCGGCTGCTCTTCGCCGGCGGCGACGATGCCGTCAGCCAGCACCAGCCGGCCCTCGGCGTCGGTGTTGAGCACCTCCACAGTCTTGCCGCCGTAGATGGTGATCACATCTTCGGGCCGCTGGGCGGTGTCGGAGGGCATGTTCTCCGCCAGGCAGAGCCATCCGGTGACCTTCACCGGCAGATCCAGCTCGGCCACAGCGCGCAGCACTCCGGCCACGGTGGCGGCTCCGGCCATGTCCAGCTTCATGGTGGTCATGGCGTTGGCCGGCTTCAGCGACAGCCCTCCGGAGTCGAAGGTGATGCCTTTGCCCACCAGCGAGATGTGCGCCACAGGCTTGGAGGGGGAGTGCTCGATGCGGACCAGACGCGGCTTGCGGGAGGACCCGCCGCCGACGCCGAGCAGTCCGCCGAAGCCCTCCTTGGCCAGCTGGGCCTCGTCCCACACCTTGACCTTCAGCTTGGTGCCCTTGGCCTGCTCCTTGACGATGTCGGCGAAGGACTCGGGGTAGAGGTGACTGGGGGGAGTGTTGACCAGGTCGCGCACCGCCCGGACCGCACCGGCCACCGTGGTCGCACGCTGCAGGGCCGCCTTGGTGTGCTTGTCCTTCAGCGGGGTCAGCACAGAGATCTCGGCCACCGGCGTCTTCTTCTTAGCCTCTTCGCTGCTCTTGAAGTGCGGGAAGCTGTAGGCCCCCATGGCTGCGCCCTCAGCCACTGCGGATACCTGCTCCACAGTCGCCGCCGGCAGCGCCAGGGCCACCGAGGAGGCTGAGCCGAGCTGGCGCACCGCAGAGCCGGCGGCGCGGCGCAGCGCCTCAGCGGAGACCCCGCCGTCGGGCTCACCGGTGAGCTCTCCGGTGCCGATCAGCACCAGGGTTTCAGATTTGAACCCGTCCACGCCGGGCAGGCGCAGCAGCTGGTCGGCGGCCCCGCTGGCGCCCAATGCGCTCAGCGAATCGGCCACCCCCTTGGCGGCCTTGTCGGCCAGCGGGTTCGGCAGCAGGACCGGGCCCTCGGGCCCCTTGGCCACGCCGAGCACCAGGGCATCGGCGTCGACCTTTTCCACTGCGGAGGATACGGCTGTCACAGAAGGCGAGAATTCATTGATCACGCCTCCGATACTATCCATATCCGCGGCGGGAATGTGCGGATGGGGCACACTGTTGGACGAAGCAGCACCAGCCGTCCACACCAGGCAGAGAGGAGAGCCGCCGGTGACCGACCCTTTCGACCTTCTGCATATCTATGCCGAGGGCTCGCAGCACGCCGATTCCGGCGCCCCGGCCACTGGGGCGGAGCTCGTGCTGCACGGCGAGGATTCCCCGGGAGGCCCGCAGATGCCCATGGTCGTCTCCATCGCAGGGCATACCGACGCCGGCTCGCTGAGCGAGCAGCTGGCAGAGTCGCTGCTGGGGAGGCTTCCGAATAAGCGGCTGGCCAGCTTCGACGTCGACGAGCTGTTCGACTACCGGTCCCGGCGTCCGCACCTGACGTTCACCGACAACCGGTTCACCGACTATCAGGGGCCCCAGCTGAACCTCTTCGAGGTCCGCGACGCCATGGACCGGCCGTTCCTGCTGCTCACCGGTGATGAGCCGGACTTCCAGTGGGAGCGGGTGACCGACACCGTGCTGCGTCTGGTGGAGCAGATGGATGTCTCCCTGGTGGTGCTGGTGGACGCCCTGGGACTGCCGACCCCGCATACCCGCCCGATCGGTGTGACGGCCCACGGCAACCGGAAGGACCTGATCGAGGGGATCTCCACCTGGTCCCCGAATGCGCAGATCGAAGCAGGGCTGTCCCAGATGCTGGAGCTGAGGGCCGATGCGGCCGGCCGCGATGTGGTCGGCTACACCCTGCATGTGCCGCACTATCTGGCCGCCGGCAAATACCCCCAGGTAGCGGTGGCAGCCCTGGAGTACACCGGGGCGGCCTGCGAGCTGATGCTTCCCACTGATGAGCTGCGCGAAGCGGCCCGGATGGTGGATGCTGATATCTCACGCCAGGTGGGTCAGAGCCCGGAGGTCACCCAGCTGGTCAAGCAGCTCGAGGCTAACTTCGACCAGTACGCCACTCCCGCGCAGCGCTCCCTGCTGGTGCGTGATGACAATGACCTTCCCGATGCGGAGGAGCTGGGGGCCGCCGTGGAGGAGTATCTGCGCAGCCAGCCGGAAGATGTCATCTTCGGTGTGGCCGAAGAGCAGGAGCAGGAGCCCACCGGCGGCGGGGCCGAAGACTCCGGGGCCGACCAGACCTCCCCGGAGGACGAGGACGACCGGCCGGAGGCTGAGGGCCGCTGAGCCTGCGCCGGGCGTGCTCAGGAGCCGTTTTCCCCACCGGCAGGACCGCAGGCGGACGCGCGCACCGGTCTCCACAGACCCCCGACGGGCCGGAAGCAGGCACTCCCACCAGGGTCACTGTGGGTCCATGGCTGATTCGCACACCCCGCTGTCCGAACCTGAGAAGACCCCAACGCTGAGCGTGGACGCACCGGGCGATGCCCTGGCTCTTGTCTGCCACAGCTTCGGACGGCTTCCGGAGGACTCCCTGGTGCTGATCGGACTGCTCGACGGCTGCACCGGAGGACATCTGCGCATGGACTTCAGCGCAGCGGCTGCGACCCCGGAGACATCGGCAGAGCAGGCCGCCGACTGGCTGGCCGGCCCCCAGGCGGCTCCGGCGCCTCAGGCAGTGATGGCGCTGGTCTTCACTGAGGAGAGGCCCAGTCCGGGGCCGCCGCCGGGCCAGCGTCTGATGCAGTCGATCACCGAGCACCTGGAGGGCCGGTACGCGGCTCCGCTGGTGCAGGCCTGGCTGGTAGGAGCAGGCTGCATCCGCGATTTCTGGTGCCGGGACCGGCGGTGCTGCCCCTACCCGGGGCTGGACGCTGAGCAGCTGCTGGCTGAGACTCTGCAGCGGGTGCCGCAGCTGTCCGGGCCCGGAGCCCCATCCGGCCGCCAGGTGCTCGATGCGTTTCTCACCGCGCAGGCGCCGCCGGAGGCGCCGACCGACGCCCAGGTGGCAGCGGCAGCCCAGGATGGCGGCCGCAGCGAACCGGAGGTTCTGCTGTCCCTGTGGGACATCGCCCTGCGTGAGACGGTCCGCGCCGCAGCGCCCGAGTGGGCTCAGCAGCCGCAGCGGCTTGCGGCGATGCTGGGCAGCCTCGCCAGTGACGACTTCGCCCAGGCCCTGCCGGTGCTGGCGGCCGAGGGACCGGAGACCGCGCTGGCCGGCCGGCTGGCGGTGAATCCGCACTCCGCCTACTCGGCTGCGATGGCCAAGCAGTGCGCCGCAGTGCTGTGCGGGGAGACCGGATCTGCTCCCGATTGGAGCCGCATTGAAGCGTTCGATGCCCTGCTGCAGCTGCTGATCAGCTACACCGCATCGGCGGCTGATCCCCGGCGGACCAATATGGTGTCCCTCAAGGCCTGGGTGGAGTGGGCCAAGGGCTGCGGCACTGCAGCCTCTGCGGCCGTGGAGCACTGCTTGAGGCACCAGCCCGAACACGGTATGGCCCGTTCCTTGGCCGCCGCATTCGAGCTCATCGGGCCCTGCGCCTGGGCACGGGTCAAGCAGCACAGCTACAGCTGGTGGCGCACCAGCACTCCAGCCGAGGCCCGCTAGGACAATGGTCCGAGCCGGATTCCGCGCAGTCCAAAGTTTTTTGCCGATGCGGGAATGACCGCACCGCTGCCGGCGTTAGCACCTCCACAAGACCCTGCAGCCCCAGTCAGGAGTATGCTCCGATCGGGGACTTGACAGGGTCATAGGCGTGTTGGCCACAGGGAAACGGGACAAGACCCGCCCGCAGGCTGGTGCGCAGCACCTAAGTATCGAGTCGGAAGGTCACCGTGCCCACTACTGCGTCGAAGTCCACAGCAGAGACTGCCGCCGAAGCAGAGGAGAAGCAGACAGCAGACAGCCGCTCAGCAACAGGCAGGACGAAGTCCGCAAAGACCAGGAGCACCTCGACGGCGACCAAGAAGTCCGCGGCAAAGAGCACCTCGAAGTCCACCGCTTCGAAGAAGTCCACCGCCGCCAAGAAGTCGACAGCGTCGAAGAAGTCCACGACGTCGACGAAGTCCACCGCCGCCACCGCGGCGAAGAAGACCGGAGGCCGGAAGAAGGCCACTGACGCCGTCGACGAGATCCTCGCCGAAGTGGATGAGGAGGAGGCTGAGTCCTCGCCCACCGAAGCCCTGGAGAATGCCGTGGCCAAGGCTGAGGACGAGGGTCAGGACGCCGAAGAGCTGATGTCCAAGGCCAAGTCCGGCGCCCTGGAGGAGGACGAGTCCGGCACCGGCCGCGGCTTCGTGATCTCCAACGCCGATGACGATGACGCGCCCGCCGTGCAGGTCGTCTCCGCCGGCGCCACCGCGGACCCGGTGAAGGACTACCTGAAGCAGATCGGCAAAGTTGCTCTGCTCAACGCCGAGCAGGAGGTCGACCTCGCCCTGCGGATCGAGGCCGGTCTCTACGCAGAGCACAAGCTGGCCAATGAGTCCATCCGGGACAAGCGGCTCAAGCGCGATCTGGAGCTCATCGTCGCCGACGGCAAGAAGGCCAAGAACCACCTGCTGGAGGCCAACCTCCGCCTGGTGGTCTCCCTGGCCAAGCGCTACACCGGTCGCGGCATGCTGTTCCTGGACCTCATCCAGGAGGGCAACCTGGGTCTGATCCGCGCGGTGGAGAAGTTCGACTACACCAAGGGATTCAAGTTCTCCACCTACGCCACGTGGTGGATCCGCCAGGCCATCACCCGCGCCATGGCTGACCAGGCCCGCACCATCCGCATTCCGGTGCACATGGTGGAGGTCATCAACAAGCTTGCCCGCGTCCAGCGGCAGATGCTGCAGGATCTGGGCCGCGAACCCACTCCGGAGGAGCTGGCCGCTGAGCTGGACATGACGCCGGAGAAGGTCGTGGAGGTCCAGAAGTACGGCCGCGAGCCGATCTCGCTGCACACCCCGCTGGGGGAGGACGGCGACAGCGAATTCGGCGACCTCATCGAGGACTCCGAGGCCGTGGTCCCCTCCGACGCAGTGAGCTTCACCCTGCTGCAGGAGCAGCTGCACTCGGTGCTGGACACCCTGGCTGAACGCGAGGCCGGGGTGGTGGCCATGCGCTTCGGCCTCACCGACGGCCAGCCGAAGACTCTCGACGAGATCGGCAAGGTCTATGGGGTGACCCGTGAGCGTATAAGGCAGATAGAGTCCAAGACCATGTCCAAGCTGCGCCATCCCAGCCGTTCCCAGGTGCTGCGCGACTACCTGGACTGAGGCGGATGAGCGTGCCGCGCGGCTCACGCTTCAGCGCGGCAGCTGAAACACAGGTCGAAGGACTAGCAGGATACGGTTCCTGAGACGACGAAGCCCCCGGATCGCAATCCGGGGGCTTCGTCGTGTCTGAGGGGGTCTTCAGCTGATGCGGGCCGACTCGTCGACCCATGCTGCCGCCTGCGGACGCAGCGTGGACTCCACTTCCCGTCCGTGGTGGTTGCAGAACAGCAGAGCGCCGCCGGAGGCGAGCTCGGCGCGGATGTATGCCTGGGCGCCGCAGCGGTCGCAGCGGTCCATGGCAGTCAGGGTGGCCTGTGCGTCCAGAGTGCCAGTAGTGCTGGTCATGCTCTTCGCCTCCTAGCGTCGCAGGTTGATGTGCTCCCCATACAACCACGCCGAGCCTGGGAGAATTCGCGAAAATCGCCCCAGCGGCGCCCCTTTCGCCACCGGCGAATCGCACTGTCCCGTCCCGGCGCTTCTGCCGGGACGGCGCCCAGTCCCGGCGTAGGCTGATGAAGGACCATGTCCGCACCACCCCACCTACGGAGGCATCATCAGTGGCTCAGCGCGATGAGTACAGCGCCCGGCATCTTTCCGTCCTGGAAGGACTGGAGGCCGTGCGCAAACGCCCGGGGATGTACATCGGCTCCACCGACTCCCGGGGCCTGATGCACTGCCTCTGGGAGATCATCGACAACTCAGTGGATGAGGCGCTGGCCGGCTACGCCTCCTCCATTGCGATCACCCTGCACCCCGATGACTCCGTAGAGGTCGCCGACGACGGACGCGGCATCCCGGTCGACGTCGAACCCCGCACCGGACTCTCCGGCCTGGAGGTGGTGTTCACCAAGCTGCACGCCGGCGGAAAGTTCGGCGGCGGGTCCTACAACGCGGTCGGCGGACTCCACGGCGTCGGCGCCTCCGTGGTCAACGCGCTCTCCGCACGGCTGGACGCCAAAGTCACCCGCGGCGGGAAAGTCCACCAGCTCTCCTTCCGCCGCGGCGAACCGGGCACCTTCTCCGGGCCACGGCCGGAGGACGAGTTCACTCCCGCCGAAGCAGGGTCCCCGCTGCAGGTGACGGGCAAGGCCAAACGCGGGGTCACCGGCACCACAGTGCGCTACTGGGCCGATCGAGAGATCTTCACCCCCGGCGCGCAGTTCCTGGAGGAGGAGCTGGCCGACCGCGCCCGGCAGACCGCCTTCCTGGTCCCGGGGCTGCGCATCACGATCCGCGATGAGCGCGGCGCCGAGCCCACCGAGGAGGTCTTCCAGTACGACGGCGGAATCAGCGAGTTCGTCGAGCACCTGGGGCCCGACTCACCGGTGACCGATATCTGGAGGATCCAGGGCCACGGCCGATTCACCGAGCGGGTGCCTGTGGAAGGCCGGATGACCGATGTGGAGCGCGACTGCGAGGTCGACATCGCCCTGCGGTGGGGGGTCGGCTACGAGACCACCGTGCGCTCCTTCGTCAATATCATCGCCACGCCGAAGGGCGGCACCCACCTCACCGGCTTTGAGCAGGCCCTGGTCAAGGTCTTCCGCAAAGTCGTCGACGCCAACGCGCGGCGGCTGAAGGCCGGCAATGACAAATTGGAGAAGGATGACGTGCTGGCCGGACTGACCGCAGTGGTCACCGTGCGCATCGCCGAACCTCAGTTCGAAGGCCAGACCAAAGAGGTGCTGGGCACCCCCGCAGCCCGGCAGATCGTCAACAAGGTGGTCACCGATCAGCTTCACGCCCGGCTGACCTCCACCAAACGGGCCGAGAAGGCCGAAGCCACCGCGGTGCTGGAGAAGGTGGTCTCGGAGATGAAGGCCCGCATCGCCGCGCGCCAGCACAAGGAGACCCAGCGGCGGAAGAACGCCCTGGAGAACTCCACGATGCCGGCCAAGCTGGTGGAGTGCCGGGCCAAGGACGTGGAATCCTCAGAACTGTTCATTGTGGAGGGGGACTCCGCACTGGGCACGGCCAAGCTGGCCCGCTCCTCCGACTTCCAGGCGCTGCTGCCCATCCGCGGAAAGATCCTCAATGTCCAGAAGGCCTCAGTGGCCGACATGCTCTCCAATGCGGAGTGCGCCGCACTGCTGCAGGTCATAGGGGCAGGGTCCGGCCGCAGCTTCGACCTCGAGGCCGCGCGCTACGGCAAGGTGGTGCTGATGACCGATGCCGACGTCGACGGCGCCCATATCCGCACGCTGCTGCTGACGCTGTTCTTCCGCTATATGCGCCCGATGATTGAGGCCGGACGAGTCTTCGCCGCGGTGCCGCCGCTGCACCGGGTGGAGATCATTCGCTCCGGCTCGAAGCCCAATGATGTGCGCTACACCTATTCGGAGGCAGAGCTGGTGGAGCTGCTGGCCGAGCTGGAGAAGCAGGGCCTGCGCTACAAGGAGCCCATCCAGCGCTATAAGGGCCTGGGGGAGATGGACGCCGACCAGCTCTCGGAGACCACCATGGACCCCGCCCACAGGTCGCTGCGGCGCATTCGCGTGGAGGACGCCGAGGCCGCAGAGCGGGTCTTCGACTTGCTGATGGGCTCGGTGGTCGCCCCCCGTAAGGACTTCATCATTGAGGGCGCCCGAGCACTGGACCGGGAGAAGATCGACGCCTGAGTCACACAACTTCTACCTCCTGTAGAAGTCGTCTGCTGAGGGGTACACTGGTGTGGTGACCGATCTGACCACTCGCATCTCTGCCGGGGACACTGCCGCGCCTGGCGCCGCCCAGCGCATCGGGCTGCGGCGGAGGATCGGAGCCTTCATCGCGCTGACCAAGCCGCGGGTCATTGAGCTGCTGCTGGTCACCACGCTTCCCACCATGTTCTTCGCGCAGCGCGGACTGCCGGATCTGTGGACCGCCCTGGCCACGATGGTCGGAGGCGCATTCGCCGCCGGCTCGGCCGGAGCCTTCAACTGCTATCTGGACCGTGACATGGACCGGCTGATGAACCGGACCAAGAAGCGGCCCCTGGTCACCGGTGAGGTCACCGCGCGGGAGGCTTTCGTCTTCGCCACCGTTCTGGGCATCGCTGCCATTGCGATCCTGTGGGTGGGGGCGAACCCGCTGGCCGCGGGACTGGGCGCAGCGGCCATGTTCTTCTACGTGGTCATCTACACCATGGTGCTCAAGCGCCGCACTGAGCAGAACATCATCTGGGGAGGTCTGGCCGGCTGCTTCCCGGTGCTGATCGCCTGGGCGGCGGTGCGCGAAACCATCGAGTGGCCGGCCCTGGTGCTGTTCTTCATCATCTTCCTGTGGACCCCGCCGCACTACTGGCCGCTGTCCATGAAGTACCGCACGGACTACCAGAATGCCGATGTTCCCATGCTCGGCGCCGTGGCTACGGCCAAGACCGTCTCCGTGCAGGTGGTGCTCTATGCATGGGCCACAGTGGCGTGCTCGCTGCTGCTGGTCCCGCTGGGATGGGCCGGAATCACCTACACCGCCTTCGCCCTGGTGTCCGGGGCCTGGTTCATCTATGAGTCGCATGTGCTCTACCGGCGGGCGCAGAACGAATCGCTGACCGATAAGCGGGCCATGAAGGTCTTCCACCTCTCGATTCTCTACCTCACGCTGCTGTTCATCGGACTGTGGATCGACCCGTTCGTCGGCAGCCCGCTGATGTGACTCATACCGGGTCATCCACGTAGTCCACTGGCCCCGGGCGGGGCTGGACCGATCCGCCGCTGAGCTGAAGCACCAGAGTGTGCAGCTGCTCAGCGCGGGAGGCCTCGTCCGCAGCGGCCACCTGCAGCAGCGCCGAGCCTGGGCGGCTGGTGTAGTCGGCAGAGATCACGGCGAATCCGCTGTGCCGCAGCTCGTTCTCCCAGCGGCCGACCTGAGCAATGGGGGCGGGCAGCCGGTAGTGGACCATACGGCGTCGGACTCGCAGCAGCCCCTGGGCCCGGGCAGCTTCCAGGGCTGCGGTGACGGAGTCGGAGTAGGCACTGATCAGCCCGCCGGCTCCCAGCAGGGTCCCCCCGAAGTAGCGCACCACCACCGCGGCCACATCGCTGAGATCCTCAGCCCCGCTGGGCATCCGGGTCCGGGACAGCGCCTGAAGCATGGGTTCCCCGGCAGTGCCTGAGGGCTCGCCGTCGTCATTGGCGCGCTGCACCCGACGGTCGGGGCCGATGATCCACGCACTGCAGTGGTGCCTGGCGCTGCGGTGCTCGCCCCGCAGCCTGTCCACCAGCTGCTGGGCCTGCTCACCGGAGTCGACCCGGCGCATCACGGTGATGAAGCGCGATCTTCTGCGTTCAAGTTCTGAGACGATCTCCGCCCCGGCCGCGAGCACGGTGTAGCGTGGATCGGCGTGAAGCATGCGGCAAGTCTATGTGATGCAGCCGCGTCCCGAACTACGGAGGCTATTGGGAGGGAGTGTTGTGACCCCTGGCAGCAGGCGCATTGCAGAGGTCTACGATCAGGTGATTGGCCGGAATCCGGGTGAGACGGAGTTCCACCAGGCGGTCAGCGAGGTATTCGATTCGCTGCATCGGGTGCTGGCCAAGCATCCCGAATACGTCGACGCCTCCATTCTGGAGCGCATCTGCGAACCGGAGCGGCAGATCATCTTCCGCGTCCCGTGGACCGACGACACCGGCACCGTCCACATCAATCGCGGGTTCCGGGTCCAGTACAACTCTGCTCTGGGGCCGTACAAAGGGGGGCTGCGTTTCCACCCGACCGTGCTGCTGGGCACCGTGAAGTTCCTTGGCTTCGAGCAGGTCTTCAAGAATGCGCTGACCGGACTGCCCATCGGAGGCGGAAAGGGCGGCAGCGACTTCGACCCGAAGGGCCGCAGCGAGGGCGAGATCATGCGCTTCTGCCAGTCGTTTATGACCGAGGCGTACCGCCACATCGGCGACCGGGTGGATGTTCCGGCCGGAGACATCGGCGTGGGCCGGCGGGAGATCGGCTTCCTGTTCGGCCAGTACAAGCGGATCACCAACCGCTACGAATCCGGGGCGCTGACCGGCAAGGGCATCACCTGGGGCGGCTCGCTGGTGCGCACCGAAGCCACCGGCTACGGGACCGTCTACTTCACCGAACATATGCTGCACACCCGCGGGCGCTCCCTGGACGGGGCCACGGTGCTGGTCTCCGGATCCGGCAATGTGGCTCTGTACGCCATCGAGAAGGTCCACCAGCTCGGCGGCACGGTGGTCGGCGCCTCAGACTCCGGCGGGTCTGTGTATGACCCGGACGGCATCGACGTCGACCTGCTGCGTGAGATCAAGGAGGTCCAGCGCGAACGGATCAGCTCCTACGCGGAGCAGCGCGGCAGCGCCGAGTACATCCCAAACCGCCAGGTCTGGGCAGTGGCGGAGAAGACCTCGGTGGACGTGGCGCTGCCCTGTGCCACCCAGAACGAGCTGGATGAGGATGGGGCCAAGCTGCTGACAAAGGCCGGCGTGGCGGCAGTGGCCGAGGGCGCGAATATGCCGACCACCCCTGAGGCGATCCGACTGCTGCGTGAGGCCGACGTGCTGTTCGGACCCGGCAAGGCAGCCAACGCTGGGGGAGTGGCGACATCCGCTCTGGAGATGCAGCAGAATGCCACCCGCGACTCCTGGACCTTCGATCACACCGAGCAGCGGCTGGAGGAGATTATGGAGAGCATCCACGCCCGCTGCGCAGCCACTGCGGAGGAGTACGGCACCGCCGGGGACTACGTCTCCGGGGCCAATATTGCAGGCTTCATTCAGGTGGCCGACGCGATGATCGCCCAAGGGGTGATCTGAGGCCGCGCCCCGGCTGACAATCCGCGCAGCTCCCGGCGGTGCCGCACCGGCTGCCGGTCACGAGTCGTAGTCGATGACTACGCGGCCGTCGATCTTGCCGTGATGCATCTCGTCAAAGATGGCGTTGACGTCCTCGAGCGGTCGCGTCGAGTAGGTCGGGTGGATCAGCCCCCGGGCGTAGAAGTCCAGCGCCTCCACCATGTCCTGCCGGGTCCCGACGATGGATCCGCGGATGGTCAGGCCCTTCAGGACGATGTCGAAGATCGGGGCCGGGAAGTCCCCTGGGGGCAGGCCGTTGAACACGATCGTTCCGCCGCGGCGGGTCATGCTGATCGCCTGGCCGAAAGCGCTGGGGTGCACGGCAGTCACCAGCACTCCGTGGGCGCCGCCGGTCTGATCCTGGATCGCCTGGGCGGGGTCGGCTCCCTTGGCGTTGAGGGTGATCTCTGCCCCGTGCTTCTTCGCCAGGGCCAGTTTGTCATCGGCGATGTCGACGGCGACCACGCGCATTCCCATGGCCACCGCATACTGCACGGCGATATGACCAAGGCCGCCGATGCCGGAGATGACCACCCACTGGCCGGGCCGGACACCGGTCATCTTCAGGCCCTTGTACACGGTCACCCCGGCGCACAGCACCGGCGCGATCTCGTGCGGATCGGAGCCCTCTGGGATCACAGCGGCGAAGCGGGCGTCGACCAGCATGTACTGCCCGAAGGACCCGTCAGTGGAGTAGCCGCCGTTGAGCTGGGACTCGCACAGCGTCTCCCATCCGGTGCGGCAGTACTCGCAGGAGCCGCAGGCGCTCCACAGCCACGCATTGCCGACCATCTGGCCCTCGCGCAGCTCAGTGACGCCTTCTCCGAGCTTCTCCACTACACCGACTCCTTCGTGTCCGGGCACGAACGGCGGCTTCGGCTTGACCGGCCAGTCGCCCTCAGCTGCGTGCAGATCGGTGTGGCAGACACCGGAGGCGATAAGCTTCACCCGCACCTGGCCGGGGCCCGGCTCGGGGAGCGGGTAGTCGGTGACATTGAGCTCTTTGCCGAACTCTTCGACAACAGCGGCAGTCATAGTGGACATGTGATGACTCCTTCGTCACATCCTGTGCGCCAGGGCAGACGCACTCGATTACAGGGTGCGTCTGTGACGCTAGTCACGTCCAGGTTGCATCACTGTTGCATGCGCGCAACCAGGGCGGCCCGCTGGGGAGAGTCCGGCGGGAGAATACCCAGGGCTGTGCGCACGGCCTGCTCGTCCCCGGCGGCCTCAGGCAGCTGCAGATATCTCCACATCTGCTCGGCCGTCCCATCAGAGAGGACGGATTCGCGCAGGGCGGCGGCCAGGTGCCGCCTGATCTCCAGGATCCCCGGGGCCTCTGAGGCCGGCAGCAGCGGCCCGCCGTAGACGTCCAGGGCGGCGGCCTTGTCCCCAGCGGTCAGCGCGGTCAGCACCGTCAGCGCATCAAGCTCGACTGCTGCAGAGAGCCGATAGGGCTTCGATGCAAGATCCAGCCCGCCGGCCGCGGGTGTGGCCTTCAGCGCCCGGCGCAGCCGGACGATCTCGGCCCGCAGCGCCACTTCGTGTCCGGGCTCTCCGAAGAGCAGCTCGGCGAGCTCCCCGGCACTGAGCCCGGTCCGTCGAGTGGCGGCATGCCAGGCCAGCAGCGTCAGGATCTCCGCATGACGCAGGCTCAGCGATTCTCTGGCCGCCCCGCAGGCCAGCTGGGGGCGCAGGGTGCCCAGGGTTGTCAGCTGGGTCTGCCCGGTGTCGGCCGGCAGGACCCTCAGCTCGGCTTCGGCGGCGGAGACCGCCGCGTAGATCAGCGGCAGCGCATGAGTGGCTACGGCCTTCTCGTCGCCGGTGAGGTCCACCACGCCCAGCAGCGCACCGGTGTGCGGGTTGTGCACCGGAGCTGCCGAGCAGGAGAACTGGTGGGCCGAGTAGGCGAAGTGCTCCTCCTGGTGGACCTGCACACCGCTGCCGGTGGCCAGGGCGACACCGGGGGCGGAGGTGCCGATCGCCTGTTCGGACCAGGTGGCTCCGGGCTGAAAAGCCGATGACTCGGCGCTGCGCAGTGCGTGCCGGTCGCCGTCGACCCACAGCAGCCGGCCGGAGGCATCCCCGATGGCCACGATGAGACCCGCTTCGGCAGCCGGCTGGATGAGCAGGCGCTGAAAGATCGGCAGCACCAGCCCCAGCGGGTGGTCCTGGCGGTAGGCGCGCAGCTCATCCTCGCTCATCTCCACCGGCGCCAGGGCGGCGGCGGGGTCAGGGAGGAACTGTGCCGAACGCTGCCATGAGGCGCGCAGTTCTGGCTTCAGAGACTCCCAGGTGTCCGGCTGGTCCGGCACGGCCCTCATATCCACTCCTTCGGGCGTCGAAGAGTGTGGTTCTGTTCACAGTGTAGGCCACCGTCTGGCTCAGTATGGATGGTGCGCTGGCTGCAGTCCGTACACGGGCGTCTTCAGCCCTTCGTATCGCGCCTTCAGCTGCAGTGCCAGGTATCGGGAGTAGTGGCGGGACTGGTGAAGATTGCCTCCGTGGAACCACAGGTTCTGCACATTGGTGGGCTTCCACATATTGCGCAGCTCGCCCTCCCAGGGACCGGGATCGCGCGTGGTGTCTGAGCCGTAGCCCCAGCATTTGCCCACCTGCTCGGCGACCTCGGGGGAGATGATGTCGCGCAGCCATTGGTTCATCGAGCCGAATCCGGTGGCATAGACCACCACGTCAGCAGGCAGTTCGGTTCCGTCGACCAGCACCACGGAGTCCTTGGTCAGCCGCTGCACCTGGCCCTTGGCCAGCTTGATCTGCCCGTCGATGAGCAGCTGAGACGCGCCGACGTCGATGTAGTAGCCCGAGCCGCGCCGCAGGTACTTGACGAACAGTCCCGAGCCGTCCTCGCCGAAGTCCAGCTCGAATCCTGCGTCTTCCAGGGCCTGGTAGAAGTCCGCATCGCGTCGGCGAATCTCGTCGAACGCCAGCCGCTGCACCTGCGGCAGGAGCCGGTAGGGCCAGGAGGCGAAGAGCCGGTCGGCCCGGAAAGCATCGATTCCCTGAGCGACCGCCTCTTCAGAGTACAGCGGTCCCAGGACTACCTCCATCAGCGAGTCACTGCGCACAATATGGGTCGAGGACCGCTGGACCATGGTCACATCCGCGCCGTGCTCCCACAGCGAGGCGCAGATGTCATGAGCCGAATTGTTCGACCCGATCACCACCGCTCGCTGTCCTGCATACTGCTCGCCGCCTTCGTGAGCTGACGAGTGGTGCTGAATTCCTGCGAACTCCTCCTGTCCTTCGAACTCGGGGATACGCGGGTACCCGGAGACGCCCAGGGCGAACACCAATTGGGTAGGGGTCAGGGTGATTCGTTCGCCTTCGCGCTCGACCTCCACGCGCCACACTCCCGCCTGCTCGTCCCATTGGGCGCTGGTGCAGGTGGTGCGGGACCAGTAGTTGAGCTCCATGACGTCGACGTAGTGCTTCAGCCAGTCGGCGATTTTGTCCTTGGCGGGGAACACCGGCCAGGTGTCCGGGAAGTTCAGGTACGGCATGTGGTCGTACCACACGGGATCGTGCAGGTGCAGGGACTTGTAGCGGTTGCGCCAGGCATCCCCCGGCCCGTCGTAGCGGTCCACCACTAAGCTCGGCACCCCGATGGTGTGCAGCCGTGCGGCCAGTCCGATCCCGCCCTGGCCGCCTCCGACGATCAGCGCATAGGGCTGCTCCGTGACACCCATGGCTTCATGCTGCTGCCGGCGGGTCTCGAGCCAGGTTCGCCGGCCCCGGTAGATGCGGTGCTCCACCCCTTGGGGGCGCCTGGGGCCGGCGGCCTCCTCATAGCCGATCAGCTCCTCGGCGGTCGTCAGCAGCGTCCACGCCCGGCCCTGGCGGATCCGCACTATTCCCACCCCTCGGGCTGCGGAGGTCTCGAATCCCAGCCACGCGGTGACCACGCCGTCGTCGTCCTGCTCCGCCGGCTCTGTCACCTCCCAGTTGTGGGCCGAAGCCTGCGCTGCAGTATGGGCGGCCATCTCCGCTATAGCTTCTCTGCCCTCGGCGGTGTACAGGTTCCAGGTAAACGCCACGAAGTCGCGCCAGAACCCATCGGTCTCGAAGCATGCGGCAACGGCTTGGGGGTCCCCGCTGTCCAGGGCCGCGCTGAAGTCGGCCAGCCAGGTCCGGGCTGCGCTGTCTGCGGTGCTCATATGGAATGCTCCTTCGCTGCTGGGGAAGCTGCCGCACGGAACTGTTCAGCCCCGCCGGCAGCTATTACAGTGTGATGCAGGTCACCACAGATGCTGACGCTACTGACGGGAGGGTCGCATGGGCGTTGCAGCGCAGGTCGCAGAGAACAGCTCCGCCTGGGACCGGTGCCGCAGGGCAGGGCTGAGTCGGGAGCTGACCGAGCCGCGGCGCTTCCAACCCAGCCAGGAGATCGAGCTGCTGCGGCGGCGCAGTCCGCTCAGCCGCATTGCGTCGCCGGTGAAGCAGGCGTTGGCTCGTGCGACCAGCCACGACCACGTGCTGATCCTCACCGATCCCCAGGGCAGTGTGCTGAGCCGGTTCGGCACCCGCTCAGCGATCACCGCAGCTGCTGGCATCGGCTTTGAGGAGGGTGCGGACTGGTCAGAAGCCAGCGTGGGGACCAACGCCATCTCTGAGGCGCTGCGGCTCTCCAGACCCGCCTATGTCACCGGTGAGGGGCACTTCGCCTACTCCCACGCCTACTGGACCTGCATGGCCGCCCCCATTCACTGTCCCACGACAGGCGCACTGCTGGGGGTCCTCGACGTCTCCGGCCCGAGGAGCCAACTCGGCCGCGACGTGATCGGGATGGTGCGCATGACAGCGCTGCTGGCCCAGGAGATGCTGCGCCTCACTGAGCCGGAGCCGCTGAGCACACCGAGCCTGAGGCTGCGCCTATTGGGTCCCCGGCCGGCGATCAGCGCAGCTGCAGGCCAGTGGAGGAAGCTGTCCACACGCACCGCAGAGATCCTGGCGCTGCTCAGCGTTCGCACCCGCGGTTTCACCGCAGCCGAGCTGGCGCTGGAGCTCTACGGGGAGGCCGGCCGCCCGGCAACTGTGCGCGCGGAGATGCATCGGCTGCGCAAACGCCTGGGACCTGTTGTCAGCTCCGAGCCCTACCGATTTGCCGAGGAGATGAATGTGATCACTGATGTGGGGTCTGTTCAGGACGCCTTGGCGCGCTCCGATGTGGAGGAGCTCCTGCAGCACTACACCCAGCCGCTGCTGCCGGCCTCCACCGCCGAAAGCATCACCGCATGGAGAGCAGGCCTGAACGATGAGGCCAACAGGTTGGTCGCGGATTACGGCAGCACTGACCAGCGGGCCCGCTGGTCGCGCACCGAGATGGCGTGGAGCCCGGTTGCAACCATGATGCAACCCTCAGCAACTTACTCTGAGAGAACGTGATGCAGATCACTGAGTGCAAGAATCCGAAGAAGGAGGCACGATGACCGTCTATGCACAGCCTGGCACTGAAGGCAGTGTGGTGAGCTACAAGTCCCGCTATGACAATTTCATCGGAGGGCAGTGGGTCGCCCCGGTGAAGGGACAGTACTTTGAGAACCCCTCGCCGGTGAACGGCAAGACCTTTACAGAGGTGGCCCGCTCCACAGCCGAAGACATTGAGCTGGCCCTCGACGCTGCGCATAAGGCTGCACCAGCCTGGGGCAAGACCTCAGTGACGGAGCGGGCGGTGCTGCTGAACAAGATTGCCGACCGCATCGAGGAGAACCTCGAGATGCTGGCGGTGGCCGAGACCTGGGAGAACGGAAAGCCGGTGCGGGAGGCGCTGGCGGCGGACCTTCCCCTGGCCGTGGATCACTTCCGGTACTTCGCCGGGGCCATCCGCGCCCAGGAAGGCGGTATCAGTGAGATCGACTCCACGACGGTGGCGTACCACTTCCACGAGCCGCTGGGCGTAGTGGGCCAGATCATCCCGTGGAACTTCCCGCTGCTGATGGCGGTGTGGAAGCTCGCCCCCGCCCTGGCCGCAGGCAACGCAGTGGTGCTCAAGCCAGCTGAGCAGACGCCGTCGTCGATCCTGGTGCTCATTGAGCTGATCAGCGATCTGATCCCTGAGGGCGTGGTGAATGTGGTCAACGGCTTCGGCGCTGAGGCTGGAGCCCCGCTGGCTTCCAACCCCCGCATCCGCAAGGTGGCTTTCACCGGTGAGACCACCACCGGCCGGCTGATCATGCAGTACGCCTCGCAGAACCTGATCCCAGTGACGCTGGAGCTGGGCGGCAAGAGCCCGAACATCTTCTTTGCCGATGTCGCCGCTCGCGACGACGCCTTCTATGACAAGGCGCTGGAAGGCTTCACCATGTTCGCTCTCAACCAGGGCGAGGTCTGCACCTGCCCCTCCCGCGCGCTGATTCAGTCCAGCATCATCGACGACTTCCTCGGAGCCGCGGTGGAGCGCACCAAGGCGGTGAAGCAGGGCAACCCGCTGGACACCGAGACTCAGGTGGGAGCTCAGGCCAGCAACGACCAGCTGGAGAAGATCCTCAGCTACCTGGACATCGGCCAGAAGGAGGGCGCCGAGGTGCTCACCGGCGGCCAGCGCGTGGACCTGGGAGGAGACCTTTCCGAGGGCTACTACGTGGAGCCGACCATCTTCAAGGGCAACAACTCGATGCGCATCTTCCAGGAGGAGATCTTCGGCCCGGTGGTCTCGGTCACCGACTTCTCCGACTACGACGACGCCATCTCCATCGCCAACGACACGCTCTACGGGCTGGGAGCCGGCGTCTGGTCCCGGGAGCAGAACACCGCCTACCGGGCTGGACGAGATATCCAGGCCGGCCGCGTGTGGACCAACTGCTACCACCAGTATCCTGCCCATGCTGCCTTCGGCGGCTACAAGCAGTCGGGCATCGGCCGGGAGAACCACAAGATGATGCTGGACCACTACCAGCAGACGAAGAACCTGCTGGTCAGCTACAGCGAGGACAAGCTCGGATTCTTCTAAACAAGGAGGTCAGCCATGGGCGCCAAGCGAATCGACGTCACCGAGGAAGCCGCAGCGCTGCTGCGCAGGCTCAGGGAGGAGCACGGCCAGCCGCTGATGTTCCACCAGTCCGGTGGATGCTGCGACGGCTCGGCGCCCATGTGCTACACCCAGGGCACGTTTATGACCGGCCCGTCGGATGTGCTGCTGGGTGAGTTGGAGCCGGGCACGCCGGAGCCGGTTCCGGTGTGGATCTCTCAGGCGCAGTTCGAGTACTGGTCGCACACCCACATCACGATTGATGTGACCCGCGGCCGGGGATCGGGCTTCAGCATTGAGGGTCCCACCGGCAACCGGTTCATCGTGCGGTCTCGCCTGTTCACTGAGGAGGAGATGGCCGACCTGGAACCGGTGACTACCGGCTGACCCCCGGCAGCTGCCAGACAGTGAGGCTGGGCGCGGAAGCGCTCAGCCTCACTGCTGTCTCGCCCAGGTCCATGTCGGCTTGACCCCACAGCGGCCGGGCCTGCTCCCACCCGGCGGCAGCTGCCCGCGGCACGGTGATGCTGCGCCTGTCGCCGTGGGCGGGTCCGGAGGCGAAGACCAGCAGGCTCTGCTGCACAGTCTCGCGGAGGAAGGCCAGGCTCTGCTCGTCAGCGCCGAGCCAGCGCATACCGCCGCGGCGCAGCGCCGGGTGCTCTGCGCGCAGCGCGATCAGCTCGCGGTAGAGGCCCATCCGCTCGCGCACATGGGTGTCGTCAGCACTGTGCCAGGGGATCGGCGTGCGGCTGAGTTCGCCGTCGGCCCCTGTGAGTCCGAACTCGTCCCCTGCGAAGAGTGTGGGCACTCCGGGCAGAGTCATCTGCAGTCCCACCGCCACGGGGACGCTGCCCTCGGCCGCATTGTGCGCGAAGCGGGCGGTGTCGTGGGTGTCCAGCGGCTGCATATTGCCCTGACGGATGCGCCACGGCACGGCCGCATTGAAGCGCTCCACTGCCGCCTGGAACTGCTCCGCACTTCCGGAAGGGATGCCTCCCAGCGGCTGGCCGAAGAACCAGGGTGTCACCTCCTGGGTTCCCTCAGCGGTGGTGTAGGGCCTCCCGTGCGGCGCCGAGAGCCAGCTCCACAGCGGCCGGGTGAATGCCGGGTAGGTCATCGCGCCGTGCCAGGCATCGCCAGTGAGGTCACCGGTGGCGTCGTTGGTGATCTCGGCCAGCAGGATCGAGTCGGGCTTCACCTGCTCCATAGTGCGCCGCAGGGTGCGCCGCACCTCTTCGTTGAGGTCCACTTCGCCATAGCGGCCGGTCATATTGGCTACATCAATCCGCCAGCCGTCCAGGTTGAAGGGCGGCTTCAGCCAGTGGGCCACCACGCTGTCCGGGCCGTCGATGAATTCGCGGCGCAGGGCGGGGGAGGACCAGTCGAACTTCGGCAGAGTCGAGGTGCCCAGCCAGGACTCATAGTCGCCGTCGTCGGTGAAGTAGTAGAAGCTCCGCTCCGGAGAGTCCGGCTCGGCCAGCGCCCGCTGGAACCACTCGTGCTGGTCCCCGGAGTGGTTGGTGGTCAGATCCCCGATGACCTTCATGCCGCGCTCATGAGCGGCCTGGACCAGCCGGATCAGCGCCTCGTCGCCGCCGAGCAGCGGGTCCACACTGCGGAAGCTGGAGGCGTCATAGCGGTGGTTGGAGGCCGCCGGGAAGAACGGCGTCAGGTAGACCAGGCTGACTCCGAGGCTCTCCAGGTGGTCCAGCCGCTGGCGAATGCCGTCCAGATCTCCGCCGTAGAACTGCTGCACGCGGGCGGGCATCACCGGGTTCACCGGGTCCGTCCACTCGGCCGGCTGGGCCCACTTCGGTGCCTCACGCTGAGCAGCCTGCTCGGATGGGGCGAAGCGGTCGGGGAAGATCTGGTACATCACGGCATCACAGAGCCACTCCGGGGGTGCAGGGTGGGCCAGCAGGGCGAAGTCGTGAGCGTCGCGCACCTCACCGGTCTGCAGACCAGCCTGGTTCAGCCAGCGCACGGTGCCGGCCTGACCAGGGGAAGCGGCGTCGTCGTGAACCAGCAGCCACCGGTAACCGTGCCGCAGATTGTGGACAGTGATCTCGGCTTCCCACCATCTCCAGCCGTCGGCGGTGCCTGCCGGCTGAGCCCGGTCCCAGGCAGGCTCATGATCCGGGTTGGAGCGCACCCACACCGAGTCCAGGTTGGGGTAGCTCTGCGGCACACGCAGCCGCAGCTGCACCGTCTCACCCAATTGCGGGGTCTGGGTGGAGACGTAGAGCTCGGACCCGTCATGGTGCGGCTGCAGCGGTGCTGCGCACGGTGTCTGCGCGCCGGCGTCGGGGCTGGTTCGGGTGGTCATTTCACGCTCCCTGCGACAAGACCGGAGACGATATAGCGCTGCAGCAGCAGGAACAGGGCCACCGGAATGATGGCGGCCAGTACAGCGCCCGCGGCGAAGACCGACCAGTTCTGGGAGGTCTCCTGCGAGATGAACTGGTAGAGCCCCACGGCCAGGGTCTGCCGCTCCGGATCGCGCAGCAGCACCGATGCGATGACGAACTCACTGAGAGTGCCCACCAGTGAAAGCAGCGCCACCACGGCCAGGATGGGGGAGACCAGCGGCAGCACAATGGTGAAGAAGATCCGGGCGTGTCCGGCTCCGTCGATGCGTGCGGCCTCGTCGATGGAGGTGGGGACGGTGTTGAAGAACCCGTACATCAGGTACGTGTTCACCCCCAAGGCCCCGCCAAGGTAGACCATGATCAGTCCGATCTGGCTGTTCAGACCGATGCCGGGGAAGATCTCACCGATGCCGAGCATGAGCAGGAAGATCGCCACCATGGCCAGAAGCTGCGGGAACATCTGCACCAGCACCAGGGTGATCAGTCCGAAGCGGCGGCCGGTGAACCGCATGCGGGAGAAGGCGTAGGCCGCCAGCGCGCCCAGCAGCACGGAGCCGGCGGCTGCGGTGAGTCCGATGAACAGAGTATTGAGGAACCAGGCTGCGTAAGGCTGCTGCGGCCGGTTGAACAGGTCGATGTATCCGCTCAGGCTGACCCGGCTGAACAGATTGTTCGCGGTGATCAGGGTGCCTGCGGGATTCAGCGAGGCGGACAGCACATAGACCAGCGGGAATACGGAGAAGACCACGACGGCGGCTCCGACCAGATGCCGCCAGCCGGTTTGGCGCCACCAGACGCGGAACGGCCGGCGGGCCAGCCCGCCCTCGACCGCACCGCGGCGGAATCGACGGCGGGGGCCTGCGGACTCGGTGCCGGGCTCGGAGGGAGCGGATCCTTCAGGGACGGACAGTGCCATATCAGTTCAGCTCCTCCAGTGCTTTGGTGCGGCGGAAGGCGATGACGGAGATCGTCCCGACGATCAGGAAGATCAGGATGGAGAAGGCGCTGGCGAGGCCGTAGTCTGCCCTGGCGCCCACGAAGGCGACTTTGTAGACCATGGAGATCAGGATGTCGGTGGAGCCCACATTGACTCCTGCGCTGACATCGCGCGGACCGCCTCCGGTGAGCATGTACACCAGGTTGAAGTTGTTGAAGTTGAAGGCGAAGGAGCTGATCAGCAGCGGCGCCAAAGATGTCAGCAGCAGCGGCAGCTTGATGGCGCGGAAGGCTTGGAAGGGTGTGGCCCCGTCCATCTGGGCGGCCTCGGTCAGCTCATCCGGGATGGCCTGCAGCGCACCGGTGCACACCAGGAACATATACGGGAAGCCCAGCCAGAGGTTGACGATGAGGATGCTCACCTTGGCCAGCCACGGGTCGGTGAGCCATGGGATAGCAGCGCCCCCGAAGAGCACATTGTTGATGAACCCGAACTCCTGGTTCATCATGCCGGCCCAGACCAGTGCGGAGAGGAACCCGGGGAACGCGTAGGGGAGGATCATCACCAGGCGGTAGTACTTCCGCGACTTCATGCGGGAGTCGTTGAAGACCATCGCCAGGAACAGCCCCAGGATGAATGTGGTGGCCACTGAGAGGAAGGCGAAGGCGAAGGTCCACAACGTCACGTAGATCAGCGGCGAGCGGATGGAGTCCTCTGTGACGGCGCGGACGAAGTTGTCCATCCCCACGTGCACCCGCCAGCCGGGCATCAGCTGTTCACCGTTCTCGCTGACGAAGGCGCCTTCGCCGGTGTCCCGGTAGACCGTTCCGCTCTCAGCATGGGTCATGGTGTCGGCGTCTTCGTCATAGACGTAGCCGGAGGTGTAGACGTAGGCCCGCTGACCATCCTGGGTGCGCAGATACCCGTCATTGGGGTCCTCGCTGAGCGGGACCACCAGGCTGGTGATCTCCTGCTGGCGGTTCAGCAGGTCCGCGAACTCCAGGACTTCGTAGCCTTCTGCGGCGGTGACCCGACCGTCGGTGACTTCGGCTGACTCAGCGGGCTCGAGCGGCTCCTCGTCGGCTCCGATGAGCACTTCGCCCTCGGAGTCGACCACTGCGAAGTGCAGCTCATCGCCGCCGATCAGGTCTCCGCTGGACTCCAGTACGGAGACCGGATAGGCGGGGGAGTCGGGCACCCGGTGCTGGTTCTGCAGCATGATGGCTGAGACCGCATGCTCCTTGGTGGAGTTGTGGCCGGTGCCGTAGTTGGTGAACGCCACATAGCCCGAGTAGAGCACCACGAAGATCTGGAATATCAGGAGAAAGACCAGTCCAGGTGCCAGATATTTGGCAGGCAGCGCCCCTCGCTGCAGGTAGATCCAGGTCAGTGCGACTGCACCGAGGATCACCAGGGAGCCAACGAGCCATCTGTCGCTGAAGAACAGCACCAGTGCTGCGTAGAGCGCAGTGGCGCACAGCAGCCCGAGCACCACGATCTTGAACAGCATCAGCTTCCAGCCCGGAGCGGTGGCCGCGACAAACGTGGCCGCCCGGCGCCTTCGCCGCCTCAGGTCATCGGAGGCGGAGCGTGCCGACTCCCTGGTGATCCGCTGGGCCATGGTTACTCGATGGCTCCGGCGATGTCTTCGGCCATCTGGTTCCACAGCTCGGCGGGGTCGCCCTCGCCGTTGATGATGGCCGCCTCCGTGGCGCCCCAGTAGTCCCAGACTGCACCCATCTCCGGGATGGAGGGCATCGGCACGGCCTCGGCGCCGACCTCGCCGAATCCTGCGACGATCTCGTCCTCGGCCAGCGCAGCCTCAAAGGACTCGGTCAGGGCCGGAGCGCGGCCGCCGGCCTCGTAGAGGGCTGTCTGCACCTCGGGGGAGCCGATGTAGTCGGTCATAAAGGTCGTGGCCGCCACCACGTTCTCACTCTGCGAGGACAGGAAGAAGCCCTGCACGCCGGCGAAGGGCTGAGCGTCCTCGTCTCCTGCGGCCGGAATCGGGTCCACGGCCACGGAGATGCCGGCCTCTTCTGCCGCGGGCACATTCCACGGCCCGGTGAGCAGGAAAGCGGCGTCGCCGTCGTTGAAGGTCTCGGCGGCCAGGTCGCCGTCGATGTTGGTGTTCAGCACGCCCGCAGAGCCCTGCTCAGCAAGCCAGTCGGCGAACTCGAGGCCGCCCTCGTTGCCGATCAGCAGCTCCTCCGCGTTGTAGGAGCCGTCGTCGTTCTGCCCGAAGACCGGCGCCCCGAAGGACATCTGGAACGGATACAGGTGGTAGGGATCCGCGGCCTGCGGGTCCAGTCCGACGACGAACGGGTACTCCGCGCCGGAGGCCTCGCCGAGTTCGACCATCTCCTGGAAGGTCTCCGGCGTCTCATCCACCAACTCCGTGTTGCGCAGCAGGGCGATGTTCTCGATGGAGTACGGCACCCCGTAGATCTGGCCGTCGTAGGTGAAGGCGTCAGTGGCCACCTCCACGAAGTCCGCTGCGGCATCGCCGAGCTCAACCGGGGCAACCACACCGTTGGTGACCAGCACGCCCAGCCAGTCGTGGGCGCCGACGGCAATGTCGGGTCCCTCACCGGTGGGCACCTGGGAGACGAACTGGTCCCGGATCTCTCCGAAGTCCTGCTGCACCAGGTCCACAGCGATGCCGGTGTCAGCCTCGAAGTCTGCTGCGGCGTCGGCGAGCACTTCGGCACGGTCGGCGTCGACCCAAACCGTCAGCTCACCGGAGGCCTCGGGCGCCGCGGTGTCCTGCTCCGTGTCATTCTCTGCGTCTGCCGAGGTGTCGTCGCCGCTGCCTCCGCAGGCAGTCAGCGCCAGCACCGAGACGCCCAGGGCGGCCGTGAACCGGCCGAAGGTGCGAGTGGTCTTCATGGTGTGCCTCTCCTCATCGAGTTGTGCGGTGCGCTCCCGCTCCGACCGCGCGTCGAGTGGCGGATCTGCTGCAGCTCCAGCGGCTCGCGGCCGCTTCTGCGGTAGTGAATCCGCCTTTCGACGCGGGGAGCGTACCTGGAAGCGCTTACAGTATGGCCGGGCGCTGTGACGCATGCAACTCCGACGCGCCCGGGCTGACCCACCCGTCGCGCCGCCACCTCGGAGAGCGCTGCGCGCCGGTGGCTCGCCGGCCTTTCCCGCCGGCCCATCCCGCCGCCCGGACTCATTGCCGCATGGAAGCGCTTCCAGATACAGTGAGTGGCATGACCGCAGACTATGAGCAGCACCACAGCAGCGCCGGCAACGAGTGGTGGCGCACCGCAGTGATCTACCAGATCTACCCCCGTTCCTTCGCGGACTCCAGCGGCGACGGCATCGGAGACCTCCCCGGGGTCACCGCACGGATGGACGAGCTGCAGCAGCTCGGGGTGGATGCGGTGTGGCTGAGCCCGTTCATGACGTCTCCGCAGCGCGACGCCGGCTATGACGTGGCCGACTACTGCGATGTGGACCCCCTCTTCGGCACGCTGGAGGACTTCGACCAGATGCTGGCCGCCGCGCACCAGCGGGGGATCCGGGTGATTGTGGACCTGGTGCCCAATCACTCGTCCGATCAGCATGAATGGTTCCAGCAGGCTCTGCAGGCCGGGCCCGGCAGCCCCGAGCGGGCCCGCTACATCTTCCGCGACGGCTCTGGTCCCGACGGCGATGAGCCTCCGAACAACTGGCAGTCCATCTTCGGAGGCCCCGCCTGGACTCGGATCACCGAGGCGGACGGACGCCCCGGCCAGTGGTATCTGCACCTGTTCGACTCCAGCCAGCCGGACTTCGACTGGTCCCATCCGGAGGTCCAGGCTGAGTTCCGCAGGATTCTGCGGTTCTGGCTGGACCGTGGGGTCGACGGGTTCCGGGTCGACGTCGCCCACGGGCTGGTGAAGGATCAGAACTTCCCCGACTACACGCCTGATCCCGAAGCGGCCTCCATGGGCGGGGACCAGGCTCCGGCACCCTATTTCGAGCAGCCCGGGGTCCATGAGATCTACCGGGACTGGCGGCAGGTGCTCGAAGAGTACGACGGCGACCGGGCACTCTGCGGCGAAGCCTGGGTCTCCTCTGTGGAGAAGATGGCCCAGTGGGTGCGCAGCGATGAGATGCACCAGACCTTCAACTTCGAATACCTCATGGCCGACTGGGACGCTGGGCAGCTGCGCGGGATCATCGACCGCTCGCTGGCAGCCTTCCACGGCGTGGGCGCGCCCAGCACCTGGGTGCTGTCCAATCACGATGTGGTCCGCCACGCCACGCGCCTGGCGCTGACCGGGGACAACCCGCAGGGGGCCGGCATCGGCCCTGACTTCCCGGGGCTGCCGGAGTACTCCCACGGCCTGCGCCGGGCACGGGCGGCCACCGCGCTGATGCTCGCTCTGCCCGGTTCGGCCTATCTCTATCAGGGGGAGGAGCTGGGCCTGGACGAGGTGCACGACCTTCCCGATGAGGCCCGCCAGGATCCCACCTGGTTCCGCACCAATGGCGAGCGCTACGGCCGCGACGGCTGCCGGGTGCCGCTGCCTTGGGAGGCCGACGCTCCGGCGTTCGGATTCAGCCCCAACGGCAAGTCCTGGCTGCCGCAGCCCGACCGCTGGCAGCAGCTGGCCCGCAGTGCGCAGCGAGAGGATCCAGACTCGACCCTGAGCCTCTACCGCCGGCTTCTGAAGCTGCGCCGCGAGTTCGATCTGGGCGCCGGCGAACTGCAGTGGGAGTCGGGGTTGCCTGAGGGCGTACTGGGCTTCCGCAGCGGCAGCGTGCTGGTGCTGACCAATGTCTCCGGCACCCCCGTTGCACCACCGGAGGGTGCTCAGCTGCTGGTCTGCTCCTCCGATCTCAGCCAGGGACAGGTTCCGGCCGACACCACCGCCTGGTTCCGCATGGACCGGGACTGAGGGGAGTTTTGGGGTGGCCAGTCTTCTTCAGGTAGCTCGCTTAGCCGGGGTCTCTTCGGCCACGGCCTCGCGAGCCCTCAGCGGACGGGGCCACGTCTCTGAAGGAACCCGGCAAAAGGTGATCCAGGCCGCCGCCGAGCTCGGGTATGTCGTGCCGGCGGCGGCTTCCTCACTGGCCTCGGGCCGCAGCCGCAGTGTGGGTGTAATGATGCCGGACCTGCACCGCTGGTTCTTCAACACAGTGCTCACCGGGATCTCCGAGACGCTCAGCCGCGCCGGATATGACCTCACCCTGTACAACGTCGCCGACGACGCGGCGGTACGGCGGGAGATCTTCGGATCATTTCTGCACCGCCGCCGGGTGGATGCGGTCATTGCCGTCGCCCTGGAGCTCGATGAGTGGGAGATTCAGCAGCTGCTCACGCTGGGGCTTCCGGTGATCCTGCTCGGCGGGGAGCAGCGGGGCGTGGACGGAATGGCCATTGATGACCGTGCAGTCACCCAACTGGCCGCTGAGCATCTGCTGCAGCTGGGCCACCGGCGGATCGGCTATATCGGCGGCGATGAGATCTTCGACCGCGACTACCACGTCCCCACCCGCCGTCGCGAAGGCTTCGACGCCGCTCTGCGGGCGTGGGGAGCCGAACCGTGTGAGGATCTGGTGCGGCACGCCGACTTCACCATTGAGGGGGGATACGCCGCCGCCAAGCAGCTGCTGGGAACCCCGGGGAGCGGTCTGACCGGGCTTGTGGCGGCCTCCGATGAGATGGCCCTCGGCGCACTGCTGGCAGCCGGTGACCTCGGAGTGCGCGTCCCCGAGCAGCTCTCTGTGGTCGGGGTCGATGGGCACGAACTCGGCGAGCTGCTGGGGCTGACCACAGTGGACCAGCATCCGCTGGGGCAGGGCCGCCGAGCCGCCGAGCGGGTTCTGCACCGGCTGGAGTCCGGGCACGACGACGGCCCCGCAGATCTGCCTTTTGAACTGGTGGTCCGGCGAAGCACCGCCGCACTGCCGCAGACCCGTCCCGCCGAGTAGGGCCGGCAGCCTTCCGCCTCAGCGGTGCGCCGGCATCGGGTGCCCGCAGCGGCGCGGCCCGACGCCGAGCTCACAGGAGGGTTCCGCGCCCGCGGCTCAGAGCAGTCCGGCCCGGCGTCGCGTTCTGCGGTTGGCGTGCGGGGAGTATCGGGGCAGCCAGCGCTGCATCCCCGCGGCGGCGGCCGGACCCAGCACTGAGGCCGCCCACACCCCGACTGCCAGGGAGCCCAGGGCCGCCCCGGCTGAGAGGATCAGCGGCCCGGCCCCGAGGCCGATATCGGTCAGCAGCCGCCAGGCGCCCAGGAACTGCGGACGGCCCTGGGTCGGTGAGATGTCCGAGGCGATGGTCATCATGATCCCGGAGCCCCAGCCGTTGGCGAAGCCCAGCAGCATGGCCACGACTGCCAAGCCGGAAGCGGTGCTGGTCAGCGGGAACAGGGCCATCGCCCCGGCGAGCAGCAGCATGGCGGGCACACCCACCCACAGCCGGCCCAACCGGTCCATCACCTTTCCTGCGGGGTAGAACAGCAGCATGTCGATGCCGCCGGCGAGTCCGAAGAGCAGCGAGATAGTGGTGGGGTCCAGTTCGAGGTACTCACCCCAGAGGGGGATCACCTGCTGCCGAGCTCCGCGGATGGCGCCCACCAACATTCCGACCAGCCCCATAGTGGCCAGGGTGCCGCGGTGAGCCCCGATGACCTGCCAGAACCCGGGAGCGACGGACTGGGAGGCCCGGGCGTCCTCCTCATCCGGAGACGCCGGATCGGGGGAGGACTTGGCCAGCCACACCGTGACCGTGGCGCCAGCGGCGGTGACCACCGCCAGCACAAAGGCCGCACGCATATCCGCGAAGTGGATGACGCCGGCTCCCAAAAACGGGCCGGCGAACTGGCCGATGCGGTGCACTCCCCCCAGGGTGGAGAGCACCCGTGCGCGCTGCATCGCCGGAGTGATCTCCGTCAGATAGGAATGCCGGGCCAGGTGGAAGACGGCATTGGCCGCACCCACCAGCAGGATCGCCGCCCCTAGGGTGATCACCGAGGGCGCCAATGCCGCACCCAGGAACGCCAGGCCCGCCACACTTCCGGCCAGGATCATCGCCGCCCGGTCGCCGACGCGAGCTGCCAGCGCACCTGCCGGCAGATCAGCCAGGATCTGGCCCACCGGAAGCATCGCGGCGATCGTCCCGGCGACGGCCAGACTGGCGCCCTGCTGTACGGCAAACGGGGCGATGACCGGCAGCAGAGCTCCGATCCCCACGCTGAAGATGAAGGCCGGTACCAGCGCGCCGAAGAGCACTTCGCGCTTGGGAAACATGGGACGGTTCGGCTGGGTCGGCACGGCAGTTGAGCATACTCCTTCCCGCTGGATCTGTTGACCTGTGCAACTATCCGTCCGTCCTGTGGGCGGCGGTGCCGGTCGTGTGCCCCCGACGTGGAGCTGACGTGGAGGAAACGGCGAGCGCCTCTGGATAGGGTGGGGGACTGAGCGGCCGGCGCAGATCCGGCCGCAGCTGCCCAGACGAGCCTGACCGGCAGAGGAGGGAAGGCGGACGATGACTTCACCGGCCGAGCGGTACGCAGCTGCCCGGCGTCGGGCCGCGGAGGCGAAGACCCAGCTCGGCGCCTTCCGCGCGCAGCAGGCCTTCGACCTGGACGAGTTTCAGCTGCAGGCCTGCCGCCACCTGGAGGATGGAAAGGCCGTGCTG
The DNA here is from genome assembly GCF_029265375.1 of Nesterenkonia sp. Classification (GTDB taxonomy): domain Bacteria; phylum Actinomycetota; class Actinomycetes; order Actinomycetales; family Micrococcaceae; genus Nesterenkonia. The sequence continues at coordinate 40,788 of NZ_JAJUJJ010000014.1, forward strand.
GTGGCGGCGCCCACCGGGGCGGGGAAGACCATTGTGGGGGAGTTCGCGGTCCACCTGGCGCTGGCCTCAGGCAAGAAGGCCTTCTACACCACACCCATCAAAGCGCTGAGCAACCAGAAGTTCCTGCAGCTGCGTGAGCACTACGGGCCCGAGCGGGTTGGGCTGCTGACCGGGGACACCTCCATCAACTCGGAGGCCGAGGTGGTGGTGATGACCACCGAGGTGCTGCGCAATATGCTCTATCAGGACTCCGACACCCTGGAGGATCTGGGCTTTGTGGTGATGGATGAGGTCCACTACCTTGCCGATCGCTTCCGCGGAGCGGTCTGGGAGGAGGTCATCATTCATCTGCCGGAGTCGGTGCAGCTGGCCGCACTCTCAGCGACCGTCTCCAATGCCGAAGAGTTCGGCGCGTGGTTGGATACCGTGCGCGGTGAGACCGCCGTAGTGGTCTCCGAGCACCGGCCGGTTCCGCTGTGGCAGCACATGATGGTCGACTATGAGCTGCATGATCTCTTTGTGGTCACCGAGGAGCGAGATGCGGACCGCAAGCCTCTGGTGAACCCCGAGCTGCAGCGCCTGGCCCACTACTCCCAGGCTCCTGTCTCGCGCCGTTCAGGCGGGCACCGGGGACGCGGAAGGGGCAGGCGGGATCGGCAGCGCGATCATGGCCGGTCCGCCCACCGGGGCTCGGGTCGGTCTGTCTCCTCTCTCTCCGGGTCCCCGGTCGGCAGGCCGCGGCTGAGCCGGCCGCGGATGATCCGGGCCCTGGACCGCGAAGGCCTGCTGCCGTGCATTGCGTTCATCTTCTCCAGGGCAGGGTGCGAAGCCGCCGTCGAACAGTGCCTGCAGCAGGATCTGCAGCTGACCTCCAAGCAGGAGGCGGCCGAGATCGCCTCCCGGGTGGAGCAGATGGGTTGGGAGCTTCCGGCCGAGGATCTGTCCGTGCTGGGGTTCGACAGCTTCCGCCAGGCACTGATCAACGGGGTCGCCGCGCACCATGCCGGGATGCTTCCGCCGTTCAAAGAGCTGGTGGAAAATCTGTTCGCCGAGGGGCTGCTGAAGGTCGTCTTCGCCACTGAGACCTTGGCGCTGGGCATCAATATGCCGGCCCGCACAGTGGTGCTGGAGAAGCTGGACAAGTTCAACGGCGAATCCCATGAGGACATCACCCCGGGGGAGTACACCCAGTTGACCGGGCGGGCCGGCCGCCGCGGCATCGACGTGGAGGGCCATGCCGTAGTGGTGTGGCAGCCGGGGATGGATCCGCGCCAGGTGGCCGGGCTGGCCAGCCGGCGCACCTATCCGCTGAACTCCTCCTTCAGCCCCAGCTACAACATGGCGGTGAACCTGACCGCACAGTTCGGCCGCCGCCGGGCCCGCACCATTCTGGAGTCCTCCTTTGCCCAGTTCCAGGCCGACCGGGCGGTGGTGGGCCTGGCACGCGACGTCGCGAAGCGGGAATCCTCGCTGGCCGGCTACGAGGAAGCTATGCAGTGCCATCTGGGTGACTTCGCCGAATACGCCGAGCTGCGCCGCAGGCTCAATGAGCAGCAGAAGGAGGCCGCGAAGTCCCGCAGCCGGCAGCGCCGCCGGGAGGTCATCCGGGTGCTCAGCTCCCTGGAGCCGGGGGACATTGTGGAGGTCACCGGCAAGCGCCGGCTGGGCAGCTGCCTGGTGGTCCACTCCGCCCCGGAGCACGACCCGCGGCCCGGAGTGGTCACCGAGCAGGGCAAGCTGCGCACAGTGACGGTGGAGGACTTCTCCCAGCCTCCCGAGGTGGTCTCCACCATTCGGCTTCCCCGCAAACCCCAGGTGAAGGTCCCCAAGGTCCGGCGGGACCTGGCCTCAAGCATGCGGGCCGCGCTGATGGACCGGACTCCGCCGCGGAAGAACGCACCGGGCCCCGGCTTCGGATTTGTGGAGGGTCCGCCGCAGGCCGAGGAGGACGCAGCCCAGCTGCAGGCTCAGCTGCGCAGGCACCCGTGCCATTCCTGCAGCGACCGTGAAGAGCATGCTCGGTGGGCCGAACGCTGGTGGAAGCTGCGCCGGGAGACCGACCAGCTGAAGGCCAAGATCGACCGGCGCACCGGCTCGATCGCCAAGACGTTCGACCGGGTATGCGGTGTGCTCTACGAGCTGGGGCACCTTCAGCCGGCCGACCCGGAGAAGCTGCCCACTGCTGAGCCGGTGGTTGAGGAGTTCCACGCCGAGGAGTTCGTGGTGACCGAACGCGGTCAGCGGCTGCGGCGCATCTATGGAGAGCGCGACCTGTTCACTGAGATGCTGCTGGAGCGCGGCGTGCTGGCGCCGATGAGTCCGCAGGAGCTGGCGGCCTTCTCCACCCTCTTGGTCTATCAGGCCAAGCGGGAGGACGAGGGGGCGATGCCGCAGATGCCCACCCAGCAGCTCAGCCGCGCGGTGCGCTCCAGCCTTGAGGTTCATGCTGAGCTTGAAGCACTGGAGAAGCGTCACCATCTTCAGCCCACCGACGCTCCCGAGCTGGGATTGGCGCTGCCGATGTACCTGTGGGCCGGCGGCTGCAGCCTCCGCGAGGCGCTGGAGGATTCTCCGCTGGCCGCGGGGGACTTTGTGCGCTGGGCCAAGCAGTGCATCGATACACTCGACCAGCTGGCATCGGTGCCGACGGTGCCGGCGAAGTTCGCGGCCCGCTGCCAGGCGGCGGTGGACCTGATCGCCAGGGGAGTGGTGGCCTACTCCTCGGTGGCCTACCAATCTGTGGAGGAAGACTTTGACTCAGACGAGCCCCTCGCCGGCTGAGCAGCCCCCGCTGCTGCTGCACAACGGCACCATCCATTCCACGGCCGAGCCCTATGCGGAGGCGATGCTGGTCCGCGACGGTCAGGTCGCCTGGCTCGGCTCTGAGGAGACCGCGGATCAGCTGAGCCTCCAGGAGGGTACGCTCCGGCAGGATCTGGACCGTGCGCTGGTGACACCTGCCTTTGTCGGCATGGTGGGGCTCGATGCTCAGCAGGCAGCTGCCGCCACCGTCGCTGAAGTGCTCGACGTCGCCGCCGGCAGGCTCGGCTGCGGTGCTGTCCGGCTGCGCATCACCATCGGCGTGGAGGACCTCTCCGGGGAGGGCGCACAGCAGGTGCAGTCGCTGCTGCATCCGGCGCTTCGCGCAGCTGCCGACCATCCGGTCGATGTGTGGCCGGTGATCGCACTCAGGGGGGTGGCCGCCGATGGGGGAGCGCCCTCGATCTCTCCGGTGAACACTGCGCTGGATCTGCTCGATGGGCTCGACGACCTCGGGCGTCCGGTAGCGCTGTGCCTGACCTTCAGCGAGGTCCTGGCGAATCTGCTGGGGGCGCGCTCCTGGTGCGCCGAGGCCGGGCGGCAGCTGCTGATCGACTGCGCGGACCAGGACCCCGGCGCAGTGGTCGACGCGATGGCCACCACACAGAAGCACCTGCGTGAGCTGAAGCAGACGCCCTCGCCAGCCACCCCTACAGTGCTGGTCGGCTTCGACTCTGCCGAGCAGCAGCACTGGGAGCAGCTGCTGAGTACCGGGGCACATGTGCTGCTGACCTCTCCGGGCCACCTGGCTGCTGCACTGCGGGTGGGGGTGCCCACTGCCGCGGCTCCGGCAGAGGGGGAGAACCCGTGGGCGCTGGTCAGCGCCCACGTGCATCATCCCGAGGATCCGGTCTCGGTGCGGGCAGGATTCAACGCGCAGACCCGCAGCGCCTACCGCTCGCTGCCCGGTGCTGCCGCTGATGCCGGCCAGCTGAATCCCGGCGCGACGGCGACATTCGCTCTCTGGGAGGCCGATCAGCTGGCGGTGCAGACGCCGAACTCCACAGTTGCCGCTTGGAGCACCGACACCCGGGCGCGGACGCCGCTGCTGCCGTACCTCGACGGTGTGACGAACCCCCTGCTGAAGAGCACCGTGATCGCCGGAGAGAGGCTGTAGGTTGGGACGTATGAAGACCCTGACCGTCATTCCCACCTATAACGAGATTGATGCGCTGCCCACCACTGTGGACAGACTGCGCGCAGCCGTGCCGGAGACCGATGTGCTCATCGTCGATGACAACAGCCCCGACGGCACGGGCAAACTGGCCGACGAGATGGCCGAGGCTGATGAGCAGATCCATGTGCTGCACCGTACGGCCAAGAACGGACTGGGCGGTGCCTACATCGCCGGATTCCAGTGGGGACTGCAGCGGGACTATGACGCGTTCGTGGAGCTCGACGCCGACGGCTCGCACCAGCCCGAGCAGCTGCCGGACCTGCTGGCGGCCTTGGAGACCGCCGATCTGGTGATCGGATCGCGCTGGGTTCCCGGCGGTTCAGTGGTCAACTGGCCGCTGCACCGGGAGCTGATCTCACGCTGCGGAAGCTTCTACTCGCGGACCATGCTGGGCCTGTCGGTCCGGGACATCACCGCCGGGTTCCGGGTTTTCCGCCGCAGCACCCTGGAGGAGATCGACCTGGACTCCATCGAGTCGGTCGGCTACGGCTTCCAGGTGGATATGACCTTCCGCGTGGCGCGCCAGGGGAAGACCATCCGTGAGGTGCCCATCACGTTCGTCGAGCGCACCTTGGGCGAGTCGAAGATGAGCAGCGGAATCGTGATCGAAGCAGTCACGAACGTGACCAAGTGGGGCCTGGCGGCGCGGGCGGCGACGCTCAGCCGAAAGATCCGCGCACTGACCCCCGCCGGGTGATCGCTCCCGACGGTACCTCTCAGACCTTCTCGCCGCGGCGCTCGCGCAGGATCTTCAGGCGGTCCTGAAGGATCTCCTCCAGTTCGGCCTCGGAACGACGCTCCAGGAGCATATCCCAATGGGTGCGGGCCGGCTTCTCCGGCTCCTCCTCAGGGGTCTCGCCTTCGGCGAGGACGCCGACCTTTCCCGACGGAGCGGTCCAGGTGGGGGGAATCTCAGCGTCTGCGGCGAAGGTCACGGTGATCTTTTCGCCGTCTTCGCAGACGTACTCCACATCCTGCCGGGGTGCGGGCTCCACGCCCTGCTCGGTCTCCATGGACTGGGCGCCCAGGCGCATGCCGCGCAGGCTGCGATCGCTCATCGGTGTTCCTCCCAAACGGTGGCGGACAGATTCGTTCCAGGACTACAACGGGGGCTGGGCCCCAGATTATTCCGCGGCCCAGCCCCCGAGGAGTCGTTGCGTCAGGACTGCTTGTTCTCGGTTCCCTGCTGGTCGGGTCCGTCCTGGGGATGCGGAGGATTCTCCGTGCGTTCCTCGCGCTCCCACGAGGGGGAGGAGCTGATGGCGTCCTGCACGGAGGAGGAGGGTTCGCTCCACCCGCGTCCGGAGTCCTCGTCGGCGGCCTCCAGGCTCGGATCGGCCTCCGGGGGAGCGGACTCGGCCACCCGCTTCAGGGCAGCAGCGCTGTCCTCCTCCAGTCCGGGCACAGCCCGCGAGGCGTTGGGGTTGCCGTGCTCGGCCCGCCGGGCTTCCTCCTCCAGCTCATCGGAGCTGACGTAGTGCGGATTGTCATCGGTGACGGAGGTGCTGCGCGCTGATTCGGCCAGGTCTGCGATCGCCGTGGAGATCCCCGGCTTGCCTGCGGCGCGATCAGCTTCACGGCGCTGCTTGAGCCGCTCAGCCCGGGCCTCACGTGCCTTCTCCCGCTCTTCGAAGGAGAGCCCCTCCGAGCCGCCGTCGCCGCTGCCGAAGGCTCCGGCGAGGCTCTTGAGCGCGTCGCCGAACTCACCGGGGATGACGAACATGGTGTTGGATTCGCTCTTAGCCATCTCCGGCAGGGTCTGCAGGTACTGATAGGACAGCAGCTCCGGGCTGGGCTCAGAGGCATGCACAGCGTTGAACACGGTCTCGATGGCCTGAGCCTCCGCATTGGCCGCCAGAATGCGGGACTGGGCCTCACCCTCAGCCTGGAGGATGGCGGCCTGGCGCTCACCCTCAGCGTTGAGAATTGCCGACTGCTTGTTGCCCTCGGCGGTGAGGATCGCGGCACGGCGATTCCGCTCCGCACGCATCTGCTGCTCCATGGAGTCCTGGATGCTGTGTGGGGGATCGATGGCCTTCAGCTCCACCCGGGCCACCCGGATGCCCCAGCGGCCGGTGACCTTGTCCAGCTCACCACGCAGCATGGAGTTGATCTGGTCGCGGGAGGTCAGCGCCTCTTCCAGATTCATACCGCCGACCACATTGCGCAGCGTCGTCGTCGTCAGCTGCTCCACAGCGACGATGTAGTTCTGGATCTCATAGGTGGCCGCTTTGGGGTCGGTGATCTGGAAGTAGACCACAGTGTCGATGGACACCACCAGGTTGTCCTCGGTGATCACCGGCTGCGGGGGGAATGAGACCACCTGCTCACGCATGTCCAACAGGGGCAGCAGCCGATCGATGAAGGGCACCAGCAGCGTCAGGCCCGGGCCCTGGGTGCGCTGATACTTGCCCAGCCGCTCAATGATGCCGGCGCGGGCCTGCGGGATGATGCGCACACTCTGGGCGAGGATCACCACCACGAAGGCGACCAGCGCCAGAAGTACGACGATGACGACGAAATCAGGCATTGTCTCTATATCCGTTCCTGTCGGTTGTGCTGCGGGGCGTCTCAGGCATCACGGGCGGAGTCCCATTCGATCCGGGGCGCGGGCTTGAGGTAGACGGTGGCTCCGTCCACGGAGTCCACCACGGCAGTGGTTCCGGGCTCGATGGTGTAGTCGCCGGCGGCTCGGGCCGTCCAGGTGTCGCCGTCGACCTCCGCCAGTCCGGCGCTGGCGGTCACCGCCTCGAGGGCGTGGGCTTCCATACCCTGCATCCGGTCGATATTGGTCAGCTGGCCCTCCGGTCCCTTCTTGAGGTGCTTCAGCGCCACCGGGCGGACCGCCCCGAGCATCAGCAAAGCAGTGATGGATCCGACCACCACCTGCATCCACGCCTCACCGCCGGCCAGAGAGACGGTCATAGCGGCCAGGGCGCCGGCGGCCAGCATGAGAAAGAGCAGGTCCAGCATGAAGACTTCCAGGACCAGCAGCACAAAGGTCAGGGAGAGCCATGCCGCCCAGAGGTTCTCACCGAACCACTCGATCATGCCGAACCTCCTCGGTACGCCGGGCCATTCGAAGTGTGACCTGGTTCTCTCCGTCCTCCAACCTTATCCATCCCGGCGCGGACCGTCGAGACGACGACGGCAGCAGCAGGCTCGCGGCGACGATGCCCAGGCCGCACCAGCGGCTGCACAACGGCAGTGGATACCGCACAACCCGACATAACATTGCATCCCATCTGGGCTCCGCAGGATGAGGGGAGCAGAGATCTGTGCGCAGCGCCTGCGCGAGGCCTGCGACGACGTCGGTCACAGCGGAGGTTGGGACCGATTGATGCTGTGCCGGTGAGCCTGCGGCCCGAGACCCGGCCGTCATAGTCAGCGGCAACAGCGGCAGCGCAACGGAGGCTCACTGAGACTGACTGTGCGCCGCATGGGCGTCGGCGGCGCGGGCGCGCAGGATCAGCATGCCAATGTCACGCTGACGCCGCCCAGGCCGCTGAGGACACTTCTGAGGATGCCGCGAACACAGGACGCTCTGCGCGGGAGACTCGGCATCGCGGCCATTGGTTCGGGAGCATCCCTCAACCCTAGGACCCCTGACCGATAATCTATATTATGTCATGTTAAATTTGTGGCCCGAGCTGGCAGTCTTCTGAGCTCCCGGGCTGCCACTCCCCGCGGCGAGGAGTTGGTCTGCACGCAGGTCAGAAACCTGGTACCAGGATGGCCTGCACGCCAAGGACGTCATATGTGGACTTCGCGCGGGCATCGCGCGTCGCCAGTACGGCGCCGTTCTGCTGTGCGGCCAGAGCGACCATACCGTCGTATGTCGCCCCTCCGAGTACGCCGGCTTCAGCAAGGCGGCGGTGACAACGCAGTGCCGACTCTTCAGTCAGCATCAACGTGCCCACATAGTTGTCGTCCATCAGATCCACGGCATCTGCTGCGGAGACTCGAGCGTCTCCAGGCAATCGGGTGAGCACCGCGTAGGTCTCCGTCAACGCGTGACCGCTCAGGTGCAATGTTTTGCCGTGGGCCCAGGATCGCACTGAGTGATGCGCCTCGTGCGAGGCTACGAGCAGCGGCACCGCCACACTGGTGTCTGCTGCCAGCAGCGATTCATGCATCAGCGCCGCCCTGCATCCAGCAGTGCGTACATCTCCTCGTCACTCACCTGGGTCTCCCCCCGGGACACCAGCCGTCCATCGGCGTCCCGCTCCACACGAGCCGTCCGCCCGCCAGGGGTAATCTGCACACCTGCGCCATAGCGCGAGAGGTCAACTGTGCTGCCCGGCGCGAGGCCCAGAGCATCGCGGATCGACTTGGGCAGCAGCAGCCGTCCTCCAGAGTCAATCCTCGCCTCCATGGGATTATGCTACCAGTCCAATCCCACCCGCAGCGGAGTCGTGTTCTTCAAGGGTGCCCTCCCCGCGGCGCTCTAAGGACGACGAAGCATGGGCTCCCGAAACCCCGGCAGGGCTGCGGCGATGACTGCAGCAGTCTCTGAGGTTTCGCGGCCGGTGGTACTGACCACGTGCGCATTCGGAGGCCTGAGATGGTGCTGGCGGCTTTCCTCCACGGCCGCCGCGATCGCTGCATTCAATGCCTCGCCGGCCAGTCCCGGCCGGTGATCGCCCTGCAGCGGCGGCCCGCCGCCCTGGGCGCGGGCGGTGATACGTTCTGCGAGAGCATCGGCGGAAGCGTCCAGCCAGAATGTCGTGACAGGGCCGCCGTGCCAGGTCTCCTCCATGGCGCGCACAGTGTGCGGATCTCCGCTGACCACCACCGTTTCGGCGCCGCCTGCAGCGAGGGTTCCCACCACGGTTCGGGCGTTCTGGGCGCGCAGCGGTGCCAGTTCGGGGCTGCCGGCACTCGGTCCGAGAAACCCGAGCTGGTGAGCATCCAGGTAGCCCACTCCCCTTCCCGCATGTGCAAGGTGCATAAATGTCTGAAACCCGCTTGTGGAGACGCCGACTCCTCCCGGTCCGGTCAGCACGACCACCTCAGCAGAGCCCGATGACTCCGGGCCGGCCCGAAGCGTGTCCTCGGGGTCTGCAGACCCGGCCGCCGCATGCGCGAGGACCGCATTGGTGATCTGATCAGACAGCTGCGACGGCGCCTGATGCGTGGTGTCCAGATACAGATCAGCCGCGCTCGGGTCCAGCTCAGCGGCATACTTCACGGCATCGTCGGCGAGCTCAATGAGCCAGCCGCGGCGGTGAATCCGCTTACGCAGCGTCTCAGGGGTCGCATCCAGATGCACCGCCAGCATCCGATCCCTAGGCATATGCGGAAGCATCTGCCTCAGGCGCTCGGCGACCGGGAACCCCCGGGAGCAGTCTTCTGGGCCGTCCAGCATCCCCGGGAGCAGCCTTCTGGGCCGCGGGTTCGCTGGGTCTTCCGCACGCTCTCTGGTGGAATGGAGTTATGCCCGACTCCCCCAGCCTGCACCGTGGCCCTGCGCACGAACCCACGCGGCGCCACAGAAGCCGAAGCGCCTCAGGTTCTGGCATCACACCGGCCAGTGCCCTCGCAACCACAGGGACGTTCACCGCGGACGCTCTGCTCGTGCTGCTCTTCGCGATGATGGGCAATCGGGAGCACGATTCCGGCCTGGCCATGGGCGAGATCGTTTCCACCGCCTGGCCGTTCCTGGCCGGACTGGCCCTGGGCTGGCTGGTCACCGCCTCCTGGCGTCGTCCTGCCCAGATCTGGCCTGCCGGCGTCGTCGTGCTGGTCATCACCGTCACGGCTGGGATGACCCTGCGCCAGCTCTTCACCGACGGCGGCGTGCAAGTCTCCTTTGTGCTGGTGACCTTAGGCGTGCTGGCAGTGCTGCTGTTGGGCCGCCGAGCTGTCACCAGGCTGCTGCTCCCCCGCAGGTAGCGCACACAGGCCACCGTCATATCCGTCTGACCTGCGGAAACCTGCCACCAAACTCTGACCGCACCTCCGGCTGATGCTCAGCCGATCATAAGCTGGCTGTCGATACGGTGGGCCGTGTCAGACACCAGCGGCGCGGCCGGCTGGGCCGCGCCAACCTACCGCGCTGGGTTCATCGACACCAGAAGGAGGACGTTCGGTGAAAGCAGTGACGTGGCAAGGCCCCCGAAAAGTATCCGTAGAGACAGTGCCGGATCCGGTGCTGGAGAAGCCCAACGACGCCGTCGTGGAGATCACCTCCACCGCCATCTGCGGTTCGGACCTTCACCTCTACGAAGTCCTGGGGCCATTCATGACCCCGGGAGACATCATTGGGCACGAGCCCATGGGACGCGTGGTCGAAGCTGGCTCCGAGACCAATCTGCGCGTCGGCGACCGCGTGGTGATCCCCTTCCAGATCGCCTGCGGGGACTGCTTCTTCTGCAACCAGGGGCTGCAGACCCAGTGCGAAACCACCCAAGTCACCGAACAGGGTTCAGGCGCCCGGCTGTTCGGCTACTCCCAGATCTACGGTGCAGTGCCCGGCGGCCAGGCCCAGTACCTGCGAGTGCCCCACGCCGACTACGGCCCCATCGTGGTCGGCGAGGAGTTCCCCGACCATCGCTACCTCTTCCTCTCCGATGTGCTGCCCACCGCGTGGCAGGCGGTGGCCTATGCCCAGCGCAGCGCAGGCGAGTCAGTGGCCGTCATCGGCCTGGGCCCTATCGGCCAGTTCGCCGCCCGAATCGCCAAGCATCAGGGCCTGACGGTCTACGCGATCGAACCCGAAGCCGAGCGCCGGGAGATGGCCGCCCGGCACGGCGTCCTCGTCTTTGACACCGGAGACGACTCAGTGGCGGCCATCCGCGATGCGACCCAGGGCCGCGGTCCCGACGCGGTCATCGACGCCGTCGGTATGGAAGCCCACGGAGACACCCAGTCGATGCTGGGCAAACTGGCCCAGCGTTCAGCCCAGTTCCTGCCGGAGAAGCTGAGCCAGCCGATGATGGAGAACTTCGGCATGGACCGGCTGGCAGCCCTGTACACCGCCATCGATCTGGTGCGCCGCGGCGGGACCATCAGCCTCTCCGGCGTCTACGGGGGCCAGGCCTCTCCCCTGCCGATGCTCACGCTGTTCGACAAGCAGATCCAGGTCACCATGGGCCAGGCCAACGTCCGGAACTGGATTGACCAGATCCTGCCGCTGGTGGAGGACCCCGCAGACCCGCTGGGAGTCGACGACTTTGTCACTCACCGTCTTCCCCTGCACGAGGCGCCCGGCGCCTACGAGATGTTCCAGAAGAAGGAGGACGGCTGCATCAAAGTAGTCCTGGACCCCCAGGCAACCGCCTGAGAACTCCCCTCCCCCGTCCTTACGGAGACAAGGAGACACCCGATGACGCAGGAACAGCAGGACCCGCGCACCAAACACAAAGACGACGAGTTTCCCACCGGCCAGCAGCAGGGTCAGCCCGGACTGACCGGACTGACCCGGCCGGATCCCGACCACGGTGAGGACAGCTACGTGGGCCACAACAGGCTCACCGGAAAGCGCGCCCTGATCACCGGCGGCGATTCCGGCATCGGGCGGGCTGTGGCCATCGCCTTCGCCCGGGAAGGAGCCGATGTGGCCATCGTGCACCTGCCGGAGGAGACCGAGGACGCCGAGACCACCGCCTCCCACGTCCGCGAGGCAGGACGGAATGTGGCTCTCTACGCCCAGGATCTGCGGGCCGAGGGCGCCGCCGAGCAGATCGTCCGCCGCACCCTGGAGGACCTCGGCGGGATCGACGTGCTGATCCTCAACGCCGCCTACCAGCGCAAACGCGGCGGAATTGATGAGACTCCGATCGAAGAGGTGCAGAAGGTCTTCGACACCAATCTGATCTCTCACATCGCTCTCGCCAAGGAGGCCGTGCCGCACCTTCCGGAGGGGTCCTCCATCATCACCACCACCTCCATTCAGGCCGCTGGGCCGGCTCCCCCACTGTTCGACTATGCGATGACAAAGGCCGCCCAGGTGGCGTTCACCGAGGTGCTGGCCCAGGAGCTCACCCCGAAGGGCATCCGGGTCAACGCCGTGGCGCCGGGGCCCATCTGGACCCCGCTGATCCCGGCCACCGGCTTTCCGGAGGACAAGGTGGAGTCCTTCGGCAAAGACACGCCGATGGAGCGTGCCGGCCAGCCCGCCGAGCTCGCCGGCGCCTATGTCTATCTGGCCTCTGAGGAGGCCAGTTACACCTCCGGGGCCGTCATCCCGGTCACCGGAGGCAAACCGTTCACAGGAGGATGATCACAATGGCGCAGAACAGCAGTTCCTCGGACGACCGATCCTCGGTCAAGGACGAGGAGCTCTATGAGAAGCTCCGCGAGGAGCAGGGCTACTCGAAGGAGAAGGCCGCCCGCATTGCCAACTCCGCCAATAAGGAGGGCCGCAGCGCCCAGGGCAAGAAGGGCGGCAGCTCCCCGCAGTATGAAGACTGGACCGTCGACGAGCTGCGCGACAGGGCCAAGGAGGTCGACATCACCGGCTACTCGGATATGAACAAGGACGAACTCATCGACGCGCTGCGGAACCACTGACCATTCCGCGGTGGATCAGCGACGGCGTCGGGGCTCAGGGTCCCGGCGTCGTCGTCTGCTGTGCCTCGGAGGTGTCCTCCACCTCGCCGGGCACGGTGAAGATCTGGCCGTTGCGGGGCATACCCTCCAGCGCGGTCTCACTCGGTTCTGATGCCTGCTTCTCCCACGCCGGATCGATCGCGTCCAGAACTGCGTCGCGGAACACCATGGGAACCCCCGCGGCGGCGTCGACGGAAGCGCGGTCCATCAGCTGCACGTGCAGGTGCGGCTCAGTGGTGTTGCCGGTATTGCCCACCTCGGCGATCACCTCGCCGGCTTCCACCCGCTGACCGACCTCGACCCTCACTGAGCCGCGGCGCAGGTGCGCGTATGCGGCATAGGTGCCGTCGTCGTGCTGGATCACCACCCGGTTGCCCAACACCGCCCGGTATCCACCGATCAGCTCGCGCACGGTGCTCTCCACCACCAGCATCCACAGCAGTGCCTGCCAGGTGTTGCGTGCCCGCTGGTCACGCTGCCGGTGCGCCGCTTCGACCACAGCGCCGGCGGCCATGGCACAGACCGGCTCGCCGAAGCAGGTGAACTCCTCCGGAGGGCTGCCGCGCAGGGCGCTGCGCACCGAGGCGGGGTTGATCTGTGTGGTGAGGTCTTCTGCCACGGTCGGGTGGGAGACGTCGACGGCGAACCGCTGACCGCGTGTGACGGTGCCATGACTGGGCACCCTCTGACCGGGGCTGTTCACCGCCAGCCACCTCCCGCGCACCGGCGACCTCAGGGCCGCCGGCTCCCGCGGCTCGGTCACCGGCGCCGTGCGGTAGAGCAGATAACCGACCAGGATGAGGCCGACGACGCCGAGCACCCAGGCCAGGCCGGCCGGCGGACTGAAAATCCCCGTCAGGTCCGCCACGATCAGCAGCAGCCCGGCCAGTATGACGATCCGCCATACCGGGCGCAGGCCAGAGATGCTCCGTCTCAATGAGTTCCTTTCATGGACGTGAGCACCCTCCTCCGGGGAACTTCCGGCCCTGACTGATGCAGAGTCTGCAGACCTCATCCGGCCCATGCGCCCGAGGTGGTCTGCACATGCGAGATTACCTGGCGGACCCGACCGTCGGACGCCAGTCGGCCGAAGTCGTGAACCCACAGGGAAGGTCCACCCTTACGGCTGGCGACCGGAACCATGCGGTAGCACGCGGCAAAGCGATCCCCCTGCCGCAGGGCCTGCTCCACCTCTACCTGGTAGCTCAGACCTTTGGCGCGGGCGCGGCGAATCTGCTCGACCATCTCCGGGCCGTGCTTGACCGCGTGGTTGATACGCATTTGGCAGTGGGGGGTGTGGAAGGTATGGAAAACCTGCGCCGCATCGAGGCTCGAGTCCAGGGACTGCCGATTGTAATCAGTCAGATAGGCAGTCACGTCAGTGGCCGGCCCACCTTCCGGTTCGCCCGAGGTGCCGGCGGGGGCGTCATCGCGCTCAATCGCCTCTGCGGGGTCCTCCCAGATGTAGCGGGTCCGTTCTGTGGTGGCCTCAGCGGCGATCCTGCCCTGCGGGTCGAGCCGGTAGAAGGTGAACCGTTCCGTCTCCACCTTCAGGCGCCACAGCAGATCGGTGGTGATGCTGTACCGGACTGCGGCCTCCCTGTGCCCTGCCACTGCGTCACGAATCTGAACCCGGTAGTCAATACCGCTGCTCCGCCTTCGGCGCAGCTGGGCAAGAATCTGCTGCTGGGAGTGGGGCTTCTGGTTTAGCAGGTGTGCAGAATCCGGGCTGTGGCTGCGGCGAAGCAGCTCACTGAGATCCTCGACCCCGTCGAAGGTGCTCTTGGTGAATTCGCGGACGAACCGGACGATATTCTCACCGGGAAGCGGAAGCTGTCTGGTCTGCATCATCGTCTCCTCTGGTCTGCACGTAGTCATCTTGCCCTCTGCGGTCTCCCGTGAAGGGGTCCTGCTCATGTCACGGCCGCGGTCTGCAGCTGGCCCTCGGCCAATCGCCGGTAGATCTCGTCGGTCTCCATCAGGCTCGCGTGGGTGCCGGTGGCCCGGAGTCTGCCGTCCTGCATCACCAGGATCTGGTCTGCCTCCATCACAGTGGATATCCGGTGGGCGATGGTCAGCACTGCGCACTGCTGGGCCGCCTCCGCCACAGCATCGCGCAGGGCCGCCTCAGTGTCACTGTCCACATGGGCGGTGGCTTCATCGAGCAGGATCACCTCGGGCTCCTGCAGCAGGGTGCGCGCGATGGCCAGCCGCTGCCGCTGACCACCGGAGAGTCCCGCGCCGCGCTCCCCAAGCTCTGTGTCCAGGCCCTGCGGCAGGGCATCGATGACGTCGGCGAGGTTCGCCTGGCGCAAAACACGGCTGATCTGGGCCTCGTCGGCGTCGGGTCGGGCGTAGACCAGGTTGTCCCGGATGGTGCCACGCAGCAGCGGGGAATCCTGCTCCACATAACCCACCAATCCGCGCAGCCGGTGCAGGTCCATAGTGGCGATGTCCTCTCCGGCCACTCTGATCGTGCCGCGGGAGGGGGTGTAGAACCGCTCAATGAGTTGGAACAGGGTGGTCTTCCCCGCACCAGAGGGTCCGACGACGGCGGAGAGACCGCGGGAGGGAATGCTGAAGGAAACATCCCGCAGCGCCGGGGTCTCCTCGTTGTAGGAGAACTGCACGGCATCGAAGGTCACTGCCGGCGCAGTGGTGTGAACGCTCCCATTCGCTTCGGCTCGACTGCGTGGCGCGTACTGCGGGGACCGGGGCTCCTGGGAGGCCGGACGGTCCTCCTCCTGCGGCATCTCGCCCAGCTCGGTGACCCGCTGAATGGCAGCCCTCCCCTGCTGGATCTGCCCCACCGCCAGAAAGAGCATCACAAGCGGGGACACCAGGTAGAACAGGTACATCACGAAGGCGGTCAGGTCGGCCGGGTGCAGCTCTCCGGTGGCTACCCTGGCCATTCCCCAGGCAATCACCACAGCAAGCGATATCTGTGTGCCCACGTTCATGGCCGGTTGAAGAAGTGCCCCCAGCGCAGTGACGCGGATACCGCTGCGGCGAGCAGTTCCTGCCAGTTCGGCCAGACGCTCGGTTTCCCGCGATTCTGCCCGGGATGCTTTCACGGTGGTCAGCGCGCCGAGGACCCGCTGCAGCCCGGACCCGAAGTTGCTGGTGTGCTGCCTGTTGGCCAACGAAGCGATCCGCACCTGGCGGGCGAGCAGCAGTGCCACCACGCTGGCCCCGCCCAGGCAGGCCAGGGTAGCCACCAAGAGCTGCCAGTCGAGCCAGGCCATAAACGCTATGCCTCCGACCACCATGAATGCGGAGCTCACCAGCTGAGCGATGGCTTGGGTTATGACCATGCAGGCCAAGGTCGTGTCTCCCACCATCCTGGTGAAGATGTCGCCTGTCTCCATACGCTGGAAGTCGCTGATCCGGCTGCGCAGCAGCCGCCCGACCAACAGGTGCCGAAGATCGAAGACGATGTTCTCGCCTGCACGCCCGATCAGGTACGCATTGGCCGCCGAGAGTGCCGCGTCCAGAGCGAAGAGGATCACAATGATGGTCAGCGGTACGGTGATGGGCTCCCCCTCGGAGACTGCCCGGATCAGCAGCCCTATGAACAGCGGCTGAGCCAGCGCTGCGCAGGCGCCCAGCAGGCCGAGGACGATGCCGATGATCAGCAGCACCCGGTGTCCGGCGATGATGTGGGGGAAGTTCATGATGTCCTCTTATAGCTCGCGATGAACAGCAATCCAGCTTCCTGGTAGGGATTCCCCATGGCGTCAGCCCACAACCCGTCCCGAACCAGACCGGCGCTCGCGGCATAGCTGTCCACCTCTTCGGGAGTCAGCAGTCGCAGCACCTCGGTGCCGATGCGGTGAGTCCCATCGGCTTCGTACCAGATCTGAGAGCAGTGCCAAAGATCGTCGGGAAGCAGAGTCGCAAAGGTCTGCAGCCCCGTGTTGGGCTCCGGGTAAGGAACGAACAACGAGGTTCGTGTGGAACCTTCGTGCAGCGCCACACAGCCGGGCCGATTATGCGTCTCGATGATCAGGCGTCCCCCAGGGGCCAGCAGTTCGGCTGCCCGCAGCATGCTCTCTTCCTGGGCCTGCCGGTCCAATTGGAGCGCCAGCGCTGAGCACACGATGTAGACCAGACCGTACCGGCGGTCCTCCGAATAGGTGCGCATGTCCCCCAGCACCGGGCGGACCGTCGCTTCGTCACACTCCTGGCGCAGACCCTCCAGCATCAGCTCGGAGCAGTCCACTCCGACGACCTGCCCCACATGGCGTGCCAGCGGCGCGGCGATCCGGCCGGTTCCCACCCCCATCTCCAAGGTGCCGGCAGTGGGATCGGGATGGTGGCGCGCCAGGAAATCCACCAGGATCTGAGCTGAAGCGTCCTTGGGGAAGATCCTGTCGTACCAGCCTGCAAACTGTTCGGCGTAGCCGATGTCCTGCACTGTCGTAGTCACTGTGTCCGTCCTTCCTCAACGGCCGCGCCGTCGCCGCTTCTGCGGTTCATGGGATGGGGATCAGGGCGCGCTCGCCGGAGGCGTCCATGGGCACATACGGCGAGACGAAGAGAATCTCGGGCTCCTCCTCGTGATCGTGCCCGCTGGCTCGCACCATCGAAATTTGGAAGCCCTTGATCGAACTCACGTCTGACGAGCTCTCGCGGATCTCGCGCCGGATGAACTCGACCAGCAGCCGGTAGGAGGCGGTGGACTTGATGGCATCGAACCCTTTGTCCATGCGCTGCAGGATCTCACTGCAGACGTCGAACACCGCCTTTTCGCTGCGGCGACTGGCGAACCAGATGGCCTGGTGCATCTTCCGGTCGGCAATCAGCTCGATATCACGCCATCGCGACGTATTTCCTTCCACGTCCAGGGTCCGGTACAGATAGTGATAGTCGTGGGTGGCAGGATTCGGAGCGAAGAACTTCCAGTTCGGCAGAACAGAGAAGTGGTCGCGCACCTGTATGCGGTTGAACACAGGGTTGGGATGCTGGGTGGCTAGAGTGGCCACCAGCATCGCGGAGGCACCGATTCGGGCAGCGGCGCCGGGTCCGGTGAACAGAGACTTCAATGTGGATGCGGGTTTCATACCTGGGCTTCCTCGCTTTCCAGTGTCTTGGCGGGTGCATCCTCGGCGAGCGACTCCGCGTCCGCAGAATGGTCGACACCGCCGACGTGGATTCCGCAGTGCTCCTGCAGGAAAGCGATGATCCGGGCGGCAGCCAGATGCGCGTGACGGGCATTGGTGAGGATGCTGTCGTGGTCGGCTCCTTCGATAACACTGACCTCATGGCTGCCCGAGGCATCCTGATGGGACTTCGCCAGCTCGTGGTACATCAGGAGCTGCTCGGGATCCCGGTCCACGGTGTTTTGGGCAGCGAGAACCAGACCTGGAATCTTCAGGGCGGGCATCTCGGCGTCGTACTCACGGAACTCTTTCTCCACGGCGCGCCATTCGCGTGCGGCAGCCCTCCACAGCCGGGCGTCAGAGTACTGAGCGTAGACCTTGTCCCGGTAGGCGAGGGGCAGGCTGTCCAACCACCGGGGCCGGCTCATCAGAACGCCGGTTCCCAGGCGCAGCGCCCATGCCGCGGTGGTCAGGGCGCCTTGCAGGTTCCGGGCCCCGAGGCTCTGAGCCTCCGAGCGCTGGAACTCCGCGGGATGGGAGGGGTCCAGATACACCACCCCAGCCAGGCGCTCTGGGGCAACCTGGCCGGCAGCTCGGCGCGCGAACTCTCCACCTAGGGAGTGTCCGACCAGGACGACTTTGCGGTCGTTCAGCGCGGTGACGGTGTGGATCAGATCCACCAAGTCGTCCACAGATTCCTGGAGGATATAGTCCCGACGGCAGTACCGCTGACTGCCGGCGTAGCCCGCCCGGGCGTAGACGATGAGGCCGCAGTCCGTCTCGGTGATCATCTTTTCGCTGATCCAGGCAAAGTGCTCTGAGGTAGAGGCAAGCCCAGTGCAGAACAGCAGGATCGGTGAGTCGCCGTCGTGCGTTCCTCCCGATTCGAACTGCAGCTGGTTCCCGTGACGGGTGGTGATGATCCGGGAAGTATCCCACCCCTGGAGTGTCTTCATGCGCTTCTGGGCGGCTACTGCGCCGGAATACGCAATCGCACCGGCCAGCACTGTCAGCGCGGTGCGAACCAATCTGTCGTCCCGATCAGCGGCTTCCGGCAGAGACTTGGGCATTGCGGTGTAGGCCACGAATGGGTGCATGGATGGGAACGCTGTCATGAAGCGGCCCAGCCCCATGACGAATCCGTTGACCACATGGAAGCTCGCCGCTGACGCGAGGA
Organism: Nesterenkonia sp.; assembly: GCF_029265375.1. Classification (GTDB taxonomy): domain Bacteria; phylum Actinomycetota; class Actinomycetes; order Actinomycetales; family Micrococcaceae; genus Nesterenkonia. The sequence goes on from NZ_JAJUJJ010000014.1 coordinate 59,617, forward strand.
AGGGCCGCACCAGCCTGCCCGAGCCGATGTAGACCAGCGGGAAGAGGCATTCCATGGCCAGTACTGCATGCTGGGCATAGCGTGAGGCTCGTGGGTGCTGCTTCGCCCAGCGGTAGACCTTCTCGAATCCGTAGGTCTTGGTGCGCATCACTCCTGGCAGGGCCTCACCGTTGCGCCATTTGTCGCCCAGCAGCTTCACCCAGCCGGAGGCCGCGTAGGAGAGGTTCGCCTGGATTGCGATGTACCACAGCAGAGCGTCTCTGGTCTGTGTGGAGGTGCTCAGCCGTGCAGCTCCGGCTGCGGTCTGGACCAGCAGGGAGACCTGATCGGATCCGTCAGTGCCGAACCGGTGCCGCGGATAGAGGATGGCCGTCATGCCCCCGAGGGCAAGGTTTCCTGCTCCGCGCCAGCGGCTATTGCCTGGCAGCATCATTGCCACGCTGAGGGCGGCGCGGGCTGTCTGCAGACCCAGGGTGACCTTGCGCCGTCCGATGACGTCCAGCACTGAGCGGAACAGCGGGTTGTTGACTGCCTCCTCGGAGCGCATGATGTCCCAGTCGTTGAGGCCGCCCTTGTCCAGGTGGCGACGCTGGCTGAGGTATTCCAGGGAGGAGGTCAGGGTGGTAGCGGCCACGAGCCGTTCAGAGATGCCCAGGGCGCGATCCCGGGTCAGCGGAATCGGGCTGAAAACGGCAGAGGAGATCTTTCGGACCAGTTTCACGGGATGTCCTTCTGAAGCAGAGTGCGTGTGAGGGGCAGAGGGTTGTGGGGACGCAGTTGCGTGCACCCCCACAACCCTCCGGAAAGACCTGATCAGCAAGGGGTGCCTGCTGACCAGTTGCGAGCCCCGAGCAGGGGGTCAGCCGTTGGCTCCGGCATGCTCACGCCCCATGTCATAGGCCTGCAGCGTGATCCATGCGTATCCGGCTGCGCCGACGAACGCTGCCGGGGTCGCCATGACCGGGTCGAGCCCCGGGTTGCGCATTGAACTGTGCTCGCTCAGCTGCGGCTCAGTTTCCCTCTCAACCTTTTCGATTATGTGTGTCACTTATACTTCCCTTCACGAGTATTAATTCACGCGTAGTGCTTATTCAAGGCGCAACTTCACGGCGCATGAATTAGTACAAAATTGAACGAGCTCGCCTGCAGTGGGCTCAGTTGACGACTCGGCCCACTGTGTAGGCGACACCCACACCGGTGACTCCAGCGGCAGCGGCACCGACCACCTTCTTGCCGAGCAGAGCGGCAACGACGGCGGCCGGCGTTGCCATGACAGGGCTAGCTTCCCGACGGAAACCGCTCTTGAGCTCTCCCAGGTCCTGGCTGTTTACGAAATCAGCGACTCTTGTTGACACGTTGGTCCCCAATCCTCACTCTTAGAGTAGTTCAAATTTTTACGATGTTTCCTGTGGCCAATGCAGCTGCATTATGGATCCAGTGGCCACACAGGACATTACGCAGGACCTGAACAGGCGCCAAGATTTGCCTCAATTTTCTGCGCAAACTCTTACTGTGTGTTGAGGTCGCGTTAAGCTCGCAAAATCTTTCTGAGCACACGCAGGCCAATTCCGCTATCCGCTGATGCGGTTCATACTTGCCGTTTCCAGGGCGAGCGAGGCCGCACTGTCCTAGTCCAGGGGCAATGGGTTGAGGTGGGAGACTGCCAGGTGCCCGCCCCGGGAATCGAGGTAGTACAGCTGAGCAACCACCGGAAGGTCGGAGCTGAGCACCATCCCATAGGGGGCATCCAGAAGCACGGCCTGCGGGTCTATAAGATCGTTGATCCTCTGGTGCAGCACCCAGCGGGCCGGCACTGTCACCTCAAATGGACCCACCGGCTCCTGGTCCTGGTAGTAGATCATCAGCTGCAGGCAGGCATCGTCGTCGCCGGTATTCAGCAGGCAGAGCGTATTGCGGCTGGTGAACTCCGGTTCTGAGCCCGTGGACTGGCTGGGGGCGAATCCGGCGGAGAACACCCAGTGAGTCCGCCCCAGCGCTGCTCCCGGTTCAGGACCGCCTTGACGGCGTCGTCCGGCAAACGTCATCAGATCTCCTCCTCTCCGAGGATCTCGCGCAGGTAGCCGTTGAGCAGTACGCCCTGGGGGTCCATCTGCCGCCGGATCTGCTGGAAGCTCCGCCATTCGGGGTACATCTCTACCAACTGCGGCGCGTTCAGGGTGTGCTTCTTTCCCCAGTGAGGGCGGCCTCCGCAGTCCCAGAAGATCGGCTCGATATCGTCGAAGTAGTCCTTGTACGGCAGCATGTGGTTCTGCAGCAGTGCGATGGTCATGGTGGGGCGGCCGTGAGCATTGGAGAGCATCGCGTCATCCGCGGCTATCGTGCGCACCAGGACCCGCCAGCCCACTTGGGCCCGGTGCCGGGACTTGATGCGCTCCCGAATCTGCTGGAAGGCGGCCAGCTGCGTGTCGAGCGGGAGCATGTACTCCATCTCCTCGAACTTCATCATCCGGTCGTTGGGGATGATCTCGTAGTTAGGACCGGTCTGGTCGGTCTTCAGCCTCCCCGGCGGCGTCATCTGCGGCTCTTGTCCCGGCTTGTTGAGCATGCGCACCTGGGCGAGATCGCTGCGCGGGTACCAGTAGAAGTCCACGCTGCGGTTGGTCTCGATCAGCTCGGCGAAGTGCTCCAACACCCAATCGATATGGGTGATCCAGTTCTGTCGGTGCAGCTGGTGGGCCTCCTCCAGCTGCAGGGTCAACGAGGTGAGGATCCCCAGCGCACCGAGGGAGACCTGGGCCGCGCGCAGCAGGGGATCGGCGACGCCGGCATCTGCGTCGACGCCGAAGGGGACTTCCTCCCCCAGGCCGTTGACCAGCCGGCCGCCGATCATAGTGGAGGACAGATTGCCCAGGGTGATCCCTGAGCCGTGGGTTCCGGTGGAGATCGCCCCGGCGACGGCCTGGTAGTCGACGTCGCCCAGATTCTGCATGGCCAGGCCGCGCTCTGCCAGTTCTTCACCCAGCTCGCGCAGCCCTGTTCCCGGAAGCACCCGGGCGGTGCGGGCCTGCGGGTCAGTCTCCACCACCCCGGTCATCCTCTCTAAGGAGACCAGGGTGTCCTCAGTGGTGAACAGCGGCACCGAGGAGTGTGCCGGCCCCACAGGCCGCACCGTGATGCCGTCATGCCGGGCTCTGCGCACCAAGCGGGCGACGTCGGACGTCCGCTTCGGCCTGGTCCGGGCCGATGGCGCACAGCTCACCGATCCGGACCAGTTGGTCACGGTCCCCGGCGGGGCCATCAGGTTCCGGCTGGAGCGCGGCCTGGGGTCTTCTCCGGGGTGTACTCCAGATTGCCCAGGGTGCCGGAGAGAACGTCCTCGGCGGTGACCTGGTGGTTGATCACCGAGGAGGTCCAGCCGCCCCACTGCGAGGGGTCGATCTCATCGCCGTTGCGTCCCAGGTTCTTCAGCCGCTGCTGCTCGTCCTCGGTGAGCTTCTGAGTGGGCAGCGGCTCCAGGTGCCGCACGTCGTCGGCGGTCATGTTCAGGTACTCCCCCACGCGGTTGCCGTAGTCGTCGTGGATCATGTAGAGGTGCCACAGCATGCGCTGCTGCACGTCGGCCTCGCAGTCGGAGAGCATGGTGCCCATGACCTTGACCAGCTCGTCGCGCTCCCAGTCGTTCATGGTGTTGTACCTGCCGCGGGCGTGCAGGTAGTCGTTGGTGCGCTCCAGGTTGGAGGCGGTGAGCCGGCCGGTGACCTGCGGCGGGTTGTTCGGCTTGGCCTCGGCCTCGGTGAGCCCGTTGTGCAGGCTCGGCTCGTAGTTGACGTGCGGGTTCTGCCCGGGGGCTAGGTCCACTGAGTAGCTCATCTCGCCGCCGCGCTGGTTAGTGTGCACCCGCCCCTTGACTCCCTTGGGCTGGTTCACCGGCAGCTGCAGGTAGTTCGGACCCACCCGGTAGCGCTGGGTGTCGGAGTAGCTGAAGGTCCGGCCGACGAGCATCTTGTCATCGGAGAAGTCCAGACCGTCCACCAGCACGCCGGTGCCCATGGCGATCTGTTCGCTCTCATTGTGGAAGTCCTCCACGTTGCGGTTCAGCGTCATGGTGCCCACGTGCCGCAGCGGGAAGTCGTTCTCCGGCCAGATCTTGGTGTCGTCCAGCGGATCCCACTCCAGCTCCGGATGGTCATGGTCCTCCATCAGCTGGACGTAGAGGTCCCACTGTGGATAGTCGCCGCGCTCGATGGCCTCATAGAGGTCCTTCGAGGCTGAGCCGAGGTCCTGGCCCTGCACCTTGGCGGCCTCCTCCTCGGTCAGGGACGCCACGCCCTGCCGCGGCAGCCAGTGGTACTTCACCAGCACGGTCTCACCCTCGGCGTTGACCATCTTGTAGGTGTTGACCCCGAAGCCCTCCATGTGGCGGTAGGTGGCCGGGATGCCGCGGGGGCTGAACAGGTGGGTGAGCATATGCATCGACTCCGGCGTCTGGCTCATGAAGTCGAAGATCCGGTTGGGCTCCTGCCGGAAGGTCACCGGATCCGGCTTCAGCGAGTGGATGACGTCGGGGAACTTGATGGCGTCGCGGATGAAGAAGACCGCCAGATTGTTGCCCACCAGGTCCCAGTTGCCGTCCTCGGTGTAGAACTTCACCGCGAAGCCTCGCGGGTCGCGCGCCACCTCCGAGGAGTCCCGGCCGCCGATGACGGTGGAGAACCGGATGGCGAGCTCGGTCTTCTTCCCGGGCTCCTGGAACAGCTTGGCTCGGGTGTATTTCGACGCCGGTTCGTCTCCGATCTTTCCGGTTGCTTCGAACTCGCCGTAGGCCACAAAGCCGCGGGCGTGCACCACTCGCTCGGGGATGCGCTCCCGGTCGAAGTGGGACATCTTCTCCAGGAAGTGGTAGTTCTCCAAGGTGGCCGGACCCCGGCTGCCGATAGTGCGCATGTTCTGGTTGTTCGGCACCGGGTGGCCCTGCCGTGTGGTGAGGGTGCGATCATTCTCAGCCAACGGATTCTCCTTACTGTGTCTGCAGGTGATTGCGGACTGTCGGATGGTCAGTTCTCGAGTGTGCGGGTCAGTCGTTGAGCTGGGGGGTCAGCGTCTGCCGGTCGGTGTGGAAGGCGCGTTCACGGGCATAGCGGTGCACCTCATCGAGGGTTTCGCGCTGCTCGTCAGCGGCGCTGACCAGCTCATCGAAGACACTGTGCGGAACCCCAAGCTCGTCGGCATAGTCGGAGAGGACCTCCCACCCCTGCCGCTTGGCGGTGATGGCCGCGATCATCAGCTCGGTCTCCAGCACCAGAGCCGAAGGAGAGCGTTTCAGCGGAGGGCGGGCAAAGGGCTTGAGCCGGCTCAGCCGCTCCCCGGCCCAGAAGAGAGGTGCGACGACGCCGGGCCGCGGGAAGCCCTGCCGCTTCATCAGCTCATTGAGCCAGCGGTGCTCGGAGGCGATGGCCTCGGCCACCTGGGACAGCTGCGGGTAGACCGGAGTGTCGTCGAAGGCCGAAGCCATGGCCTGGATGCGCTGCAGCCCGGCGGTGGCCCCCGCCAGATGGTCGGACATGTAGCCGCGCAGCAGCCCCGCGTCCACTTCCTCGGGGATGCTGTGCCCGGCCGACGGCAACGGGTGGGAGGACATCGGAGACTCCCCGCGCGGGCGCATCGGCACTGAGGCTCCTCCGGCACCGGCAGTCATACCGTCGAGCAGCTCGGCCAGCGCCTCAGCCCCGCTGACCTGCGGCTGCCAGCCCAGTTCGGTCTTTGCCCGGGTGGTGTCCATGATCGGCACGCGGGCGGCCATATCCAGCCAGCCCTCATCCATGGACAGCAGGTGTGCGCGGTTGAACGCCTTGACCAGCGGGCGCACGGCCTGCAGCGACAGCGGGATGCTGGCTCTGCCGGAGCGCCGCTGGGCGACGACCGCGGCGATGGTTTCGGCATCCAGGATGTCGTCGGCGGCGATGTTGAAGGCACCCTGGGCTCGGCGGATGACTGCTTCGGCGTAGGCGCGGGCCACATCAGCGGCGTGCACCGCTTGACTGCGAATACCAGCCGGCATGGGAACCATGGGCGGACGGAGCACGTTCAGCAGCTGCACAGGCATCAGTGTGCCGGCGAAGTAACGCTGGATCTCAGTGCCGGCGGCCTGCTGGAAGATCAGAGCGGGTCGGATCCGCGCCAGGGTCATCTCCGGGTGGAGTGCTTCGATCTCATCCATCACCCGCTCTTGGGCGGCCTTGTCCTGGCTGTAGTGGGAGCCTGCGATGCCGCCAGTGGGCCAGGATTCGTCGCGAGCCTCGTCGTCGTCCACCGGCGAGTAGGCACCCACGGAGGAGGCGACGACGGCGTGCTTGACTCCGGCCTGGGCCGCGGCTGTGAGCACGTGGCGGGTCCCGTCCACGTTGACCCGCCGCAGCAGGTCCCGCTTGGAGTTGGGCTGGATGAGCCAGGAGAGATGGACGACGGCGTCGACCTCGGCGAACAGTTCGGCCAGCTGGTCCTCCGCCTGCGGGAATTGGACGTCCACGGCGGCCCACTCTGCGTGCCGGTAGGGCTCGGCCTGCGTATCCGGGAGCCTGCGGGCGATGCCGAGGACGGAGGTGATCTCCTCCCGTTCGGCGAAGTGGTGTAGCAGCGCTGTCCCGGTGTTGCCGGTGGCGCCGACGATGGCTGTGCGCATGTGCTGACCACTGCTCCTTCGTGCACTCTAAAGGGTGCTCACGGCCTCCAGTGTCACCACATAGAGCTGAAAGTCGGCCGAACAGATCCTGAATCCAGCCCTGACCTGGGGCTTCGGCCCTCAGCCCCCTCCCCTGCAGCATCGCCGAGGGATTCTTGGCCGGCTCCCGCATCTCGGCGTCCGCCCTATTCGAGGAGTTCGCGGGTCAGGAGCTCGGACAACCAGGATTGATAACGCCGGCCGGTCCAGCCGCAGTCCTCCACGCAGGTGAGGTAGACCGCGGGACTGGTCAGCACCATGGCCCGGTCCACGGCTTCGTCCACGGCGATGCCGAACCGCAGCGACTGTGCGGAGGGTGAGTCGATCAGGGCGCGGAGTGCGTCGCGGCGACGGCGGTTGCCTTCCGCATGCAGCGCGGCGACGGCAGGGTCTGCACTGGCGCGGTAGGAGGCACGGATCAGGGCATGTCCCCCGGCGTAGAGACGCATGCTCCATTCAGCAAACAGGTGGAGCCGTCGTGCAATGTCGGGCTCCTCGTTCATGCGGCGCGCCCAGTCATCGCGGTCGACGCGGTCCTCCAGGGCGGTGAGCAGCGCAGCCAACAGGCCGGCTTTGGAACCGAAGACTGCATACACAGTCGGGGCGGACACTCCGGCCGCCGCGGCAATAGCGGCAATGGTCGCGTCAGCGAAACCGCGCTCAGCGAACAGCCGCTCCGCTGCATCCAGCATCGCACGCCGGTTCCGTGCTGCGGCCTCAGCACGGCGACTGGTGTCGTAGCGCCGTGCGCTCGGGCATCGCCGACCGCTGACGGCGGGGGGTTGTGGATCATTGGTCACCGTGACAGCATATTCGATAGAGTCCACTATATCGAATAGGAGCAGATAATGACTCGAATCGCGATCATCGCGGGCAGCACCCGACCTGACCGCTAGGCGCTCGACGTCGTGTCCTGAATCAATGAGGTGGTCGCGCGCCGGGGCGGTGACGCTGAGTTTGACATCCTCGACGTGGCCGATTTCGACTTGCCGCTGCTGGACGAGCCGGTGCCGCCGATGATGGGTGACTACCGCAACGAGCACACCCAGCGTTGGGCCGACGCGATCGCCTCCTACGACCGGTATGTGCTGGTCACCCCGGAGTACAACCACGGCCCTTCGGCCGCGTTGAAGAACGCCTTGGACTACCTGTACCGGGAGTGGAACAACAAGGCGGTCGGCTTCGTCGGGTACGGGACTGCCGGAGGCACTCGAGCGGTGGAGCAGCTGCGTCTGGTAGCCGGTGAGCTCCAGCTGGCAGCAGTCCGCAACCAAGTCGCTTTGTCGCTGAAGGACGACTTCGCCGATATGCACGCGCTGACACCGCAGCCCCACCAAGAGCAGGCGGTCGAGGCCATGCTCGATCAGTTGATCACCTGGAGCAGCGCACTCCGCGCCGCACGAGTGGCGTCATGACCGGTTCACGCCCCTCGATACGGACGGCGCTGGTCGTCGTCGACATGCAGAACGGATTCATCGCTCCGTCCGCCGGTGCTGGTGTGCCTGGCGCGGAGCGTGCCGTCGCGGCCGTTTCGAACTGGATCGACTATGCCGCCGCCCGCGGCTGGCCGGTGCTTCTGACCCGCGACGTCAATCCCTTCGGTGGAACCGGCTCGAGCGCCGAGCACGACGCGGCCCTGCACCCATCGGTGACGAGCCGCGGGACAGTGGTCGACAAGGGGCCGGGCAGCGCAGGAGGCTTCTCCGGCTTCTCCGCCATCCCCACCGCCACCGGCGCGCCGCCGTCCACAGGCGGACTGAGCGGCCTTGCCGAGCAGCTGCGCACCGCAGACATCAATGAGTTGGTCGTGATCGGAGTAGCCGCCGACGTCTGCGTCGCCGCGACCGCCCGCGACGCCCGCCGTCTGGGCTATCACGTCACGGTAGATCTGAATGCCACCGCCTTCGTCGGAGCCCATCCAGGAGGCAAGGCCGCTGTCATCGAGGAGCTGCGCGGCTGCGGCGTCGAGATTGAAGGACGGCAGCCAGAGTAAGCACTGAGCGGCAAACCGACCGTTGCGGACCTGCTGACCGCCGCATGCTCGACGGAGTCCTCTTCGATCCCACAAACAGATCTGCCCCGCCATCAGGCGAGGCAGATCTCGTTATTCTCATTCGATGTGGAGGTAACGCGACAGTGCTCGAACCTTGCCCCGTCTCTACAGCTGGCGGTCTCGTCGCATCGAGAGATCCGTCGTCGGCGGAGGCCAGTAACAGTCACTCAGGAGTTCAAGGAGCGTCGCATGCCTCCCATTGTCGCTCGTGAGTTGCTGGCCGCGGTCTCCACGAGCACCTGGTCGAGGATCTCGGCCTGTCCGGTCACCTCCAGCCCCTCGTTGCGCTCGATGGCGGCGTGGAGACCGTCCGGCCAACGCTGACGATCCGCAACCCGGCCACGGGCATCGTTGACCAGCTGCACCCGTCCATCGGTGACGAGGTAGTGCACGTCGCGTTCGACCAGCGCATGCGCGTGCAGCGCGACATGCGCCGCCGTCAACAGGTCGACGTGCTCCTGCGCGTACAGGTCATCGATCCCGAGCGCCGCTTCGACACGGGCGAGGCCTGCCTCGGTGAACGCGACACTGCGCCGGTCGCCCTCGACCTGATAGTGCTCGTCATCGGTCAGGTCCGCGATGATCTGCGCCAGGGATGTCTCTTCCGGTTGCGGGTCGGCCTCGCCGGCGATCACCAGCGGCACCATCGCGTCATCCAGCAGCACGGCATCGATCTCATCGACCACTGCGGCGTCCAAGTCCGGTACCAGTCCCCGGGTCCCGGGGACGCGTTGGCAGTCGCGCAGCAGATCGAACCCGACCTGGTGCACCGTCGCGTACACAATGTCACTGCGGTACGCCTCGGCACGTTCTACGTCGTCCATCCAGTCGATCACGGCGTTGCAGGTCAGACCGAATGGGGAGAACAACGACGCACCAGCGCCAGCATCTCGGCCCGCCAGATAATCGTTCGCCGAGAGCACATGCACCCGCCGACCAGCCGCGGCGAGGCCGGCCGAGACGAGGAACCCGACCAACGTCTTGCCCTCGCCCGTGGCCATATCGACCACCCGGCCGCGTAGCATGCTCGCTGCGGCGAGCAGCTGCACCTCGAACGGCTCCAACCCCAGCCGACGCCGCGCCACCTCGCTCGCTAGGCCGAGAAAGCTCACCAGGTCGTCGTCATGGTCCAACGCGATCGATATCGACCCGGTCCAACGTCTCGTGAGCTCGTCGTCGGTGAGGCGGCGAAGCGATGCGCGCTGGGAGACGATGCGCTCGACCAGCGGCGCGTACATCTGCAGGTTCGCCGTGCCAGGATCCTGGCGGAAACGACTCACCCACCTCAGAGTGCGCTGCCACCACGCCCCCTGTCCGCGCAACGGCTCGGGCCCGACCAGCACTTCACGCTACCTGACCACTCTGACCGGAATCAGGGGAAGAGCTACGGCTGAAGCCGTAAGGGCGGTCCAGGTCATGCCAGTTCGGCGATGCCGACGCGGAGGGCGAAGAGGGCGAGCTGCACGCGGTCTCGGGATTGGGTCTTCGCTCGGAGGTTGCCGATGTGTGTCTTGATGGTGGGCATGGTGAGCCATAGTTCGTCGCAGATTTCTTGGTTGGTTCGGCCTCTGGCGATCAGGCTGAGGATGTCGCGCTCGCGGGGCGTGAGTTCGACCTCGGCGCGACTGTCGGTGTGAGATACGCCGCCACGCGAGGTACCTGGTTGCTGCCGGAAGGTCGTGAAGAGTCGGCGGGTGGGTCCGGGTGAGATGACGGCCTCGCCGTCGTGGACCGTGCGTATCGCGGCGACCACGTCGTCGGGGGCGGTGTTCTTGAGCAGGAAGCCTGATGCGCCGGACTCGATGGCAGTGAGTACGTATTCGTCGGTGTCGAAGGTGGTGAGGACGATGATCTTGCTCGCCGTACCGGTCGCGATGAGCTGCTGGATGGCAGCGAGCCCGTCGAGGGTGGGCATTTGGATGTCGAGGAGCAGGATGTCTGGAGCTGCGCGGTTGTGCTGGCGGATGGCGTCAGCTCCGTCGATCGCCTGCCAGAGCACACGCATGTCGGGCTGCGCGTCAAGGATCATCGCGAGTCCCGCGGTGAACAGGGGTTCGTCGTCGGCGAGGGCGATGGTGATCATGACAGCCTCCACGGCAGAGTTGCGGCGACGCTCCATCCGCCGGTGGTCGGGTCGGGGCCGGCGGTGAGTGTGCCGCCGAGGGCACGTGCCCGTTCCTGCATTCCAATGATCCCGTGGTGTGAGTCGCCTCGTGCGGTGCGCGATTCACCGGATGCCGTGTTCAGAACGGTCAACTTGACCGCCGCGTCGTGTACGACGATGCGAACGTTCACTGCTGCACCGTCGGCGTATTTCAGCACGTTGGTGAGGCTCTCCTGGATGATCCGGTACCCAGCGAGTCCGACCTGATCGGGGATGGACGAGAGGTCGCCTGCGACCTGCAACCGGATCGCCGCTCTCGTGTACTGCAAGTCGCTGATGAGCTCACCGACGTCCCGCAGCGTGTGCGTGGGGCGTATGGGGGCGTCGCCGTCGTCATCGGTGGCGAGCACGCTGATGAGATCGCGCACGTCATCGACGGCGGTACGGCTCAAGCGCCCGATGTCGGCGAGTACCTGATCGGTGCGCTGCGGGTCGGTTCGGATGACGTAGCGGACGCCTTCGGCCTGCACCGCGATGGTGGTCAGAGAATGGCCGAGCACGTCATGCATCTCGCGGGCAATGCGGGTCCGTTCCTCGACAGCGGCGAGCCGCCGCTCGACTTCCTGTCGGGCTTCCAGAAATGCCGTGCGTTCAAGGGCCTCGTCATAGCGTGCTTTCCGGTGCCGTCGGACGATGCCAGCCAGGACCGCGACCGTGATCAGCGCCGCAGTGGCGGCGGCGATCACCAGCTTGATCATCCAATCGGTGTCCGCCGTGGGCGTCGGTGAGGTGAGCACCGCCATGCCTGCACCGACGTAGATGGCGGCGACGTATCCCCACCGCCACGGCGGAAGCATCTCCGTCTGCGTGGTGTACGCCACGATCAGGCAGACCGCGCCGGCGAACACCGTCAGCTCCTGCACCACGACGAGATGCAGGACGAGCAGAACGCCGATGACAGCGAGAGTGAGACGCGGGCGCATGCGGCGGAAGATCAGAGCGACCGAGCAGCCGAACACGATGATGCTGTAGGCCGTCTGCTCGGGTGTCGTGAACGACAGGGTCGGCCGGCTGATCGCGCCGAGCACTCCGACGAACACCGCCAGGACGAGATCAGCGACCCAGGGGTACTCCTGCCAGGCAGTACGGAGCCGGTCACGGGTCGCGGGGCTGGTGAACGGTTCCATACCCAACCAGCCTATGGCGCGGGCATCCGGCGCGACTCATACCACGGTATGAAGACCGACTTCGTGCCGCAGCACGATCTGCCACGCGACTGATCCGGGAATCGTGGATGGGGTGACCGACCCGACTGAAACGAGGCATCCATGACCAGCGTCATCACCACCCGTGGACTGACCAAGCAGTTCAAGACCCACACGGCCGTCGACTCCCTGAACCTGGACGTTCCACAGGGCCACGTGTACGGGTTCCTGGGGCCGAACGGGTCGGGCAAGTCGACCACGATGAAGATGATCCTGGGCCTGACCCAGCCCACCAGCGGCGACATTAAGGTCCTGGGCGAACCACTCACGCGTGCCTCCCGCACCAAGCTCCTGCCGTCGATCGGGTCGATGATCGAAGCTCCTCCCGGGTACGGGCACCTCACCGGCCGGGAGAACATGCGGATCGTCCAGGACATGCTCGACCTGTCCACCCCGCAGATCGACCACGCGCTGGCCACGGTCCGGCTGACGGAACAGCAGCACAAGCTCGTCCGCAACTACTCGCTGGGCATGAAGCAGCGTCTCGGCATCGCGATGGCACTCGCTCGCGATCCCGCGCTGTTGATCCTCGACGAGCCGACGAACGGCTTAGATCCCGCCGGGATCGAGGAGATCCGCATGCTCCTGGTAGACCTCGCGGGCCGTGGAATCACGGTCATGGTGTCGAGCCACCTGCTCGATGAGATCGACAAGATGGCCAGCGTCCTGGGCATCCTCTCCAGCGGGAAGATGATCTTCCAGGGCAGCCGCGACCAGCTCTTCGAGCAGTCCGTGCCCGATCTGATCATCGAGACCTCCGACCCGCACGCCGCCCTCGCACAAGGACTCACCGCGACCCGGGTTCCGGAGGGCATCCGGATGAGCGGGATCGACAAGGACCAGACCGCGAAAGTCATCTACCAGCTCGCCGTCGCAGGTGTCCCGATCTACGAGGTGCGTCGTGTCGCGCAGAGCCTCGAAGACGTGTTCATGGACCTCACCGGCAGGGGTGGTCTGCTGTGAGGCGCGCGATCCGGCTCGAGTTCCGCAAGATACGCCGTCTGCGCACGTTCCTCATCACCGCGATCCTCGTCCTCGCCGTCGCGGGCCTGTCCAGCTTCTCCCTCTTCGCGGGCAGCACGAAGGAATCGTTCACCGACCCAGACGCGATGCCCTGGGCAGACCTGATGGTGACCTACACCCTCATGGCCGCGATGACCTCCCCGATCCTCGCGGCCGTGCTCGCCAGCCGACAGACCGACATCGAGCACTCCGGCACCGGCTGGACCCTCGCCTCCACCGCCGGCTACTCACCCGGCGTGCTGTGCCGGGCGAAACTCGTCGCGCTCAGCACGGTCCTGCTGCCCGCCGTGATCGTGCAGACCCTGCTCGTGATCGGCATCGGCCTGTTCGCCGGTATCCGCGTGCCCCTCGATCCCGGGCCGTGGGTCCTGTACACCGGGCTGCTGTTGCTCATCGATGTCGCGTTCCTCGCGCTGCACATCTGGCTCGCGGCGGTCGTGGAGAACCAGCTCGTCTCCGTCGGCGTCGGCGTGCTCGGCGCGTTCCTCGGTGTGTTCACACTCCTCACTTCGACCGCCGTCGCCCGACTCATCCCCTGGGGGTACTACGCCATGATCTCCCCGATCGGGCAACAGGGAGACCGCCTGGTGTATCTCACGCCGCCATTCGGATGGATCGCTGGCTTCCTCATCCTCGTCGGCATCGTCTTCGCCGTCGCCACCCGACGTCTCGACCGGATCGAAAGGTAACCCCGTGCTCCGCGCAGAAATCCTCAAACTCAAGCGCTCCGCCACCTGGATCATCGCGCTCATCCTCCCGCTGCTGGCCGTCACCACCGGGACGATCAACCTTGCCAACAACCTCGACACCCTCGACGCCGGATGGGCATCCTTCACCTCGCAGGTCACCCTCTTCTACGGGTTACTGTTCTTCTCCATCGGGATCGGCCTGATCGCGTCCACCGCCTGGCGGATGGAACACCGCGGCACCAACTGGAACCTCCTCCTGACCACCACCCGGAAACCGGTCAAGCTGGTCATCGCCAAGGCGCTGGTCATCATGATCCCCGTCGCGTTCATGCAACTCGTCCTCGTCGCAGGCACCCTGATCTCGGGCACGCTCGTACTCGGGCTAGATGGAGCGATCCCGTGGCAGTTCGCCCTCGTCGGCGCGATCTCCGTGCTCGCGGCACTGCCCTTGATCGCGATCCAATCGCTGCTGTCGATGCTGCTCAAATCGTTCGCCGCACCCGTCGCGATCTGCCTCCTCGGCTGTGTCGTCGGCGTCGCCACCGTCACCAGCGAAGCCCTCCGACCACTGAGCTTCATCTGGCCGCAAGCCATCAACACCCGCGCCCTGAACCTCGGATCGACCGCTCTCGCAGGTTCTGGCGGGCTCACAGCTCAGGACGCGCTGCCGCTCATCGGCACGGCTCTGGGCTTCGCACTGGTCATCGTCGTACTCACAGTCACAACGATCCGAACAGTGAAGCTCCGTTAGACCGTGCACAGATACGCCCGTCGCTTCCTCTTCTCTGATCTCGTCTCTGGTAGCCGGCGATCGCCACTGTCGCAACCGTGACCACACTGGTAGGTCTGTGCTCCACACCGTCAGCCTGGGCTCTTTCCGTGAATTTATGCGCTATTCCGCTGGTCGGTCTTCCTAAGTGACCAGGTCAGAGGCAGCCCAGCAGGAGGGTCCGGCGGTTTTCGAGACCGCCGGACACTCCCGTCGTGCGAGATGGCTTGCTCCGCTGGTTGCTCCGACGCGCTCGCTCCATCGCCCAATCGGGCCGCTGCTCTACGACTGTCTCAAGATCGTGTTCGTCAGGTCCGGGTCCGCGATCGTGTTTAGCGAGTTCGGGCACCAGCCGGTCAGCTTCGGCGATGCGGTCCTCATCAGTCCGAACGTGTTGTTCAGCGCCGAACCCGAAGGTCTCGTCACTCTCACCGCGATCTACGTTGATACCGACTTCGCGCTCGATCAGTTCTTCTGGCAGCACTCGACGGTCTTGCATGACCGGCTCGACGCGCAAGGGTTTGCCGAGAAGGTCTACTCCGAGCCGGCCCAGGTCCTGCGCCTGGGCCGGGACCGAGCGGGCATGGTGACCCCGTGGCTGGATCACCCGAATCAACGACTAAACCCCCGGGTCTCTGCGTGGACGCCGGAGAAGATAGTCGAACAGCCTGGGCTCACATATCAGACAGATCTTTGCGGTTGTCACGAAGGAGAGCTCGGAAGTACCCGAACCCTGCGACGGCGTGGAGAACCGCTCCAGCGATGCAAAGCACTCTGCCTGCGGCTCCGACCGGGTGGAGTGCGGGGAGCAGGCTGAGTCCGATGAGCGCGAACCCTGACATGAGCGCGGCAGTGCGCATCTTCCCGACTCGGGAGACCTTCGGCGCTTGTGAGGGACGGGTCACCAGGTAGGTGATGACGAGTGCAGCGTCGACGGCTGCGATGGTGAGAACCACTCCGAAGGAGAGATGACC
>NZ_JAJUJJ010000023.1 GCF_029265375.1 Nesterenkonia sp.
GCCACGGCCTACCGCAGCGAAGCAGATCGAGAAGCCTCCTATGAGGACTTCCTGCACTACTACAATCACCACCGCACCCACACCGCCATCGACGGAGAAGTCCCCTCAGCCCGTGTTCACAACCTCACGGGGAAGTACAGCTAGAGCAGGACGATCAGCGCCAGCGGCAGCGCCAGGAAGACGCCCACCACCCAGGCGAACGCGACTGAGGGGCGCCGGACCGCCAGGTCAGCCAGCCATGCGGCGCCCTTCAGCGGCACCTCCCGGATCCCCGGGATGCCGAAGATCACCACAGTGCCGAAGACGTTGAAGAGCAGGTGGGCCAGTGCGGCGGTGAGCGCAATGGTGCCGACGGGCCCGTCGAACGCGAAGGCGGACACCAGCGCGGTGATGGTGGTGCCGATGTTCGCACCCAGGGTGAACGGGTAGATCTGCCGCAGGCTCAGCGCCCCGGAGCCCGCCAGCGGCACCATCAGCGCCGTCGTGGTGGAGGAGGACTGAACCATCACGGTCACCAGCGCCCCGGAGCCGATCGAGGTGATCGGACCGCGGCCGACGGCGGCATTGAGCACCCGCTGAGCCTTGCCGACCAGCAGCGCCTTGAGCATCCGCCCGATGAGGTTGATGACCGCCAGGATCAGCGCGATCGCCACCACGATCATGGCGATGCCTGCCCAGATCCCCGGCAGCGGGCTGAGCGCCCAGGTGATGAAATCAGCCAGCGGTGAGGTGGCCCCCTTGACCACGGTGCCGATGCCGCCGAAGATCACGGCCACAATGCCGCCGTCCGCGCCGGAGAGGCTGCCCGCAACCGCGGTGGAGAGCCGCTCCAGCAGCCCGAACATCATCTCCAGGGGCAGGAAGATGGCCACGGCCAGCAGATTGAAGAAGTCATGGACGGTCGCGGCGGCGAATCCCCGGCGGAACTGAGTCTTGTCCTTGACCATCCCCAGGCTCACCAGAGTGTTGGTCATCGTGGTGCCCAGGTTGGCGCCCAAGATGATCGGAATGGCGATCTCCAGGGGCAGTCCGCCGGCGACCAGGCCCACGGTGACCGATGTGGTGGTGGAGGAGGACTGGGTCAGGGCGGTGGCCACCACGCCGATCATCAGACCCACCACGGGGTTGGCGGCGAAGGTGAACAGGGACTCCGCATGGCCGCCCGCCGCCACCGAGAACCCGGAGCCGATGACGCTCACGGCGGTGATCAGCACATAGACGCAGGCGGCTACGGTCAGCCAGTTCAGCGTGCCCTGCACCCGCGGCGGAAGGCCGCGCAGCAGTCCGCTGCGCTGCAGCGGAGTGGACGGGGTGGGCGGCGTATCGACGGCGGCGCCGGCGTGGGGCGTATGGAGCTTCTCCGGCGCTGGCAGTACGGCCATGACTCTCCGTTCAGACTCGCGGTGGAACGGTCCAGTTCCTCTACGCCATGCAGAGTGACAGCCCAAAGTGAACTCTAGGTAAACACCGAGGAAAATCAGCTCAACACCGCCAGTATGTGAGCAAATTCACTGCCGCGCGGCCTCGTAGAATGAGCAGTACATCCCGTCCGCCGAACCGAGGGAGCACGATGCACCACCATCACGGGCGGCTGCGCACCGCCGGCCTACTGGCTTTTCTTTTCGCCCTGCTGCTGCTGGTCGGCGCCATCGTCGCCTATGCCACGAACATGCCGATCTTTCTGCTCATTTTCGGACTGATCGGCGTGGTCTCGGTGGCTTACTCCTACTGGAACTCGGACAAGATCGCCCTGCGAGCCATGCGGGCCTATCCCGTGGACCGCGCGCAGGCGCCCCAGCTGTACCAGATGGTGGAGGAGCTCGCCGGGCGGGCCCAGCAGCCGGTGCCGCGCATCTTCATCTCCCCGCAGCCGACGCCGAACGCCTTCGCCACCGGCCGCAATCCGGAGAAAGGCGTGGTCTGCTTCACCGAAGGCATCCTGAATCTGCTGACCCCGCGTGAGCTGCGCGCCGTCACCGGCCACGAGCTGATGCACATCTACAACCGCGACATTCTCATCTCCTCGGTCGCCGCCGCGGTGGCCGGCTTCCTCACCACCATCGCGCAGATGATGATGTTCACCCGCATGGGCGGCCGCCAAGGCGGGAACCCGCTGATGCTGGTGGGCATGATCCTCGCCGCGATTCTGATGCCGGTGGCTGCCGCGCTGATTCAGTCAGCCATCAGCCGCACCCGGGAGTACGACGCCGACGCCGACGGAGCAGTACTCTCCCAGGATCCGCTGGCCCTGGCCTCTGCGCTGGACAAGCTGGACAACGGCATCTCCCGGATCCCGCTGAAGGAGGATCCCAAGCATGACGCGCATGCCCATATGATGATCGCCAATCCCTTCGGCCCGCGCGCGAAGCAGCTGTTCTCCACCCACCCGCCGATGGAGAACCGGATCGCCCGGCTGAAGGAGATGGCCGGGCAGCCGTAGTCAGCTAGGCGCGGCTGATCCGCACCATCTCTTCGCGCGGAACCACCTTCACGCGTTCGCGCTCCACCGGTCCCGCGGTGGTGGCCTGCTGGCCCAGCTGGACCTCGTGCTCGTCGAGCTTCAGCCAGCCCTCCCAGGTGGTGTACTCGACTCCTCTGGACTCCAGCAGCTCGATCACCGCATTCTCCTCCGGCTGTTCGGCCTCCGGCAGCCGGTCGGCATCGGCGATCAGGCACTCGATGGTCTCCATCGCGTCGCCCTTGGTGTGACCGATCAGCCCCACCGGGCCGCGCTTGATCCACCCGGTGGCGTAGGTCCCGGGGATGTGGTGGCCGTCGTCGTCGAGCACCCGGCCGGCTTCATTGACGATCACTCCGCGCTGGTGGTCGAAGGGGATGCCCTTCACCTCGGAGCCGAAGTAGCCCACAGCGCGGTAGACCGCCTGGACCTCGTAGTCGAGGAACTCACCGGTGCCGCGCACATTGCCGGTTCCGTCCAGCTCCATTCGCTCGAACCGAATCCCCGCCACCTTGCCGGTGCCGGCGCCGTCCTCATCACGGCCCTCCAGGATCTCCACCGGCCGGTGCAGGAAGTGCAGGTGCAGCCGCTTGGAGGCCTCCTCGGCCCGCTCCTCCTGCTCCACCAGCCAGTTGGTGAGCGTATTGACCATGGTCTTGATCTGATTGTTGGAGCGGATGGCCTCATCGGAGGCGTCGTCGAACTCGAAATCCTCCTCATAGAGGACGATGTCCACGTCCCGGGAGTGGCTGAGCTCGCGCAGCTCCAGGGGGGTGAACTTCACCTGGGCCGGCCCCCGCCGGCCGAAGACGTGCACGTCCGTTGCCGGGGAGGCCTGAAGACCCTGGTAGACGTTCTCCGGGATCTCCGTGCTCAGCAGGTCCTCGGCGTGCTTGGAGAGCACCCGTGCGACGTCGAGCGCAACGTTTCCATTGCCGATCACTGCGATCTTCTCCGCCTCCAGGGGCCACTCGCGCGGATAGTCGGGGTGGCCGTCATACCAGGAGACGAAATCGGCCGCGCCGAAGCTGCCTTCGAGCTCGACGCCGGGGATGTCCAGGGCGGCATCCTTAATGGCGCCGGTGGCGAAGATCACAGCGTCATAGTGGCGGCGCAGGTCTTCCAGGGTCAGATCTGTGCCGATGGCCACATTGCCCAGCAGGCGGATATCGCCGCGGTCCATGACTTTGTGCAGGGCCTTGATGATGCCCTTGATGCGTGGGTGGTCGGGCGCGACGCCGTAGCGGATCAGCCCGAAGGGCGCCGGGTAGCGGTCGAAGAGGTCGATGCTGAAGCGCAGATCGTGCTTGGCCTGGGCCTTCACCAGGATGTCTGAGGCGTAGACCCCGGCGGGACCTGCACCGACGACGGCGACGCGGATGGGCCGGTGGGTGAACGTGTCAGACACGGAGAAGCGGATCCTTTCGACAGGAGATGGTGGCGAATTGCCTCAGGACAGTATGCCGTATTGGACAACGCCGAGCTGCACCGGTGTTGTTCCCCGCTGCTGGGCCGAGTCCGGTCCATTAGTGTGGCATGTGAGCGGTCCCGTGCCGGTGGGCTGCGCAGTGCACAACGGAAGCGAGTCACTCCCATGGCCGAGATGTTCTTGGACAGGTTCAAAGCCCTGGTGCCGAAGTATCTGGATGATCAGTGGACCGACGCGGAGGGATACAGCCCCGAGGAGTTGGAGGAGCTGCTGGCCGATTCGGAGCTTCCCGACAGTGCGCAGCTGCCGCTGGTCCTTCAGGAGCTCTACCTGGCTCTGGGCCGGTGCGAGGAGATTCTGGAGGCTTACCACTTCATCTTCGATCCCGACGAGCTGGTGACCGAGGAGGGGTACCTGCTGTTCCTGGAGGATGAGGACGAACGCTGGGTCTGGGGCGTGGAGGTCTCAGACCTGCGGATCCCCGACCCGCTGATCCACCGCAGGAACAATGACAAGCACATCTGGACTCCGGAGGGAGCCACCGTCAGCGAGTTCCTCTTCGACCTGCTGGACTTCTCCTTCGCGGAGGACGAGTGAGCATGGCGTACGATCCGGGCCTCGGCACGCTGTGGACCTCTCACGCCCCGGAAGGCTATGTCTGCCCGTTCTGCGAATTGGCGGCCGGCCGGGCGGATGATCCCGGGAACCGCTGCGAGCTCTCCGATGTGGTGTACCAGGATGAGGATCTGCTGGTGTTCATCGCCTGCGACGGCTTCGGCCCCTACCCCGGGCACGCGATGATCACTCCGGCTGCCCACCGGGAGGCGCTCTACGATCTGGAGGATGAGCTGCTGGCCAAGATCAGCATCTTCTCCCGGCATGTGGCCGTGGCCATCAAGCGGGCGTGGAACCCGCCCGGAACCTCAGTGCGGCAGCACAATGAGCCGGCGGGCAACCAGCATGTCTGGCACTACCATCTGCACGTCTTTCCGCGGTATCCCGATGATCTGCTGTACCGGCAGATCCGCCACCCGCTGGATGTGGAATTCCGTGCTCAGCGCGCCCGGGAGCTCTCCGCTGCGCTCGAGGAGGTGCTCAGGCACGCATCCTAGCCCTCGCGGTCGACGACGGCTTCGGCGAAGCTGAGCAGTGAGGACTTGACCACCGACTCCGGCAGCGGTGCGACCGCCTCCTGGGCCTTGGCCGCCCAGCGGCGGGCCACGGCCCACGCCTCTGCGGTCACCGGGTGGTCGACCACAGTGGACACGGCCCGCTGAAGCGCCTCATCGCTGGTGAGATCGGCCTCCACCACGTCCAGCACCTCCCGTGCGGAGCGCGCCTGCTCAGCAGTGCCCTGCTCGGCGGTGCGCCGCAGCAGCAGCAGCGGCAGAGTGGGCACCCCCTCCCGGAGGTCGGTGCCGGGAGTCTTGCCGGAGGTGGCAGGATCTGCGGTCAGGTCGATGACATCATCGGCCAGTTGGAAGGCGATGCCCACCGCTTCTCCGTATTCGCGCAGCATCTGGGTGACCTCCGCGCCGGCCCCGCCGAAGAGCGCTCCCAGCTGCGCGGCGGTGGCCACCAGGGAGCCGGTCTTATCTGCGATGACGCCCAGATAGTGCTCATAGGGGTCCTCGCCCTCGCGCGGGCCCACGGTCTCGTGCAGCTGCCCCATCACCAGCCGTTCGAAGGTTTCGGCCTGGATGCGCGAGCCCTCCTCCCCCAGCTGGGTCATCCGCTCGGAGGCGCGGGCGAGGATCAGGTCTCCGGTGAGAATGGCCACGGAATTGCCCCACACCTCATGGGCTGAGGGCGCGCCCCGGCGCACCGGGGCGGAGTCCATGACGTCGTCGTGATAGAGCGTGGCCAGATGCGTCATCTCCATGACCACCGCGGCCTGGCGCACACGGTCATTGACCCCCTCCCCCAGCAGCGAGGTGAGGATGGTCAGCAGCGGCCGGACCCGCTTCCCACCGGCCTCGGCCAGGTACCGCGCTGCGGTATTGGCCAGCTCATCGGTGGAGGACAGGGCCGCCAGCAGCTGTTCCTCCACGGCGTCGAGGGCCTCTGTCACTTCGGAGGCCAGCTCCTCGTCGCCGGCGAGGACATTGAGTGATTCTGTCATCGGATTCCAGCCTAGTCGTTCCCCGGGGCCTTCACGGCATGATGGATAGCCACGATCCCGCCGGTGAGATTGCGGTACTTCACCCCGGTCCAGCCGGTCTCAGTGATCATCGCCGCCAGCCCGTTCTGGTCCGGCCAGGCACGAATGGATTCGGCCAGGTAGACGTAGGCCTCCGGATTGGAGGACACCGCTCGGGCCACCGCCGGCAGCGCCCGCATCAGGTATTCGGTGTAGACCGTGCTGAACGGCGCCCAGCTGGGGTGGGAGAACTCCATCACGGCCAGCCGTCCCCCCGGGGCCGTGACCCGCAGCATCTCCTCCAGGCCGCGGCGCGGGTCTGCGATATTGCGCAGCCCGAAGCTGATGGTGACCGCCTCGAAGCTGTTATCGGCAAAGGGCAGGTTCATTCCGTCCCCGGCGACGAAGGTGATCTCCGGGTGGCGGCGTTTGCCCACCTGCAGCATGCCCAGGGAGAAGTCGCAGGCCACAGCCACCGCTCCGGCGCGGTGGAACGGCACGGTGGAGCTTCCGGTCCCGGCCGCCAGGTCCAGCACCCGCTCCCCCGGGGCCACGTTGAGGGCTTCGACCAGCTTCCGGCGCCAGCGCACAGTCTGGCCCAGGGAGAGCACATCATTGGTCAGGTCGTAGCGTTCGGCGACCTCGTCAAACATGGAGGCGACGTCTTCGCGCCTCTTGTCCAGTCCGGCCCGGTTCCCTGTGCGGCGATTCACTCCAGCATTCTCGCAGATCCGTCACACAGCGCTGGGCAAGTAGGATGTGCTGGTCATGACTTCTTCCGCCTCCGCCCTGCACGCCCACACTGTGGAGGTGGACCTCGACGACGACGGTCTGCCGGGCCTGCTTCCCGGACTGCAGCCCAGCGGAGTGTGGCTGCGCGAAGGCGAAGGCCTGGTGGGGCTCGGCATCGCTGCGGCCGGACGGGCCACCGGCGAGCGCAGGTTCTCCGAGCTGGCCGACTGGTGGGAGACCACCGCGCAGCGGATCCAGCAGCGGGAGTCCGACGCCGAAGCCTCACCGGCGGTCTTCGCCTCAGTGGCCTATGCGGCCTCATCCCAGTACGTCTCCCGGCTGATTCTGCCCGAGGTGCTGCTGCGCCGTGCGGGGCGGCGGACCTGGGTCACCACCGTGAGCCAGCGGCAGCGGCCGGTTGAAGAGATGCTCAGCGACCACGGCCTGCGGCTGCAGCGGGGCAGGCTGCTGCGGGCCGCCAGTTCTTCGACGGCGATGCCGGCGGCTGCTCAGGCACCCGGGCTGCGGTCGGAGCGCCACTATCTGCATGCGGTTTCCGCCGGGCTGAGCGCCATAGCCGAGGGCACGGTGCAGAAGCTGGTGCTCGCCCGCGATGTGCAGGTGGCAGCGGACTCGGTGATTCCGCTGGGGCTGCTGCTGCGCCGGCTCACCACCGACTACGCGGGCTGCTGGACCTATCTGGTGGGCGGGGATGAGCAGGCCGTACTGGGCGCCACCCCGGAGATGCTGGTCAGCGTCCGCGGCGCCGAGGTCAGCTCCCGCGTGCTGGCCGGCACTGTGGATCATTCCGCCTCCGAGCATCTGCTCGACGACAGCAAGCAGCACCACGAGCATGATCTGGCGGTCCGCTCGCTGCTGGACCAGCTGGGCCGGGTCACGGAGACGCTGCAGGCGCCTCAGCGTCCCCGGGTGCTCGAGCTTCCCAATGTCTACCATCTGGCCTCCGACATCACCGGGCGCCTGGCCCGCGGAGAGGACGGCAGTCTGCCCTCCCCGCTGCTGGTGGCCGGGCAGGCCCACCCCACCGCTGCGGTCTGCGGCACCCCCACGCGGCAGGCCGATGATCTGCTGGCCGTGCTGGAGGGTCTGGACCGCGGCCCCTTCGCCGGACCGGTCGGCTGGATCGATGCCCAGGGCAATGCGGACTTCGGGATCGCGCTGCGCGGAGGGGTGCTGGAGCAGCCCGACCGGATGCGGCTCTTTGCGGGCTGCGGGATTGTCCACGGGTCTCAGCCGGAGGCCGAGCTGGCAGAGACGCGCTCGAAGCTGCGGCCGATGCTCACCGCACTGGGCGCGGGCTGAGCCTGGCCTCCTCGTAGCGGAACAGGCTGATCCCTGCCGCGGCCAGCAGCCACGCCGGGCCCGCGGAGAGGGCCGTTCCGGCCACCCAGTGCCATCCGCTGGAGGCGCCGTCGAGCGTGAGCTCCAAACCGGACCAGCCTCCGCCGGCATAGAGGCCCACCAGAGCTGCGCCGCAGAGCAGAACGCCGATGACGGCGCACATCAGCTCCGGTGCATGCGGGCGCGGATGCGCCGGGGCCGGCCGGTCTGGGACCCGCAGCCGGAGGATCAGCCAGCCGCCCACTAAGCCCCAACCGGCCACCACCAAGTAGGCGGCGATCATATCGCTGGGCCGGTGCCAGGACTCCAGGTAGATGTAGGCGCCCCACCCGGCACCCCACACAGCGGCGAGCACTCCGGCTGCCGGACGCCATCGTGATCCGGCGGCCAAGAACACGGCGACGGCGGAAGCCGCCGCCATAGTGGTGTGCCCGCTGGGCAGCGCATTGGAGCTCCCTGCGCCGTCGATCAGTTCGGGACGCTCCAGCCAGCCGTGCTTGACCACCTGGGTGGTGATATTGGAGGCCACCACCGTGGCGACGGCGATTCCGGCGGTGAGCCAGTCGCGCTGCGGGATGGTCAGCGCAGCCAGCGCGCCGGCCGGGGGCGCCATAATCCATACCGCGATCCAGCGGTTCTCCGGATCCAGCTCCGGCAGCGGGTGCCAGTGCCGGCCGGTGACCTCACGCAGCGCCACATCGATCAGCTGCCCTGAGGCGGTCTGGACGAATCCGAGGTAGACGATCAGGAAGGCCGCGGCGCACAGCGCAGCACCGGCCATCCACCATGGGGTGCGTAGAGTCGCGGACACAGACTCCAGTATCTCTTAGCATGTTCGCTATGCACGAGCCGATCCGCTGCACCTGGGCCCGGTCCGCCGCTGTGCTGCGGGAGTACCACGACGCCGAGTGGGGATTCCCGGTGGGCGATGACCGCCGGCTGTTCGAGAAGCTGTGCCTGGAGAGCTTCCAGTCCGGGCTGAGCTGGCGCACCATCCTGCAGAAGCGGGAGAACTTCCGGTCAGCGTTCTGCGGCTTCGACGCTGCGCGGATCGCCGAGTTCACCGCCGAGGATGTCCAGCGCCTGCTGGCTGATCCGGGCATTGTGCGCAACCGCGCCAAGATCGAGGCGGTGGTGCACAATGCCGGCTGCGCACTGCAGCTGGCCGAGCAGGAAGGGTCGCTGGCGCGGTTTGTGTGGTCCTTCGAACCTGAGCAGCCGCCAGCGCCGCAGAGTGTGACCGTCTCGCCGGCCTCGCGGGCGATGGCCACCGAGCTCAAGCGCCGCGGATGGAAGTTCCTGGGCCCCACCACAGTGTTGGCCTTCATGCAGTCCATGGGCCTGATCAACGATCATGCCGAGGACTGCTTTCTGCGCGAGAGAGTGGCCGCCGCCCGGGCGGAGTTCCCCCGGCCCTAGCCGGACAGCTCGGAGGCGGCCTCAGCGATCCTGGCGTGCAGGTCCCGCAGCCGGGTGCGGTCCGTGCGCACCTCGATGATCCGAATCCCCACCCGGTCCTCCGGGTGCTGCAGAGCCTCTCCAAGCTCTTCGAGGTCCTCGGCGAAGCAGTAGTCGTGGCCGTAGGCGTCGGCGAGCGCCTCGAAGTCCACGGTCTGCGGTGTGCCGAAGAGCCGCTCCACGGCCTCGGCCCAGCCCGGGCGGCGTCCCACCTGGCCGTGTTCGAGCTGGTCGAAGATCGCGCCTCCGGCGTCGTTGATGACCACCACATCCAGGCTCGGCGGCTGCTCGGTGAGGGGCACCAGCAGCGCATTGACGTCGTGGAGGAACGTCAGGTCTCCCACCAGGGCGGTGGTGCGGCGTCCTGCGCCGATGCTGATGCCCGCCGCGGCGGAGATATTGCCGTCGATGCCGGCCAGTCCGCGCATGGCGTAGATCTCCCGCGGGGCGTCGCGGGTCAGAGCTGCGGCCAGGTCCACATCCCGGATCACTGAGGAGGAGCCCAGCAGCAGAGGGGTGCGCACCGTTTCGGCAACGAATTGGGCCACCCGGACTGAGCTCAGACTTCCGGCCTCCTGGTCCTCCTCGCGCAGCACAGCATCGATGGTCTGCTGCGCCTGCAGCCCGGCGGTCTCCCAGGCCTGCGTCCACTCCTGCGGGGCTGGCCCCACCAGCTGCCGCAGCTGGGGCAGCTCGGTGACCACCCGCCGGGGCAGCCGGTCATCGTGCCAGGGCTCGGCGCGTGGAGCGTATTGAACCACGTCGATGTCGTCGCGGCTGATCAGCCGCTGCACCTCACGGGTGAGGGTGGGGCGGCCGGCGACGACGACGAGCTGGGTCTGTTCGCGCAGCCGGGCCGCGGCTGAGCCGGGCGGGGACTTCAGCAGCAGCCGGTAGCCCTGCACCGGTCCCAGATCGCTCCAGCGGGCTCCCGAGGTGGGCTCCGCGAGCATGGGCTGGCCCAGTTCGCGGGCCAGCTCCACCGCCTCGCGGGGGGCCCGGTGGCCCAGGACGAACAGGGCGGAGGTGGGTTCGGCGGTGCTGGGGCCGGGCTCCCAGGCCGTCTCCTCGGCGTCCAGACTGCCCAACGCCTGAGCCGCGTGCAGATGCTCAGCGGGGCTGGTCGGTACGGGGGCCGGGAGTCCGGCGCCCTCGGCGGGGACCAGCGGGTCGGCGAATCCGACGTTCAGATGCACTGGGCCGGCGGGGGCATCTGCTGTGCCGAGCCCGGCGCGCAGCAGCAGCGCGGTCTGCGTCTCGGCGGCGAGCATATCGTCCCGGGACGCCGGCTTCAGCCGGACCTGCCCCTGCTCCAGGTGCAGCTCATCGCGCACCCGGCCGGCGAACATCCCCTGCTGCCAGGTGGTCTGATTGGCGCCGGTGCCGTGCAGCGGCTCGGGCCGGTCGGCGGTCACCGCCACCAGCGGAACGGCGGAGAGGTCGGCCTCCATCACCGCAGGAAGCAGGTTGCCTGCCGCCGTGCCGGAGGTGGTCACCACGGCCGCCGGCCGGCCGGAGGCCAGAGCGAGACCCAGAGCGGTGAAGGCCGCTGACCGCTCATCGACCCGCGTGTGCAGCCGTACGGCACCGGACTGCTCAGCCTCGGCCAGAGCGTAGGCCAGGGGGGCGGAGCGGGAGCCGGGGGCCAGCACCACATCGGTGACCGAGAGCACCAAGCCGCGGACTATGCGGCGGGCCAGCTGCAGCGACTCAGCGTCCTGGGAGTCGTCGAACTCGCAGAAGCCGCTCCGGGCAGAACTCATGGGGCCATCCTATGAGGCGAGCACCTGGTGGGCGGCGCGGACCCGGTCGAACCACCAGCGGCGACGCGGACCGGTGATCCGGTGCCGCTGCATCAGCTCCGGCACCGGGGCCGGGGCGCAGATCTGCCCGGACTGTGTGGGCACGTCGAGGGTGCCGGAGACGGGCACCAGCGGCTCATCCACCAGCTCGCCGTCGAAGAGGGTGACGGTGCCCAGCCCGCAGGCGAAGGGAAGCTGAGGAAGACGGGCCGCCAGCGCCAGTCCGGCCGTCAGACCCACCGAGGTGTCCAGGGCGGAGGAGACCACGGCGGGCAGGCCCGCCTGCCGCACCAGGTCCAGGGCCCGGTCCACACCGCCCAGCGGGGGCGCCTTGACCACTATGAGATTGGCAGCTCCCAGCTGCGCCACGCGCAGCGGGTCCTCTGCTTTGCGCACGGCCTCGTCGGCGGCGATGGGCACCTCAAGCCCTGCGGTGGCCAGCTGCTCGCGCAGCCGTGCCAGGGGCTCCACCCCGGCCACCGGCTGCTCGGCGTACTCCAGGCCGCCGGCGGCCTGGGTGATATCCCCCAACGCTGCCACTGCCTCCGGGATGCTCCAGCCGCCGTTGGCGTCCACTCGCAGCGCCGCTCTCGGCAGCAGCCGGCGCACTTCAGCCACCCGGTCGACGTCGTCCTGTCTGCTTTGGCCCGGTTCGGCGACTTTGATCTTCACCGCCGGCACGGCTTCCCCGTAGCGGGCCAGCACCGCTTCGACCCTGCTGGGGCTCACCGCCGGAATCGTGGCGTTGACCGGCACCGCAGTCCGCAGCGGAGCACCTAGGCCCTGAAAGGCCGCCTGAATCCCTGAGGCGAGCCACTGGGCGGATTCATCAGGCCCGTACTCGCTGAAGGGGGCGAATTCGGCCCAGCCGGCGGGTCCCTGGAAGATCACTGCCTCGCGGACGGTCTGCCCCCGAAACCGGGTGCGCATCGGCAGGGCGACCGCCTCGGCAGTGCTGAGAATCTCGTCCACCTCGGGCACAGGCTGCAATGGCATACTGATCATTATGTCCGCCGCCTCTTCATCGCTGCGCCCGCCCGGCCGGCGGACCGGCCTGTGGATCGCCGGCGTGCTGACCTGCTCGGCGCTGTTCATCGGTGTCTATGAGTATTTCGTCCGCACCTACACCGGCCAGCTGATCGAGTTCTCCCTGCTGAACGCCTCGGAGTTCTTCGAGCATCCGCTGCCGACGCTCAACCTCAGCGTGCCGGCCAATATGCTGCTGGTGATCGCCGTACCGGCTGTGCTGTTCGCAGTGATCACAGTGGTGCGCCAAAAATTTCTGGCCGCGATGATCGCCGCAGGCGCCATGGTGGGGGCAAATCTGTCCACCCAGCTGATCAAGCACGGCTGGCTGGACAAGCCGGTGCTGGAGCGGGGGCCGGCCTGGCCCGAGTACTGGATGAACAACACGCTTCCCTCCGGCCACACCACTGTGGTCACCTCGGTGGCGGTGGCGCTGTTCCTCATCGCCAGCCCGCGGCAGCGCCCGTTCTTCGCGGTGCTCACCGCCTTCTACGCCGGCGCGGTCGGGGCCTATACGTTCATCGAGACCTGGCATACCCCGGCGGATGTGGCTGCCGCCTACCTGGTGGTCGCAGTGTGGGCGCTGGTGGGCGGCTGGCTGATTATGCGCACCGATCCGCGCCGAAACTCTGTGGTCTATGACGCCGAGCCGGATGTGGCGCCAGCGGCTGGGTTCTGCTGGTTCCTGGGCATTGTGCTGGGCCTGGGAGCGATGCTGTGCCTGCTGTTCAGCGGCGGGTGGTCGGCTATGGAGGCCTCGCGGGAGGAGCCGAGCCTGTGGCTGTGGTTCGCCGGAGTGCTGCTGAGCCTGAGCCCGGCGTTCCTGATCTCGGCGGCAGCCATCAATTTCTTCGGCGCCGAGACCGGCCGCCGGCAGCGCGGGGCGGATGTGCCCTCCCCGCGCGGGGAACGTGCCGTCTATCCCATACCCCCGGAGCTGCGCGAGCTCTACGAGAGGGTCTGAGCTGAGCACGGTGCGCCGCTACCTCGCCCACCTTCTCCGCTCCGCGGGGACTGTGCTTCTGCGGCGTGTGCGCACCGGCGCAGTGCGGGCCAGGCGCTCCGTGCTGCCGGCGCTGCAGATGACCGCCGCCGGCGTGGGCGCCTATGTGATCGCCGAGCAGCTGCTGGGGCACGAGTCTCCGCTGTTCGCCGCCGTCGCTGCGCTGATCGCCTTGGGCTTCACCAAGGAGCCGCGGCTGCGGAAGGTGATCGAAGTCGCCGTCGGGTGCACTCTGGGAGTGCTCATCGCCGATCTGCTGGTCCACGCCTTCGGCCCCCGGGCGCTGACCGCGGTGGTGGTGGTCTTCCTTGCGGTGATGCTGGCCCGCTTCCTGGACCCGGGGCCGGTGCTGGCGATGCAGATGGCACTCCAGGCCCTGCTGGTGGTGATGGTGCCCGCGCCCACCGAACCCGACCTGGGGCCGCTGACCCGCAGCGTGGATGCCGTCGTCGGGGGCTCCACCGCACTGCTGATCGCCCTGCTGACGCCGAAGGATCCCCGCGGCGAGCCGCTGCGGACGCTGCAGGGCGTCACCGATGAGCTCACCCGCTCGCTGCGTGAGACCGCTGCCGCACTGCGCAGCTCCGACTCCCGCGAGGCTTGGCACGCGCTGATCCGGGCGCGCAGCATCCAGGGGCAGATCGATGAGGTCAACCAGGAGCTCACCTCCGCCAAGGAGCTCGTATACTTCTCTCCGGCCTACCGGCGGCATCGCCACCATGTGCGCCGCCTGGAGAAGGTCGCCGACAAGCTGGACCTGGCCGTGCGCAGCCTGCGTGTGGTCAGCCGACGTGCAGTCTCGGCCATCGACCACGCCGCCATGAGCGATGCCGGCACCGAATCTCTGGCCGCGGTGATGGAGGAGACCGCCGATGCGGCCGTTCAGCTGGCCGGGGCGGTGCGCGAGACCGGGCCCGGCTTCGACCGCCGGATGCAGACCGCCCGCGACTCCTTGGCCGCGGTGGCCGTGCAGCTGCATCCGGCTCGGCTGGGCCTGGATGATCTGGAGGGCGAGGCGCTGGTGCTGCTGATCCGCACCATGGTGGTGGATCTGCTGGAAACCACGGGCCTGAGCCACCAGGAGGCGGAGGAGCATCTGCCGGTGCTGCGCAGCTGACATTGACATATGGCGATATACTCAGCATCGATAATCGTCGATCAAAACTGAGGTCTCTCATACCCGCACCCCCGGCGCCTGCCGTGTCCCCTCCGTCTGCAGACGCCGTCGTGCAGCGGCTCTCCCTGCTGGACAGGTTCCTTCCGGTGTGGATCCTGGCCGCTATGGGGCTGGGTCTGCTGCTGGGTGCTGTGGTCCCGACGGTGGGCACCGCTTTGGAGACGGTGAAGGTCGCTGGCGTTTCGGTGCCGATCGCCGTGGGCCTGCTGGTGATGATGTATCCGGTGCTGGCCAAGGTGCGCTATGGCGAGACCGCCGCGGTGATGGGAGACCGCCGGCTGATCATCACCTCGCTGCTGCTCAACTGGCTGCTGGCCCCGGCGTTCATGTTCGTGCTGGCCTGGGTGTTTCTGCCCGACCTTCCCGAGTACCGCACCGGTCTGATCATTGTGGGCTTGGCGCGCTGCATTGCGATGGTGCTCATCTGGAACGACCTGGCCTGCGGAGACAGGGAGGCGGCCGCTGTCCTTGTGGCGGTGAATTCGGTGTTCCAGGTGGTCATGTTCGGCGTGCTCGGCTGGTTCTACCTGCAGCTGCTGCCCGGCTGGCTGGGCCTGCCCACCACATCGGCGGAGTTCTCGGTGTGGGCGATCACCCTGTCCGTCCTGGTGTTTCTGGGGCTGCCGCTGGCTGCCGGGTTCCTCACCCGCACCGTGGGCGAACACCGGCTGGGACGGGAGCGCTATGAGGAGACGGTGCTGCCCAAGCTCGACCCCTGGGCGCTGTACGGACTGCTGTTCACCATTGTGCTGCTCTTTGCCCTGCAGGGGGATCAGGTGCTGGCCGCCCCGTGGGACGTGGCGCGCATCGCGCTGCCGCTGCTGGTGTACTTTGTGGTGACCTTCGCAGCCTCGATGGCCATCGGCTGGCTGCTGCGCCTGGGGTACGAACGCTCCACCACGCTGTCCTTCACCGCTGCGGGCAATAATTTTGAGCTGGCTATCGCCGTGTCGATCGCCACTTTCGGGGCTGCCAGCGGTCAGGCTCTGGCCGGTGTGGTGGGTCCGCTCATCGAGGTTCCAGTGCTGGTGGCACTGGTGTACGCGGCCCTGTGGGCCCGTAGGCTCTTCCACTCAAGAAAGGCTTAAGACCCATGACCGATGAACCCCAGGTCCTGTTTGTCTGTGTGCACAATGCAGGACGCTCCCAGATGGCCGCCGCGTGGCTGCGCGAACTCGGCGGCGGACGCATCCGGGTGCGCTCCGGCGGCACCGAACCGGCCGACCAGGTGAATCCTGTGGCGGTGGAGGTCATGGCCGAGGTCGGCATCGATATCTCGGAGGAGAAGACCCATGAGATGTCGGCGGCCACCCTGCAGGAATCCGACGTGGTGGTGACCATGGGCTGCGGCGACGACTGCCCCTACTACCCGGGCAAACGCTACGAGGACTGGCCGCTGGAGGACCCGGCCGGCAAGGATGTGGAGACGGTCCGCCGGATCCGCGACGCGATCCGCCAGCGGGTCGAGAACCTGGTGCGTGAGCTCACCGCCTGATTCACCGGCCGACGACGGCGGGCCCGGCGTCCGCTGCGCTGCAGACCCCGGTCTCCGGCAGGTTCAGGTCCTGCGGGGTCGAGTCCTCTCCTGCCAGGTGGGCAGCGATGGAGCGCACCTGCTCATACCCGGTGGCCAGCAGAAAGGTGGGCGCCCGGCCGTAGGACTTCATTCCTGCGATGAAGAAGCCCTCCTCGGGGTGGGCCAGCACCTCGGCTCCATGGGCGGGCACGGTGCCGCAGGAGTGCAGTGCGGGGTCGATGAGCGGCGCCAGGCGGGACGGGGCCTCCACGGCAGGATCGAGCTCTGTGCGCAGCTCGCGCAGCAGCTGCAGCTCGGGGCGGAATTCAGTGGCTCCGGCCAGTGCGTCCACCTCTGTGCTGCGACCGTCCCGGAACTGCACCGCCAGCCGGCCGGAGGCGGTGACGGCCAGCTGGTGGACCTCCGCAGAGGTGATCAGGTCTACGATCCCGGCCTCCACCACACGGCGCAGCCGCTCCCCCAGGGCTCCGCGCTCGGGGAGGCCGTCGGCGTCTCCGCCGCCGTAGCTGCGCTCGGGGCTGTCGGCGCGCAGCGCCCAGGTGATGGTGGCGCTCGGCTCCGCTCGCTTGAGGGCGGCGAGATTGAGCATCGTATTGACTGCGCTGTGACCCGCCCCGAGGACCATGACGTGCTTTCCCGCTGTGCGGTCCCGGTCGGCGCCGAGAACATCGGGCAGTGATCCCAGCATGCGCTGGGCGACCTCCGGCTCATCCTCCCCTGCGGCGGGTATCCCTCCGGCGCCCACCGGATTGGGCGATCCCCAGGTGCCGGAGGCATCGATGACGGCCGCGGCGGAGAGATCTGCTGCGCCTTCTGATGTGCGGACCCGCACCTGGAAGGGTACTCCCGCGCGGTCATGGGTCTTGTCGCGGTGCCCTCGGGTGATGGCCACCGCCCGGTGTCCGGTCCTGATGCGGCCGGCCAGCTGCGGCACAGCGGCCAGGGGCTGCAGGTACTCGGCGACCAGGTCAGCTCCGGTGGGCAGGGCAGCAGGCCGTGGGGCCTCCCAGCCCTGGCTCTGCAGCAGCCGCACGGAGGCCGCATCCAGCACGTAGCGCCACGGGGAGAACAGCCGGATATGCCCCCACTCGGAGACGGCGGCGCCGACGTGGTCACCGGCTTCCAGCACGAGCGGCTCCAGGCCGCGTTCTATCAGATGTGCCGCGGCTGCCAGGCCGATGGGGCCGGCCCCGATGACGACGACGGGATTCACAGCTGCCCCCTATATCGATGTTTATCGATCATCCCGCACCCATCGATATCTGTCAATGAGATTACTCGGTGCTGAACAGCAGGTTCAGCGCCTCCGGAAGCGAGCCGACCTCTTTGGCCCGGATCCCCGGCGGTGCGGCCTCTGCGCTGCCGGGCGGCACCAGCGCGTGGGTGAACCCCAGCCGGGCGGCCTCCTGCAGTCTGCGCTGAATCCCGGAGACCGGACGCACCTCTCCGGCCAGGCCCACTTCCCCGACGGCGAGGAACTTGTTCGGCAGCGGCTTCTCCAAGGCTGCAGAGGCTACGGCCAGGGCCACGGCCAGGTCCGCCGCCGGCTCGGAGATCCTCACCCCTCCCACCGTGGCCACATAGGCCTCCGACTTCATCAGCGCAGCCAATTTGGCGCGCCGCTGCAGCACCGCCAGCAGCATGGAGACCCGCGGCGAGTCCAATCCGGAGACGGCCCGCCGCGGCTGGGAGGCCTGCGATTCGGCGATCAGCGCCTGCACCTCTGCGGTCAGCGGGCGGCGTCCTTCCAGAGTGATGGTGATGCAGGTGCCGGCAACCCGTTCGGCCATGGCGGAGACGAACAGCCCGCTGGGATCGGCCAGTGACTCCAGCCCGGTCTCGCTGAGATCGAAGCAGCCGACGTCGTCGGTGGGTCCGTAGCGGTTCTTCACCGCCCGCAGCAGGCGCAGCCGGGAGTGCCGGTCCCCCTCAAACTGGCAGACGACGTCGACCAGGTGCTCCAGCATGCGCGGACCGGCGATGCTGCCCTCCTTGGTGACATGGCCGACCAGGATGGTGGTCATATTGCGGCGTTTGGCGGCCTCGATCATCGCGGCGGTGACCTCACGGATCTGGGTGACGCCGCCGGCGGCCCCGTCCACCTCCGCCGAGGAGAGGGTCTGCACCGAGTCCATCACGGTCAGCTGCGGGCCGACCTCCTCGATCTGGGCCAGCGCCTGGCCCAGGTCTGATTCGGCGGCCAGGTAGAGGCTGTCGGCCAGCGCGTCGATGCGGTCGGCCCGCTTCTTCACCTGGGCGGCCGACTCCTCCCCGGTGAGGTAGAGCACCGGCGAGTCGGTGTGGGCCCGGGCAACGGCCGCGGCGGCCTGCAGCAGCAGTGTGGACTTGCCCACCCCGGGTTCGCCGGCCATGAGGATCACCGCCCCGGGCACCAGTCCTCCGCCGAGCACGCGGTCCAGCTCCCCGAGCCCGGTGGGCCGGAACTCTGCGGCCGAGGCGTCCACCTCAGCGATGGCCGTCGCCGGAGCGGCAGCGCTGCGTGCCGCCGGGGTGCGGGCGGTGACCTGGCCCTTCTCCTCCACGGTCCCCCAGGCCTGGCACTCGGGGCAGCGTCCCACCCATTTCACGGTCCGCCATCCGCATTCGCTGCACTCGAACTGAGGGGTGGACTTGCTCTTGGCCATAGGCACCACAGTAGCGGTCGGTGCAGACATAGACTGGGGCACCGTGATGCCTGATCCCGAACCGGTGCACCACCGCCTCACCCAGTGGTACCGCCATGCCCAGCGGGACCTTCCGTGGCGGCGCGAGGACTGTTCGGCCTGGGGCGTGTTCGTCTCCGAGGTGATGCTGCAGCAGACCCCGGTGCAGCGGGTGCTGCCGCGCTGGCAGGAGTGGATGCGCCGGTGGCCGACTCCGGCTGACTGCGCGGCCGCGGGCACCGCTGAGCTGCTGCAGGTTTGGGACCGGCTGGGCTATCCGCGCCGCGCCCTGCGCCTGCAGCAGGCGGCTGCGGCCATGGTGGAGCGCCACGGAGGAGAGGTCCCGGCGGATCCGGACCTGCTGCGGGCGCTGCCGGGGGTGGGTGAGTACACCGCCGCTGCGGTGGCCTGCTTCGCCTTCGGCGTCCCGGAGGTGGTGGTGGACACCAATATTCGCCGGGTCCACGCCCGGGTGTTCGCCGGGGACCCGCTTCCGGGCAAGACATATACCGCCCAGCAGCGCCGGCTGGCCCGGGATGTGTTTCCGGACCCTGAGATCGACGACGGCGGCTTGGCCTGCACCTGGAACATCGCGGCGATGGAGCTGGGTGCGCTGGTGTGCACCGCCGCCTCCCCGGACTGCGCCCGGTGCCCGGTGGCTCAGCTGTGCGCGTGGCGGGCGGCCGGGTATCCGGAGCCGACCGAGCAGCAGCGCGGCCGTGGACAGCCGTGGGCCGGGACCGACCGGCAGGTCCGCGGCCGGATTATGGCTGTGCTGCGCCAGGGCGTCCCTGTGCCTCGGTCCGAGCTGCTGGCGCAGCTGGGGCTTCCCTCAGCCTCTGCTGAGCAGCGGGCCCGCTGCTTGGATTCGCTGCTGTCCGACGGACTGGCCGAGACTGATGGAGAGCAGGTCGCCCTGCCCGGCAGCTTGGAGCCTGCCGCCAGCGCGTAGGATGCTCTCCGGATGTTCCCTCACCTTCAGGAGTACCGTGTTCCGCTCACCCAAGATCTTCTTCCGAGTGCTGGCCGCCGCCGAGGCGGTCTCCTGGACGCTGCTGATCGGCGGGATGGTGCTGCGCGCCACCCACGGCTTGGACCTCGCGGTGACCATCGGCGGCGGCATCCACGGATTCGTCTTCCTCGCCTACGCGGCCGCGGCGGTGATCGTGGCCGCCAACCAGCGCTTGAAGCCGGGGCCGGCGGCAGCGGCGATCATCAGCGCAGTGATTCCCTACGCCACCGTTCCGGTGGACATCTGGCTCAACCGCACCGGCCGGCTGGACGGCCCGTGGCGGGTCGAGGCCAGCACCGACCCGCGCGATCACACGCTGCCCCAGCGGATGCTGCGCATCCTGCTGAACCATCCGGTAGCGGTGGGAGCGGCACTGGTGATCGCCGTGGCAGCGCTGTTCGTGGTGCTGCTGATCCTGGGGCCGCCGGTGCCCAAGGGCTGAGCGGCCCGGGCGCGCTCAGCTTTCGATGGCGGCAGGCTCCTCTGCGGCCTCAATCTGGTGATCGGCCGGGACCTTCCAGTCGAAGGTGAGCTCGCGGTCTGCGCCTGTTCCGGTGAGTCCGATGCTGATCTCCGCACCGTGCGGGATCTCACCGTAGAGGATCCGCTCGGAGAGCTGGTCCTCCACCAGCTGCTGGATGGTCCGGCGCAGCGGCCGAGCACCCATGGCCGGGTCGTAGCCCTTCTCCGCCAGGAATTCGCGGGCCTCCTGAGCCACCTCCAGCGTCATGCCCTGCTCGGCCAGCCGGTCGCGCAGCTTGCCGACGAACAGATCGACGATCTTGACGATCTCCGACTGCTCCAGCTGCGGGAAGACAATGGTGTCATCCACACGGTTGAGGAACTCAGGGCGGAAGTGCTGGCGCAGCTCCTGGGTGACCTTGCCCTTCATCCGCTCGTAGTTGGTGGTGGTGTCGGTGGCGGAGGTGAATCCGGTCATCACGCCCTTGGAGATCTCTCCGGTCCCGAGGTTGGTGGTCATGATGATCACCGTGTTCTTGAAGTCCACCACGCGGCCCTGGGAGTCGGTGAGCCGGCCGTCCTCCAGGATCTGCAGCAGGGAGTTGAACAGATCGGCGTGGGCCTTCTCCACCTCGTCGAAGAGCACCACGGAGAACGGACGACGACGAACCTTCTCGGTCAGCTGCCCGCCCTCTTCGTAGCCGACATAGCCTGGGGGCGCTCCGAAGAGCCGCGAGACGGTGTGCTTCTCGCTGTACTCGGACATATCCAGGGTGATCAGTGCGTCCTCGTCGCCGAAGAGGAACTCGGCCAGGGTCTTGGCCAGTTCGGTCTTGCCCACTCCGGTGGGGCCGGCGAAGATGAACGAGCCGGAGGGCCGGTTGGGGTCCTTCAGACCGGCACGGGTGCGCCGGATGGCGCGGGAGAGCGACTTGACGGCCTCGTCCTGGCCGATGACTCGCTTGTGCAGCTCCTCCTCCATGCGCTTGAGCCGGTCGGACTCCTGCTCGGTGAGTTTGAAGACCGGGATGCCGGTGGAGAATGCCAGGACCTCGGCGATCAGATCGGCGTCGACCTCAGCGATCTCGTCCATATGACCGGACTTCCAGGCCTCCTCCTTGGCGTTGCGTTCCTCGATGAGCTTCTGCTCCTTGTCCCGCAGGGAGGCAGCGCCTTCGAAGTCCTGGGCGTCGATGGCGGCTTCCTTCTCCCGCCGGACGTCCTCGATCTTCGCGTCGTAGTCCTTCAGCTCCGCCGGCGGGGTCATCTTCTGGATGCGCAGCCGTGCTCCGGCCTCGTCGATCAGGTCGATGGCCTTATCCGGCAGGAACCGGTCGTTGATGTAGCGGTGCGCCAGGGAGGCGGCGGCCTCCAGGGCGTCTTCGGTGATGGAGACCTTGTGGTGGGCCTCGTAGCGGTCGCGCAGGCCGCGCAGGATCTGCACGGTGGTCTCCACCGAGGGCTCCTCCACCTGGATCGGCTGGAAGCGGCGCTCCAGGGCGGCGTCCTTCTCGATGTGCTTGCGGTACTCGTCCAGCGTGGTGGCGCCGATGGTCTGCAGCTCCCCGCGGGCCAGCATGGGCTTGAGAATATTGGCGGCGTCGATGGCGCCCTCGGCGGCGCCGGCGCCGACCAGGGTGTGGATCTCATCGATGAACAGGATGATGTCGCCCCGGGTGCGGATCTCCTTGAGCACCTTCTTCAGGCGCTCTTCGAAGTCACCGCGGTAGCGGGAGCCGGCCACCAGGGAGCCCAGGTCCAGGGTGTAGAGCTGCTTGTCGCGCAGGATTTCGGGAACATCGCCGTTGACGATGGCCTGAGCCAGGCCCTCCACTACGGCGGTCTTGCCCACACCGGGCTCACCGACGAGCACCGGATTGTTCTTGGTGCGCCGGGAGAGCACCTGCATCACGCGCTCGCGC
Source organism: Nesterenkonia sp. (assembly GCF_029265375.1). Taxonomy (GTDB): domain Bacteria; phylum Actinomycetota; class Actinomycetes; order Actinomycetales; family Micrococcaceae; genus Nesterenkonia. The sequence continues at coordinate 22,184 of NZ_JAJUJJ010000023.1, forward strand.
TCGTAGTCGCGGCCCACCACAGGATCCAGCTGCGCCTCGCGCGCGGCCGCGGTGAGATTGCGGCCGAACTGGTCGAGCACCACTGAGCCGGAGGGCTGGCCCTCGGAGGAGCCGCCCTGGCCCACTCCGGCGCCCGCCTTCTGCTGGTCGCCTCCGGAGTATCCGCTCAGCAGCTGGATGACCTGCTGGCGGACCTTGTTGAGGTCGGCGTTCATCTCCACCAGCACCTGGGCTGCCACGCCCTCACCCTCGCGGATGAGGCCCAGCAGAATGTGCTCGGTGCCGATGTAGTTGTGGCCCAGCTGCAGCGCTTCGCGCAGGGAGAGCTCCAGCACCTTCTTCGCCCGCGGGGTGAAGGGGATATGGCCGCTGGGCGCGTTCTGCCCGGGGCCGATCTTCTCCTGCACCTTTTCGCGCACACCGCCGAGGGAGATGTCGAGGGACTCCAGCGCCTTGGCGGCGACTCCCTCACCCTCGTGGATGAGGCCGAGCAGAATGTGCTCAGTGCCGATGTAGTTGTGGTTGAGCATGCGGGCCTCTTCCTGGGCCAGCACCACGACGCGCCGTGCGCGGTCGGTAAATCTCTCGAACATAGCCAACTGACACTCCCTACAGCGTTGTCTTCCGAGAGTTCAAGGCTACGGGCACCGGAGCCTGGGTCCACCCCCTGTTCGCCACAGGGAAAAGTAGCCGGCGCGCTCAGCTACCGCTTCTTGGCGTTGCGGTAGGCCTCGACGATGTCGCGGTGCAGCCGACCGCGCTTGGCGACGGTGTAGCCGTTGGCGATCGCCCACTCGCGGATCTGCCGAGCCTCGTTCTGCGGTGAGGGCGGCGGCACGGCGCGAGCCTTGCGGACGTATTTGCGCAGGGTGTCGCGCAGCTCCTTCGCATTCTTCTCCGATAGATCGATCTGGTAGAAGCGGGCATCCAGTCCGAACTGGATGGTCTCCTTCGCCTCGCTTCCGTCCAGGTCGTCGACGAGAATCTCCTGAACTTTCTTTGCCATTGATCTGCACTCCAGGGATATTGAGGGCAGCAGTTTCTGCTGCGATTTGGGCGCAAGCCGCTGCGGCCCGATGGGGCCAGCAACACTAAGAGTGTTTCAAGAAAAAGTGATAGCCGTCAACTTGCTAAAACCAGGTTAAATCCTGTTACTTCCCAGCTTATCTGAGGGCGGGCTCAGTGCGTCGGTGTCTGCGCAGACCGGGCTGAACCCTGCTCAGGTGCCGTTGCGTCGTCGTTCCGCCCTGCGGCGTCCTCAGCCTCCAGCTGCTGCCGGATCTGCGCCTCTGCGGCACGTTCACTGCGGTCAGCCCGGAAAATGGCGCGCATGGCCAGCCAGAAGATCAGCCCCACCCCCACAGATGGGGCGAGAACCTCAAAATAGGGCCAGATATTCTCCATAGTTTTCTCAGCTTTCGGGCTTCAGGAGAGGGAAGAGGATCGTTTCACGGATGCCAGCTCCTGTGAAGAGCATCACGAGCCGGTCGATGCCCAAGCCGATTCCGCCCATCGGCGGGGCGCCGTACTCCAGGGCGCGCAGGAAGTCTTCGTCATACTGCATAGCCTCGTCATCCCCCGCGGCGGCCCGGCGCGACTGCTCCACCAGCCGTTCACGCTGAATAACCGGATCAATCAGCTCGGAGAATGCCGTGCCGCGCTCCATTCCGCCGATGATCAGGTCCCATGCTTCGATGACTCCGGGCTTGGAGCGGTGGGGGCGGGCCAACGGCTGCGCGGCCGGCGGATAGTCGCAGACGAAGGTCGGCTGAATGAGGGTGGGCTCCACGATTTCGCCGAAGAGCTCAATGACCAGCTTCTCGGCGTCCCAGGCCGGATCCACGCTGATGTCATGGCGCTCGGCCACTGCACGCAGCTCCTCAGCGCTGGTCTCCGGGGTGATCTGCTGCCCCACCGCCTCGGAGAGTCCCGGGTAGACGCTGACCCAGGCCCAGTCGCCGTCGAGGTTCACCGTGCCCTTCTCGGTCTCTACCTGGCGTCCGGCTCCCACTGCGTCGGCGGCGGCGAGCACCATCTCCTGCATGCGCTCGGCCATGGTGTACATATCGGCCCAGGCCTCGTATGACTCCAGAGTGGTGAACTCCGGGGAGTGGGTGGAGTCCACGCCCTCATTGCGGAAGACGCGGCCGATCTCGTAGACCCGGTCGATCCCTCCGACCACGGCGCGCTTGAGGTACAGCTCAGTGGCGATGCGCAGGGTCATGTCTTGGTCGAAAGCATTCAGATGGGTGGCGAAGGGCCGCGCCTGGGCGCCGCCGTGGACCAGCTGCAGGATCGGGGTCTCCACCTCCACGTAGTCGTGGGCGTGCAGGGTGTCGCGGATGGCGCGGGTGATCGCGGCGCGCTGGTAGACCATCTGCCGGGCTTCGTCGCGGACGATGAGGTCGGCGTAGCGCTGGCGGACGCGGGTCTCTTCGTTCAGCTCGGCGTGCAGCACCGGCAGCGGCCGGATGGCCTTGGAGGCCAGGGTGAAGGAGCTGGCCATCACGCTGAGCTCGCCGCGGCGGGAGGTGATGACCTCGCCGGTGACCTGCACGTGGTCGCCGAGGTCCACCATGGACTTCCATTCAGCCAGTGCCTCTTCGCCGACTTCGGCCAGCGAGAGCATCGCCTGCAGGCGGGTGCCGCGGCCTTCCGGGCCGCCTTCCTGCAGGGTGGCGAAGCACAGCTTGCCGGTGTTGCGGATGAACATCACCCGCCCGGCGACCGAGACCGTCTCCCCGGTGGACGCCCCGGGCTCCAGCCCGTCGAAGCGCTGGCGGACCTGGGCCAGCGAGCTGGTGCGCTCCACCGTGACCGGGTAGGGAGCCACGCCCTTCTCCAACAGGCGGGCGCGCTTATCCATGCGGACCGCCCGCTGGTCGTTGGTGTCGATCTCTGCCGCCGAAGTCTTCTGCTCAGTCACGGGCATATTCTACGCGGCGTAGAGAATCCTGCGCGGTCACCAGATGGTGACTCGGTCCTCCGGCGGAAGGTACATACCGTCCGACTCCGTGGTGGCGAAGGCCTCGTGGAAGGCGTCCACATTCTTCACCGGCTGGGTGGCGCGGAACTCGGCGGGGGCATGCGGGTCGATGCTCAGCAGCGTTAGGGCCCGCTCGGGCCGGGTGACATTGCGCCATCCCTGGGCCCAGGCGAAGAAGAAGCGCTGGTCCCCGGAGAGTCCGTCGATGCTGTCGGTATCGGTGCGGTCCGGTCCGTCGACTTCGGAGATGGGCTGATTGCGGTTCTTCGCCGCCAGCCACAGCCGGTACGCCTGGTGGGCGATGCCGATACCGCCCAGGTCGCCGATGTTCTCCCCCAGGGTCAGCTCGCCGTTGACGGTGTGCTCATCGCCGAGCACTGAGGGGGAGAGCTGGTTGTACTGGTCCACCAGTTTGGCGGTGCGCTCCTCGAAGGCGGCGCGGTCCTGTTCGGTCCACCAGTTGGTCAGCGAGCCGTCGGCCGCGTACCGGGAGCCCTGGTCGTCGAACCCGTGGCCGATCTCATGGCCGATGACGGCTCCGATCGCCCCGAAGTTCTGCGCCATATCGCGCTCGGCGGAGAAGAAGGGCAGCTGCAGAATCGCTGCCGGGAAGCAGATCACGTTCTCCAGCGGGTGGTAGTAGGCATTGACCGTCTGCGGGGTCATATGCCATTCCTCGTCATCGGGACCGTTGTCGATCTTGTCCAGTTCGCGGTCCCATTCAGCCTCGGCTGCCCGGGCCACGTTTCCGACGACGTCGTCGTCGCTGACCTCCACCGAGGAGTAGTCGATCCAGCGGGCCGGGAAGCCGATCTTGGGGGTGAAGGCATCCAGCTTCTCCAGCGCTTTGGCGCGGGTCTCCTCCCCCATCCACTCCAGGGTGCTGATGGAGCGGCGGTAGGCCTCGATGAGCGCGGCGATCAGCTCATCCATGGCCGCCCGGGCCTGGGGCGGGTAGTGCCGGGCCACATAGATCTGTGCGACGTCTTCACCGAGGTGGGCGTTGGTCAGCGCCACACCGCGCTTCCACCGCTCTTTGAGCTTCGGCGTGCCGTTGAGCGTCTTGGAGTAGAAGCGGAAGTGCTCGTCCACCAGCTCGGAGTGCAGCAGCGGGGCCGCCCAGCGCAGCAGCATTGTGCGCAGCCAGTGCTTCCAGGTCTCCAGGGGCTGCTCGGTCAGTGCGGTCTGAAAGGCCGGCAGCACATCCGGCTGGGAGACCACGATCTCTGCTGTCTGGGACTCGGAGAGCCCCCAGCCTTCAAAGGCCTCGGCCAGCAGAGGCATCAGCTCCTCGGCCTCCTGGCGGGTGCAGAGGTTGTAGCGCTTCTGGGCATCGCGGCAGGTGACCCGGTCCCAGTGGGCGGCGGCCAGGACCGACTCCAGGGCGAAGACGCCGTCGGCAGCCTTCTCCGCCTCCTGGATGCCCGCCTGGCTCAGCAGCCGGGCCAGGTGCTGACGGTACTGCTGACGGATCTCTGCGTAGGTGTCCTCCCGGTAGTAGGCCTCGTCCGGCAGGCCCAGGCCCGACTGGAAGAGGTGGAACAGCTCGCGCTCGGGGTTGCCGGCGTCGCGCATCACTCCGGCCTGCAGCAGGGAGTCCACGCCCTTGCGCTGCCAGGACGCCGAAAGTCGGAGCAGCGCCCCGGGGGTTGAGGCGGCCTCAATATCGGAGAGGAAGGGCTCCACCGGAGCCAGCTTGAGCTCTTCGGCGCGGTCGGCGTCCATGAACGCGGCGTAGAAGGTGCCGATGCGCTGCTGGATCTCCCCGTAGTCGGGGTCCAGGGCGGCGCCCTCGGAGCCGGCGGCCTCCGCTGCCTCCTCCAGGATGGCCCGCACATCAGCCTCCGCCTTGTCCCGCAGCTCCAGGAAGGAGCCGTAGCCGTCCAGGTCCTCGGGGATCTCAGCGGTCTTCAGCCATGTCCCGTTGACATGCTGGTTCAGGTCATCCTGCGGCCGGACGGAGGCATCGATGTAGGGAAAGTCACTCGCGGTGGTCATGGATGCCACCCTACCGGCCGCCCACGGGTTCAGCGTGTCGGATGGACCCAAACCCCGGCCCATATTCGGCGAGTTTGGGCCCATCCGGCACGTTATGTGGGGATCCGGTGCTGGTGGGGCGGTGCTGGGCATCAGTGTCGGGATCAGTGCTGGCGCGGGTTCAGCGCCCAGTCCCGCTGCACTGCCTCGCGCTGCCGCTCGGCGTGGTGAAGCCCGCTGTGGCGGTGTGCGTACCGCACGCCCCCGGGTGAGTGGGGCCGAGCGGCGCAGCGGCGCGCTGCGGCACGGTCTGCCCAGTCCGCCAGTAGGCGTGCCAGCATCACAGCTGCTCGTTGGACAGGGGTGTAGTCATAGACAGCGGTAATGGCTGATCCTTCGGTCGGGCGCTTATCCGGCGCGGTGGAGGCTGATGTCGCCGCTGACGGTGCGGGCCTTCAGCTCCAGGCGGTGGGCGGCGTCGCCGGGACCCTCGGCCTGCTCCAGGGAGGAGCTGAGCCGCCCGGCGACGGTGGAGCAGTCCTGCAGCACGGCGGTGCCGGCGGGAATGCCGAGGGTGATGGCCCCGGAGGCGGCTGTGGCGGCCACGCTGCCGGCCACTGCCCGTTGGACAGTGATGTTGCCGGAGCCGGTCTTGGCCCGCAGCTCACCGTGCAGCTGGTCGATGGCGATATCTCCTGAGCCGGTCTTCAGCTCCAACTTGCCGGCTTCGCCCAGCCGGATGTTTCCGGAGCCTGCGGTGAGCTTGGCTTCTTCGACCACAGCGACGCTGATCTCGCCGGAACCGGCAGCGGCTTCCAAGCGGCCAGCCTGCTGGACAGTGATGTCACCGGAGCCGGCTTTTGCGTGCATCTGCCCGGCCTGCTGCACGGTGATGCGCCCGGACCCGCAGGAGGTCCGCACCACCTCCAGCGGACCCTCTGCGATGACGCTGCCGGATCCTGCCCGCGCCCGCAGGCTTGAACCGTCCGGGACCTGGACGTGGATGCTGTACCGGTGGGAGGTCTGGCTGCCGATCTGCAGCAGCCCGAGTCTCGGCGCGCTCTCTTCGGCTTCGGGGACTTCGATGTGCAGCAGGTTTCCGGAACGCTCGACGACGACATCGCCGGCATCGGCTGCGCCGGCACCGGAGGCCGGGGTGACCTCTACGGTGATGCTCTCCACCGGACCGGCGGTCAGGTTCAGGCTGCTGGCGCGCAGCTGGGCGTCGATCTGCACTGCGGTGTCGGATTCAAAGGTGTGGCGCACTGCGCCGTCGGTGGTGGTGCTCATAGTGGGGCTCCTGATCTCAGTGCGCCCAGCCGGTCATCCGGCGGACGCTGCGGTGGGTGGGGACGGTGCTGGGGGCCGGAGGGGTCAGTGCCCGCTGGGCGGCCTGCACTATCCAGGTGTTGGTGGACTTGCCGTCGGCTGCGGCGGCTTTCTCTATCTCTGACTTCAGCGATTCGGGCAGCCGCAGGGTCAGTCGGGCGGTGCTGGGGTCCTCTGACGACGGCGGCGGCGGTGGGGCCGGGGCTTCCGCCACGCTCTCCGGGGCCTGGGCGGCCGCCTGCTCCACCACCACTGCGGGTTCGCCGCCGCGGATGTGGATCTCCACCACCGCGCCGTCAAGTTCGGCGGTGATCTGCTCGGCCAGGTCCGAGGCGAAGCGGGTCAGCGCCAGCCGCGCCTCCGGCTCCAGCGCCTGGCCGATCATCTCTGCGGTGCGCTGCACGTTGTCAGGGGCCAGCTGAGTGGACCGGGCCAGCCCCTGCTGGATGGAGGTGATGTACTCGTCGAACTGCATGACATCACTATAGCGTCATAGTGATGTCATGTGAGGTCACTTGTGATGTCAGTCGGGCTGGATCTCCATATTGTCGATCAGCCGCACCGGCCCGACCCGTGCGGCCACCAGCGCCAGCGCCGGACCGCGCAGCACTCCGTCGGCGTCGAGCAGGGCCCCTTCAGGGCGGATCTCCTCCAGAGTGGCCGGGTCCACCACCACCAGGTAGTCCGGCTCGACTCCGGCGGCGTGGTCCAGGCGGGTCCGCAGCTGATCGATCTGCAGCGGCTGGCCTGCCCGGGCCCGCTCAGCCAGGCTGCGCAGCGCCGCCGAGAGCTCCAGGGCCGCCGGATAGTCCTCCGCGCTGAGCCGCTGGTTGCGGCTGGAGAGCGCCAGCCCGTTCTCATCCCGGACGGTGGGCAGCACCCGGATCTCCGCCGGGAGGTTCAGATCCTCGGTGAGCCGGCGGATGATGGCCACCTGTTCGGCGTCCTTCTGCCCGAACCATGCCTGCAGCCGGGCGGGAGCAGGCGGGGTGAGGATGCTGAAGAGTTTGGTCACCACGGTGACCACGCCGTCGAAGTGACCCGGCCGCGAGGCTCCTTCCCATTTGCGGCCCATCTCTCCGGCACTGACGCGTATCCGGGGCGAGGCCGGGTAGCCGGGGTACATCTCCTCCAACTCGGGGGCGAAGACCAGGTCGGCCCCGGTGTCCTCAAGCAGTGCCAGATCCTCAGAGAGCTGGCGCGGATAGTGGCGGTAGTCGGCGTCGTCGTCGAACTGCAGCGGATTGACGAAGATGCTGGAGATCAGCAGATCGCTGCTGGACCGCGCAGCCTCCAGCAGGGAGCGGTGACCGGCGTGCAGCGCACCCATAGTGGGCACATACCCGACGACGGGATGTTCGGCGGGGCTGGAGGCGGTTGCCGCGGCCAGGGCGCGGCGCATCTGTTCGGCAGTGTGCAGCAGCTGGGTCACTCACCCAGTCTATGAGCCGGTTCAGTGCTCCTCGGTGAGCAGGTCCATCAGCTCGGCGGCGGTGCGTTCGCTGATCAGCCCGCGCTCCACGGCCCGCTGGGCTGCCGAGAGCGCCATGGCCTGGTAGGCCCCGCGCACGTCCTGGGGATGCCCCGGGTCAGCCAGCACCTGCAGATGTTCGGCCACGGTGCCGGCGTCGCCGCGGGCCACCGGACCGGTGAGCGCCCCGGCGCCGGAGGCCAGCGCATTGTCCAGGGAGGCCTGCATCAGCGGGCCCAGCACCCGGGAGGGGTCCTCCACACCGATGCCCTCCAGCAGCTGAGCTGACTGCGCGGTGAGGATGTTGAGGTGGTTGGAGGCGTGGGCCAGGGCCGCGTGGTAGGCCGGCCGGTGCTGCTCGGCGACCACCACCGGCTCTCCGCCCATCTCCACCGTCAGGGCTTGTGCCACCGGCAGCACGTCCTCGCCGGCGGTGACTGCGAAGGCGCAGGCGCTCAGCCGCTGCAGGTCCAGGCTCATCCCGGTGAAGGTCATGGCCGGGTGGATGGCCAGGGTGACGGCGCCGGCGGCCTCGGCGGGAGCCAGCACCCCTGTTCCGAAGCGGCCGGAGGTGTGAATCACCAGCTGCCCCGGCTGGAAGTGGCCGGCCTCAGCGGCTCCGCGCACCACCTCGGGCAGCACATCGTCGGGCACGGCCAGCAGGATCAGCTCGGCCCGGCGCAGAATCTCCGGGACGTCCAGCACCGGGGCGCCGGGCAGCAGGGTCTCGGCCCGGTCCTGGGAGTCTGCAGAGACCGCGTGCACCCCGACCACCTGGTGGCCAGCTGCGCGCAGGGCCGCCCCGAGCACTGCCCCCACCCGGCCGGCGGAGATCACTCCGACGCCGAGTCTGCCGTCGCGGGCGGAGGGGGGAAGCTCTCCGGCATAGGGGTCGATGGGATGGTTCATCTGCTCTGCTCCGCCTCGGGTGCGGTCTGCACCATCTTCTCGAACTCGTGCAGCTCCTCCGGCTGCATCCACTGGTTGCGTTCGGCGAGCCGGCGGGCGACGGCGGCGTAGCCGGCCTCGGCCTGGAACAGCTCACGGATCTGCTCCACGTCCTGGTTCTTGATCCGGGCGGTGATGGGCCCGGCGGGGATGTGGATGTCCAGGGTGGCGATCCGCTTGGCCCGGGCCAGCGGCCCCTGGCTGAGGGCGGCGGACTGGATGCGCTCATGCGGAACCATGGTCAGCAGCCGGGTGAGCCGGCCGTCGCGGATCATCAGTGCGCTGGGGGTGGCGTAGGAGCCGCGGCGGGTGCGCACCAGAGGGTCGAAGATCTTCGCGCGGGCGGGCACCTCAGTGAAGCCGCCGGCGGTTCCGGTCCCGGACACGCCCTCCAGGAACAGCTCCTCGGGATGGTCCACCTGCAGATCGGGGAACATCTCAGCCGTCATGCGCATGGCGTCGTCGACGGTGCCCACCGGCATCAGGGTGGTCCGGTCGGTGATGCCGTAGCCGGCTACGGTGACCACCACCTTGTACCAGCCGAAGGCGCGCCAGAGATAGGGCTGCTGGATCTGGATGGCTTGGACACGTCCGGGCGGGACGGTCTGGGTGGTGGTCTCCAGCAGGCCGTACTTCAGCCGCAGGCCGGCCTCGGTCATTGTGGCGGTGAACCGGAAACCGGAGGAGAACTGGCTGTAGTAGGTGGCCGCGGCGCCCAGCAGCAGCGGGATGAACAGCGGCAGGTCGATCTCTGAGAGCGCCTCACTCAGCGAGTCGTCGGTGAAAATGGCGAAGGCGACGGCGATCCCGCCGGTGATCAGCAGCAGGATCAGGCCGATGGCCACCAGGATGATGGTGCCCACACCGACCAGCACTGAGCCGATCAGCCGGCCGATGGGGACCTGGAGGATCGTCCGCTCCGGCTGCGGCTGGGCGGGCAGCCGATGGGGGTCGGTGCGGTCTGCCTCCGGGACGCTGGGCGCCGGGGGCTGCGGCACATGGTGGGGCTCCCCCGGCACATGCTGGGGCTCCTCCCCCGGGGCATGCTGAGTCTGCTGGTCTGCGGCCTGCCCCGAGCTCCTGCCGGAGGCGCGGTCCATGATGTCGGCGCGCAGCTGCTCGGCCTCGCTGCGCTTGAGGAAGGCCAGTGTGGCCGCCGTGCCGTCGCCCTCAGCGACTTCAAACTTCAGCTCGGCCAGTCCGGTGATCCGGGCCGGCAGCGGCTGCCGAAGGTCCACCGCCTGCACCCGATCGATCCGCGCCTGCCGGTGCTGCCGGAACAGGATGCCGGACTTCACCATCACATGCTCATCGGTGATCTTGTAGCGGGTGAACCACCAGGAGAGGGTGAACCCCACAAAGATCAGCACCGCAAGGGCGAGGAACGCGCCGCCGCCGATCAGATAGGGAACGGGGTTGCGCTCCAGATTCTCGGCGAGTTCCCCGGAGCGGAAGGAATTCCAGAGATCGGCCCACATCTGCCAGTTGTAGCCGAAGACCGCCACCGGGATGGCGACCACGGTCAGCCAGCCGCGCACCAGCGGTGAGAGCGGATGGACCTTGGTCCAGGTCTCGTCGAACCAGGCCTCGGCGGCGTCTGCCTCCGGCGGCTCCGGGTCCAGGGGCTGCTGCGGATCCGTCATGCCACCTCCTACAGGCCGGCCAGGCGTGCTTGGCCGCGGGCGGAGAGTTCATCACGCAGCCGGGCGCCCTCGCTGCGCACCGCACCCGGAATGGTGGCGTCGGTGGCGGCCGATGCGGTCTTCAGCTGCACGGTGCAGATCCCGAACTTCCGCATCAGCGGCCCGGCCTCGATGTCCACATACTGCAGCCGGCCGTAGGGCACGGCCACCACCCGCTGCCAGAGCAGGCCCCGGCGGATGAGCAGGTCGTCCTCGCGCTCACAGTAGCCGATGGCTCGCACGCGGCGCGGGGTCAGCCCCAAGTCCAGGCCCGCCCAGACCAGCAGCACCCCGAGCACAGGCCAGACCAGCCAATCCGGCAGCGACCACCAGCCGACCGCGTCAGCGATCAGCGGCAGCGCCACGATGATCAGCACAATCGCCCAGCCGATGAATCCGGAGATCAGCTTGACGGTGATGTACTTCTCATCCACTCGCGTCCATTCGACCCCTACCGGGTCGATGGCCTCAGAATGCAGCATGTATCTCCTTGTCTCGGCGTTCAGCTGCGGCTGCTGAACTGTGCGTGGCGGGCATAGCCGGCCCCGGGCTCTTCATCGAGGCCCTCTGCGCCGTCCTCCGGCGGTTCGGCGCCCTGGTCTGGGGGGAGCCGGCACAGCGACTCCACCACAAACCCTATGATCACCCAGACCGTAGCCCCAATCATCACACTCAGGGCTGAGATCACATTCGGCGTGGTCACTCCTGCGGCCGGCGCAATGCTGAGCACCAGTCCGCCGTGCCACCCGGCCAGCAGCGCTCCGGCGTAGGCGCAGGCCTGGCCTGCGGCCACCACGCGCACCGCCTGCAGCGGGTGGAGCCGGCGGGCGGGACGGACCGCTGGGCTCTGCTCCCGGCGGGCACGGTCAGCCGCCTGCTGCAGGCGCCGCTGGTCCCACCAGACCACCAGCCCCAGGGTGAGCACAATCAGGCCGACGGCGGCCAGGGTGATCACCGAGGACAGCGGCAGTCCCGGGGAGGAGTAGCCGGCTGAGGCCATCACTCCGGTGGCCGCGTAGCCGCCTGCGGCAGCGCAGAGCAGGATGATCAGCAGCCAGACCGGGCGCAGCTGGCTCACTGCTCGGGCTCCTGGGCGGCGTCGTCGAGCTTGCGGACTTCGTGGAAGTCGGGGGCCTCACGCGCCAGCTCCCGCACTGGGCGGCCGTTGAGCAGCGCCACCGGGTCCATCCAGGACCAGGGCAGCAGGACGAAGGCCCGCTCTGCCGCCGAGGGGTGGGGCACCTGCAGCCGCGGGGAGTCGATGGTGGCCCCGGCGTAGGTGACGATGTCCACATCCAGGGTGCGGGGGCCCCAGCGTTCCCGGCGGACCCGGTTGTGGTCCGTTTCGATCTGCTGGGCCACGTCCAGCAGGTCGTGGGGTGAGAGCTGGGTTTCGATCTCCACCACCTGGTTGAGGTAGTTGCGCTGATTGGCCGGTCCGCCCACCGGTGCGGTGCTGGCCAGCGGGGAGACGTTGACCACCACCACGGACTCATGGGCCTCCAGAGCCTGCACCGCCGAGGCCAGAATCGCCCGCGAGTCCCCCAGGTTGGACCCCAGGGCCAGCACGCAGCGCACGGCGAAGGCCGCAGGCAGGTCGGGGTCGCGCAGGTGCTCTGCCGGGGCCTGCGGGGACAGCTCCGCCAGCGATGCCCTGTCATAGGGCCCCAGCTGGGCGGTGGGTGTGGTCAGCCGGGCTTCGTTCTCCTCCTCCACCGGGGAGGGGGCGGAGGCCGCTTCGTCGACCAGCTCGCCCTCGTAGACCCCGGAGACCTGGCGGCGCGGCTCGTCGAGTGCGGGAAGGTCCTTCACGTGGGCCCTGCTGCGTCGGATGGTCACCGAGACGTCGTCGAAGGTCTGGGTCAGCGGCGCCTGCGGCTTGTGCACAGTGACAGCCACCGCGTGGATGCGCTTGTCGTGCAGCAGGATGGCCCGGGCCAGCGTCTCGGCGAGCGCTTCGATCAGATCGTAGGTCTCCCGGGTGACGACCTCCTGGATGAGATCGGCGATGTGGGCGTAGGAGATGGTGTCGTTCAGGTCGTCGCTGCGGCCGGGGCCGCGCAGGTCCAGCTCCAGCTCCGCGTCCACGGTGAAGGGCTGGGGGTCCTCCTTCTCGAAGTCGAACACCCCGTGACGTCCGGAGAGCCGAAGCCCGGTGAGGCGGATCATGTCGTGGCCCATAGCTCCAGGCTACCGCCCGCGTGCCCGGAATTCAGGCTTCAGGCCGCGGGATTCAGGGCGGCGGCGGCGCGCAGCGCATCCGCGTTCGGCGCCACGGCATGGACGCGCACCGCCCAGCAGCCGGCACAGGCGGCGTGGAAGCTCAGTGCCGCGGTGGCTGCGTCCCGCTGCGCGGCGGGGCGGTGCCGGTCCTGCCCATCGGCCAGGAGGGCTCCCAGGAAGCCCTTGCGGGAGGCGCCGAAGAGCACCCGGTGCCCCAGGGCGACGAAGCGGTCCAGGTTCCGGATCAGCTCCCAGTTCTGCTGGTGGGTCTTCGCGAACCCGATGCCGGGATCCACAATGATCTGTTCGGGACTCACCCCGGCGTCAAGGTACGTGCTGCGGATGGTCTCCAGCTCAGAGAGCACCTCGGCGACGACGTCGTCGTAGTCGGTGAGCTGCTGCATGGTCTGGGAGTCGCCGCGATTGTGGGTGATCACGATCTGAGCGCCGTACTCGGCGATGACCTGGGGCATCTGCGGGGCGGTGAGCAGGCCGGAGACGTCGTTGATGATCAGCTCGGAGGCGCGGTCCCCCGCCGTCTGAAGGGCCGCACGGGCGGTGTCCGGGTGCCGGGTGTCCACCGAGACGGTCACGCCCTCCTCCAGCAGCGGCTGGAGCACCGGCATGATGCGCCGCTGCTCTTCGGCCGGGGCCACCGGTTCGGCCCCGGGGCGGGTGGACTCGCCGCCGACGTCGATGATGGCGGCGCCTTCCTCAGCCATGCGGCGGGCATGCTCCAGGCCGGGGTGGGTCCCGGCCTCAGGCTCGGGCAGGTGCGCACCGCCGTCGGAGAAGGAGTCGGGGGTGAGGTTGAGGATCCCCATCAGCAGCGTCATAGGCACTCCTCACCTGTGCAGGATCAGGCTCATGGCCTCGGACCGGGTGGCCGCATTGCGCAGCGCACCGCGGACCGCGGAGGTGATGGTCTTCGCCCCCGGCTTGGAGACTCCGCGCATGGACATGCACAGGTGCTCGGCCTCGATGACGACGACGGCGCCCTCGGGCTGCATGTGGGTCATCAGCGAGTCGACGATCTGGGTGGTCAGCTGCTCCTGAACCTGGGGCCGCTTGGCGAAGATGTCCACCAGCCGGGCCAGCTTGGACAGGCCGGTGACCTTTCCCTCGTCGGCGGGGATGTAGCCGATATGCGCGTTGCCGTAGAAGGGCACCAGGTGGTGCTCGCACATGGAGTAGAAGGGCACATCGCGGACCAGCACCAGCTCCTGGTGGCCGATGTCGAAGGTGGTGCCCAGCAGCTCGGCCGGATCCTGGTGGAGGCCTCGGAACGCCTCCTGGTAGGCCCGGGCCACCCGCGTGGGGGTCTCCTTCAGGCCGTCGCGGTCGGGATCCTCCCCGACGGCGAGGAGGATCTCCCGCACAGCGGCCTCGATGCGGGGCAGATCGACGACGTCGTCTCCGGTCTCAGCCATCCCGGCCTCCTTCAGCGCTGCGCGCCGTCCTTCGGTCAGAAATGCGGCTATTTCGCGCCGAATCAGGTGAGATTGGCGACAGGACTGACCGCACGATTCCCGGGGTGGGCTCATGCATCGGGATCACCTCCCAGCGGGTCTTCGGTGACGATCGGGCGGCGGGGACTGGACTCCCACACTTCGCGGCGCGGCCGCTTGCGGACCTGCGCGAAGATCTCGGCGACCTCTTTGGCGCCGAGGGTTTCGCGGCGCAGCAGCTCCTCGGCCAGGGTGTCGAGGATGTCCCGGTTCTCCGTCAGCGCCCAGTAGGCCTCGTCGTGGGCCTCTTCGATGATGGCGCGGACCTCCTGGTCCACCACGGCGGCCAGCTGTTCGGAGTACTCCTTGCCGGTGGCCATCTCCTTGCCGAGGAAGGGGTTGGTGTCCCCGGAGCCGAGCTTGACCGAGCCGACCTTGGCGCTCATCCCGTATTCGGTGACCATCTTGCGGGCGGTGTCGGTGGCCTTCTGGATGTCATTGGCCGCACCGGTGGAGGGGTCGTGGAAGACGATCTCCTCGGCGACCCGGCCGCCCATGGCGTAGGCGATCTGGTCCAGCAGCTCATTGCGGGTGGTGGAGTACTTGTCATCCTCGGGCACCACCATGGTGTAGCCCAGGGCCCGGCCGCGCGGCAGGATGGTGATCTTGGTGACCGGCGCGGAGTAGTTCAGCGCAGCGGCCACCAGCGCGTGGCCTCCCTCGTGGTATGCGGTGACCCGGCGCTCGTGGTCCTTCATCAGCCGGGTGCGCTTCTGCGGGCCGGCCATCACCCGGTCGATGGCCTCGTCCACCGCTCGGTCGTCGATCAGGTCCGCATTGGAGCGGGCGGTCAGCAGAGCGGCCTCGTTGAGGACGTTGGCCAGATCCGCGCCGGTGAATCCGGGGGTCTTGCGGGCGATCTGTTCGACGTCGAGGTCATCGACCATCGGCTTGCCCTTGGAGTGGACCTCTAGGATCGCCTTGCGGCCGGCGAAGTCGGGCGCCTCCACCGGGATCTGGCGGTCGAACCGGCCGGGCCGCAGCAGGGCGGGGTCCAGAACGTCCGGCCGGTTGGTGGCGGCGATGACGATGATGTTGGAGTTCGGGTCGAAGCCGTCCATCTCCACCAGCAGCTGGTTCAGGGTCTGCTCGCGCTCGTCGTTTCCGCCGCCGACGCCGGCTCCGCGCTGCCGGCCCACGGCGTCGATCTCATCGACGAAGATGATGGCCGGGGCGTTCTCCTTGGCCTGCTTGAACAGGTCGCGGACCCGGGAGGCGCCCACGCCCACGAACATCTCCACGAAGTCGGAGCCGGAGATGGAGTAGAAGGAGCCGCCGGCCTCCCCGGCCACGGCCTTGGCCAGCAGGGTTTTGCCGGTGCCGGGCGGGCCGTAGAGCAGCACGCCCTTGGGGATCTTGGCACCCAGTCGCTGGAACTTCTGCGGCTCAGCCAGGAATTCACGGATCTCCTGGAGCTCCTCGACCGCCTCATCGGCGCCGGCCACATCGGCGAAGGTGACCTGCGGCATGTCCTTGTCGAACATCTTGGCCTTGGACTTGCCGAACTGCATCACCCGGGATCCGCCCCCGGACATGCGGGTGATCAGCCAGATGAACAGGATGGCGATCAGCAGGAACGGGATCATGAACCCGAGCATGCTCAGGAACCAGTTGGACTGCTCGGGCTCGTCGGTGTAGCCCTCCAGGTCGGCCTGGGCGATGGTCTCGGCCACGGTCTCTGCCCGGGCTTGGGAGAAGTGGAAGTGCACCGCGCCTTCGAGGGTGCGGCCGTCCAGTTCGAAGGGCTCCTCCAGGGTCAGGTCCACCCGGGAGTCGCCGTCGTCGATCCTGGCTTCGGTGACCTCGCCCTGCTCGATCAGCTCCATGCCGATATTGGTGTCCACGCGCTGGCCAGTGCCGGAGGAGGTCAGCAGCAGGGGAACCACAATGACCAGACCCAGCAGCACCAGCAGGATCCAGAACAGCGGTCCGGAGATGATCTTCTTGAAGTTCATGCGGCTCCGTCAGAGGTATGGGCAGTCAGCGTCATACAGTACTTGCCGCTGCTGCGCTCATGGTAACTGTGCCGCCGAGGTTTCGCGCCGGGCGGAGCACAACGAGCAGCACTCTTCCGCCTCACACAGGAAGGGATCATCGCTCCCGCACTTCTCGAAGTGCCGGTGGAAAGCGAGCACTGTGCGATTTTTCACTTGCGGTAAAGGTTGCGCCGCCAGCTGGTTGAGAATCTCCCCCTCCACTCCTCGATAGACTGGGGGTGCCGGACGGGTCGCCTAGCGGAGAGTTGAGAATCTCCCCCTCCACTCCTCGATAGACTGGCCGGGGCTGCCGGGGTGAATATCGAGAAGTTGAGAATCTCCCCCTCCACTCCTCGATAGACTGGGCGCCGGTGTAGTCCACGTCCAGCGGGCGTTGAGAATCTCCCCCTCCACTCCTCGATAGACTGGTGGTGCGCTCCCCGGTCAGGTCTCCACCGTTGAGAATCTCCCCCTCCACTCCTCGATAGACTGGGTCATGGCCGGCAAGCACGGCAACGGTGGTTGAGAATCTCCCCCTCCACTCCTCGATAGACTGGAGACGTTTGAGAAGCCCGGCCGGAAGACGTTGAGAATCTCCCCCTCCACTCCTCGATAGACTGGGCGATTCTTCACGCTTGCCGGCTGCCAGGTTGAGAATCTCCCCCTCCACTCCTCGATAGACTGGCCGCCGCCTGGGATGCGCTGAAAAGCATGTTGAGAATCTCCCCCTCCACTCCTCGATAGACTGGAGGCCGCGCACGTTGGATGCCAGCCCGTGTTGAGAATCTCCCCCTCCACTCCTCGATAGACTGGCGTGGTCTACCTCTGGATAGTGAACGAGGTTGAGAATCTCCCCCTCCACTCCTCGATAGACTGGCGAAGCTGCGCGCCCACATCGGAGACATGTTGAGAATCTCCCCCTCCACTCCTCGATAGACTGGCCGGGTGGCTCTACCGCTACTGGACGTAGTTGAGAATCTCCCCCTCCACTCCTCGATAGACTGGCATGAGCAGACCTGGTACGGGGCACTTCGTTGAGAATCTCCCCCTCCACTCCTCGATAGACTGGTCAGCTTCGGCCAGCAGGCGACCGTCGGGTTGAGAATCTCCCCCTCCACTCCTCGATAGACTGGCAGATGTGGTATTCGAGTTCGTCGATGTGTTGAGAATCTCCCCCTCCACTCCTCGATAGACTGGCCGGCCAGTTTGTCTACCCGGTGGTGGTGTTGAGAATCTCCCCCTCCACTCCTCGATAGACTGGATGAGGCCGGACTCACGGCAGAAATTGCGTTGAGAATCTCCCCCTCCACTCCTCGATAGACTGGTGAAGGCCGCGAACACCCTTGCCGAGGCGTTGAGAATCTCCCCCTCCACTCCTCGATAGACTGGCATGGTGGACGACCTTGCACTCCAGCTTGTTGAGAATCTCCCCCTCCACTCCTCGATAGACTGGAGGAGACCGCCCAGAAGGCCCTGGACGGGTTGAGAATCTCCCCCTCCACTCCTCGATAGACTGGAAGGGCTGGGCGTTGACGCAAACTCCATGTTGAGAATCTCCCCCTCCACTCCTCGATAGACTGGCGGGCTACCAGGTTGACCGCTCCACTTGGTTGAGAATCTCCCCCTCCACTCCTCGATAGACTGGCCCAGGGCGCATCCGGCAAGGAGGCCCCGTTGAGAATCTCCCCCTCCACTCCTCGATAGACTGGCGGCGCTGGTGGGGCTGGGCAACAACTTGTTGAGAATCTCCCCCTCCACTCCTCGATAGACTGGCTGATGTGGTCGCGCAGTTCGTGCATGTGTTGAGAATCTCCCCCTCCACTCCTCGATAGACTGGCCGGCTGGGGCCTAGCCCTGTCAAAGAGGTTGAGAATCTCCCCCTCCACTCCTCGATAGACTGGAAAAACGAGGAGGGAGACAGCCCATGCAGTTGAGAATCTCCCCCTCCACTCCTCGATAGACTGGGCGACAAGCCGCGACCGAAGGTCAAGCGGTTGAGAATCTCCCCCTCCACTCCTCGATAGACTGGAGGCAATGGGAGCTGTCATCAAGCACCTGTTGAGAATCTCCCCCTCCACTCCTCGATAGACTGGGTAGTGCCACAGGCCCCCCCGGCCGGGTTGAGAATCTCCCCCTCCACTCCTCGATAGACTGGCGATCACCCAGAAGCCCGAGGCGCAGAGGTTGAGAATCTCCCCCTCCACTCCTCGATAGACTGGGCAGCCTCGACGAGGTCAACGACATCATGTTGAGAATCTCCCCCTCCACTCCTCGATAGACTGGTCACGTCCCCGCGGAAGTCGGTCATGCCGTTGAGAATCTCCCCCTCCACTCCTCGATAGACTGGATATCCAGACCACACAGATCTATGTGGGGTTGAGAATCTCCCCCTCCACTCCTCGATAGACTGGAGGTGCCCGCCGACCGACCGGAGACGTTGTTGAGAATCTCCCCCTCCACTCCTCGATAGACTGGTGCATGTCTGCCTCGGACATCGCGTCGTGTTGAGAATCTCCCCCTCCACTCCTCGATAGACTGGTCTCGGTGAACTCCGAGACATCATCCACGTTGAGAATCTCCCCCTCCACTCCTCGATAGACTGGAAGCCCACAGTAGAGACCCTCCAGGACTGTTGAGAATCTCCCCCTCCACTCCTCGATAGACTGGATGGCGAACGCTGCGCCCAGCTGTTCAGTTGAGAATCTCCCCCTCCACTCCTCGATAGACTGGTTGGCGGTCTGAGCCTCATAAAGCTCAGGTTGAGAATCTCCCCCTCCACTCCTCGATAGACTGGAGGAAGCAGAGCAGGAGCCCGGCCACACGTTGAGAATCTCCCCCTCCACTCCTCGATAGACTGGCCCTCCGGCCATGAGACCTGGCCCTGACGTTGAGAATCTCCCCCTCCACTCCTCGATAGACTGGTGAGCGTCTTCTTTCTCTACAAAGTGAAGTTGAGAATCTCCCCCTCCACTCCTCGATAGACTGGGGTATAGGGCAAAATAGCCTAGTCAGAGGCCATTTCTCAGCACTTTTTGGTAGTGAGAAACGGCCTCCACTGGGTTTTGGCAGGCGCCGACGGTGACACTTGAGGTCAAAACTGCTAAGGTTGCATCAACTATCGAGGAGAATCTGGGGAGATTCTTAATAAGGGTGAACTTCGGTTCCCTGACTTCTCCGCCCTACCGGGTTGCACCGGTTGGGCCATATAACTAGACATATGAAGCTCCGGACATTTTCCGGGGCTTCATATGTCTATCCGGACTTTACCCACTCTCCGCAGGGTGTAGACACCGTAGGACGCCCATTCTGGGTAAGCGGCAAGAATGTGTGTACAGCCCGGGCGTGTCATCCCCGGCCTGCCCAACCTTTCCTGGCCCAGAGCCCGTCCTCTGCGGCGATGCCGGTGCCGTAGGTCTCGGGTTATAGGAACAAATGTGTGTACAGCCCGGGCGTGTCAGGGGCGTCCTGCCCAGCCTGTTCGGGCCCAGAGTCCTTCCTCGGCAGTAGCAGCAGTCCCGTAGCTGCGCGGACCGAGAGGTTCCTCCGGTTCGGTTATGTGTTGGGCTGCCTGAGTAGCTGCCCGGCGGTGCCGCTGTACCAGTTCCCAAGGGTCATGTGGGTGCTCGGTGAGGTTGTTGAGCAGCCAGTCCACGGCTTTGCGTGCGTGATGGTCGGGCATGCCTCGGTGGTGGCGCAGCAGGTGTTTGATCGCGCTGTTGGGCCCGCCTTCTAGCCTGGAGGTGGCCCGTTCCACCGTCCTGACGCCTTCGCTGGTGTAGTGCTGGTCGAGGAATGTGAACAGGGACTTATCCCGGATCAGCTGCCGGTAGAGTCCCTGGACTCGGCGCAGCCGGATGTGGGTGTACCACCAGTTCTGGTTCGGCTTAGCCCAGGATGGCCGTTCCACGCCTTTCTTGGCGTAGGTGCGCTGCTTGAGGAACCTTTCCCACTTCGCTTCCCAGGAGCCGTAGGCGCCCATCCATGCTGCGGCGGCATCGAGGTCCTGGACCCGCATGAGCTCCCTGGTCAGAGCCAGGATCTCCTTACCTGCCTCCAGTCGTGGATTCAGGGTGGTGTGCCTCACCACGGCGGCGCGGATGTGGAAGTAGCAGCGTTGGACCCTGGTGCGGCGCCACTGCTGATCCAGAGCCGCCCGCAGCCCGGCCCCGCCGTCGGTGACCACCACATCCGGGGCGGGGAGCTGGCGGAACAGTGCTGCCCAGGCGGCTTTGGACTCGCGGTCGCACCACTGCCAGCCGATCAC